>JAJPII010000017.1 GCA_021324825.1 Spartobacteria bacterium | reverse complement strand
TTCTTTGAAGAAAGCAAAACCGAACAGAGAAGACTGGCGCTGAAGCCGACCGATCATTACCTACTCGATATATTCGATTAGGTAACAGGCTGGCAACCATAATCTTCAAAAAAAATTGCCGGGGCCACCCAGCCCAAGGGCTACCGACTTTTGCAACAGGCTTTAGTCTAGGCGGACTGCTGCCCCGCTTTTGCTTTCTTGATCGCCTCGACAAAGGCGGCGGCGACGGAGGTCAGTTTCTTCCAGTCGCTGTTTTTCAGAATGTCCTTGCTGACCAGGCTTGAACCGGCGGCGAGGGCCGCGCATCCGGCCTGGATGAAGCTGGCGGCCGTATCGACGTTCACTCCGCCGGTCGGGATGATCCGCAGCATGGGGAGCGGGGCCAAAAGGTTCTTGATGTACGTCGGCCCGAGCTGGTCGGCGGGGAAGACCTTGATGAAGTCGGCGCCGGACTCGTGGCCCACGAGCGCTTCGGTGGGCGAATAGGCGCCGCTGGCCACCGGCTTGCTGTAGCGGTTGCAAAGCCGGATGACTTCGGGACGGAACACGGGCGTGACGACGAATTCGGCGCCCGCCAGGATGGCCGCGCGGCATGTCTCGGCGTCCAGCACGGTGCCGACGCCCATCAGCACCTTCGAGCCGAACTTCTTCCCGACTTCGCTGATGACCCGGATGGCGTCCGGGGTCGTCATGGTTATTTCCAGGGCCGTGACGCCTCCTTCATGGAGGGCCCCGGCGACGGACATAAGTTGCTCGGGGGAATCGGCGCGGATGACGGCGACGATGCCGGGATTCAGGATGCGGTCGATGATTTCGGATTTTGTCATGGCGAGAGGGGGGGCAATGGTGGAATAAAGCGCTCTGAAACTCAATGCGAAAGATGCGACGCTCGGGCGCGAAAGTTGCTTAATAAACAGCCGGCCATGATATCATTTTTCGGGTGGAATAAGAAAACTCCCGCGGAAACGACAACCGCCGGGGCCGAAACTTACGATCGTTTCTTCGGGAAGCTCGATTCATTAAAGCCGCCCCTGGCGCCCCTGCCGCCCCAAAGGCCGCCGACGTCCCTGACGCAGGGCGCGCCTCCGCAGCCTGAATCGAAACCAGCCGCCGCTCCCGAACCGGAGGTGATCGCCCTCGACCTGAAAGACTTTCTGGATCGCATCCCGCCCGAGTATCTCCTGCCGGGGCCGCACGATGAAAAGGCGCGGGTCGCATTTCCCATCGCGGAACTGCTGGTCAGGATCGAGGCCGGGGATCCGATGATCTCGCTCTCGGAGATCGTGCGACGGCATCCCGGAGTCATCGACCCGGAGGCGGTTGCCGCCGCCCCCCGGGAGATCTATTTCCCCTGGCATAAGATCGTGCAGCGCGTTCGCAAGTATCGCGCGCGGCATCCGAAGCCCGAGGACAAGACGCCTCTCTTCACGCGCAGGGAATTCCATTCCGGCCCTCACGACTACCCGGAAGACATCCGCAGAAGCGCCTGACCGGGCATTTTCGGCCGCCGCTAACCGTCGTTGAGCGCGCGGTCTCGCAGGGCCTTCTGGCGGCCAAATTCGTATTTACGATTTGCTTTAATTCTGCGATAGGTGTCCGCTCTTTATCCAAGAGAAGGAGAGAGCATCCCCCCCAACGGCTATGGAAAACATCATCGCTTCGCGCGAACTTCAGGTTGAGCGCAAACACTTCTTTATCGAATACCGCGAAAATGAGCGCGGCCGATTTCTCCGCATCACCGAGGAGGCGCATGGCCGCCGCAATTCGGTCATAGTCCCGAGCACGGGCGTAGCGGAGTTCACGACGCTGGTCGGCGAGGTCATCTCCTCCGCCGAGCAGCCGTCGGCAGCCTGAATCAACCCAAACCCAGCAGCAGAGAAGCATGTCAGCAAAACGCAAAAAATCCCACGGCAAATCCGCTAAGCAACGTTACGTCTATTATTTCGGCGATGGAAAGGCCGATGGCGACGGCAAGATGAAGCCCCTCCTCGGCGGCAAGGGCGCGAACCTCGCGGAGATGACCCGCATCGGCCTGCCGGTGCCCCCCGGCTTCACCATCACCACCGAAGTCTGCTCCTATTTCTATGAGAACGGGAGAAAGTATCCGCCGGAATTGCAGGCCCAGGTGGAGGCCGCGCTCGGCAAGATCGAGAGATCGGTCGGCAAGAAGCTCGGCGACCTCGACAAGCCGCTGCTGCTCTCCGTCCGTTCCGGCGCGCGGGATTCCATGCCCGGCATGATGGACACCATCCTGAACCTCGGCATGAACGACCACGTGGTCGAGATCGTCGCCGAGAAGAGCGGCAACCCGCGGTTCGCGTGGGATTCGTACCGCCGTTTCATCCAGATGTACGGCGACGTCGTCCTGGGCGTGCAGAAACGCGAAGGCGAAGAGCACGAACCGTTCGAAACCGTCATCGAAGGGATCAAGCACGAGGCCGGGGTCGAGAAGGACACCGACCTCACGGTGGAAGACCTGAAACGGATGGTCGAGCGCTTCAAGGCCCTCGTGAAGGAACGCACGGGCAAAACATTTCCCCAGGACCCCCGCGCCCAGATGTGGGGTTCCGTCGGCGCCGTCTTTGGCTCCTGGAACAACGACCGCGCCATCGTGTACCGGCGCAAATACGGCATCCCGCACGAATGGGGCACCGCCGTCAACGTCCAGACCATGGTCTTCGGCAACAGGGGAGACACCAGCGCCACCGGCGTCGCCTTCACGCGCGACCCCGCCAGCGGCGAGAAGGTCTTCTACGGCGAATACCTCATCAACGCCCAGGGCGAAGACGTCGTCGCCGGCGTCCGCACGCCGAAGCCCGTCGCGGAACTCGCGAAGGAAATGCCCCACGCCCACAAGGAGCTTTTGAAAGTCCGCGCCACGCTGGAAAAACATTTCAAGGACATGCAGGACCTCGAGTTCACGGTGGAAGACAACCGCCTGTACATCCTGCAAACCCGCAACGGCAAACGCACCGGCCTCGCCGCGGTGAAGATCGCGGTGGACATGGTGAACGAAAAACTCATCTCCAAGGAAGACGCCGTGAAGCGTATCCCGGCGGATTCCTTGAGCCACGTCCTCGCCCCGGTCTTCGACCGCGAGGCCGAGACCGCCGCGCGCAAAATCTCCAGCGGCCTCCCCGCCGGCCCCGGCGCCGCCACCGGCAAGGTGGTCTTCAACGCCGTGGACGCCGTCGAACTCGCCCACAAGGGAGACAGAGTCGTCCTCGTCCGCGTCGAGACTTCGCCCGAAGACCTGCGCGGCATGATCGCGGCGGAAGGCATCCTCACCGCGCGCGGCGGCGTCTCCTCGCACGCGGCGCTCGTCGCCCGGCAGATGGGGAAAGTATGCGTCTGCGGCGCTTCCGACCTGCGCATCGACTACGAGAAAAAAACCGTCACCGCCGGCGGAATCACCCTCGGGCAGGGCGATTACATTTCCATCAACGGAACGGCGGGCGCCGTCTACGCCGGCGAAGTCCAGACCGCGCCATCCGAGGTCGTCCAGGTGCTCGTCGCGAAATCGCTCCCCGCGAAGAAGAGCGAGACCTACGGCAAATTCGCGCAGTTAATGACATGGGTGGACAAATTCCGCGAACTCGACATCCGCACCAACGCCGACTCGCCCGACCAGGTCGCCAACGCCCTCGCCTTCGGCGCCCAGGGCGTCGGCCTCTGCCGCACCGAGCACATGTTCTTCGAAGGCAACCGCATCGACGCCATGCGCGAGATGATCCTCGCCTCCAAGCCCGAGGAACGCGCCGCCTCCCTCGCGAAACTTCTCCCTTACCAGAGGGAAGACTTCATCGGCATCTTCGAGGAACTGAAGGGACTTCCCGCCACCATCCGGTTCCTCGATCCCCCCCTGCACGAATTCCTGCCGCACGGCCACGACGCCCAGGGCAAGCTCGCGGACAAACTCGGCGTCTCCCTCGACCAGATATCCAAACGGGTCGAGGAACTGCACGAATTCAACCCCATGCTCGGCCACCGGGGCTGCCGGCTCGGCATCAGTTATCCCGAGATTTCCGAGATGCAGGCCCGCGCCATTTTTGAAGCCGCGGCCGAAGTTCAGAAAAAGGGGATAAAAGTAAAGCCGGAAATCATGATCCCGCTCGTCGGCTTCGCGAAAGAACTGAAATTGCAGATCGAAGTCGTGCGCAAAGTCGCCGCGCAAGTCGCCAGGGAAAAGAAGACAAAATTCAACTACCTGGTCGGAACCATGATCGAGATACCGCGCGCCGCGCTCCTCGCGGGCGAGATCGCGCGGGAGGCCGAGTTCTTCAGCTTCGGCACCAACGACCTCACCCAGACGACGCTCGGCATGAGCCGGGACGACTCCGGGAGCTTCCTTCCGCAATACCTGGAACTGGAAATATTCAAGGCGAACCCGTTCGCGACCATCGACCAGCCGGGCGTCGGCAGGCTCATGGAAATCGCGCGCGACCACGGCAGGAAGACGCGGCCCAACATCAAGCTGGGCATCTGTGGAGAACACGGCGGCGAGCCGGAGAGCGTAAAGTTCTGCCATCGGCTAGGGTTGAACTACGTCAGTTGCAGCCCCTTCCGCGTCCCCATCGCCAAGCTCGCCGCCGCCCAGGCCGCGCTCGCCTGAAAACCTTGGAGCGTATCATGCACTTTTCGTCCTGAGCGGCGTCGTTGTCGTTGTTGTTGTTGTTGTTGTTGTAGAGGCGGCTGTGCCAGCCGCCTGGAGCGGGAGCAACGCCAAAAACGCCAGGCGCTTTCAGGTCTTTAGGCGGCCGACACAGCGCCTCTACAACCCAGAGTAGGCGAAAGGGCCTCGGCCAATCGCAGCCCGCAGCCGTACAACAATCGCCCCAGAAGCGCCTCTGTTCCGCTCATTGCGCCCAGCACGGTCCGCACTTCGTCCACCGTCAGCACCGCCCGGCGCCCGCTTCGCCCGGCGCGGTCGGTGTTTCCGAATGTCCGCCAGTCTTTTCTTGATCACCTCCCGGTAGAGAAAAACGAGGGCGTCAGCGCCTGATTGTGAGTCGCCGCGGCCACATCCCGGTCCACGCACAGGTGCTTGAGGAGGGCCGACACCTCCTCTTCACCCATCTCCCGCGGGTGGCGCAGCCTGTGAAAGCGGACAAACTGCTTACACCACATCACATAGGAGCTCTCCGTGTGCCTTGAGTAGTGCCTGAAGTGCAGGTCGACCCCGGACCCTTTACACCGACCATCGTCCATTGCGCCTACGATCCCAAGACACGGACCTGAGACTGCGGCAAACCAAACCGCCGCAGAGCGCGGCGATCCTCAAACTGGAAGTCTACAAATGGCGTCGGGCTGAAGTGCCAAGCATCATCCGTCAAGCGTTCCGTCAGCCGTAACGCCTAACCACGCGCTCCGGTGAACGGAGGCTGGCGGTGGGGCGGGTTCCGAGTTCCAGCATTGACTTCGCCAGCCTCATTCGCTAGGCTTGAGTACGTCAGGCGACTTCCGCAAACCACACGAATGACGATTTCGATAATCCTTAGCTTCATTGCCGTTCTCAGCCTCGCGGCCAACTTCTTCCATTGGCAATATGTCGGCGGTCGTTATTTTTCCATTTCTGCATTTGGCGGTCCGATCCGCGTTCTCGCTATAATGAGTGCCTTGGTTGCGGTCGTAGCGTTGTTTGTTCTCATGGGGGTGTTTCCGAGCACTATCCTTATATTCTTTTTGGTTGGCGATCTCGTTTCCTCGCAGCTGTCGTCTATTTGGTGCAGACGGATACAGACGCGCACATCCAATGAACACACCATCGCCTAACCATGCGATGCAGCGAAAAGGCTCCGCGCGTCACGCTGGCTGCTTGCAGACCCGCAGAACCGCCCGCACAGGCCGCGCCGCACTCCGCCTGTAGCTGACCTTGTTCTCGTTAGGCCTCTGAGCCGCTCGTCTCCGTTTAGGACGCCGAATTAACGAAGCGAAGGACATTTATCTCGTGTGCAGGTTCTATGCACAAGATCATGGAGGACGTATGCCAAGCACATGCGAACAAGGCCTCTCGCTTCACTCGACGCAGGAGCCGCGCCGTGCTCGCCGGCAGCTTATTTTGTTCTCGTTAGGCTTTTTTCTCTTGCACTGCGAAGAATGCCACTCTAGTATCACTCCATGCGAACAGAATCGGTTACTACACTCAAGCGCAAAGCGACCGAGATTATCGCTGAGCAGGAGAGGAGCCGGTGCTGATTACTCAGCACGGT
This sequence comes from Spartobacteria bacterium, assembly GCA_021324825.1. Classification (GTDB taxonomy): domain Bacteria; phylum Verrucomicrobiota; class Verrucomicrobiia; order Chthoniobacterales; family Chthoniobacteraceae; genus JAJPII01. The sequence continues at coordinate 29,141 of JAJPII010000017.1, read as the reverse complement.
CGCCCTGAATCATTATGAAACCTTTTATTCGCCGTTTTCTACTCATTGGCATTTTGCTCTTCCCCTCGCTCCGACACAGCATCGCCGATGAGTTTACGAGCATCGCGATTGTCGCAAGTTACAGCCACACAATCGAACAGGAAAAGACCGTTGGCGCTCGCGTCCATTCAATTCTTCACACCAATAGCATTGAGTGTACAACAATAACCGGAAAAAAGGCGCCCGAAGTGTTTATCGCTGTGGCGCCGAATCAAGCTCCCGAGGCGCGGCTGCTTCTCGCGCGAGCGATCAAATCAGAAAAACTGGAACTCACTCTCCTCGTTAGGAAAGGAAATAACCTTTGTGTTGTCGTTTCTCCGGACATCATTCTTGATTCCAAAAAAGGCCAGCCATCCGAATGACCGCAATACCTAACCATGCGTGGAGCTAACCGGCTCTCTCCGCGATGGCTGAGCTTGGGTCGTTAGGCGACTCCGCTTCCGCATTTATGAAAGTCCTGCCTCTACTATTTGCTTTTGCAGTACTCGCCGTCAAAGCAAGCGCTGAGAATCCGATCCGAAGGCGCTGACTCTGACGCCACGCGAGAAGGGTTTTGAGGCGGTTTACAAGCGTCGCGACAAAAAACTGCCGGCCGACTTCCACAATTCCCGCACATCCAAATGAACGAAGCCGAACCTGCCCGGGCGTCCAAGCGCGCGTCGCTTCGGGAGATGGTCACCGATTCGATTCGCTATTGGGAACCGCGCCGCCTCATTTACAACGCGGCGCTGGCGTTGATCGTTCTGGGCTATTTCCGCGTTTCGTGGCCGGCGTCACGAAGCGCCTTCTCCTTAAACGGCGTTCTCTTTTTGTTCGTGCTCGCTGTACTCGCCAACGTTTGTTACTGCACCGCTCATGTCGCGGACATCTTTGCCCAGTTTTCCGGGTTTCGAGAGCTTTGGTTGCGCTTTCGCTGGATGCTGCTTTTGCTCGGCATCCTTTTCGCAGGCATCATCACGCGGTTTTTCGTCCTGGGTTTTTTTGCGTCTTAGCATGCCAATTGACGCGTAATCGGTATTGACGGGTGACGCTTAGCGCAGGGATTCGTAGAAAGTCGCGTAGCGGCGTGCGAGCGCGTCCCAGTGGTATTCGCGCCAGGCCCACGCGGCGAGGGTTTCGCGTTCGCCGGGGGCGGCCCGGTCTTTTGCGAAGAACCGGTCGAGCGCCTCGCGGATGCCCGCCACGGTGGGGCTGGCGATAAAACCGCGGGGCAGCGCGGCCCAGGGGGTCGTGTTGGTCGTCAGGACGGGCGTGCCGACCTGGCAGGCTTCCAGCACGGCCAGCCCGAAGTTTTCCGAATGCGAGGGGAGGCAGAAAAGGTCGGCGCCCTGGAAATATTTCCAGCGTTCTTCTCCCCAGACGGGCCCGATCCAGTCGATGCGCGGCAGGCCGTCTTTCGCGGCATGGGCGCGAAGCCGGCGCAGGTAGTCGGCCTCGCCGTCGCCCACGACGACGAGCCGGGTTTCCGCCGGTTGGCGGCCCGTTGCGAGCGCTTCCAGCAGCATTTCGAGGCCCTTTTTTGGATGGATGCGCGAGAGAAAGAGCAGCACCCGTTCGTCCGCCCGCCAGCCAAGGGCGGCGCGGGCGTTTTCATAGCCGGGTCGGGCGTCGCCCGTCAGGCCGAGGGGGAGGATTTCGATCCGCTGCCCGGGGAAGAAGCGGCGGAGTTGCGCCGCCTCGCCCTCGCTCGTGGCCAGCAGGGCCGAGACCCTGGAAAGATGGCCCTTTTCCACGAATGCGAAGTAGGGCCGCTTTTTCCAGCCCTTGTGGTTCCACGCCCACGGTTCGAGCATGCCGTGGGGAGAGACGACGCAGGGGACGCCGCGCGTGGCGCAGAGGCGGGAGAGGCGGTTGTGCGCGAATTGCCACAGGCCGTGGAAATGGACGACAGGCTTGCTTTCCGCGAGGGGCGGGGGGGCGTTCGTCTTCACGGTCCAGCCCAGCTTTTCCAGCGCGCGCCGCATTTCCTGTATGGCGGCGTCCAGCCCGCCGATTCGCTTTTCGGGGGGCGGTTCGTAGAAATAGAGGTCCGGCATAACAGGGAGATAAGGAGATAGCGCGATTTGGTTTGGGACGCCACCGATGATACATTGCCCGCGTGCAAGTGAGGAAGACCGGCGCGGCGGATGCCTTGGCGGGCATTTGGGGGCTGCTCCTCACGGGGTTTGTCATCGCGGTGCTTTATTTCGCGCGCGATCTTCTCATACCGCTGGCGCTGGCTGCGCTCCTTAGTTTTCTCCTCTCGCCCATCGTCTGGCGCATCGAGCGTTACATAGGAAGGGTTGCGGGGGTGTTGATCGTCGTCCTCCTGTTGTTTCTCACGGCGTGCGCGGCGAGTTGGATTCTTACGAGGCAACTCGTCGACCTGGCGGCGAAGCTTCCCGACTATCAGCAAAATATCTCCGCGAAGATTCATGAATTGAAAGTGCCGGGCGGCACGCGCTTCAAACGCTTTTCGCGCGCGGTTGAGGAACTGAAAAAAGAACTGCCCACCGTTGTCCCGAAGGCCGGGGCCGCGCCTTCCGCGGAACCGGTGCCGGTGAAGGTCGTCGGGGGGGCGCCGGACGCGACTCCCGTCGAGCTTGCGCAGCGGATCGTCAAGCCCGTCCTCGGGCCGCTGGGAACGGCGGCGCTCGTCCTCCTGCTGGTCGTTTTCATGCTGTTGAAGCGCGAGGATTTGCGCGGGCGCTTCATCCGGCTGGTGGGCCAGGGGCGGATTAGCGCCACGACGAGCGCGATGGATGACGCGGGGCGCCGGGTTTCCAAATACCTTCTTACGCAGCTCGCCGTGAACGTCAGCTACGGGACCATCGTGGCAGGGGGCCTCTCGCTCATCGGGCTGCCGAACGGGCCGCTCTGGGGCGTCTTTGCGGCGGTGATGCGTTTCATCCCCTATCTAGGACCGTGGATCGGAGCGGCGATCCCCATCGGTCTCTCGTTCGCGGTCTCGGACAACTGGACCAGCCCCGCGCTGACAGCCGCGCTTTACTTCATCCTGGAGATGGCCGTGGCGAACTTCATCGAGCCGTGGCTGTATGGTTCCAGCACCGGGGTTTCGTCGTTGTCGCTCATCGTCGCCGCGCTCTTCTGGACGTGGCTCTGGGGGCCGTTGGGCCTGGTGCTGTCCACGCCTTTGACCGTATGCCTCGCGGTGATGGGCAGGCATGTCCCGAGGCTGGAGTTTCTCAGCGTCCTTCTGAGCGAGGAACAGGCGCTCCAGCCGCACGAGGAATTTTACCATCGCGTTCTGACCGTGGGCTTGAACGAGGCGGGCGAACTCGTTTACGCCTACTTGAAAACTCATTCGCTGACGGAGCTTTACGATGCGGTGTTGATGCCCGTGGTCGCGGCCGCGGAGACCGATTACCGCCGGGAATCGCTCGACCTGGAGCAGCGCGCGGCGGTGATGCAGAGCATCCGCGACATCATGGACGATCTCGCCACGAGGACGCCGCCGGAGTCGGACGCCGCGCCCGCGTGCCGGGTTCTCTGCCTGCCCGCGCGGGCGGAGCGCGACGAATTCGCCGGGGCGATGCTGGCGCACCTCCTCCGGGAGCAGGGCTTCGACGCGAAAAACGCGCCCGCGAGCCTCCCCGCGGCCGAGATGCCGCAATTGGCCGAGAAATCGGGCGCCGACGCAGTGTGCATCTCGGTCGTCGCGCCTTCGACGATCATCCAGGCGCGCCATCTTAGCATGAGGCTGCGCGAGCATAACGCCGGTTTGAAGATACTCGTCGGTCTCTGGGGAGCGGCCGAGAATACGGCCGCCGCGACGCAACGGCTCCGCGCTTCCGGGGCGGACGAGGTGGTCGTCTCCCTCGCGGAAGCGGTTGTCCAGTTGGGCAAATTCTCGGAGCCGCTCATTTCGGAGGCGGTTGGCGCGCCCATCCCGGCGAACGAGGAGGAGCGGCTCGAGGGCCTTCGCGCGCTGGGGCGGATCAACGGGAAGCCCGACCCTGAGCTTGACCGCATGGCGGCAAGGCTCGCGCGCATCCTCGAGGCGCCAATCGCCCTCATTACGCTGATCGACAGGGAAAACCAATGGTTCCGCGCGCAGGCGGGCTTGCCGGATGACGTGGCGAGAGCCGGCCGCGTGCCGCGGAATCTTTCCATCTGCGGGCACATGGTGGCCAGCAACGAGATGTTGGTGGTCGAGGATCTGCGGCGCGACCGGCGCTTCGCCGGCAACCCGCTTGCCAAGGATACGAAGTTGCGGTTTTACGCGGGCGTTCCGCTGCGTTCGCAGAGCGGGCTGCCGCTCGGCTCGCTCTGCGTCTTCGACACCAGGCCGAGAAAAATCACGGAGCGCGAAAAGCGGTTGCTTGTTGAAACCGCGGGGGATGTCATGGAGCATCTGCAAGCGGTCGCAAACGCATGATCATCGGCATCCCCAAGGAGATAAAGGAGCAGGAATTCCGGGTCGGCCTGCTCCCTTCGGCGGTGTGGCAATTGAAGAAGCGCGGGCACGCCGTGCTGGTCGAGCGCGGAGCGGGGATCGGCTCCGGGTATCCGGACGGCGATTACGCGGAGGCGGGCGCGGAGTTGATCGAACCGCACGAGGAAATCTTCGCCCGCGCGGAAATGATCGTGAAGGTAAAGGAGCCGCTTCCTTCCGAATATCCGCTCCTGCGGCGCGGGCTGCTCCTTTTCACGTATCTCCATCTCGCGGCGAACCGTCCGCTGACCGGGGCGCTGCTGGCGGCGGGCGTGACGGCGCTCGCCTATGAAGCCGTCGAGGTGAACCGCCGCCTGCCGCTGCTGGAGCCGATGAGCGAACTGGCGGGGCGGATGTCGATCATGGTCGGCGGATACTTTTTGGCGAAACACCGGGGCGGCAGCGGAGTGTTGCTCGGCGGCGTGCCCGGCGTGCTGCCCGGGCGGGTGGTGGTCCTGGGCGGCGGCGCGTCGGGAGTGAACGCCGCCCGCATGGCGACGGGCCTCAATGCGGACGTGACGATACTGGAAGTCGACCTGGAACGGATGCGCTTCCTCGACATCACCATGCACGCGGCGCACACCCTCTACTCGAGCCAGGCGCACTTGCTGGAGCTTCTGCCCACCGTCGATCTGCTGATCGGCGCGGTGCTCGTTCCGGGCGCGAAGGCGCCGAAGCTCATCAGCCGGGAGATGCTCCGCGTCATGCGTCCCGGCAGCGTGCTGGTGGACATCGCCATCGACCAGGGAGGCTGCGCGGAAACCTCGCGGCCCACCACGCACGACGATCCCGTCTTCGTCGAGGAAGGCGTCACCCATTATTGCGTCGCGAACATGCCCGCGGCCTACGCGCGCACCGCCACGCAGGCCCTCACCAACGTCACGTATCGCTTCGTCGAGACGCTGGCCGACCACGGCCTCGTCGACGCCTGCCGCCGCGAGCCCGCCCTGGCGTCCGGCATCAATCTCATGGATGGCCGCGTCACTTGCGAAGCCGTGGCCGCCGCGCACGGCCTGCCGCACACCCCTCCGTTCCAATGGAGCCGGTCCTGATCCGTGGTTGTAGAGGCGGCTGTGCCAGCCGCCTGGAGCGGGAGGCAACGCCAAAAGCGCCGGGCGCTTCCGGGTCGTTGGCGGCTGGCACAGCCGCCTCTACAACGACAACGACGCCGCTCAGGGCGGGATCAAGCGCATCGCGTCAGGGAAAGATTTGCCTTTTCTTTTCCGGGGAAATAGTTTCTTAGACGTTGCGTTTTGAACGTGCAGGGCACGAAGGGATTTTTACGTGAACCAACAGGAAACATTACCAGGACTCTATGATCCATCGGTCGTACGCGCCGCTTGCGGGGTGGGCGTGCTCGTCGATCTCAATGGAACGAAAAGCCATCAGTTGATCGAGGACGGGTTCCGCGTCCTCGTGAATATCGACCATCGCGGCGCGCGCGGCTCCGAGGAGAAGACTGGCGACGGCACCGGCATGCTCCTCCAAAAGCCGCACGAATTTTTCGCCGCCCGGGTAAAGGGGCTGGGCGATTTCGATTCCTACGGCGTGGGGCAGCTTTTCATGCCGCGCGACTACGGGCTGCGGCTGGCGCTCGAAGACCTCATCAAAAAAGCGGCGCATTCCGAAGGGTTCAGGGTCGTGGCCTTGCGCGACGTGCCGACGAACAACGCCGATCTCGGCAGGAGCGCGCTGCAAACCGAGCCGGTCATCAAGCAGGTGTTTGTCGAGCCGCTCGCTTCGCTTGAACCGGCGCGGCTGGATACGAAGCTCTACGTCCTGCGGCGCGTCATCGAAAACCGCGCGAAGGCGCTGCTGGCCGGGAGCGCGGAGTTGTTTTACGTCTGTTCGCTCGACCGGCGGAAGATCGTCTTCAAGGGCCTGCTTTCCTGTCCGCAACTCGAAGGGTATTTCCCCGATCTCTCCAATCCGTTGGTGAAGACGAGCCTGGTGCTGCTGCACTCGCGCTTTTCCACGAACACGCTCGGCGCGTGGCATCTGGCGCATCCGTACCGCAACACGGTTCATAACGGCGAGATCAATACCCTGCGCGGCAACCTGAACCGGATGAAGACCCGGGAAGCCGTCATCGCGAGCGAGCTTTTCGGCGACGACATCGAGAAGATAAAGCCGGTGACGAGCGAGGGGATGAGCGACACAGCCGTCTTCGACAACGTGCTGGAGTTGCTCCTAGAAGCCGGGCGCGAACTGCCGCACGCCTTGCGGATGCTCATCCCGGAGGCGTGGCACAAGGACAAATTCATGGAGCCGCGCCGGCGGGAGTTTTACGACTATTTCTCGACGATCATCGAGCCGTGGGACGGCCCGGCGCTCGTGGCGGTGACGGACGGCTATCGCGTGGCCGCGGTGCTGGACCGCAACGGCCTGCGCCCCTGCCGCTATTGCGTCACGAAGGCGAACAAGCTCGTGATGGCCAGCGAGACCGGGGTGCTCGCCATCCCGCCCGAGGAAGTGGTGATGCGCGGTCGGTTGAAGCCGGGCGAGATTTTCCTGGCCGACACCCTCGAGAGGCGGATCGTCCCCGAGCGCGAAATCTTCGAGACGCTGACGAAGGATCACTACGGGCAGTGGCTCAAGGAGAACAGGGTGCGCCTCCGCGAAATGGAGGACGGGGACGAGCCGCCCGCCCTGGACATCGAATCGCGCGACCTGGCGCGTTACCAGGGCGTTTTCGGGTATACGACGGAACTCCTGCGGGATTTGGTCGAGCCGATGTCCGAGCAGGGAAAAGACCCCATCGGCGCGATGGGCAACGACGCCCCGCTCGCTGTTCTTTCCGCCAGGAACAAGCCGCTCTTCAACTACTTCCAGCAACTCTTCGCGCAGGTCTCCAATCCCCCGCTCGACTATATGCGGGAGGAACTCGTCACCTCGCTGGAGAGCCACGTCGGCAGGCAGCATAATCTGCTCGATGAAACGGCGGAGCATTGCCGCCAGGTGTTCATCGACTCGCCGATCCTCACGGCTTCGGCCATCGCGGCGATCCGGCGGCTGGACAAAAACGGGATCCGCTCGGCGCAGGTGGATATCACGTATCCCGCGGGCATGCCGCTGGCGGATGCGATAGAGGAGATGCGCGGGCGCGCGGCGGAGGCGATCCTCGGCGGAGCGGAAATCCTGATCCTCTCGGATCGCGGCGCGAGCGAGGAACGCATCCCGGTTCCGAGCCTGCTGGCGGTGGGCGCGCTGCACCATTACCTCATAAGGCGGGGATTGAGGACGAGGGCGGGGCTGGTGCTGGAATCCGGGCAGCCGTGCGGCGTCCACCATTTCTGCACGCTCATCGGGTACGGAGCGGATGCGGTTTACCCGTGGCTCGCGTACGAGAGCATCGTGCGGATGATGAAGGAGCGGCTCCAGGTTCCCGAGACGAAGAAGGCGCTCGCCCGGTACAGGAAAGCGGTCGAGGGGGGCATCCTCAAGGTCATGTCGAAGATGGGCATCTCGACGCTCGAAAGCTACAAGGGCGCGCAGGTCTTCGAGGCCATCGGGCTGAATTTCGATTTCGTCCGCGAATATTTCCAGGGCACCACCGCGCACATCCCCTCGGTCGGCCTGGACCAGATCGAGCGGGAGCTGATCGAGACGCACGAGCGCGCTTTCAGCGACAAGATCGCGGGCAGCCTGCCGTTGGAACAGGGCGGGGAATTCTCGTGGCGCAGGGACGGCGAGATCCATCAATGGAATCCGTTCACGGTCGGCAAATTGCAGCACGCCGTGCGGACGGGCGACGGAAATTCGTATCGCGACTTCGCGGAATATATCAACGACCAGCAGGAGCGGTTGCAGACCCTGCGCGGCCTGGTCGATTTCGACATCGACCCGGCGGGTTCGATCCCGCTGGAGGAAGTCGAGCCGTGCGAAGCGATCTTCAAGCGGTTCTCGACGGGTTCCATGTCGTTCGGCTCGCTCAGCCGCGAGGCGCACGAGACGCTGGCGATCGCCATGAACCGGCTCGGCGGCAAGTCCGGCACCGGCGAGGGCGGCGAGCAGGTGGAACGCTTCGGCACGGAGCGCGAGTGCTCCATGAAACAGGTCGCGAGCGGGCGGTTCGGGGTCACGATGAACTACCTCGTCCACGCGAAACAGATCGAGATAAAGATGGCGCAAGGCTCCAAGCCGGGCGAAGGCGGCGAACTGCCCGGCGCGAAGGTCGATGAGACGATAGCCGAGGTGCGGTTCACCATTCCAGGCGTTGGGCTCATCTCGCCGCCGCCGCACCACGACATCTACTCCATCGAAGACCTGGCGCAGTTGATCCACGATTTGAAGTGCGCCAACCCCGCCGCCGAAATCCACGTGAAGCTCGTTTCCGTGGCGAATGTCGGCACCATCGCGGCGGGCGTCGCGAAGGCGCGGGCGGACGCAGTCCTCATCGCGGGCGATTCGGGCGGCACCGGCGCTTCGGTCAAGACCTCGATCAAGTCCGCCGGGTCGGCCTGGGAACTCGGCCTGGCGGAAACGCAGCAAGTTCTGCTGGCGAACAATCTCCGGTCGCGCATCCGGGTGCGCGCGGACGGCGGGTTGAAGACGGGCCGGGACGTGGTCGTCGCCGCGCTGCTCGGCGCGGAGGAATACGGGTTCGGCACGGCGGCGCTCGTGGCGGTCGGCTGCATCATGCTGCGGAAGTGCCATTGCAACACCTGTTCGGTGGGCGTCGCGACGCAGGACCCGCGGTTGCGGGCGAAGTTCCCCGGCAAGGTCGAGCACGTCATCAACTATATGCGCTTCGTCGCGGAGGAAGTGCGCGAACTGATGGCCGCGCTCGGGTACCGCACCGTCGAGGAAATGGTGGGCCGGGTGGACCGCCTCCGCGCGCGCGAGGTCCGCCACCCGAAAGGGACGCGGCTCGATCTCTCGCAGCTTCTTTACAGGCAGCCCTCCGAGGACACGCCGCGCAAGACCAAGGAGCAGAACCACAAGTTGCAATCCAAGATCGACCACAAGCTCATCGAATTCGCCCGGCCGGCCATCGAGCGCGGCGAAGCCGTCCGCGTCTCGATGCCGTTACGGAACAGGGATCGCACCGCCGGGACGATGCTCAGTTCCGCGGTGACCCGGAAACACGGGGCCGCCGGGCTGCCGGACGACGCCATCGTCATCAACTTCACCGGTTCGGCGGGCCAGAGCTTCGGCGCGTTTCTCTGCCGGGGCATAACGCTCCACCTCGAAGGCGAGGCGAACGACTACGTCGGCAAGGGGCTTTCCGGCGGCAGGATAACCGTCCGCAAACCGGCGGCGGCGGGCTACGAAGCGGCGGCGAACATCCTCATCGGGAACGTCGCGCTCTATGGCGCGACGGGCGGCGAAGCGTATTTCAACGGAATCGGCGGGGAGCGGTTCGCGGTGCGCAACTCCGGCGCGATCGCGGTGGTGGAAGGGATCGGCGACCACGGGTGCGAATACATGACCGGCGGCGCGGTCGTCATCCTCGGGAAGACGGGGAAGAACTTCGGCGCGGGGATGAGCGGCGGCGAGGCGTTTATCTATGACCAGGACGGGAGCTTCCGGCCCAGGCTCAACACCGAGATGGCGCGCGCGGAGGAGTTCGCCGGCGAGCGCGACACGGCGCTCGTGAAGCGGATGATCGAGAACCACTACAGCTACACAGGCAGCGCCAGGGCCAAGCAGATACTCGATACCTGGACCGAGAGCGCGAAAAAATTCGTGAAAGTCATCCCGGAGGCGTATGCGAAAGCCGTCGCCCGTTACATGAGCGAAGGGAAGGACGTGCGGCTCAACCCGCCGCCGAAAGCCGAGGAGTTAAGGGCCGCATGAGCGAGAATCATCCGGACGGTTTTTTGAAGCACCCGCGCGAGGCGATCGCCTATCGCGACCCCGCGGCGCGGATCGGCGACTACAAGGAAGTGTACCAGGAGACCTGGGAGGAGAAGCGTCTCGCCGCGCAAGGGGCGCGCTGCATGGATTGCGGCGTGCCGACCTGCATGGGCGGCTGCCCCATCGGCAACATCATCCCCGAATGGAACGACCTCGTCTCGCGCAACCAATGGCTGGAAGCGCTCGAGCGCCTGCATGCGACCAACAATTTCCCCGAGTTCACCGGCTACACCTGCCCGGCGCCGTGCGAACCCGCCTGCACGCTCGCATACAACGACAGCCCCGTCGCGATCAAGAGCATTGAGCGCGCGATCGTGGATCGCGGCTGGGACGAAGGGTGGATCGTCCCGGAGCCCCCGGCGCGCCGCACCGGGCGGAAGGTCGCGGTCGTCGGCAGCGGCCCCGCGGGGCTGGCCGCCGCGCAGCAATTGAACCGCGCGGGGCATGAAGTCACCGTCTTTGAAAGGGACGACGAGATCGGCGGCCTCATGACCTACGGCATCCCGGACTTCAAGTTCGCGAAGTTCCGCGTCGCCCGCCGGGTCGATCAATTGAGCCGCGAGGGCGTCGCCTTCCGGACGAACGTCGAAGTCGGCCGCACGATGCCGCTGCAAACGTTGCGGGATGAATTCGACGCCGTCTGCCTGGCAATCGGCGCGCAGCAACCCAGGGATGTCCCGATGCCGGGCCGCGACATGGGAGGGATCGTCTTTGCGATGGATTACCTGGTGAAGGAAAACCGCCGGCAGGCGGGAAAAGAGATTTCCGATCCCGTGAGCGCCAAGGGGAGGAACGTCGTGGTGCTCGGCGGCGGAGACACTGGGGCGGATTGCGTGGCGACGGCGCATCGCCAGGGCGCGAAGCAGGTGGTGCAGATCAGCATCAACACAAAGGCCCCCCCCGAACGCAACTCGGGCAATCCGTGGCCCGAATGGCCGCTCATCTACCGGAAGACCTACGCCCAGGAAGAGGGCGGCGAGGAGGAATTCAGCCTCGATACCGTCGCCTTTCTCGACACCGACGGCGATGGCGATGTAAACGCCGTCGGCGCGGAACGGGTGGAATGGACCTACGACCGCAACGGGCGGCGCGTGGAAAAAAAAGTGCTCGACGCCGAATTGAAAATCCCGGCCGACCTCGTGCTGGTGGCAATCGGGTTTCGCGGCGCGCAGATGGGGCCGTTCGCCAACAGCGGACTGGAAGTCACCCCTCGCGGAACGATCAAGACCGATGCGCGGATGATGACCAGCCTGCCCGGAGTCTTCGCGGCGGGCGATGCGAACATGGGGCAATCCATTGTAGTGTGGGCCATCGGCGAAGGGAGGGACGCCGCGCGCTGCATCGACGGCTATCTCATGGGCGCGTCGAAACTCCCCGCCAGCCTGCGCACGCCCAACCCCCCGTTGAATGTCTAGTGATTCTTTCCTTCCTCAATAAGTATCGCGAGGGCGGAATCCTTTTGCTGCGCGCGGGCGTCGGCTTGATGCTCGTGTGCTCGGGATTTCCCATCGTGGCGGGCGGCTCGGGCCATTGGCGCGCCGCCGCGCCCGTGGTGACGCAATTCTTTCACATCACCTCGCATCTCGCTTTCTGGGGAGGGCTGGTTGCGTTTTCGGAATTGATAGGAGGAGGGCTGTTGATCCTGGGGTTAATGTCGCGGGTCGTGTGCCTCATCCTGGCGATCGCGATCTTGTGCGCGGGCATCGCCCACATAAGACATCATCCCTCGCTCAATGTTATAACGCTTGTCCTGACCCAGGTGTTTATCGCGTTTGCTTTATTGTTGATCGGCCCTGGGAAATATAGTTTCGACAAGGATTAATAGAACTTGCCAAGTTCCTTCTAATCATTATCATAGCCGGCGAATTCCCGTGAATACCAACCTCGGATTTCGCCCCCGGCGGGACGGTTTTTTGTCGTCCTGGAAACGCACGTTTCTATTCATCTATCTCGTCGGCATCGCGCTGAGCTTGTTTTTCTGGTGCTTGCTGACGCAGACGCGCGAACCCCGGCGCGGCGTGGAAGGGACGGTCGAGAAGATGCAGTACACGCTCTTCGCATTGATCCTCGCGGGGGTATGCCATTGCGGGGCCAGCATTCTCCGGCGCGTGCGCGCGGATGTGTCGGAACGCGAGAAACTCGTCTCGCAGTTGCAGGACGCGGAGGACAAATACCGGGTCATCTTCGACAACGCCATCGAAGGCATTTTCCAATCGACGCCGGAAGGCAAGTTCATCACGGCCAACCAGGCGCTCGCGAAGATGCTTGGCTATGAAACGCCGGAACGGCTCCTCGCCGAGTTGAATAACGCGGATGAAAAGTTCTATGTAGTGTCCGGGCGCTGGCAGGAATTATTGCAAACTTTCCAGAGGCAATACACCGTCGCGGGTTTCGTCTCGGAGGTTTATCGCGCGGATGGGCGGCCCATGTGGATTTCCCAGAACGTCCGGGGCGTGCGGGACGCGCAAGGGCAGCTTCTTTATGTCGAGGGAACGGTCGAGGACATCACCTCCGAATGGCTGGCGGAACGCCGGCGCGCCCTGCTGTACAGCACCGGCAGGACCCTGGCCGAAGCCGACACGGTGGCCGAGGCGCGCCCGAAGATATTGCAAGCCATCTGCGAAATACTGGAATGGGACATGGGCGCGGTGTGGGATGTCGACAAGGCTGCGAACGTCCTCCGTTGCGTCGAGGTCTGGCACAGGCCGAACATAGACATCGAGCAATTCGAGGCGGCCGCTTCGCGGATGACCGTGCCGCCCGGCGAAGGCCTCGCGGGGCGCGTCTGGCAATCGGGCGAACTGGATTGGATACCGGACATCCCGCCCACGTTCGTCAGCGCGGAGATCGCGCTCAGCAACGGGATGCGCTCGGCGTTCGGCATCCCGGTGAGGGCGGGGGCGGAAGTCATCCACATCCTGGAATTTTTCAGCCCGAAGGTTTTCCACGCCGATCCCGAACTGCTGCAGATGCTTGGCGCCATCGGCATCCAGCTCGGCCACATGATCGAGAGCAAGCGCGGCGTCGAGGCGTTGCGCGAGAGCGAGGCGCGGAAGGCCGCCATCCTCGATTCCGCCATGGATTGCATCGTCACTTTCGACGAGGAAGCGCGCATCCGCGAATTCAATCCCGCGGCGGAAAGGGTCTTCGGCTATCCCAAGGCGTTCGCGCTGGGCAAGGATTTGTTCGACCTGATCGTCCCCGCCGTCCTGCGGGAGAGCTGCCGGCACGCCAGCGAAGGCGCCGCGCTTGGCCGCAGGATGGAACTCGCCGCGCGCCGGGCGGACGGCAGCGAGATACCGGTCGAGATGGCGGTCAGCCGCATCGAACTGAACGGCAGGCCGATGTTCACGGCTTACATGCGCGACATCACCGAACGTCGGCGGGCGGAAAGGACGCGCTCGGAACTGGCCGCGGTGGTGGAGTCCTCGAGCGACGCGATCGTCGGCAAAACGCTGGACGGCATCGTCGTCAGTTGGAACGGCGCGGCGGAACGCCTCTACGGTTACACGGCGTCGGAGGTGATCGGGCGGCATGTCTACATCCTCGTCCCCGCCGACAGGCTCGATGAACTGCCGCAGACCCTCGCCGCGGTGAAGCGCGGGGAGAGCCTCGTGAACTTCGAGACCGTCCGCCTCCGCAAGGACGGCGCGCGCATCGCCGTTTCCGTCACGGAGTCGCCCATCCGTAACGAGCGCGGGCATATCACGGGCATATCGTCCATCGCGCGGGACATCACGGATCGCAAAAAGATGGAGAACCAGCTCCTGCAATCGCAAAAGATGGAAGCGGTGGGCCGTCTGGCCGGAGGCGTGGCGCACGATTTTAACAACATCCTGACCGCCATCCTGGGGTACAGCGACCTGCTTCTCGCCCAGGTTCAGCCGGGACACCCGATGCACCGGCATTTGACCGAGGTCAGAAAGGCGGGAGACCTCGCCGCTTCGCTCACGCGCCAGCTTTTGGCCTTCAGCCGGCGGCAGGATCTGCAGCCCAAAGTCATGGACATCAACGAGGCGCTGGTGAACATCCAGAAGATGCTGCGGCGGCTCATCGACGAGGATATCCGCATCATGACCCTGCCGGAAAAAGACGCGGGCCACGTCAAGGCCGACCCGGCGCAACTCGACCAGGTGATCCTGAACCTGGCCGTGAACGCCCGCGACGCCATGCCGCGCGGCGGCATCCTCACCATGGAGACGGCCAGCGCGGTGTGCGCGCCCGACGACGCCTTTTGCACCGCGCACGACATCCCGCCCGGAGAATATGTCCGGCTGACGCTCAGCGACACGGGCACGGGCATGACCGACGAGGTCAAGCAGCACCTCTTCGAGCCGTTCTTCACCACGAAGGAGAAGGGGCAGGGGACGGGCCTCGGCCTCGCGACCTGTTACGGCATCGTAAAGCAGAGCGGCGGCTACATCGCCGTCGAGAGCGTCCTGGGGCATGGGAGTTCCTTTCACGTCCTGCTGCCGCGCGTCAACGACCGGGGCGCGCTCCTCCAGCCGCCCGCCGGCGGGGGGCGGCTGCCGGGCGGCTGCGAGACGATCCTCGTCGTGGAAGACGAGCCGGCGGTGCGCGCGCTGGCGGCGCAGATTTTGCGCAGGCTCGGCTACAGCGTCCTGGAAGCGGAGGACGGCGCCCAGGCGAGGGATATCGTGACGAATCTGCGCGAACCGAAGATCGACCTGCTGCTGGCTGACATCGTCCTGCCAACGAGCGGCGGACGCGAGTTGCTCGACTGGATGGGGGAAGCCCAGGAAGGCGCGAAAATCCTCTTCACATCCGGTTACGTGAAGGAGATCGTCTGCAAGAAATACGATCTGCCGGCGGAGGTGGCGTTTCTCCAGAAACCGTTCACGCCGTCCGATCTCGCCCGCAAGGTGCGGGAGATCATCGAGGGCTGACATTTCTTTCGCCATTGGCCGGATTTGAGGCTAAGAGTAAATTTCGGCGCCCCTCCGAATGAAGACAACCCATCCGATCCGCGTGCTTATGGTCGAGGATGACCAGGAGGACGTCCGCCTCCTGGGCGAAATCCTGGCCGAGTCCCGAACGCCTTTCCGGCTGGAAACCGCGGACGCGCTTTCAAAGGGGATCGAGCGGCTCAAGGAAGGCGGCGTCGATGTCATCCTCTGCGATCTTTCGTTGCCGGACAGTTCCGGCGTGGAGACATTCCAGCGTCTGTACGCCGCCGCGCCCAAGGTTCCCATCATCGTCCTCAGCGGCGTGGATGACGAAGGGCTGGCCATCCAGACGGTCGAGGCGGGCGCGCAGGATTACCTGGTCAAGGGCGAGCCGACCAATTATTCCCTGGTGCGCGCCATCCGTTACGCGATCAAGCGGGCGGAGGAGCGGAACCTTCTGCGCAACGTCATCGACAATCTCCCGGATTCGATCTACGTGAAGGATGTCAAGGGCCGCTATATGCTGGACAACAGGGCGCATACCCAGGCTTTGAAAGCCGCGGCCATGGAGGAAGTGGTGGGCAAGACCGTCTACGACTTCTTTCCGGAGGAAGTGGCAAAGCAGTTTGACGCCGATGACCAGGCCGTGATCCAAGGCGGTTCATCCATCCTGAACCGGGAGGAGCCGACCTTCAACGGGCATGGGGAAAAGCATTGGCTTTCCACCAGCAAAATGCCGTTGCGGGACCCGGAAGGCGCCATCATCGGCCTCGTCGGTTACGGGCGGGACATCACGGCGCGCAAGACGGCCGAGGAACAGGCGCGGCAATATAACGAAGAACTGCGCGACAAGAACACCCAGCTCGAGGACGACCTGCACATGGCGCGGGAAATCCAGCAGGCGTTCCTGCCGCAGCAGTACCCCAACTTCCCCAGGAAGGCGGAGGCCGAGGAGAGCGCCCTGCACTTCTACGCCCGGTACCTCCCAACGACCGCGGTGGGCGGCGACTTCTTTCACATCCTGCCCGTGTCGGATACGGCGGCGGGCGTTTTTATATGCGACGTCATGGGGCACGGCGTCCGCGCGGCGCTCGTCACGGCGATCCAGCGGGCGCTCGTCGAGGAGTTGCTTGAAATGGCGGGCGAACCCGGCGTCTTCCTCACCCACATCAACCGCGCGCTCATCTCGATTCTCAAAAGGACGCGCACGCCGATGTTCGCCTCCGCCTTTTACCTGGTGGCCGATGTCTCCACCGGCAGGATGTGTTACGCCAACGCGGGCCATCCGCCGCCGTTGCACCTCCGCAGGAGCGCCCGGAAGGTGGAATCCCTGTGCGGGACCCCCGGCGCGAAACCGGGGCCGGTCCTCGGCGTATTCGAGGAGTGCGCCTACACGAGCTACGACACGGGGCTCGAGCCGCAGGACCTCGTCATGCTCTTCACGGACGGGCTTTACGAGGTCGAGGGCGCCGATGGCGAATACTTCGACCAGCGCGCGCTGATGGCCTCCGTGGAACGGAAAATGCAGATGTCCACGACGGCCTTGTTCGATGAAACACTGGCGGAGATCAGGCAATTCGCCACCGGCCACGCCTTTGGGGACGACGTTTGCCTGGTTGGAATGGAAGTTGCTCGGACTCATGTTATAATCTGACGCCGGGTTTCCTGGGATGAACGACCGAATCATGAGCGATGGCGTGGCGATCAATGTCCTTCTTATCGAGGACAATCCCCAGCACGCGGCCCTCCTCGACCAGATGTTGGGCGAGGCGATGGACGAGCGGTTTCAGCTCATCCATCGCGAAACGGTGGCCGAGGGCATGGAGCGTTTCGCCCAGGGGGGGATCGACCTCATCCTGCTCGACCTGAGCCTGCCGGACAGCGAGGGTCTCGACACCTTCCTGCGGGTTTACAACGAAGCCGGCGGCACGCCCGTTATCGTCCTGAGCGGCATCGGCGACGAAGCGCTCGCCGTCCAGACGGTGGGCCACGGCGCGCAGGATTACCTCGTAAAGGGGCACGTCGACAGGCATTGGCTCGTCCGCTCGATGCAATACGCCCTGGAGCGGCAGCGCGCCCGGCAGGAACTGGCCGGCGCGCACCGCGAATTGGAACTCCGCGTCGAGGAGCGCACCGCGGAGTTGCAAAAGGCGAACACGAGTCTCCAGCGCGAGATCGGCGAGCGCAAGCGCGCCGAGGAAGCCGTGCGCGAGAGCAACCGCCAGCTTGCCGACGCGCTGGGCCAGCTCCGGCAGACCCAGCAGCACATCATCCAGCGGGAGCGGCTCCATGCCCTGGGGCGCATGGCGAGCGGCATCGCGCACGATTTCAACAACGCCCTCGCCCCCATCCTCGGCTTCACCGAACTGCTCCTGTTGCGGCCCGACACCATGGCCGACCCCCCGAAAGTCAAGAGTTACCTGCGCATGATCCACACCGCGGCCAAGGACAGCGCCAAGGTTGTCAGCAGGCTCCGGGAATTTTACCGGTACCGCGAGGAGGCCGAAGTCTCCGCGCCCGTCGGGTTGACGGAACTGGTGAACCAGGTCATCTCCCTGACGCAGCCGAAGTGGAAAGACCAGGCGCAGGCCAACGGCATCAACATCCGCATCGCAACCGAACTGGAAGAGCTTCCCGCGGTGCTGGGCAACGAGGCCGAGTTGCGCGAGATGCTCACCAACGTCGTCTTCAACGCCGTGGACGCGCTTGAAAAGGACGGCGTCATCACCTTCCGCACGCTCAGGAAAGGCGACAACGCCGTCATCCAGATCGCGGACACCGGCATCGGCATGTCCGAGGAAACGCGCGCCCGCTGCCTGGAGCCGTTCTTCTCCACCAAGGAACAGCACGGCACCGGCCTGGGTCTCGGCATCGTCTACGGCATCGTCCGGCGGCACGAGGGGGACATCAAGATCGCCAGCGAACTCGGCTGCGGGACGACCATCACCATCACCATCCCCCTTCGCGGCGCGGAGAAGCCCGCGCCCAAGCCCGTCGTCGTGGAACCCGCCCCGCCGCCGTTGCGCGTTCTCGTGGTGGAGGACGAACCGCTCGTGCGGGAAGTCGTCTCCGTCTATTTGAACGAGGACGGCCACATGGTCGAGACAGCGAACAACGGGGTGGAAGGCCTGGAGAAATTCAAGGCCATCCCCTTCGACGTGGTGGTGACGGACCGCGCCATGCCCGAGATGAACGGCGACCAGCTCGCCATCCAGATCAAGAAAATCAAGCCCGAGATGCCCGTCATCCTCCTCACCGGGTTCGGCGATCTCATGCTGGATGTCGGGGAGCGCCCCGCGGGAGTCGATCTCATCGTGAGCAAGCCCTTCACCCTGCATTCCCTCCGGGCCGCCCTCTCCAAGACCGTGGACAAACAGAAGCCGCCTTCCGCGGCGGTCGCCTAGATGATTTCTCCCCCCTCGCATTTCCGGGTAATTCTCGTCGAGGCGAACGCCGTTGACGCCCGGCTGCTGGACGCCATGGTCGAGGCCTCGCGCAGCGGCTTCAAGGTCGAGTGGAGCGTCGCCACGCTCGCCGAAGCCCTGAAAATCGTGGAGAGCAACGAGGCCGACGTCATCCTGCTCGACCTGGCGCTGCCCGACAGCGCCGGCATCGACACCTTCAAGACCGTGCGCGCCCATTCCGGACGGCTGCCGATCATCGTGCTCAGTTCGTCCGATGACGAGGAACTCGCCCTCTTCACCATGCACGAAGGCGCGCAGGATTATCTCGTGAAAGGGCAGATCGACAGCCGCCTGCTCCTGCGCGCCATGCGGTACGCCGTCGAGCGGCATCGCGTGGAGGAAGCGCTGGCCCTCGAGCGCAACCTCCTCCGCAACCTGGTCGACAACCTCCCCGACTACATCTACGCCAAGGACGCCGACGGCCATTACCTCATCGACAACGCCGCCCACATGCGCCTGTTGCGGCTCGGCAAGCAGGAGGACATCATCGGCAAGACGGTGTTCGACTTCTTCCCGCCGGAGATCGCCGCCCAATATCACGCGGACGACCAGGCCATCATCTCCTCCGGCAACGCGCTGATAAACCGCGAAGAGCCGAGCCTGAACGCCGCCGGCGAGCGGCGCTGGCTCTCCACCACCAAGGTTCCCCTGAAGGATCACCAGGAGAGGCCGACCGGCCTCGTCTGCATCGGGCGCGACATCACGGAGCAAAGGCTGGCGCAGGAGCAGTTGAAGGAGGCGAACGCCGAGCTTTCCAAGAGCCAGCAGGACCTCTTGCGCGCCTTGGGCGATTTGAAAAGCGCGCACGAGGAATTGCGTTCCGTCCAGTTGCAGTTGATCGAGGCCGAGAAGATGAAATCCATCGGGCGCCTCGCCGCGGGGGTGGCGCACGAGGTCAAGAACCCGCTCGCCATCATCACCATGGGCGTCGAGTACCTCCTGAACCAGGAACTCAGCGAGAGCAGCGCCGGCGTCCTCGACGACATCCTCGCCGCGGTCAAGCGCGCGGACAACGTCGTGCGCGGCCTGCTCGATTTCTCCGCGCCGAAGAACCTGGAAGTCCGCACCGAGGACCTGAACGCCGTCATCAACCAATCCCTGAATCTCGTCCGGGGCGAACTCGGCCCCGGCTTCAAGGTCATCAAGGAACTCGACCCGAACATCCCGCCGTTAAACCTGGACAACGCCAAGGTCGGGCAGGTCTTCGTGAACGTTTTTACCAACGCCGTCCACGCCATGGGGTCCACCGGCGTCCTGACGGTGCGCACCTACGCGAAGCAATTGACCGGCGTCGGCGAAAACATCGGCGACAGCCGCTCGGAAAGTTTCCGGGTCGGGGACACCGTCGTCGTGGCGGAGGTCGACGACACCGGCAGCGGCATCCCCAACGACAAGCTCAACAAGGTCTACGACCCCTTCTTCACCACCAAGCCGACGGGCAAGGGCACCGGCCTGGGCCTCACCGTCACGAAAACGATCATAGACTTGCATGCCGGGACGATTGATATTGGCAACCGACCCGAGGGCGGGGCTAGAGTGAAGATCATGTTCAAGGCCTGAATGGAAAAAGTCCGCATATTGGTGGTAGACGACGAGTCCGGTTTCACGCGCCTGCTGAAATTGACTTTGGAGAAAACAGGCAACTACAGCGTCCTGGAGGAAAACGACGCCACGCGCGCCTTGGAAGCCGCGCGCGGGTTCCGCCCGCACCTCATCCTGCTGGATATCGTGATGCCGAAGATCGACGGCGGCGGAGTGGCCCAGCAGTTGCAGGCCGATCCCTCCCTGAAGAAAACGCCCATCGTCTTCCTCACGGCCATCGTCTCGCCCGCGGAAGTCACGCCCGGGGCGCTCATTGGCGGCTTCAAGTTCCTTGCGAAGCCCGTCAGCCTCGCCGCGCTGACGAAATGCATCAAGGAAAACGTCCCGCAGGCGCGGGTGTAAGCGCGTTCTCCGCCCCCGTGATTCGCCGCCGACATGAACGTACCGGACCAGCGCGCCATTTTGAACAGCCTCACGGCGGCGATCTCGGGCGGCATGCTCCTGACCATCGCCGCGCGGCGGCTCCGGGTGCCGGGCATCGTGCTGCTTCTGTTCGGCGGCATCGCGCTCGGCCCTGAAGGCGTCGGGCTGGTCAAACCGGAGAGCCTCGACGGTTTCCTGACCGTCATCGTCTCGCTCGCGGTGGGCCTCATTCTTTTTGAAGGCGGTCTCACCCTCGACCTGCGCGGCTACGCGGCGGAGTCGTTCGCCATCACGCGGCTGCTCACCGTCGGCGTCGTCGTCACCTGGCTTGGCACGGCCTTCGCGGTTTGGGGCATCTTCCACGTGGACGCTCCCTTCGCGCTCCTCGCGGGAAGCATGGTCATCGTCACCGGGCCGACCGTCATCGGTCCGCTCCTGAAACGCATCCAGGTTATTTCGCGCCTCCATGCCATCCTGCATTGGGAAGGCGTCCTCATCGACGCCATCGGCGTTTTCATCGCCACCCTTTGCTTCGAATGGCTCGCCGGACGCAGCGGCCAGGCCGCCGTCACGAAATTCATCTGGCGCGCCCTGGCCGGCTCGGGCATCGGGTTCGCGGGCGGGTACGCCATCGTCCTCGCGCTGCGCCGCCGGCTCGTGCCCGCGAATCTGCTCAACGTCTTCGCGCTGGGCGCGGCGGTGCTCATCTTCGGCGTCACGGATGCGGTCATCTCGGCGGCGGGCCTGCTCGCCGTCACCGTCGCCGGGTTCGTCGTCGGCTGGAAGCACCCCTCCGACGACCTCAAGGCCATCCGCGGCTTCAAGGCCGAGATAACCGATCTCCTCATCGGCATGCTCTTCATCCTCCTCGCCTCGCGGCTGAAACTCGCCTCGTTTTATGACTTCGGTTTGCGCGGGGTGGCGCTTGTCGCATTCATCATGCTCGTCGTGCGGCCCTTGAACGTGCTGGCTTCCACAGCCGGTTCGCGGCTCGGCTGGAGGGAGAAAGTTTTCCTCTCCTGGGTGGCCCCGCGGGGCATCGTCGCCGCGTCCATGGCCTCTCTGTTCGGCATTGCCCTCGGCTCCGCGGACGGGCGGTTTCTGGAGACCTTTGTCTACTCGGTCATCGTGGCGACCGTGGTTTTGCAAGGCCTCAGCGCGGGTTGGGTGGCGAGGCTCCTGGGAGTGAGGCGGCCCGAACCCGCCGGCTGGCTCATCGTGAACGCCGACGCCTTTGGACGGCGGCTCGCGCGCTTCATCCGGGAAGAAGCGAAACTCGACGTCCTCATCCTCGACAGCAACGCCCGCCTCATCGCCGAGGCGCGCGCGGAGGGCCTTCCCGCGCTGTGCGAAGACGCTTTGAACGTCGATCTGGCGGAGGAACGCGAGGAATTCCAGAAGATCGGACATCTGCTCGCGCTGACCGACAACGCCGAGTTGAACGAACTGCTCTGCTCCCGCTGGTCCGAACTCTTCGGGCGGGACCATGTCTATCGCTGGAGCAGTTCGAAGCCGGGCGTTCCAGCCGCCGGAGGCCGGGGCCGGATCGCTTTCCCGAGACTCGCGCGGCCCTCCGTCATCGCGTCGGAGATCGCGACCGAAGCCGCCCGGTTCCAGACAGCCGTCAAACCCGAGGCCGAAGGAACGCCGTTGCTGGCATTCCGCGACGGAGCGCTTTTCCCCGCGGTCGAGACCGTCGAGCCGTGGAAGGAAGGGGAAAAACGCCTCGTCATGGAACGCGCCGGGGGATTCCTCGCGCGCAGCCTCGAGGCGGGCGGCGCGCTGGATTTGCAAACGGGGAACCTGACGGACCTCTACAAGCAACTCATCGATTTCGTCATCCAGCGCCACCCGGCCATCTCAAAAGAAGAGACGCTCACCGGCATCCTGGAGGCCGGGAAACTCATTCCCGCGTGGCTCGGCCACGGCGTCGCCATACCGCATCTTTACAACCCGCGCATAGCCCGGAGAGCATGCGTTCTCGCGCGGCTGCGGGACGGCCTGCACGTGCCCGAGCAGGCTGAACCGTTGCGGCTCGTCTTCTTTCTCGTCAGCCCGGCGGGCGATCCCGAAGGCCACCTGGCCGCCATGGGAGAGATCGCTCGTTTCTGCGCCGATGCCGGCCATAGAAAAGCGCTGCTTGACTTCAGCGCGCCCGAGGAAGCGCTGCGCTTCGTCCAGACGCGGTCGAATTACTGAAGCGCTACGCCTTGCCGCGGAGGAGGTGCAGGACAAAAAAGACGACGGCCAGGACCAGCACCAGGTGTATAAACCCGCCCGCGATGTGCATAAAAAAGCCGCCCAGCCATAAGATAATCAGCAGAATTCCTATGAGCGCCAGCATGGGGGCTATTTATTCGCGGCGAGGTTGATCGCGCTTTTGGCGAGCTTGGTCAGCTTCTTATCCGTCGCGCCTTCTTCTTCAAGCGTTGTCTGCAAAAGCTTCGCGCCTTCCGCGTCGTTCAGGAGTTCGGCATACGTCCGGGCGGAGCCGTATCCCGCCATTTCATAATGCTCGACCCGTTGCGCCGCCGAGATGAGACCCGCGTCGCGCACTTCGTCATCGCCCTACTCCTCGATCATCTCCGCGCCTTCCGCGAGGACGCCTTCCATGCCTTTGCATTTCGGCCCGCGAGTCGTCGCGGCGTGACTGGAGAGGATTTGCTCCAGACGAACCGCGTGTTCTTTTGTCTGTTCCAAGTGTTCCTGGAAACCCGCGGCCAGTTGTCCGTTCGTTGCGGCTTTCGCCATTTTTGGCAGCGCGCGGAGGATTTGCTTTTCCGCGCTGTAGAGGTCTCTCAGTTCGTGAATGTATAGGTCTTTAAGGGTATTTAGTTCCATACAAGCTTCTTCGCGTGCGGCGCCGGCGTCGGATGTATTTACTTGTTCTGGCGGCCGACCCAGTCGACCGCCAAGCGCGACCCATTTCGCGAGTGTCGTTGTAGAGGCGGCTGTGCCAGCCGCCTGGAGCGGGAGGCAACACCAAAAAAGCGCCAGGCGGTTCCGGGACTTTGGCGGCTGACACAGCCGCCTCTACAACCAAGAGTGGGCGAAAAGCGCTCTGCGAGCTGGCAGGGGCTGAAACCTGTGGCATCTTGGGGTGGCTTGACGCGCTCCTCCGAACTTTTTCGCACAGCCCTGGGATATATCCCCGGGGGAGTGAATTCGCCCGTCCGCGCCTTTCGCGGGGTGGGGGGCGAGCCATTCTTCGTCGAGCGGGCGAGCGGCGCGCACATCTGGGACGTCGATGGCCGCGAGTTGATCGACTATGTCGGCACATGGGGGCCCGCGATCCTTGGCCATGCTCCTCGCGTGGTCGTCGAGGCGGTTGAATCCGCCGCCCGGCGCGGAGTCAGCTTCGGCATCCCCAACCCGTTCGAGGTCGAGATGGCTCGGCTCCTCAGCGAATGGGTTCCCTCCATCGAAAAAGTGCGCATGGTCAACAGCGGCACGGAAGCGACCATGTCGTGCATACGGCTCGCGCGCGGGTTCACGGGGCGCGACGTTCTAATAAAGTTCGCGGGTTGCTACCACGGCCATGTCGATTCGCTGCTCGTGAAGGCGGGCAGCGGCGCGCTCACCCACGGCAGGCCGGACAGCGCCGGCGTGCCGGAAGCCCTTGCCAGGCTCACGATCACCTTGCCGTTCAACGACGCCGAAGCCGTCGAGCAAGCCTTCAGGAATGAGCGGATCGCGGCCGTCATCCTGGAACCCATACCCGCGAACGCCGGACTCTTCTTTCCCAAGCCCGGCTTTCTCGAAACGCTGAGAACCCTCTGCCGGGAAAACGGCGCCCTGCTCCTCTTCGATGAAGTGATGACGGGCTTCCGGGTCGCAAGGGGCGGCGCGCAGGAACTCTACGGCGTAACCCCCGACCTCACCGCGCTGGGCAAAGTCATCGGGGGCGGCCTGCCGGTCGGGGCGTTCGGAGGCCGCGCGGAGATCATGGACATGCTCGCCCCCGACGGCCCGGTTTACCAGGCGGGAACGCTCTCCGGCAACCCCCTCGCGATGGCCGCCGGGCTCGCCCAGCTAAGGGAACTGGAGCGCGTAAACGGTTGGGCGACGCTGGAAAAACTGGGCGCGCAATTCGAGCAAGTCGTCAGAGCCGCGTGTCCCAAACATGTCTTTCACCGGATCGGCTCGATGTTCTGCCTCTTTTTCCAGGAGGAGGAAGTATATGACCTCGCGTCCGCCCAACGCGGGGATGCGAAAGCGTTCGCCGCGTTTTTCCACGCCTGTTTGCGGGAAGGCGTCTATTTCGCGCCATCGCCGTATGAGACGGGTTTCCTCTCCCTCGCGCATACGGAAGCCGACATCCGCCGCACGGGGGAAGTCGTGGCCGCCGCGCTCTCCAAACCGTGCAAGGATTCATTCAGCCGGCTATGACCGTCGCAAAGGGCCCCGGCGAAAAAATCCGCAAGCAGGTTGGCCGCTCGCCGCACGCCAATGCGTTGCAAGAGCTTCACGCGCTCAACGGAATCTACGGGCGTTGACTTCCTTGCGGGAAATCATGAGCGGCGCCTCTCCGGGCGTTGCCGATCTCGCAAAGCTTACGCCGCCGCCAAATGCACTTCCCATTTAATCGGCGGTTCCCTAAGCTCCCAGAAAATGCCTGCCGATCTCCGAGACGCCCCCCCGGCTTCGCTAACCCTCGAGCCGATCCGCGTGCAGGCGAAGTTCTTTTTCGAGGGCGAACGCAAGTTCTTCGTGAAGGGCGTGACCTACGGCCCGTTCCGTCCTGACGCGGCGGGCGACTACCTGCCGCCGCTCAAGCGCGTCGAGGAGGATTTCCCCCTCATGGCGCGGCTCGGGATAAATCTGCTGCGCATTTACCACGTGCCGCCGGCGTGGTTTCTCGACGCCTGCCGCCGCCACGGTTTGCGGGTGTTGGTCACGGTGCCCTGGGCGGAACACGTCGAGTTCCTCAATGACCGCAAGATCCGCTCGCAGATCGTCCAGACGATGCGCGACGCGGTGAAGAAAAACCAGGGGCACGAAGCGATCTTCGGCTACCTCGTCGGCAACGAGATTCCCACGACGATGGTGCGCTGGCTCGGCGCACGGCGCGTGACCTATTTCGTCGAGGACTTGATAAATGTGGCGCGCGATATCGATCCGCGCCCGCTCTACTCCTACGCCAGCTATCCGCCCACCGAGTATCTCCTGCCCCAGAACGTCGATTTCTACACGTTCAACGTCTATCTCCATAAACAGATCGAGTTCGAGCGCTACCTGGCCCGTTTGCAGAACCTCGCGGAGGATCGCCCGCTCATCATGGGGGAATTCGGGATGGACACCATCCGCCACACCGAGGAGGAACAGGCCGAGATGCTGAGCTGGCACGTGGAAAGCGTGGTGAAGGGCGGCGCGGCGGGCACGATCTTCTTTTCCTGGACGGATGAATGGTTCACGGGCGGCTCGGAGATAACCGACTGGGCGTTCGGCCTGGTGACGCGCGACCGCGCCCCCAAGAAGGCTTACCACGCGCTGGCCGAGAGGCTCGCTGGGGCCGGGCCGATCATCCGCAAGGTGAGACTGAAGGAATACCCGCGCGTCTCGGTCATCGTCTGCTCCTATAACGGCGGACGAACACTGGAAGCCTGCCTGGCCTCGCTGTTGAAGCTCGATTATCCGGACTTCGAGGTCATCCTCGTCGACGACGGCTCGAAGGATGACACGCAGGAGATCGTGAAGAAATTCCCGGCGGTCAGGAATCTCGTCCAGGTCAACAAAGGCTTGAGCGTGGCGCGCAACGCCGGCGCCGCCGCGGCCACCGGAACGGTGCTCGCCTATACGGATTCGGACTGCATGGCCGATCCCGACTGGCTCTACTACCTGGTCGGCGCCCTTCTCAGCGGCGACTACGCCGGCGTCGGCGGGCCGAACGTCTCGCCGCCCGCGCAGAACTGGGTGCAGGCTTGCGTCGCTGCGGCGCCGGGCGGGCCGAGCCACGTACTGCTGACCGATGTCGTGGCGGAGCACATCCCGGGTTGCAACATGGCGTTCCACCGCTGGGCGTTTGAAAAGGTGGGCGGCTTCGATCCCGAATACACAAAGGCGGGCGACGACGTCGATTTCTGCTGGCGCTTGCAGCAAGGCGGGCAGGTCATCGCCTTCAGCCCGGCGGCCATCGTATGGCATTACAGGCGGTTCACGCTCAAGGCGTTCCGCAAACAGCAGGAAGGCTACGGCGAGGCGGAGTCGATGCTCCGCTTCAAGCACCTCGTCTTCTTCGGCCCCACCGGCACGGCGAAGTGGAAAGGCGCGGTTTACGGCGCGCCGCGGTTCAACTGGCTCATCAATCGCCCGGTCATCTACCACGGCGTGTTTGGACAGGGGCTTTTCCAGTCCGTCTATCCCACGCCGCAGTCGGAGATCGCCGCGTACCTCAGTTGCATCGAATGGGTTTCCCTCACCGGCTTCATCTTCCTGCTCTCCATACCGCTGCCCGCGCTTCGCATCGTCCCTTACCTCATGTTCGGAGGCACGTTTCTCGTCGCGCTCTCGTATATGCTCCATGCCCGGCTCGAGCCGAAGTTCGACACCATCTTCGCGCGGCTCCTCGTGACCTTCCTCGCGTTCATGCAGCCGCTTGGCCGGGGCTGGGCGCGCTACTTCACCTGGCTGAAATACAAGCGGACGCCCCGCTCCGTCATCGCCGCGCCCGAGGCGAATCTCGCCCCTTCCGTCCGGCGTCCGGGCGGCGCGAGCAAGCTGAATTTCTGGAACGAAACCGGCAAAGGCCGGGAACAACTCCTGCCGGAAATCATTTCGCTGCTCGAGACGGAAGGGTGGAGCTACTCCTCCGACACCGGCTGGAAGGATTGGGATGTCCAGATATACGGCAATTTCTGGTCGATCAACACGCTCCAGACCGTGACCGAATACCACGGCGGCCCCAAATGCCTCACCCGCGTAAAATTCGGCCACAAATCCACCATCACGACGTTCCTCGTGAATTTCCCCATCATTTGCCTGCTCCTGTACCAGATCCTCGTCCTGGGGCGTAAAGACGTCATCTGGCTCGTCCTTTACGGCCTCTATCTGGCCCATCTTTTCTGGCGGGCCTGGCGCCTCAAGGCGCGCCTCGCGGACCTGGTCGTCGCGGCGGCCAGCCGTTGCGGCCTGCAACTCCTGCGTGGCAAAGGCGCTCCATAAAATCCTTGCGATCCCGGTCTCGCGCCCTATGCTTCCCTGATGGCAGAAACAGCCGCCTACGATTCCAAGATTGAGGGGAACGTCATCTTCACCCGCCTTGACGCCGCCATCAACTGGATGCGCAAGAACTCCCTCTGGCCGATGCCGATGGGGCTGGCTTGCTGCGCCATCGAACTGATGGCCACAGCCTCCGCGCGCTTCGACATCTCCCGGTTCGGCGCGGAGGTCATGCGATTCTCCCCCCGCCAATCCGACGTGATGATCGTCGCCGGAACCGTGACCTACAAGATGGCCCTCGCCGTCAAACGCATCTACGACCAGATGCCGGAGCCGAAGTGGGTCATCGCCATGGGCGCATGCGCCTCCAGCGGCGGCATGTATCGCAGCTACGCCGTCCTCCAGGGGATCGACCAGCTTCTGCCCGTCGATGTCTATATCTCCGGCTGCCCGCCCCGCCCCGAGGCGCTGATAGAAGGCCTCATGCGGCTCCAGGGGAAAATCGACACGGAGAAATCCTTCGGGGAGCAGAAGAGGGAGTTGATCGAAGAGCTTTCCATATGACCCTAGCCGAAGCGGCCGCGGCCATCGAGTCCAGGTTTCCCATCGCGCGGAAAATTGAATTCCGCGGCGAAACGACCCTCGTCGTCGCGCGCGAATCCATCAAAGCCATCGCCCTGGTGTGCAAAGCCGAACTGGGGTTCGACGTCCTCCTCGACATATCAAGCGTCGATAACTTTGGCGAAGAACCGCGCTTTGAAGTCGTCTACGAACTCTATTCGCTGGAGAGCGGCGCGCATCTCCGCTTGAAGATCGCCGTCTCCGAGGATGACCTGACCGTGCCCACCCTCTCGGATGTCTGGGCGACGGCCAACTGGCACGAACGCGAGATCTACGACATGATGGGTCTCCGGTTCGACGGCCATCCCGACCTGCGGCGCATCCTCATGTGGGAAGGCTACCCCTACTATCCCCTGCGCAAGGACTTCCCGCTTGGCGGCAAACCGAGCGACGTGCCCGACGTCGGCTTCACCAAGGTCGCGCCCTTGGAAGGCGGCCCTTTCGTCACGCTCCCGTCGCAGGCGACAGCCAAGGACCGCGAGCCGCGCGCGCGCCGGCCTTAGTCTGGAGCGTGTCATGCACTTTTGCCCGCTCTCGGTTGCTCGGTTGCTCGGTTGCTCGGTTGCAGAGGCGGCTATGCCAGCCGCCTAGTCTAAAGCCTGTTGCAAAAGTGGTCTATTTTTTGATGCGAACGGCTTCGAGGGCGCGCTCTTTGTTGAGCGCGGAGAGCTGCCGCAACTTCATTTGCAGTTG
>JAJPII010000039.1 GCA_021324825.1 Spartobacteria bacterium | reverse complement strand
TTCACGTAATATTGAGCGGTGGCCGCCGGGCCGATGGCGACTCCTCCCGAGAAGTATTCATACGTCACCGGTGCGCTGGCTGTCAGGGTAAACGGCCCGGAATACAATGACGAGGACGCTGTGGGCTGAGTTCCATCAAGAGTATAACGAATCTGGGCCGGAGAAGGAGCGAAGGTTATCGTGTCCGCGCCCGGCGCAGGCCGCACCACCGCGATCATCGTCACAGCGCTGGCCGGCCGCAAGGAAGACGTGTCCGTTATGATGAAGCCGCTGTTCGCCCCTCCGGGAAAATGGACGACCGGCTCTCCGTTCAGGCTGTTGAAAATGACCGTCGAGGAACCCGATCCCGCCGCCTGCGCGTTGTTTTGATACACGCTCTGGTCATTCCATGTCGTGATGCCGCCGTTGGTACCCGTCACCACCCCCGCGTCCGCCTTCAGCCAGAGCGCCATGTCCCCGGGAAGAGTCGCCGTGGCAGTGAACGCAGCCGCCGCAACTTGGGGCCCTGGAGCCGTGGCCTGAACCTGGTTCAACGTTCCGTTGCTTCCTGATGGCGCCAGATAGACGGATGCCAAGCCGGCCAAGCCGCAATCTTCCGTTTGGGGGGCGGAGCGAGCCGGCGACGGAGTATTTCTCGTCCGCGACTGTACGGGGGCTTTTCCCCTTGAAATAAGGAAGTTAAGAAAAAAGTGCACCGTGATGGAATCGAACCATCAACCTAGTGATTAAGAGTCACTTGCTCTGCCAGTTGAGCTAACGGTGCCTTACGTATCATCAGGGCGCATATTATGCACGATTCAATGTTGGGGGCAAGCTGGTTTGCAAGAGCGCCTTGCTTTTCTGCTTGTGGAAAATTTTTCACATGTTGAGATTTCAATCCGTGACCATCCCAAATCCATCCCCCGTCAAGGCGAAGAGACAAATCGTGTTCCTGGCCCATTTCGCCTTTGTTTTGGCGGCCCTTCCGCTTCGCGCCGACAATCCGATCATTACCGATGTTTTCACGGCTGACCCCACCGCCATCGTTCACGATGGCGCCGTTTATCTTTATACTGGCCATGACGAGTCTCCGGAAAGGAATCCCCACTACGTCATGAATAACTGGCTTTGTTTTTCCTCGACGGACATGGCCCGCTGGACGCCCCGGGGATCTCCCGTGGCGGTGAAGGACTTCGCGTGGGCCAGGTCGGACGCGTGGGCGTGCGAGGTCAAGGAGAGAAACGGCAAATTCTATTTCTACGCCCCCATGGTGCAGCGGCGCGCGCCCGGCTACGGGATCGGAGTTGCTGTTTCCGACAGCCCGACCGGCCCTTTCACGGATGCGCGCGGTTCGGCGCTCATCACCCATCAGATGCTGCCTTCCCCGCCCCACAACTGGAGCAATATCGACCCTGCTGTCTTCATCGACGACGACGGGCAGGCCTATATCTTCGTGGGCAACAGCAAGTGCTATTACGCGAAGTTGAAGGGGGACATGACCGAACTCGATGGAGGCGTGGCGGTCGTCGATCTCCCCGGCGACGCCAGATACACGGAGGCTCCCTGGGTTCACAAGCGCAACGGACTTTACTACCTTTCCTTCGCGTCCGGTTTTCCGGAAAAGATCGCTTATGCCACCAGTTCCAGCGTCAACGGGCCGTGGAACTATCGGGGCATCCTCGCCGAGGTGGCCGGTAACAGCAACACGATCCACCAGGCCATCGTCGATTTCAAAGGGCGATCCTATTTCATTTATCATAACGGCTCCATCCAGCCGTCAGGAGGCAGCTTCCGGCGCTCGGTCTGTGTCGATTATCTCTACTACAACCCGGATGGGACGATTAAGCGCGTCATTCAGACGACGGAAGGGACAAGTCTCCCGCCCGCTCCGTGATGTTGGAAGTTCAGGGGAGGGGATGGTTTGATTGCCGGGTTGCGGAATTTTGCGAGGCCACGACGAACGTGTTGATGGAGTTGGCCGGCAACGTCACTTGGATCGTGTCGCCATCGGGCCGATCCGTCACCATGAGCGCGATCTCATGCGGCTGCTTTGCGGTATTTCCGACCACGAGCACGATGGAGCCGTCTGGATTCACGAAAGCGATCTTATCGCCCCAGACCCCGGCCGTCAGCACACGCTTCGCGCCGGGCTTCACAAACTGGCTGAAGTGGCGCATCACGTAATACTCGCCGTTGTAGGTGACCTCGCCGGTGTTACGATTGACAGTGATCGCGGCGTTTTGCCGCCATTTCCAGGTGCTCATTCCGGTTTCATCGAGCACCATATTCCATAGGAAATAGCTGTTGGCGCCGCAGTCGAGGTAACGCTTCATCAGCGCGTAGAGACGTTGCGCGTCCCCCCAGGAGTTGGCGCCGTTTTGGCACTCCGTCTCGCTCTGCATGAGCTTTTTGTCGGGATACAGGTCCCGGGCTTTGCAGATTTGTTTTTTGCTGTCGTACTGGAAGCCGATGCCGGTAAGGAAGGCGTTGGCCTTCGGATCTCCCAGCACGGTTGCCAGGCGATCGTTGGGGTCGTTGCCGTTATTTTGCGGGTCGCCGTTAAGGCCGAGCCAGATCTCCACGTTTGTTTTTCGGTCCCGCAGCGTGGGGCCGAGATAGTCGGCGATGAACTCGCGCAGTTGCGACCCTGTCCACAGGCAGGTCGGATACACGTTGAGAATGTTCGGTTCGTTTTGCGGGGTCAGGCCGTAAACATTGATGCCGTCCGCGCGGTAAGCTTCGACCCATAAAGCTATGTACGTCGCATAGGCGCGGAGAATGTCCGGCTCCCACTTGAGGGAACCTTTACTGTAGCTGTTGTTAGTCTTCATCCACGCGGGCGGGCTCCAGGGCGACCCCCAGCACTGAAGCGTCGGGCGCACAGCCATCGCCGCTTTGACGAAGGGAATGAGGCGCTTCTTGTCGCGCTCGATGGAGAATCTCCCCAGTGCCATGTCATTCGGCGCATCGTCGAGCGAGTAGCCGTCGAGAGCATAATCGCTTGCCCCGATGGGGAGCCGCGCCAAGACGAAAGCGCACCCCTCATCCCCGAACAAAGCGGAAAGGACTCTTTTACGATCCGACGGTAAAGCCTTTCCCAGCGCCACCCACCCCAGTTCGTTGAAGCATCCGCCGAATCCGTCAATGGTCTGGTACGTCGTGCCCTGTTCGACCCGCACCTCAGCCGGGGTACGTTCCGGGCTGCCCGGTCTGAGCGGCGGCTCCGGCATCTGTCGCCAAGGTTGTTCGCCAGTGCTGCTGATCCATGTGACCGGTGCGCCCGAGGCGTCAGAGAACCCTACCAGCAAGGCCAGCGAAGCGATGCCCAACAGGCGGGTGATACGATTGGATAAATGTGGAGCGAGGCGGAATTTCCCAGTAGATTCGTCATTCATAAAGCGGGGGGCGCCTTTCTTCGGAAGCTGCCTTCAGTCTGTGAATCCCGTCGTTCATTTCAAGGAAATTTTCGCGCGCCATCCGTCCAGGGATGGTCAGGGGCGGTCACGGCGGCGAGAGGGTTCCTGTCTTGAGGGCGTGGAGCGTCCAGAGCAGGACGTAGACCCCGGCGCCGAGGCAGAGCGGGATGAAGAGGAATACGAAGGCGAACAGGAGGACGAGAAACAGCCAATGGGTCGCGGTGGATGCGCGTTCCGCGCCGGGGCCGATGTGCCTTTGGAGCAATTCGTAGTTGCGCTGGTTGGGCCGGTACCACGCGGCGAACGCTTCGCCGATGCCAGGGAGGACGCCGAGCGCGCTGTTGAGCGCGACGTTCAACCCCATCCGCGCGAGGACGACCTTCGGGACGCGATACTGCGCGGCGATGTAGAGCATGACCGCCGAGACGACGGCGGCGGCGGTGTCGCCGACCACGGGTATGAGATCGAGGAACGGATTCAGGCCGAATTTCCATTTCGTCCCCGGGAGCGCGAAGAGGCCGTCCATGAAGAGCGCGATGAGGCGCGGCACGTTATCCGAACGCTTTTCCGGCGGCAGGATTTCGACTTCGACGGATTTGGCGCGTGGCGTCATGGGGCTTGTCCCGACTCTGCCTACTTTATCCTTTCAGTTGAAGGGAATAGTTCCTTACCCTCGCGCGATGCGGAAGATCTCTGCGCTGCTCATGATCATCGTCCTGATCGTGGGGCTTTTTCTCATGCGCGAGTCGCGCGAGGAGCCGTTGGGCGAAGTGGACAAGATGTTTGTCGACTGGCTGGCGGCGAATACCTCGCGCGAACTTCCCACCCCGCCTTGCGTGCTGGTGGAGATAAATGACAGCAGCCTGGAGGGCGAGCACGCCTGGCCCTGGTCGCCGCTGGATTTCGCGGTGTTCCTGAAGTCCGTCATCGAGTTCGAGCCGGGCGTCATCGCCATCGAGCCGATACTCAACTGGGAGAACGACGGCCCGGCGGCCGCGGTCGCGCGGAATACCCAGTTCGAGCATTCGCTGGATGACTTCCTGCTGCGGACGAAGAGCGTTGTGCTGGGGGCCGAGCTTGGCTTCCCCTCCGATCCCGACGTCGTCCCGCCCTTGCAGCCGACGCCCTTCCTGCGGCGCGTGCGGGGGGATGTAAGCGTCCTGCGCCAATTCACCGCCATGGGCAACGAGCCGAAGGAGGAATACCGCCTGGCGCCGCAGATGGCTCTGGGGTTCGTGAACCTGCCTTCGCGCGACGAGGTGACGCGGACGGCGCCGCTGGTCTTCGCCTACCACGGGGAGGTCGTCCCTTCCTTCGTCCTGCAAACCGTCATGCTCTCCATGAAACTGGCGCCCGATGACGTGTCGGTGAATCTCGGCTCGTCCATCGAGCTTGGAAACAAGGGATCGATCCCCATCGACAACGCCGGGGCCATGCGGGTCGATTTTGGATCGAGTCTCACGCGCTTCGCCTTCGACGACCTGGTGCTGGCCGTCGAGCAGGCGCATTCCGACAGGCCGCCCATCGTCCCGGTCGGCTCCCTCCGCGGCAAGATCGTGCTGCTAGCCCGCACCGACGCCGCGGTCCGCACCCTTCATCTCGCTTCGGGCCGCAATGGCTCGCCGGGCGAATTGTTCGCCGCCGCCGTCGCAACCATCCAGAACCGGGCATTCGCGCACCGCGCGCCGCCGGCGTTCGACCTGGCGCTCATCGCGGTGATGGCGGTTCTCGGCTATTTCCTCATCCGTTGGAGCGCGGCGCGGATCATCGTCACCTCGCTCATCCTGTTCATCTTCTATCTCCTCGTCTGCATGACGCTCTTCGGCGCGTTCCTGCTCTGGTTTCCCGTGCTGCTGCCGGCGGGGCTGTTTCTTACGCTATTCGTGCTGCGGCTGCTGGCGCCCGGACTTGAAAAGCCGGTTATGCCTTCGGTTGGGGTAAATGGATGATCGCGTCGGTGATTCGCTTGAGCGAGTCGCCGTGCAGAACGCCAATCTGCGATTGCGCGGTGAAAAGCTTCGCCGGTCGAGCGTAACTTGGGGAACGGAGCGATCCTGCCTGGAAATCTTCGTCGAAAATCTCAATGGCTTAACCACCGCGCACTACCGCGCACTACCGCGCAGGCAGGCTTTCCAGCAGGCGCAGGAGGTTTTCCACGCCCGCGATGCGCTCCAGCACTTGCTTCAGGCGCGCGAGGGCGGGCGGGATGTGGGCCAGGAAGTCGGCGCGTTCCTTCACGAGGCCGAGGAAGCCGTAGGCGCCAAGCGCTTGCATGAGCCGCTGCATGGCGCAGAGGTCGAAGATGGCGGCGAAGTTCTCCGGCAGCGGGATGCCCGCGCGCGTATGGCGTTCCCTGTAATAGAGCAGGAGACTTTCCCGCTGCCGGTCGCTTAGCGTTACATACGGGTCGTAGAGGAGGGAGGCCAGGTCATATTGTCGAAGGCCGGGCCGCAGCCCCTGGAAGTCGATGAGATGGGCGTCGCTGCCGTGGATGAGGACGTTCTGCGATTGGAAATCGCGGTGGACGAGGACGCGCGGCTGCCTTCCGAGCCGCCGGGCGATGTCATTCAATGCGCCGCGGTCGCACTGTTTTTCGATGGTTGCGCGCGCGAGGCCGAAGTAGGCGCCGAGACAGTTTTCCAGGAAGTAATCCTGTTCCCAGCGGTACAGGGCGGTGGTGAATTCCTTTTGCAGGGTGAGCCGCGAAGCGGAGAGGGCGGGAGCGGCGTGGTTGTGGAGCAGGAATGCCTGGTCGAGGGTCTTGCGGTAGTATTCCGAACGCTTGTCCCACGTTTCGTTGCGGAAAGCCCAGAGGTCTTCCTCGCCGAGGTCTTCCATCCAGATGAGGCCTTCGCGCTCGTTGTGGAAATAGATCTCGGGCACGTGGATGCCGAGCCTGTGCAGGAACTCGGCGATCTGGACGTAGTAGCGGTTTTCCTCCCGCTGGTTTCCGTATTTTACAAGGATGAGCGAGCGCTCGTCCGTGACGCGGATGCGGTAGTATTTGCGATCCGAGCCCCCTTTTTCGATGGGGTCGATGGCGATGGACTTTTTGTCCAGCCGGGGGAACTGGACAAGGGTGCGGTCGATGAGGCTCTGGGCGGCAAGCATTGATCTAAAAGTCGGCGTCGGCGTGCTCTCCCCGGGCCTCCTTGCCGGTTGTAACTATACAGCGTTCGAGCAGACTGCCAGAAGCAATTTTCGCGCCCCTCCACAGGATGCAATCCCGCAACGCGGCGCCGTCGCCGATTTCGGCGTTCGCGCCGACCGACGTTGCTCCTGAGAGCGCGACGCCTTTGCCGATCCGGGCCGTGGGGTGGATCCACGGATGCGTGTGCACTGCGAGATATTGTTCCCGCGTGCCGAGGTCGCGCCATCCGCCCTGGTCGAGGACGACGCCGCCGAGTTTTTCGCCCCGCAGGATCATCTCGCGGAAGATCGGGATCACGGAAATCTTCGCGCCGGGCGGGATTCTCAGGAAAAAGGCCGGGTTGATGACGTAAACGCCGGTGAAGAGGTATTGGCCGCCCTCGCCGAAGCCGAGCACCTTGCCGGAGGGCGGGTCGAAAGCCACTTGCAGCGGCCCGCCGGAGGAACGGAGGACGAGGGTGACTTCGTTGCCCGCCGCGAAGTGACGCCGGATCGCCGCCTCCACGGGAAGGTCGCTGAGGATGTCGCCATTATAGACGACGAGCGGCTCGCCGCCGAGCAGGTCTTCCACGTTCTTGATGCCGCCCGCGGTCTCCAGGAGCAGTTCCTCATGCCGGAAACGGAGGGCCGCGCCGCGGTACGCGCCGCCGGGGAATTCGCGCGCGTAGGCTTCGGCGCAATGGTGGGTGTTGACGACGAGGTTTGTTAACCCGGCGTCGAGGAGTTGGTCGAAAGCGAACTGGATGAGCGGCTTCCCGTGAATGGGGATGAGCGGCTTGGGAAGATGCGCCGTCAAGGGGCGCAATCGCGTTCCCAGGCCCGCCCCGAGGACGAAGCCGTTGTGAATGAGTCTATCCATCCGCGCGGCTGTTAGTTTACACTCCGCTTTCCGATGAGAGAAAGCTGGAAACGCCTCCGTTACCGTCTCGAATATTGGGGGGTGCTGCTGGTCGCGCGGGGCGTCCCGCTGCTGTCGCGCGGGGCGTGCGTGCGGCTGTCGCGGTGGCTCGGAGCGGCGACCTACTGGCTGGACGGGCGCGGACGGGCCGTGGCGCTTTCGAATCTCGAAGCCGCTTTCGGCGGCGAATACAGCCCGGCGCAGCGGAGGCGCATCGCGCGGTGTTCGTACCAGGGGTTTGCGCGCACGATGCTCGATCTCCTGTGGGCCAGGCGGTTGACGCCGGAAAATTACGGCGAGTACATGCGCATCGAGAACAAAGGCGTCCTCGACGAAGCCCGCAAACAGGGCAGGGGGATTGTGATGCTTTGCACGCACGCGGTGAATTTCGAGTGGGCAAGCCTCGCCAGCGGCTTTTGCGGCTTCCCGGCCACCATGGTCGCCCAGGCGTTCAAGAATCCCGCCGTGGGCGAGGTTTTTTTTCATTTGCGCCAGATATCGGGGAACCGCCTCATCCCGCAGGAACGCTCCGCCGTCCGGATGCTCAAGCACGTAAAGACGGGCGGCATGACCGGCATGTTGATCGACCTGAACCAGAAGCCCGGGCAGGCCAGCGCCCTCATCGAGGCGTTCGGCATGAAGATGTGCGTGACGCTGCTCCATGCGATGCTGGCGGACCGCGGCGGCGCCCTCCTCGTGCCGTGCGAGGCCGATCCGCTGCCGGACGGCGTCACGCGGCTCATCGTGCATCCTCCGCTGGAGATCGCGCCGGGCGCGTCCCTGCGGGAGATCGCGCAGGCTTGCTGGGATGTCTTCGAGCCGATCCTGCGCGAGAAACCGCACCTCTGGCTTTGGCCTTACAAGCATTGGCGGTACAAGCCGGCCGATGCCGCGCGCCCTTATCCCTTCTACGCGAATGTATCCCCGCAGTTCGAAAAGCTGCTGCGCGAGACAACGAAAAGTTGACAAGCGTCGCGGCATGGGCTTTTCCATTAGGGCCATGAGAATCCTTCGTTTCGTTCCTCTTCTGCTCTTGGGCGCGGTGTTCCTCGTTGGTTGCGCCCAGGTTCCGGGCGGCGGCGGCAGTTATGACGCGACCGCCTACCGGCCGCGCCATCCCGACGAGGTCCGGGTCAAGGTCTCATTGCGCAAGGAGGTCGTCTATGTCATGGAGGGGAACCGGCCCCTGCTCGTCGCGGCCACGACGGTCGGCATCCCTTCCAAGCCGACGCCCACGGGCCGCTTCCGCGTTTTCAGCAAGCAGCCGGAAAAACGCTCCGGTTCCTATGGATTCTGGGCCAGCGGGAATGATGTGAGGCCCGGCACCAGCGGCAACCCGCCCGGGAGCGGCTACCACTACATCGGCTACCCGATGCCGTGGTGGGTGGAGTTTGCGCCCGCTTACGGCTTCCACCAGGGGTACGTCTGGCCCGTGCCGCATTCCCACGGCTGCCTGCGCCTGCACCCGCGCGTCGCGCCGAAGTTCTTCGCGCTCGTCCGTATCGGCACCCCCGTCGAGATAGAAGAGTCTTTGCCCGAAGACGCCACCATCGGAGCCCGCGTGCCGCGGCCCCGGGATTACAATGATCCCGACCCGGCCCCGAGCTATATGATTTCCTCCCGCGTGTTTCAGAAGCCCTCCGGCGCGCTGCTCGTGGATCAA
Organism: Spartobacteria bacterium; assembly: GCA_021324825.1. Taxonomy (GTDB): domain Bacteria; phylum Verrucomicrobiota; class Verrucomicrobiia; order Chthoniobacterales; family Chthoniobacteraceae; genus JAJPII01. The sequence continues at coordinate 90,379 of JAJPII010000039.1, read as the reverse complement.
CCGCAGTAAGAAAACCTGTGACCGCGCCGTCGTCCGCACCCCCCGCGAAGCCGAGGGTCAACCTCCGCACGCCGGATGTCATGGCCGCCGTGCAGGCGCAGGTTGAATCGCACTACCGCAGCGAGATCGTCGAGCGGCTGCGCACCAGCGGGGGCGTCATCAGCTTCGAGGGGATAACCCTGAAGCTGGCGAAGCAATTCGGCTTCTGCTACGGGGTCGAGCGGGCCATCGACCTGGCCTACGCCGCGCGCAAGGTTTTCCAGGATCGCCGGCTCTTCATCCTGGGCGAGATCATCCACAACCCGGAGGTCAACGAGCAGATTTCCACGCTCGGCATCAAGAACCTCATCGGCGAAAGGCGCGAGGCGGAGATCGACGACCTCACCGCCGAGGACGTGGTCATCGTCCCCGCGTTCGGGACGGAAGTCTCCACGCTCGCGAAGTTGAAGGAGCGCGGCTGCCAGATCGTCGACACCACCTGCGGCGACGTGATGAGTGTCTGGAAGCGGGTGCGCCAGTACGCCAACGAAAACGCCACATCCATCATCCACGGCAAAGCCGAGCACGAGGAAACGAAAGCCACGAGCTCCCGCGCCATATTCAACGGCCACGGCCATTACCTCGTCGTCCTGACGCTGGATGAGACCGACTACGTTTGCGACTACATCCGCCGCGGCGGCGACAAGGCCAAGTTCCTGGAGCGCTTCCGGGGCGCCCATTCCCCCGGGTTCGACCCCGATGTGCACCTGAAGACCATCGGCGTCGCCAACCAGACAACCATGCTCCGCGGCGAGACCGAGGAAGTGCAGCGCCGCATCAACGCCGCCATCTCCGAGCGCGACGGCGGCGCGGGGAAAAATTTCCGCTTTTTCGACACCATCTGCGGCGCCACGCAGGAACGGCAGGACGCCTTGCGCGAAATGCTCGCCGAGAAAACCGATTTCCTGCTCGTCATAGGCGGCTACAACAGCTCGAACACCTCCCACCTGGCGGAGATGGGCGAGGAAAAAATGCCCACCTACTTCATCCGCAACGCCAGCCGGCTGGAATCGACCAACAAGATAGTCCACTACGATCTGCGGCTGAAAAAGGAAATCATAACCGAAAACTGGCTTCCGCCGCGTCCTTTCATAGCGGGCATAACCGCCGGCGCGTCCTGCCCGAACAACCTCATAGAGGAGACGATCCTTCGCCTCTTCGCCCTCCACAACATCACACTGGAAGCCTTGCTGGCCGCCTGAAAAATGCCTACGAAAAAACTCGCCCTCCTCCTCCTCTTCGCCTTCACCGCGTGGAGCGGCCCCTGCATGGCCGACGATAACGCACAGCTTACCCCCGACGCGCACGGCCAGATGTTGGTCGGCCAACCCAGGAAAGAAAGCCACGGCTCCCTCTTTGGGGAGGGCGGCGTCTTTTCCGGCAAAAACGCCGTCCAGACGCGGCAGACCGTCCAGCCTTATTCCTCGAAGGCGCAAGGCAAGGCGCCAACCGGCAAGAGCCGCGCGGCCGCAAAGGCCGGCGAACAACCCGTAAAACCCGTTGATAACATCCTGCTTGTGCCCGAGAACAGGGATAACGGCCACGGCATGCCCATCGCGGTTTACAAAAAGTACCACTACTAGCGAAAACCGGAAACCCGTGCGCCGCCGATCTTTTTGCATTGTCGCCCGGCGCCGGACTCCCTAAAACACACCTATGGCAAAAACATCCACCTCCGACACCCCCAAGAGAAAACCCAATCCCGCTTTGATGAAGCCCGTCAAGCCGGATGAAAAACTCGCCCTCATCGTCGGCTCGACCCCGCTGCCGCGCGGCGAGATGACCAAGAAACTTTGGGACTACATCAAGAAACACGGCCTCCAGGACGCGACCAAGAAAACGCTGATCAACGCCGACGACAACCTCAAGGCTGTCTTCAACGGCAAGAAGCAAGTCACGATGTTCGAGATGACCAAGCTCGTCTCGAGCCACGTCAGCGCGACGTAAGCCGCGGCTTTAGAATGAGAGGCTGAACGTGCGGAGGGCGGACCTCGGCGTTTGGTCCAACTCGGCCAACTCGGCCAACTCGCCCAACTCGGAAAGGGGGGTGAGGCCTCCAAGGCAGTCAAACTCGGCGTCCTGGAGATCGACGACATCGCAAGCCGCCTCCAGTTCCCCTTCCGCAGCCTTGATCGCCCGCACGGCCTCCAGCAGCGGGGTGATTTCCGCGCCGTCGAGTATCTCTATGCTCGGCAGGCGCTTGGCCAAGTCGAGGAGTTTGTGTATGGCTTGTTTTTTCATTCCCGTTTCCATGGCTGCATTCATCAGGCGGGCTGGAGTTTGCAAAAAAGTCCGGCCCTTGTTCAATGGTTATTTTGAAGATTTGGAGCCTAAAGGATGCCGGACAGCCGTAATCTTTGCAAAATTCTGGAAAAATATTTCCTGGAGCGTCTCATGCACTTTCGCCCGCCCTTGGCCGTAGAGGCGGCTGTGCCAGCCGCCTAAAAGTCCCGGAACCGCCTGGCGCTTTGGCGTTGCTCCGCACTCCAGGCGGCTGGCACAGCCGCCTCTACAACGACCATGACGCGCTCTAAGCCGCGCCTGGAAGGGCGGGGTTCCGAAGAGTGTACTTGAAAAATTGGCGGGGCGGGGCGATCAGAAGACCGGATGAAAATCCTTCGACCCTGGCTGCCGGTGCTTTGTTGGATGGGCGTCATCTTTCTCGCCTCGACAGATACCATGTCCGCCGAGCACACCTCGCGGATCATCGAGCCGCTCCTGCGCTGGCTCAGCCCGGGCATCTCCCAGGAAGCCGTCGACAAGGCGCATTTCCTCGTTCGCAAAGCCGCGCACCTTACGGAATACGCCATCCTGGCGATCCTCCTTTGCCGTGCCGTCGAGCAATCGCGGCATCTCGGGCACGGGAAAAGCGTCGCCGTCGCGCTTGTCATCGCGACGCTTTACGCCGCCAGCGATGAGTTCCACCAATCCTTCGTCCCCACGCGCACCGCTTCCATCCGGGACGTGATGATCGACAGTTGTGGCGCGATGCTCGGCCTTCTCGTCTTCTGGATCATCCGGTCGATGGCGAGAGGCTTCCGCGGCGGGCCGCTTCCTCCCACCGGCGGCGAAGCCGGGTCCTTGCAGTGAACCTCACCCGTCGCGAATTCCTCCGCTCCGCCGGGGGCGTCACCTTTCTTGCGCTCGTTCCCATCGGGCGCGGGCTGTTCGCCGCCGCGCAAGGCAGCCCCGCCTTCAGCATCCTTCCCTATATCCAACCCAGCGAATCGGGGCCGCTCGCGCGCGAAAACGCCCGGCTGTTGTGGCAGACCGGGCAAACCGCGGAATTCATCGTGCGTTACGGAGTGGGCGGAGGCCTTGAACGGGAGGCCACGATCGTCCATGCCCAACGCCCGGCCGCCTCCGGCGGGCATCGTTGGAACTACGCCGCCACGCTGGGAGGGCTGGACCTCGGCAAGCGCTATAACTACGAGGTGGAATGCAACGGCGCCCTCCTTGTGAAAGGCTTCTTCACCACCCGCCAGCCGCGCGGGGTGCGCGTGCGGTTCGCGGCCTTCGGCGACAATTCCTACGGCGGCCCCAGCGACCACGCCATCGCTTTTCAAGCCTACCAGGCGCGCCCGGACTTCATCATGAACACCGGCGACAACGTTTACCAGAGCGGCCTTGACAACGAATACGCCCGCTATTTTTTCCCGGTCTACAATTCGGATGTCGCCGGCCCCGGCTCCGGCGCGCCGCTCTTGCGCTCCGTTCCCTATTACAGCGTGCTGGGAAATCATGACGTGCGGAACAAAACTCCGGATGGCGGCCCGGCGGCGGACTTCTCACTGGCCGCGGATTCGCTCGGCTTCTACACGAATTTCCATTTCCCCCTCGGACCTGCGTCCTTGCGGAACACGCCTCTCCTGGGGCCCGATGCGCTCCTTTCCTCCTTCCGCGCCGCGGCGGGCGCGCGTTTTCCGCGCATGGCGAACTATTCCTACGACTATGGCGACGTCCATTTTCTCTGCCTTGATTCGAATCTCTACGTCGACCCCGCCGACGCCGCCCTGCAAGCCTGGATCGAACAGGACCTGGCCGCCGCTTCCGATGCCCGCTGGAAATTCGTCGTTTACCACCACCCGTGCTTCAACGTCGGGCGCGAGCATTGGGAGGAGCAGCAGATGCGCGTCCTCTGCCCGCTTTTTGAGAAACACGGCGTGGACTTCGTCCTGAGCGGCCACGAGCACAACTACCAGCGGACGCGTCCCCTGCGCTTCCAGCCGCGGGACGCCGCGAAAGCCTCGGCGCTTGGTCACAAGGACAGACGCGTCGCCGGCGCTTTTACGCTGGACGGCAGATTCGACGGCGCCGCGAACACCCGCCCCGACGGGATTCTCTACATAACGACAGGCGCCGGGGGCAACGTCCTGTACGACGGCGATTACAACAACGACCCGTCCCGGTGGTTGTTGCACGATGACGGCGACGCCCGCTACGTCGCGCGGATGGCGACCGACCGCCATTCCCTTACCGTCTTCGACATCGACGGCGGCGAGTTGCTCATGCGGCAGATCGACGAATACGGCGCCGAGATCGACCGCATACGGGTTACGAAAAAGGTATAGGATATGCTTTCGCATCCTTGCGATGAAAAGGATGGCGAAAAAGAAAAAGGTCAATCTGCGCTGGCTCAAAAACAAGCGCGGGCGCCGGGTTGGATTGATCCTCTCCAGATAGGGCGTTCACTCCGCGGCGACGTGCGCGCCTTTTTCGGCGACGGAGCGTCTCATCAGGAAGACGAGGAATACGAGCGGCACGGAGAGCGCGGCGAAGACGACAAACGTGTCGAAGTAGGCCAGGGAAGAGGCCTGCGTCTGGCGCAGGTTCTCCAGCGATTGCAAGGCCATCTGCCCCGCGGCGGCGGGATCGCCGTTCTGCTGGAGGTACCCGGCCTTGGCCTGCGAGAGAAAGTCGTTCACCGCCGGGTTCAGCGAATCGAGATTTTCCCCAAGGCGCAGGCCGTGGAATTGTTCGCGCCGCTCGTAAAGCGTCTGCGCGACAGATGTGCCGACACTGCCGCCCTCGTTCCGCAGCAGCGCCAGCAGGCCCACGGCGGCGCCGCGCAGTTCTTTCGGGATGTGGAGAAAAGCGGCCACGTTGAGCGGAGCGAAGAGCATGGAGAGGCCGATGATAAGAACCACGCGCGGCCAGACGACCTGCCACGGGCTGATGTCGAGGGTTAGCCGCGACATCCAGAACGCCCCAACGCCCATCGTGGCAAGGCCGACCGCCATCAGGTAGCGCGCGTCCGTTCCGCGCGAGAGCAGGATTCCGACGACGAGCAGTATGACGACCGCGAAAAGCCCCGCGGGCGAGAGAACCAGGCCGGAGGTGGTCGCGTCGTAGCCGAAGAGCGATTGCAGCAAGCCCGGCAGGATCGTCGTGTTTGCGTAGAGCGCGCCAAACGCGCAGAAGATGATGACGCAGCACCAGCGGAAATTCGCGTCGGCCAGGGTGCGGAAGTTGATGAGCGGGCTCGTGATCCGGAGTTCGCGCCAGACGAGGCCGCCGAGCCCGAGGACGAAAAGGAGCAGCAGCGTCTGTACGCGCAGGAAGGGATCGCCCAGCCAATCCCATTCCTGCCCTTTGCTCAGCGCGATCTCCCAGCAAACCATCGTGACGGCCAGGAGGCAAAGGCCGGCCGCATCGAAGGGCGCGCCTTTTTTGCGCATCGCGGCCTGTTCTTCCTTGAAGTAAGCCGGGTCGGAGACGACTGCGTTGCACAGCGCCAGCGCGAGCAGCCCGACCGGGATGTTCAGGTAGAATATCCAGCGCCAGCCGTAGTTGTCCGTTATAAAACCGCCGAGCGTCGGCCCCGCCACCGGCGCGAGCAGCGCCGCGATGCCAAAGAGCGTCATCGCCGCGCCTTGCTTCTCCGGCGGGAACGCGTCGAGCAGCACCCCCTGGCTCGAGGGCTGCAATCCGCCGCCGGCGAGGCCTTGCAATACCCGCGAGGCGATGAGCATGTTGAGACTGCCGGCCATTCCGCACAGAGCCGAAGCCAGCGTGAAGAGGGCGATGGAGAGCAGGAAATAATTCCTCCGCCCGAGCCGCACGGCAAGCCAGCCGGAGATGGGGAGTATGATCGCGTTCGCCGCGAGGTAGCTGGTGATAACCCACTCGCTGTCCGTGACCGGCGCCGACAAGCCGCCCGCCATGTAGCGCAATGCCACGTTGGCGATGGTGGTGTCGAGCACCTCCATGAATGTCGGGATGACTACGGCGAGCGCGACGATCCACGGATTGATGACGCGCGGGGCGTTCACGGCGCCGCCGTTTCCTGGAGGAACTTCCCGGCGTTCGGGCCGGACGGCTTGCTCTTGATATCGACCGAAGGCCGCACCGAAAGGCCGACAAACAGCGGCGCCTTTTCGGGATCGTAGTGCACCACGTCAATGCGAACCGGCAGGCGCTGCACCACCTTCACGAAATTGCCCGTGGCGTTTTGCGCGGGCAGCAGCGCGAGCGTCGAGCCGGTGCCCATCGTGAAGCCGGAGACGCGGCCCTCGAACTTCCGCTTGCCCCCGTACATGTCAACCTCCAGGTCAACCCGCTGGCCGATCCGCAGATTGCGCAACTGCGTTTCCTTGAAGTTCGCGTCGACCCAGATGTCGCGCAGCGAGCGGATCGCCAGCACGCTTTGACCCGCCTGCACATGATTGCCGGGATTCACGTTACGCCGCGTGACGACGCCGTCGATCTCCGCGACGACCGTGCAGTAGCGCAGCTCGAGATTCGCCTCCTCCAGATCGCGTTGCGTCCGCAGGAGAGCGGCATCCGCCTGCTTCAGGGCAGGCGCTTTCTTGATGATCTCCGCGTAAATGCGGTCGATGTCGCCGCCCGGGTCGCGCCGGTAAAACTCCTCCACGACCTGCTTCGGCGTATAGTTATAGGAGGAGGGAATGACGCCCAGTTGCGCCGCGCCATGCATCAATTCCCCGAGCGCCTCGCGCACGGAGGAGAAATTTTGATCGAGGTCCGCGGGAACGTCGGTGAGGCTTTGGCCTTCGGGAGGCTTGGCGGGCAGGCCCAGGGCGGCGCGCGCCTGGTACGCGCTTTCCAGCGCCTGGGAAACCTGGGCGCTGGCCACGTCGAGCGCCTCGCGTTTCTGGTCGAATTCCTCGGCGCTCATCACCTTTGTCGCGAGCAGGCGCTTCGCCCTGTCGAACTCCGCCTGCGCGAGGGCGAGCGTCGCCTTGCTCTGCTCCCACGCCGCCGCGCGCGCCCGCAGCAGGGCGACCTGGTTGTCCACGTCCTCGATCGCGTGCTGGAGCTTGAAACGCTCGCCCCGCACCTGGCCGACCTGCCCGCGCACGGTCGCTTCCGCCACGACGCGGTCCGCCTGCGCGGCGTCGACGGCGGCTTGCTTGATCGCCACTTGCACGCGATACGGCTCGGGGTCGAGTTCCAAAAGCACGGCCCCTTTCTTTACGCGGTTGTTATCGTCCACGAGCACGCGCGCCACCTGGCCCGCCACCCGCGGCGCGACGAAGGTCACATAGCTGTTCACGTAGGCGTCGTCGGTCGAGACCGTCCGCAGCGCGTGCAGCAAGCGCGGGACGCCGAGGAGAACCGCCAGCGCCACGACGACGAGGATGACCGGCAGCCGCCAGCGGGCGGGCGCCTTTTCGTCTGGCATTTTCATCCGTTCGAGCTTCCCACAGCCGCGGTTTTTCTGCCAGTATCTCTTCTGCAAAATGAGCGCTCTCTTCGATCTTGCGGGCCGCGTTGTCCTCGTCACGGGCGCCACGGGCGCCCTGGCCGGCTCCGCGGCGGATTATCTCGCCGCCCACGGAGCGCGTGTTGTCTATCTCGGGCGCAGCCGCGAGAAGCTCGACGCCGCGCTGGCGAAGTGCCGCGCGAAAACTCCCGGCGCCGAATGCCTCGGCCTTGTCGCCGACGTGCTGGATCGCCCGGCATTGGAAAACGCGCGCGACGAAACGCTGCGGAAGTGGGGCCGCATCGACGCCCTGCTCAACGGCGCGGGCGGCAACGTGCCGGGCGCAACCATCCCGCCGGACAAGACGTTCGCGGATCTCGACTTCGACTCCTTCCGACAGGTTGTCGATCTGAACCTTCACGGCACGGTGCTGCCGTCGCTCATCTTCATACCCGCGATGATGGAGGGCGGGCGCGGCTCCATCGTCAACTATTCGTCCGTCACCGCGCCGCTCGCGGTCACCCGGGTCGTCGGCTATTCGGCGGCGAAATCCGCCGTCGATAACTTTACCCGCTGGCTGGCGGTGGATATGGCGCGGCGCACCGGCGGCAAGGTGCGCGTCAACGCCATCATGCCCGGTTTCTTCCTCGGCGAACAAAACCGGCGGCTGCTCACCAACGAGGACGGCACGCTCACGGACCGCGGCAAGCTCATCGTCCAAAACACGCCGTTTGGCCGTTTTGGCGAGGCCGATGAGTTGCACGGCGCCATCCATTACCTCCTGGCGGACGCGTCGAAATTCGTCACCGGCACGGTGCTCGCGGTGGATGGCGGCTTCTGCGTCTTCTCGGGGGTTTAACCGTGGCGCACGCCCTCATCATGACGCAGGATTTGCATTTGCTCGAAGAAGGCTTCCGCTGGTTCGGCCCGGGCGATCCCGTGCCGCTCAGCTACATCCGCCAGGCGGGCGCCGGCGCGGTGTTCACTTCGCTCCACCGGATTCCCTATGGCGAACCTTGGCGCCGCGAGGAAATCCGCGAGCGCAAGGAAACCGTCGAGGCGGCGGGCCTGCGCTGGGCGGCGGTCGAATCCGCGCCCGTTCACGAAGACATCAAAACCGGGCGCGGCGACCTCAAGCGGCTCTTTGAAAACTACACGGCGACCCTGCGCAATCTCGCCGAACTGCGCGGCCTCATGCTCGGCCTGCGGTTTGAAAAATCACGGCAAAACCTGAACCCTTCGGCACATCCAAAAACGGACTTTGCTGCGAATACATCGCGAATGATGATCGGACTAATCTTTCCACCAATCGCCGCAGGCGACCGGTTACTCGACGCTGTATCTTCTCTTTGGAGGAGGGATTGGAGGAGTCGTTGTTATCTTTATCATCGCAAAGACGTGGGTTAAGTAGGCGCAAGTCCGTTCAGTCCAATGCCCGACGCGATACATAGTAAGGGCGTTGCAGCCGGCGCTGGCTTCCTCTCCTCCGACAAGCTGCTCGCGGCAATCGTCGATTCCTCCGAAGATGCCATTATCAGTAAAAATCTCGACGGGATCATTATGAGTTGGAACAATGGCGCCGAGAGGATATTCGGCTATCGGCCCGAAGAAATCATCGGACAGCCCGTTCTGCGATTGCTCCCTCCGCACCGAAAAGAAGAGGAGATAGATATTCTCGCGAGGCTGAGAAAGGGGCGGCGGATCGAGCACTTCGAAACGACCCGTCTCCGAAAAGACGGCGCCCTCGTGGAGGTTTCTTTGACGATTTCGCCGGTCAAAAATGAGCGGGGGGATGTTGTTGGCGCGTCGAAAATAGCGCGCGACATCACTGCGCAAAAGGTCGCGTCTCGCAAATTGACGGAAGCGAACGAAGCCCTTGTCCGGGCCAACCGATTGAAAGCTGACTTTATCTCAACTCTGTCTCATGAATTACGGACGCCTCTGATGGCCATCGCGGGCTGGATACAGATACTTCAGGAGGGGGCCAACGCCGAAGAACTGGCGCAGGCGCTAATTGTGATCGACCGCAATGTTCGCGCCCAGGGGCGGCTTATTGATGATCTGTTGGATATGAGCCGCATCGAGTCTGGAAAGCTTAATTTGGATATTCAACGACTTGACCTTCCTTTGGTCATTACCGCGGCAATCGACTCCGTACTCCCCACTGCCGAAGCCAAGGGTATTCGATTGACGTCCGCATTTTCGTGCGTTGGCGGCATCGTTATGGCCGATCGTAACAGAGTTCAGCAGATCGTCTGGAACCTTCTCGTAAACGCAATCAAATTCACTCCAAAAGGCGGTGGCGTACATGTCGTGCTGGAGCGGGTTGATTCGCACGTGGAGATTTCGGTCACGGATACAGGTATCGGCATCCCTACGGAATTCCTGACTCGCGTTTTCGAACGGTTTAGCCAGGCGGACGCCTCCACTACTCGGCGGCACGGCGGCCTCGGTCTCGGGCTTGCGATTGTTAAACATCTTACCGAACTGCATGGCGGAACCGTGCATGTCCGGAGTGCGGGAAAGGATCTGGGAGCCTCCTTCGTCATTCACCTCCCTTTGACAGCGGCGCATCAGGCGCCCGAGCGTGAAATCGCCGATTCCCGAGACGCCTCTTTGGACGGTCATTTGGAACAAGGCGACTTAACAGGAATAGGCGTGCTAGCCGTTGACGACGATGCGGACGCATCTGAAGTTGTCCGCGTTATTTTGCAAAAAAGCGGGGCGACGGTTCGGACGGCGCATTCGATGGATGAGGCGCTTCTGGCGTTCGAGCAATGCAGACCCGACGTATTACTCAGCGACATTGGCATGCCTGACCATGATGGTTACGAGCTCATTGCCCGGGTTCGTTCTCTTCCGGGTGGACGTACTGTTCCAGCCATTGCGCTTACCGCCCTGGCGCGTCACGAGGATCGAACCCGCGCATTACGCGCCGGCTTTCAAATGCACGTCGCCAAGCCAATAGAAGCAACAGAGCTTGTAGCCGTAGTACGCAACCTGGCCGATCTGCATCGTTCGGAATGAGATGGGGAGCCTTCCTAAGCTCCCACTTCCTGAGCATACCGTCGACATTACTGCCGGAGGCCGCGGCCCCGGTCGTTACGGGCAATGTCGGTGAAGGAACAAAGCACGGCAGCGATCTTGGTTCGGGCAAATAGCCGGGCCCCCGGTAACGGTCAGATCCTCACTGCCATGAGAGCCGCTTGAACCGCGGAGTCGAATGCGCCGGCCACACTCTCAGCCATATCCCGCTCTTCGGTAACCAGGGACTCGCAGAGATTCCCCGTCACCGCGTCTCCGGCTCGCCGGGCCGTGCGCAACAGAAGCTCATAGCCGCCTATCTTGAGGTGCTCGTAAGCGTAAGCGAAGGCGGCGAGCTTGGCGGGCGTATCAGACTGGGCTTGAAAAAAGAAACTCCAGTTCAATCCGCCCAATGCCAGAACGTTGTCCTTCAAACTGGATGGACCCGTGCCGAGTTCCTCGAGTCGCTGCTCGATAAGTTGGGCATGCCTGCGGGATTTTTCAAGGTTTCGCCTACAGATCTGCGCCAACCTGGGATCCCCGGCGATCTTTTCGCTCTTGCTCAAAAGCTGGATGCCCTGGCTCTCAAGGGCGTGCGCCTCGGCAAGATGCTTGCGAACATGATCGCTCATCTCCTCGGGCGGCGTGTCACCATGCGAAACCTTCTCCGCGGCGTCGAAGCCGCGTTCGAGGCGTTCCATCATGGCTCGCTCCTCGTCCCGAATCCCGCGCGCCATCGACACGGTCTCGACGTCCCCGGCCGCTTCGGCGAAGCGTATAAGCATCTCATATCCCGCCCATTCCATGGCTTCGTACGAGTATGCGTGGACGGCCAGGCGTCCCGGTGTCTCCGGCTGGGCGAGAGCGAAGGCTAGAAATCCTTTGCCGCCGAGTTTCATTATTGCATCCTTTATGGCCGAGGGGGCTCCGCCTTGCGCTTCGAGGCGATCCCCGACGAGCGCGGCCTGCTGCTCGGTCTCCGCGTGGTGCCGGCGAAAATCGGCGGCGAGACCCGGATCGCCCGCCAGATCGGGAGCAGAGACGAGTTGAGCGAGCGCCTGTTGCTCGACTGAATACATATCGCTTAGAAAATGTACAAGCTGCTCCTGGGGAGTTCGCGACATATTAGTATGGCGATTACCGCGCGGGAACGGCTGCTTCACTTGCCGTGGCGATGTCTTCTGCGCCGGCGTCTTTGAACACCTTCTTCGCCCGCTCAATTTGATCCGAGTCTTCGGCGTGGGCGGAGATGAGGTAGTTGCCGGTCTTGAGTTTCTCCTCGTATTGTTTGGCTTCGATCTCGGGGATTCCGAGCCCGATAAGACCGCCGACGATGCCGCCGGTGGTCGCTCCCACAGCCGCGCCGCTCAAGGCCGCCATGATGGGTCCGGCGGCTATCAATGGGCCGACGCCGGGGATAGCCAGCGCGCCGATACCGGCCAACAAGCCGAGAATACCGCCTGCCACTCCGCCCGTCGTGGCTCCGGCCGTGGCGCCTTCGGGCGCTTTAGATGTCTTGACGTGCCCGAAGTCGTGGACCCCGCCCGTGTCGGGCATGAGTATAGAGATTTCAGAGGCGGCGAAACCTGAGCTTTGAAGGCGGCCGACGATGTTTTCAGCCTGGCCTGTTGTTTTCGCGATGCAGAATACGGATTTCGACATATATGTTTTTGGTTTTGTAGCTAAGGGTGTTAGTGAGAATTGTTTGACTCGATCTGATCATCGACATTCGCTTCACCCGCGATGGACTTGGCGAGTTTGTCGATGGTCCTTTTTTCCTCCGCGTCTTTCACAGGGCCGCGAAGCGTGACCTTGCCGCCGATGGTGATGATCTTGATATTCTTGGCTGTGATGGACAGCGAGTCGCTTTTGATGACCGCCTGGCGAATTTGTTGCGTAATCTTGATATCTTCCCGGCTGTTGGATTGGTCGCCGGATGTCAGCGTCTGATTGGAACGGTCGCGCTCATTCTTGGCGCTGTTGTCGGCGTCTGTCGCGGTATTATCGGCAGCAACGCTTATCGCTGCTGCCGCGAAAAGCCACGCGAAGGCAAGGGTTATTCGTTTCATCGATTGGGTGCTTTCTTGGTTTGGTAATTCAAGCCGACAGCGGGAGGTTGATTTCCGACGGCCTGTGCACAGTAAACGAAACTGGCCCCCGCGCCGGCTCGATCGGCCGGCGATATAGCTAATTCAGACTCTTCGCCCCGAGACGAAATGAAGAACGAACAGAACGAGGGCGATAAGGAGAAGGATGTGAATGAGACCACCAGCGACATGGAAGGCAAATCCACCGCCCCAGAAAAGCAGAATAAGAATGGCGATAATTAGTAGCATACTTAAGATTCGTATCTCACACTCCTTTTGGTCCTAGAATCAAGGCAGCCCCGATTGGCTCGGGAACCATGAGTTACCGCAGACCGTCCGAGGCAGGGTGCGCCTCCTGCGTGTTTCGCAGCTTGCGATCGCGGAGTCATGCCGGGCGGGGCCGCTTGCCGTCCCGGTAAAAAAGGTCTTGCGTTTAACCATATGGATCAAGTAGAGTTGACATAATTGAATGAAACCAAGAAATATTCCGGTCGCCGCGTCTCCGTCGGAAGCCGCGGACTCTTCCGCAGAGGCTTCCGCGGGTGGATTTTCGAATGCGGATTGGCTTTCGGTCGTGGAGGAGAAGGTCCGGAATCTCCGTTTCGGAGTGGTTCAAATCACGATTCACGACGGGAAAGTGATGCATATCGATAGAACGGAGCGAACCAAGCTCGACATTTCCCCTGGGGCTGGCCGTGCGGACAAACGGGGGGCGTCCAAAGAGCCTAAGGACGGCTGAGATGCGCTCCAGGCGGCTGGCACAGCCGCCTTTACAACGACGCCGCGCGAAGCGAGGCAATGCCAAAGCGCCGGGGCCCCGTGAAGCCGCGGGAAGTTCCTGCGGCGCGCCGAGCCGTCCGCCTCCTCGGCCGCTCTCAATCGAATCGCCGGGAAAATTTTTTAAAAAAAAGGAAAAAAAGATTTGACGGCATCGCGAGCGGCTCGTAAATGTCCTTTCACGAAACGCTACTGTTTAAGTAGAGTTTCGTCCAAACGACCCCACTCGGGGAGTTTGTGGAGGATGATCGCCGGGAACGCAAGTGCCCCTGACACCGTCCTCGCCCCGTGGCGCATACCAAACCAATCATCGAACAAAGAAATCCATGAAAACACCCAAAATCTTGATCGTTCCCGCGCTTGCCCTCGCATTGGCGGGGCCGCTGTCCGCGGCCACATCCGTCCTTCATATTGCCGGCGCGGCCACTTACCGGCCGCCGATCCAAAAAGCCATCGAGGATGTCCTTAAACCCGGCTATACGTTTGCCTACTACAGCGGCGGGCGTTACAAGCCCACGGCGGCGATTTACTCCGGAACCCTCGCGTCCAACTCGCAGCCGATCATCATCAAAACCTACTGGACCGGAGACGTTTCCGGGATCGTGGATTTGACCTCGCAGAACAATATTTCGCACTGGATCAGCAGCGGCGTAACCCTGTCAAGCACAGGCACGGTCCTCAGTGCGAGTTATGCCACGGAGACGGCGCCTCCGGACGCTTCGGTGACGATTACGTTCCCGTCCAGTTCCGCCGCCGTGGTGCAAACGGCGCCGAGCACCGGCCCGACCTTTGCGAATACGATCAACAATGCGGATCTGATTGACGCCGGCACGGTGGCTCAGAGTGCGCAGACGCTCGGGATCGCCCCGATCCAATGGGCAGTCGGAAAATTGTCCAGCGGGACTTCGCCGATCACGAACATCACCCAGCAGACGGCGTTCACCCTTATCAACGGCCCGACGCCGGTGGCGTTCTTCGACGGAAACGCCGCGGATGCCAACAAGTATGCGATCCTTGTCGGCCGAAGCGAAGACGCCGGCGCGCGGACGGTGCCCCTGGCGGAGGCTCAATCGGGATTCGGCCAGAGTGTGCAGCAGTACCAGCTTACGTTTGCCAACAACCAGACCGTGGAGGCGAGCAGCACAACGACCCAGACGGGCGGCGTGGGAAGCACCGTCACGGGCGCCTCGCTGTGGCCGGCGAACGCGCCGCTCAATACGGAGCCGAGCGTTAACTGGAACTCGCAGGGACACTCGGGCTATACGCTGACGACCGATCTCGTAAACGCGTTGAGCGCTTCGAACCCGGTGGTTGTGGGCACTGGAACCAACCAGGTAAACTTCTCCATACCCGGCGAAACCGGCGCGCACACGCCGACTTCCGTTTATTTGGTGGGATATGCCGGGCCGGCGGACATCGCCGGCATTTCGGGGGCGACTGCGTTAAGCTACAACGGCGTTCCCTACAGCGTGGCGGCTGTGCAGTCCGGCCAATACACGCTGTGGTCCTTCGCGCATCTTTACTACTTCAATTCGGGCGGCCACGCGTTGACCGGAGCGCCTCAAAAAGCGGCCGACGATATAGCCGACCAGGTATACAACACCGATGCCCCGACAAACTCGAGCGGCGTGACGGATAACACCCAGGCGCAAATATCCTCGGCGGGCATTTTCTACAACTCCAGCGTGCTGGTTACCCGGCAGGTGGAAGGCGGTCAGGTTAGTGCGGACTACTAAAGAAAACAACTCAACCCATAGAAAGCAGAATTATGAAAAAAAGCACTCTCGATAAAGTGAAGATGGCAGCGCTGCCGGTCCTCGCCGGCGCGCTTCTGGCCGGCACTGCGGCCCATGCGGACACGGTCTCGGCGGCGGCGCCGGACCTCATCCTGGCATTCCGCGTAAATGACGGGACGGGCGCAGGGGGCTCCACGAACCTGGAAATCAATCTTGGGACCGCCGCGGATCTAGTAAGCGAGGCGGCGTTGCAGCCCGGAGGCGTTTTGACGCTTTCCAATTCCTCTGGACTGGCTGTGGCGGATCTTCGGACCATCTATGGCGATGGAACGACGGATAGCAGTTGGAACACCCGCACCGACCTGGTTTGGAGCGTGGTAGGCGCCGATGGCAGCCACGACCTTTGGGTGACTGCGCCTGGCGATCTCCATACGCCGAACGCAGCGTCCTTTTCCAGCCAAAGCGGTCCGGCGGGAAAGATTAACGCTCTTTACGGATCGGTGAGCGGCTCTTCCACCGCGAACAGTTCGGAGGCGGTTTCGGTCCCGTCGGCCCAGGGGAACAGTTATTCGACCGAGATTCGCAATGGCAACCCCGGCACCTTCACCAAGGACTACAACTACTTCGCGACCGCGAACAAGACGGAGAGCGGCGTGCCCAGTTCGGGAGATACGACAGCGGATCTCTTCTACTTGCCGGCGGGCGGCACGAGCAGCGATCTGGGAACGTTCAGTCTCGACAGCGCCGGTGATTTCACGTTCACGACGGCCTCCGTGTCCGTGCCGGAACCGGCGAATTGGGTCGCGATGGCTTTGGGAGCCGGCGGCATCGCCTTGATCTGGCGCCGAAAGACCTTGGCGCCGAGCGGGGAAGGCGCATCTACGAATTAAACTTATATGATAAAGACATGGATGCAGCTGCAGTTCGGCGCTCGGGCCGGGGCGCTGGTTCTGGCCGGGGTCGCCCTGGCCGGAACGGCAGCGAAGGCGGGAACGGTGACGACTACGTCGCCGGCTCTTGTCCTTGCCTTTCGCGTGAATGACGGGGTTGGCACGGGGGGCGGCACGGACCTGGAAATCAACCTCGGCACGGCCGCGCAACTCGTCCTCGAGGCGGAGTCGCAGCCCGGAGGCATTTTGACGCTTTCCAATTCCTCGGGGCTGGCCGTGGCGGATCTTCGGACCACCTATGGGGATGGAACGACGGATAGCAGTTGGAACACCCGCAGTGACCTGGTTTGGAGCGTGGTAGGCGCGGACGGCAGCCACGATATGTGGGTGACCGCTCCCAGCGATCTCCATACGCCGCCGGCGAGTTCCTTTTCGGCCCAAAGCAGCCCGGCGGGAAAGATAAACACGCTTTACGCCTCGGTGAGCGGCTCTTCCACGGCGAATAGTTCGGAGGCGGTTTCCGTCCCTTCAAGCCAGGGGAATAGTTATTCGACCGAAATCCGGAATGGAAATCCCGGCACTTTCAGCAAGGACTACAACTATTTTGCGACTGCGAACAAGACGGAAAACGGGGTTCCTAGCAGCGGCTCTGTTTTTTCGGAACTGTATTATTTACCGGCGGGCGGCACGAGCGAAGATGTCGGGACATTTACCCTGGCAAGCAATGGAGATTTCACCTTTCAGGCTGTTGCCGCTCCGGAACCTTCGGCCTGGGCCTCGATCCTGCTGGGCGGGGGATTGCTCGTCCTGTGGACCCGCAAGCAGCGCCACTGTGGGGTGGCGAAGGAGCAGGCCGCCCGTCTTTAGTCTAGTTTAGTTAGCGCTCCAGGCGGCTGGCACAGCCGTCTCTACAACGAAGAGCGGACGAAAAGTTAGTGGTCAGTGGACTAACCCTGGCGGGCGGGGACTTGCTTGTGGGCGGGTTTGCCGGGCGAGGCGGGCGCCTTCGGCGATCTGCTCAGGCGTCATTGCCATGGCCAGTTCGTCACGAAGTTTCGCGGCGAAGATTTCGCCTTGGTCCGCGCTGAGAGTCAGCCATTGATAAGCTTTCACCAAATCCCGCTCGACCCCCGAGCCGGAGGAATAGATGCGGCCAAGGTTGTGCTCCGCCTTGGCGTTCCCCTGGTCGGCGGCTTGACGGAACAGTTTGGCGGCCTGGGATGGATCCCTGGCAACTCCCAGGCCGCGCTCATAGAGAAGGCCGAGGGCGTTCTGTGCTTCCGCGTTCCCTTGCGCGGCCGCCTTTTCGAGCCACCCCGCGGCTTCCCCATAGTTCCTGGCGGCGCCGGGCTTTCCGGAGGATAGCAGTTGCCCGAGGTGGAATTCGGCTTCGGCAAGGCCCTGAGCCGCGGCTTTCTCGTACCATTGGAGGGCTGCCTTCGAGTCCTGGGAAACGCCTCTGCCGGTGAGTAACAGCGTGCCAAGTGCGTCCTGGGAAAGGGCGGCGCCCTGCTCCGCGGCCAGCCGGTACCATTTCGCCGCTTCGGCATCATCCCTGTTCACGCCAAGGCCGCGGAGGTACATCGAGCCGAGGTTATGGCGCGCCTTCGCGTTTCCCTGGTCCGCGGCTTTCCGGTAGAGTTCGAGGGCTTTGGCGTAGTCCCTCGGTACGCCTTCGCCCCGCGCATAGGCGCGGCCCAGGGTGAACTCCGCTTCGGCGTCTCCTTTGCGGGCGTCCGCCGCGGCTTTGTCGAGATTGAATTCCTGCGCCTGGCCGAAGCGGAGCGAGAACGCCAGCATCATGAGGGCCGATCCGATTTTCAATTTTGAGTTATTCAACATGGTTCGAGTTTACTGGCCATCGCTTCCGTCGTCTCCGCCGTAACCAAGCACTTCAACGGTGATGATGGAGGGGATTTCCCGCGGGGCGGGCTGGTTGTTGGAGGAGACGGCGGTCTGGCCGGCGGTGTTCGAGGCCGCGCCGGCCGCTGTCGAGGCGGCGGTAAGCCCCGCGATGTTGGGGGCGACAATCACTGTCGTCGGAACGCCGGCGCTCGCGCCGCCCACCTGGATGTTGCCGGCATTTACAACGTGGAGAGCGGCGATGTTCAGGTTGCCGGACGCGCGGATGCCCGCGTCCCCGGCGTCGACGGCGCCGGCGGGGGCGATCAAGTCGACGTTCGCGGGCGGCACGCCGGCGACGGTTTCGAGAACGCCGATGCCGCCGCCCGTGGCGAGGCCGGCGAGATCGGTTTGAACGTCGCCGCTTTGCGGATCGATGAGGACGCGGGTCGGCGGGGCGGACTGGACGGTTTTCGAGGAAGCGCCCGCGGCGATGTTTCCGAAGGACGACCAGATGATCTCGTTTCCGCCGCGCAAAGTGAAGATGCGCGAGGCGCCGACATTGACGCTTTGATCGGTGAAGATGGAGATGTCGCCTCCATCCTCCGTGAGGATGCCTTGATCGACGGGCTGGCTGCCGGCGACATTGAAGCCGACGGTGAGCTGTCCGCCGGGGGCGAAGAGGGAAATGTTGCCGCCGCTCTCCGTCTTGATCTCGCGCGAGGTCAGCGAGATATCGCCCGCCTGTTTCGCAGGGAAAAGCGCGGCGATGGCGGAGTAACCCTGGGTGTAGTTCCCGAATCCAGGGCTGGAAGCGATATTATGGTCGCGCCCCGCGTCGCGGAGGACGAGGTAGAAGATGTTCAGGGCGAATGTATACTGCCGGGGTGGGGGGAGCTTCTCAAATGCGTTCCAGACCTGGTCGTTCCCCGCTCCCGACAGGCCCAGCATCTCGCGTAGATCGGGCAGGTAACGAGCCGCTTCCGCGCCCCCGGTGGCGGGGTTCAAATAGTCCGCGATGAATTTTGGGAAGTCGAGTGTGCCGCCGTCGAGTCCGAAGGACTGGCCAATCCCGGCGGCAGCGATGATATCCGCGCCCGCAAACGGCAGGTACGGGTCGCGGGTATTGCCCACGCTGGTGATGCCGACCCCGGTCCCGTCGGAGTTGTTCGGGCCTACTCCGAGATTCAGGTTGCGCCCGGCGAGCACTTCCAGCGTCCCCGGTCCGTTGATCTGGATGTCGCCCGCGGTTGGAGCGCCGAAACCGAGTCCAGAGGGGTTCTCGGCGGTCTGCCCTATCACCTCATTGCCGAGGGCGTTATCGGCGCCCAGGACGCGCAGGGGGGAGTTGGGGTCGTAAGGGATGATGTCGCGCCCCGCGGCGACAAGGCTGATGTCGGCCGTGTAGTCGTTCAACAGGTAAAGAGCGACGTCGGTGATATCTTCGCCGGCCAGGATGCGCGCGGCCTTGGATGAAAAAAATGTGACGCCGGAAATATCCCCGCTTCGGGCATAAAGATGGACGGGGTTGGAATCGCCGGCGTGAAGCAACCCTGGAGTATTCAACGCCTGCTTGGTCTGGATCACGCCGAAAGCGCCTTCGGTGGAACCGGAGTCGTTGAAGAGAAGATTGACCCCGTCCAGAATGTCGCCATCGGTGAGGACCGGGGCGGAGGAGAAGGAGATCGGGGTGAGGATGCCGGGTATGCCGGCGGGATCGGCGTCCGAAAGATTGACGAGGCTTGAACCCCAGGAAGCGTCATTGTTAACCGAGTCCAGGGAGTTTATTTGCAAGCCGTTGATCGAACCCGCGGCGGCGAGGTCAATCGTTCCCTTGGGAGCGGGCGAGAGCGTTATCCCGCCGACGATGTCGATGTCCCCGGAGAAGGCGGTCGCGCGCAACGTGCCGGGCATCAGGGCCGCGACCGTGGCGAATGGAGTGACGTTGCTCTCGGCCAGCCTGAGCCAGGGCTGGGTCTGGAAAGCAAAGGACTTCGAATTCTGGAAAGAGAGATCGATGTTTCGGAACCAGAGTTCGAGGGAGCCCGCTCCGCCATCGGCATCGTCCTTGAGAGTCACGTCGCCAATGAGCGAGGAAACATTGACGGCGGCGTCGAGTCCGTAGGTCGAGAAGTAGCTTTTTTCCAGGTAGCTGTTGTTGACGCCCTGCGGCAACAGGAAGGGATTTGCGACCGGGCCGAGCAGGAGGTTGCCGCCTGCCGTCACGTCGAAGCTGCCGTCGCCGAGAAAGAGGGTCGTGGGGAGCCACGTCGTGGGGTCGGGAATGATGCCGCTGTTCCGGTCGCTCGTGATCTGGGTCTGGGTCAACGCGGCCCGGGTGCTGTTGGTCAGAATCTGGTTGCCCGCGCTGAGGATTCCCTGGCCGCGTTCCACGTAATAGGCGCCGCCGTCGATGTTGTTCCCGGCGCGCACAACCACGTCTCCGCCCCCGAGTTCCACGAGATTGGCGGCGGCGGGAACGCCGGCGGGCATTCGCGCGTTGGTCGGCGCCACGGCGTCGACGTTGCTGACATTATGGCCGGCGATAAGGGTGACGTTGCCGCCGCCGAGCGCGCCCACGCCTTCAAAGAAGTTGCTGAAATCGATCCACCAGGAGGTCGACGCCACGTCCCCAAAACTGTTCAGACCAAACTCACCCGTGGCGGGATCCACATATCCCTGCCGGTAGAGCCAGTTGGCGGGCAGTTCCTTTGTCGAGTCCGCCACGAGTTTCGCGCCGGCGCCGGACCCGGCTTGAAGATAGTGGGCGATGTCGTTTTGGGCGACGATGGTGACGTTGCCGCCTCCCAGGCTATACTGCGCGGGATAAATGGGAGTCTGTGCCGCGCCGAGCGTGCTGGAAGAGTTGGCAAGATCCGGCGTGTCGAAGCCGGCGAGCGCAGCCGCTTGAGATCCGGCGGTGTAGATCGTCGCGATGGAATTGAGCAATTGCACGTCGCGACCCGCGTAGATGGCGATGTCGCCGCCGCCGGTGCGGATGGTCTGGTAGTATTTGGGAATGATCGAGGAGCGCGGGGTCGAGCTGGTGACATTGGTGGGAAGGGCGGGGCTGTTCAGTCCGAGCAAAAGGGAGCCGCTGCCCGCGCCGAGGTCCGCCAGAGGCTGAACCCGGCTGAAATCCGCCGCGCTGAAATCCGCCCCCGAAACGAGCCGATAGGACCAGGAGGGTGATCCGACCGGGAGGAGGGGCGCATCCCAGAGACCAAAGACCGAAGGGCCGCCGAACCCGTCGCTTAGGCTCGCTTTGAAGTTGAATATAAGGTTCCCCGCGGCGCGGAGGGTCAGGTCGCCGGCTACGTTGTCGGGACCGAAGCGGTAGGTTGAAAGGTCCCAGTTGGAGGCAAGGGTGAGGTTGCCAGCGGGGTTGATGATTTCCGCGCCGGGCTGGACGGTGAGGAGAGGGGCCAGCGCGGCGTTATTGGCGAGCAGCCTCGCGGCGATGGCGCCGGTGTTGCCGCCAAATGTCTCTCCGTTGGTCAACACATGGGATTCCTGGCCGTCGATGGAGCCATTCGCGGCATTGAAAATCTCGTAGCCCTCGACCACGATGTCCGAGGCGTTGAGGATGGAGCCGTTGATGGGGTTGACCTGGAGATCGTTGTTGCCCGCCGTCTGCGGTGCGCGGATGTGGAGCGTGCCCGTGAAGTCGCCCGCCGCGGCGCCGGCGGCGGTGTCGCGGGCGACGGAGAGGTCGATGGTGGAACCGGCCTGGATATCCACGAGCGCGGTCGAACTGGCGGCGCCGTTCACATCCGAACCGGCCTCGAGCGAGATCGCGCCGCCGCGGCCCGCGTCGTTGAAATTTTGCCCGGCAGCCGTTAACAGGGAACCGTTCAGGAGGGTGACGCTTCCCTCGGCCTGGAGGGTGATCGTTCCGCCCTGCGCGCCTGCGGCGTTGATCTCCCCGGAGACCGTGATCGAGCCCGCGTCGGATGAAATATTGAAGTTCCGCGTTGTTGCGAGGCCGTCGATGAGAACATCGCCCGTCCGCACCCGGATGGAACGCGACTGGGAGAAGGAAGCGGCATCCAGTGCGGCGTCCAGCGTGGCCGTGCCAGGCAGGCTTCCCACATCCAGAGAAAAGGAGCCCCCCTGGCCCCCCGCGCCGCCCCGGCCCGACAGGGCGCCCGCCACCGTGAAATCTCCCAGGGGCGCGTTCACCGAAAGGACGCCCGCGTTGCCGCCGCCCGGGGCCGCCGCGATGGTGACGGCGGCGCCCGGGGCGATATTTACGTTGCCCGCGTCGGAGGTCAGCGTGATCTGGCCGCCATTGGTGTATTCGACCAAGCCAAAGAAAGCCTGTTCCGCGCCCGCGGCGTCGAGCTTGCCGCCGAGGGTGAGATCCCCGGTTGTGGCGTGCAGGGTCAATTGGCCGCCGGAGGCCGCGATGTCGCTGTCCGCGGTGACGCTCGCGCCCTGCAGGGTAAGGTTTGCGCCGAGGCCGCCGGTGATCGCCGCCGCGCCGGAGGCGGCGGGCTGGAGGGTGAGCGCCCCCGCCGCGGCGACGGTGTGCGCCGCGCCGGTCGCGCCGGTGAGCAAGGGGGCCGCCATGGTGAGCGCCCCTTGGGTGGCAAGGCCGCCCGCGCCCTGCATGAGGATGCCTCCGGAGGCGTTCAGCGCCACGCCGGCATATTGATCGATATTCAGTTGGTTCGCGCCGAGCTCTATCGTATTCGCATCCAACACGAGCGTTCCCGCGGGCGGGGCGACGGGCCCGGGCGAGGTTCCTCCTGCGGCGTTGTCCAGGAGGATGTTTCCGGCCGCGAAGGTCACCGTGCTTCCGCCGTCGTTAAAGCCCCGGAATTCCGCCGCGTGCAACGCCAGGCTCGCGACGGAGGGAGAGCCGACAACGCCGGCGCCGTAAATATCAAGCGAAGTGTAACTCAGCAGCGACAAGGCTTGGGCGGAGCTTTGAAGAGTCTGCAGCGCCAGGCCTGAAAGGACCAGGCCGGAGGTCGGGTTGAGAGGGCCCGGGTTGTCGAGTTGGATGCTGATCTGGCCGCTGTCGAGGGTGATCGAGGCGCCTTTCAGGACGGCGTCCGGGCTGAGCGATGTCGCGTAACTCGAGTCCAGTATGAGGCTCGCGCCGGAGAGACGGGCGCCCGCATCGATAACCATCGAGGGAACGGTCGAAGAATCGACGCCCAGCCGGCTGATCCGCGCCTGGGGGTCGTTGCTTACCCTCAGCAGGACGCCGTCCCCGCTGCCCGGGGTTGCGGCCTCACCCAGAACCAAATTCTCCGCGGGGCTTGGCGCGGCGTTGGAGAGCTGGATTTGCGCGCCGGGCGAAAGCTTCAGGGTATCGTTTGCCACCAGGATGAGATCCTGGACGGAGAGCGGCGCGCCGGCGTTGTTCACAGTCAAGTTGCGTGTTTGGACGGTGACTGCCGTCGAGTCGGCGCCGATGGTTCGCAGGCCTCCGATCAAGAGGCTTTCCGCGCCGAAGGAGGTGAGTTCCGACGAATTCAGAAATACTACGCCGGCTGGGGCCGTTACGCCCGGACCGGCAATAAGGATGTCTTCGGGGGTGCTGATGTCGATACGTCCGCCCGGCCCGCCCGCGTCGACAGCGCCCTGGAGGGTCATCCCCTGGGCCGCTTCAAACACGAGATGGCCGGAATCCACCGGCAGGGGGACTGCGGCATTATTGGCCGCCGCGCTCTGGTTCAGGAAGGTGTTGGCAAAGGAATCATCGTATTCGGCGCGGGAGCGCACCACTGTTTGAGGGGCCACTTCAAAGGAAGTCAGCGGGGGCCGGGCCGTTTGCCCTGTGCCGAACATATAACCGGAAACCAGGCTTGAACCGTCGGGGAGCGAGACAGTCCCTGTGGGAGCGCCCGTCCGGGGCGTCACAAGGAAAGCGCCGGGCAGAAGCGCGTACCGGGCTGGCAGCAAGGTATAAATACCCGCGGGGAGACCGCCGCCGGCGCCGAGATATACCTGTTCGCCGGCCGCCAAGCCGCTGTTCGCATAACCCGCGTCCCCGCCCAGATTCGAAGCAGTGGAATTGTATGCTCCGTAAGGCGCGTAATTCGCCGAGTACCCGGGAATGACCGCGAAGCTGGAAGCGGACGCGAGGATATCGTGGGTTCCCCCTACGCCGTTCACGAAGCGATAGGCATAAAGATCGCCGCCGCCGCGGATGTCGACCGAAGCGCCGGACTGGAAAGCGATGTTCTCAGCCGAAAGAACGATCGCCTTTCCCGGCGCCCCGCCCGCGGTGATGTCCGTTCCGGCGGGATCGATCCACTCCGTGCCGTTGAGATTTATGCCATAGGGGATGACGAGGGCCTGCCCGGTGGCGGGATCGACGGCCGAAACGGACGTCACGCTTCCGGCCGAGAGCGTCAACCGTCGGGTCGCGGAGACAGGCGCGTTGGAAATCAAATCCGTCGGAGCGGTTCCCAGCCCGTTCCAGCCGATGTTTATCGTGCCAATGGGCGCGCGCAACACTCCGCCCTGGTTGATGACCGAGGCGTAGATATTCAATTCACCGCCCGCGGAGAGCGGAAGCTGCCTGCCGCCCGCGGAGAGGATGTTCACGGAGCCTGGCAGGGTGGCGCCTCCGGATTGGTAATCGGAGGCGTCGATGGTGAAACTGACTTCGGTGGGGGGATAAATCTGCCCGGCGACGAGGGTGATGGCGCCCGCGACGTCGAGCGTGCCGTCGCCGCGGATGTCGCCGTTGCGGGCGCTGAAGGTTGCGTTGCCGATGTTTTGCAGAGACAGGTTGCCGATATCGATAAGGCCGGCCGTCACGGCGAGGCTGCCCGGCCCGTGTGCGGGAGAAAAATAGAACGGTTCGCTTGCCGCCGTGAAGGGACTTAATTGTTCCTGCGCCGTGACGGGCGCCTGGAAGGGCGTTCCAAGAGCGACGTAAGGCGCGGTGAGGCTGACTGCGGAGTCGGCGTAGATCACCCCGCCGTCGGCGACCGCCAGGCTGCCGCGCGAAGTCAGCGCCACCGGCCCCGAGAATCGAACGCTTCCCTTGAGCGCCACCGACTCGAAGCCGCCGGCGTTAAAGCTGTCCGCCGCGACATAGCCCATGGCCGGGAGCGTTTCGCCGTTCGCGGCTTGGACGTGGTTCCCGATGGCGGCGGCAAGGAGCGGGACCGGACTCTGGGTTACAGAAAGAGTGTAATCGAGCGGGGTTGGGAAGCCGTTGACAAGGAGACCGGAGGAGACGACCACGCTTCCGCCCACGGCGCTCGGGCCGCCGGCGGCGCCGAGCAGGGTGGCGTTTGCGAAGAGTTCCTGGCCGCCCGCCAGCGTGATCGATCCTCCCTTGCTGTCCACCCGGGTCAGGATGACCGAAGAGCCAAGGAAGGAGTCGTTGGAAGACGCGGTCAAGCTGCTCTGCGTCGGCGCGAGATCGAGCATGCCCGTGGCGCCCGAGACGTCCAAAACAGAGCCCGCTTCGGCCACGATATTTCCAGAGATGCTTAATTCTCCCCCCGGCAGGACGCTCCCGGTCCGATAGCCGTGGCCGCTGGGGTCGAGGGCAGGCACGAGCGCGCCCGCGGTGGAAAGGCGGCTATGTGGTCCAAGATCGACGGTGGGAACGGCTGCCAGCCCGCCTCCGAACAGCGTGGTCGAATCCTGCCCGCCCGCGATGGTGATCGAGCCGCCGGGCGCGATGACGGAGCCGAGCACCATAACGGTATTCCCGCTGAGGGAAACGCTTCCCCCGGGATCGGTTTGGATGAGCGCGCCGGCTCCCATCACCAGATCGCCGCGGACTACCAGCGGGGTGGAGCTGAACGAGTCGGTGACGCCGGGAGCTTTGAAGGAGAGGCTGACCGGCGTCCGCGTTCCTTCGGGCCCGAGGATGGGCGTCAACGCGACATTTCTCCCCGGACCGGTAATGGCCACGGAGTTTAGCGCCACGGGGTCGATGACGGTCCCCGGCGCGATAGCGACTCCGGGCGCATACCGCCCTGAGACGCTCGTCGCGGCTCCGAGACCTTCCAGGGTGAAGCGGTCGAAGCCGCCCTGGCTGAAGAAGTCCGGGGAGAGCAGGAGCGTCTCGCCATTCGCCGCCACGCCTCCGATCTGGATCGAAGGCGCGAGGATCGTCAACGAGCTTCCCGCGCTTCCCGAGTAGCCTTTCAGGTTTGCGCCCAGCACAAGTTGGCCGCCGAGGACGGCGCTGATGTTCGGATCCTGCCCCGCCTCGATATCGATGCTGCCTCCGCCGCCATAGACCGGCTTTCCGGCGGCGCTGATCGCCACTCCTCCGGACGCGTCCACGGCGCTTCCGGGCGCGAGGTCGGCGCTGTAGCTTTTGATCGCGATCGCTCCGCCATTCGTTACAAGGGGCAGGCTGTCCTGAGCCGCCGAGCCGGGCCTGTCGTCCACGACGAGACCCGCGGTGCTCACCGTTGCGCCGGAGCCCAGGGTGAAGTTTCCGCGAGCGGGATTTGCCGGCGGCGTGGCTTCCAGGGCGGCCACGGGATTCGGCGAATAATCATAAACCTCGAAACTCAGGTTTCCTCCCGGCGCCACGACTTTTCCTTCGATGTCGATATTCGCCCCTTTCAGCGTGATGGAGCCGCCCGCCGCCGTGGCCAGGGTGACATTGGCCGGCGCCTTGATATTGCCGTCGCTGTCATCAATGCTGAGAACGCCAAAACCGTCCTTGCCGGTGAGCGCGGGGGAGAGGATCACCTCCGCCTGGCGGTCGGCGCGCAGCGGGAGCGGGTTCCCGGAGTCATCGAGCGCAAAGGCGTCGGCGGGCGTTTGAGCGGCGCCCGGCTGGAAGAGGATGGCGGGCGGCGTGGGCGAGTAGACGTTCAGAGTGCTCGCGTCCTGGCTCAGGAATGCCAGGGAAAGCGTGCTGGCGTCCGGCGCGACTGTTCTCTGCCGCGGACCGGCCACGGTGTTGCCGAGCAGATTCCCGTCGAGGGCCATGGAAGGGGCGGTGATCGAGATCGAGCCGCCGTTTCCGCCTTCGATATAGCCGGCTTCGTAGTGAGACCCGGTCGGCGCCAGCGGGCTCCTGTAAGAAACGCTGGTTCCCCATTTAGCATCGGTCGTCGTGAAGACTCCCGTGTAAATGCCATTGTAGACGATGCCGGGCAATGCGTTGGAAATATCGAAAATCATTCCGCCGGAGAGGACCCGCGTCGTTTGAACGATGCCGCCCTGGTAATCGATCCAGCCGCCGGAGACATTGATGGCCGAACCGGGTTGCATCACCACCGAATTGCCGGCCGTGATCTTAACCGACCCGCCTCCTATTGTGAGTTCGCCCACCGACCGTTCGATCAATCCGACGTAGCCCGAGGTGTCGGCAAGCGGCGTTCCCTGCCAGGTTTCCCCGTCGTAGATGCCGGTATCGCGGATATCGACGTCGATGGTTTGGCCCCGGAGCGCGCCGTCGCGCTGCAAAGGGGAGTCGGCGAGTTCCGACCCGCGCAACTCCACGGAAATGATGTTCTCGGAAACGGGCGCGGGCACATCGATCGAACCGCCGGCATAGATCAGCGCCCCGGAATCGAGATAAACCTGGCCGCCGGTGTTTTCGAACGCAAATCCGTCGTTGGCTGGCAGCCAGTCGCCCGCACCCAGAGTGATGTTCCCGTTCGGGGCCAGGATCAGGGCGTTCGATGCCATGTGGATCGTCCGCCCCTGGATGTTGATCTGCGAGGGAAGGGCCAGTTCGGAGCCGACCACCCGGTCCGCGCTCGACAGCTCCGGCAGGATACGGGTCACGCTGCCCGGCCCGAGCGTGACCTGGCCGGTCGATTGAAAAAAATACGGCGGGGCGTTCGGATCCGTAACGGGATTGTAAAGGGGATTGGCCGCCGCGCCGTAATCGGCCAGAAGATCCACCCGGCCATTCAGGGAAACCGAGGTGCTGCCATCGATCCCCCCGAGTTGATTGACCGCCCTTCCAGCTATCGTGACATCCGCGCCCGCCGCCTCGATGAGACCCGAATTTGTCGCCACGCCGGCATCCGAAGGATGCGGCGAAGCCGTGTCCGCCATCGCGCCCACATAGACATCCAGACCGCGCAGGCTGGGGTCGCTGCTCGCGTGCGCGAAAAAGCCGACTTCGAGGCCGGCGGCGAGGATTGTCTGGCCGTCGGGAGCGGAGATGGTCCCCGCGTTCGTCACGTTCGGTCCTATCAGTGCGATCCGCCCCCCGATGTGCGCCGCCGTTGCCGGAGCGGAGAGGACGGCGCCCGCTTCGACGACGACATCCCCGTTCCGGCCATTGGCGGTGAGCGGCGCCGGCGGGTTGAACGCGGGAGTGCCGTTCTGCCCGGCCGGCTGCGGGAGGGCGGTGAAGAGAAATTGCAGGTCGGGGTTGTTGAGCAGTCCGAGGTTGACGAGGTTGTCGTTGATCGGCAGGGAGGAGGCGACGAGGGTGTGGACGTTCACCTGGCTGCCGCCGCCGAAAAGGATGCCGTTCTGGTTGATCACGTAAACCTGGCCCTGGGCGCGGATCGAACCCAGGATTTGCGACGGGACTCCCGAAGGGTCGTTGATTTTGTTGAAGGCGACCCATTGGCTTGCGTCGGCGCCGCCTGCGCTCTGGTCGAAGTTGAGGGTCGTGTTCTTGCCGATGTTGAAGGTTTGCCAGTTCAGGAGGGCCTGCTGTGCGTTCTGAGTCACGGTGACCGTGGTCTGGCCGTTGGCGGCCACGGATTGGACGGGGGCGGCCGCGCCTGCCATGGCTGCGTTTGGGGCTAGCTGGAGGCCGCCTGTCGTCAGGCCGTCGGGGACGGCGGGCCGGGAGGCGGCGAGAGCGGCGCCGCGGGCGGCGGACTGCATCGCTTTGACGGCTTGCAGGGCCTGGGTGGTTCGCGCCAGCGCGTCGTTCGCATTGGCGCGGGCCTGCGCCGTCACCGAGGCGCTGGCGCCGTAGGAATTCGCCGCTTGCGACGGCGCGCCGTACGCCGCGCCGCCCCGGAGCAGGTCGCCGGCGTGGGTGGGCGCGCCTGCCGCGAGGGTCAGTGCCAGGGCAAATAATTCCAGGCGGCGCATTCCGGAAGAGACGCTACTTGCCCGGCGCTTTGGAGAGGGCGAGGGTGAAGGGCGGCTTCGATTTCATGGTTTGCTTTTTTGGTCGAGGAGTTTGTCTTTGTAGTCCTGGACGAGGGTCTGGAGTTTTACGCGGGTGACGCCGGTGAACGGTTCGCGCGCGAGGAGGGCTTCGCCCAAGCCGAATTTTTCGTAGCGGGTGAGGATTTCGTTGCCGGTTTTGTAAAGCTCGAGGTTTTGGGTGTCACGCTGGTCCACGGTTCTTTGAAGGGTGATGACCTGGGCGGCGAGTTTTGCGCGTTCCGCTTCTTTGGCGCGGCCCACGGCGTCGGCCTGGCGGTACGCGGCCTCCCATTTGTCGAGGGATGTCTTCAGTTGGGCGATCCGTGCGTCGGCGTCGCTGATTTTGTCGCCGAGGCCGGCGATTTTCTTTTCGGCGGCGTCCCGGTCCGAAGAGTCTTGCTTTACCAGGGCGTCGAATTTCGCTTGCAGGGCCGCTTTCTGGGTTTCGCTGTCGGCCTGTGCGGCCTGGGCGGCGGCGAGCTGGGTTTGGGCGTCGCGGAGTTGGAGCAGCGTGTTGCGAAGGCCCTCGCGCAGCTTGGCGGCGACGGCATCGGGGGCGTCGGCGGCGAGAAGCGCGCCGGGAAGCAGGAAAAACAGAAGGAAGCGGAGGCGGCGGATCATGGTCAGAATTTCCCGTTCAGGTCGAATTGGATGATATCGCTTTTGTAGCCGGGGCCGTCGATGGCGGTGGCGCTCATCCAGCGCAGGCCGAGCCAAACGTTCGCGGAGAGGGCGAGATTGCCGCCCGCGGTGAAGCCCTTGAGGTTTGTGCCGGAGAGGGGAGCGCCGAAATCGGAGTCGTTAAAGCCGTCGATGACGGAGTCGGACTCGACGTAGCGGTAATCGGCCTCGACGTTCCAGTCCCAGCGCTTTTGCAGAGCGGCCGCGCCCGCCTGGAGGCCCAGGGTCCATGCGACGTCGCCCCCGGAGAACGCGCCGATGCCCGTGGCGCTCGGGCCGCGGTTATTGACGGCTTTGGCGCCGATGTTCCCCCGGCTGAAGGCGAGGTTTTGTTCGAACAGGCCGATCAAGGAAACCTGGAAGGGCTCGAAGTGGTTGTAGTCCAGCTTGCCGGTGAAGGCGATTTCGTGGAAGGGGGTGGCGAGGCCGTAGTATTGGAATTGATCGATGGCGCCGAAGTTGTTGTTCGCGTTCGGGACGATGTCGCGCAGAGCCATGTAGGTGTTGCCGTTCTGGGCGAAGGCGGGGCGGGTGTCGTCCGTGTTTCCCTGGTCGGAACTGGTGAGCGGGGTGAAGGGGTTCGAGAGCCTCCCCTCGACGTTCTGGAAGTGGTAATAGGCCACGCCGCCCTTCACGTTGAAATCCTTGTTGATTTTCCAAGCGGCGCCGCCCTGCGCGGCGTAGAGCCATTTGTCATCGCTCTTGAATTTGGCGGGCTGGTTGGTGGAAAAGTTGAAGTCGGTGTTGAAGACCGGGAACGCGCCCACCGTGGCGAAGCCGCCCACGCTTTTCGTGACCGGATATTTTCCCTGAATGGCGAAGCCGTCGAACCCGAGGGTGTTGGCCCAGAGGATCGTGGTCGGGTCGAAGAACGGGTTCTCGAACCGGCCCACGCTGATTGCCAGATTCTTGTCGGGCTGGCCGCCGACCTCGTATTTGAGGTAGCCGCGGTCGAGCCAGACGGCGTATTTGCTGAAGTTGCCGCCCTGGCCGTTATTGGCCGCGCCGAGGGATTGGTTCTCGCTGACGGGCGAATCGTTTTCCCCGGTGGCGATGCGGACGCCGGCGCTAAAGTTTTCTCCCAGGTCGATCTCCGCGCCGAAGCGGACGCGCAGCCGGATGCGGTTGCGGTCCTGGTCGACGTTGTTTTGCGGCGAGAAGACGGCGCCGGCGGTATCGAAGGGAGCGCCGGTATTGATGGCGTTGAAGTTGGGGAAGGCGCCGGTATTGTCATTGCCGGGGGGATAGAAGTCGCCTTCGTAACGGGTGCGGACGTCGCCTGTGAACCGGAAACGGGGGACCCAGGAGGGGAGGGTCGCGGCGTTCGTCCAGCCCTCGTCTTTCGCCTGCCGGAGGACTTCGGCTTTGATTTCGTCGCGCATCTGGTCCTTTACGACTTCGGGGACGTAGGTCACGCGCATGTCGTCCGCGCCGGCGGGGGGCGGGGAGAGGGCGACGGTCTCGGCGCGGGCGGCGGCCGCTTCATCCTGGGCCTGCTGGATGAGTTCCGAGGCGTCCTTTTTGGAGAGGAGGCCGCGCTTTACCAGTTTGTTGATGAGGTTGATCGTGACGTTTTGCGACGGGGCGGCGGGGAGGGGGGCCGGGTTGGGCGGCGGCGGGACGTTCGCGGCGGCGAGGGTGGTCGTGTCCGGCGGGGTGGGAGTCGAAGGAAGGGCCGGGGGCTCGGCGGCAAACGAGGCGGAACGCCACGCGGAGGCAAAAGCGAGGAGGAGCATCAGGCAAAGGCGTGGAAAGTGTCTTTCGTGGAGCATAGGAGAGAAGTCGCGGCGTTCTTTTGCCAAGAATGCTGGGCTAGTCTAGTTTGGGCCTCAGGGCCGTGAGGCGCAGGACGATGGGGGTAGGCATCCCGTCGGGCGGCGGCTCAGGGAGTTGAAGACCGGTGAGGACTTCGTTCTGGATCGCCTGGTCCACCGAAGGGTTTCCCGTCGAACCTTTAAGCTTTGCGCGTGTGATACGGCCGGTGAGGTCGGGCCAGATGCGGACCTCGACGCGCATGCCGGCGCCCTTCGTGCGGGGATCGGCGCGGAGAGCGTCGGCGATCTTCGCCTGCACCTTGGCGGCGTACCACCCGAAACGGCCCCCGCCCGGGCCGCCGCCGCCGCCGCCCAGGAGGCCGCCGCCGCCGTTTCCCGAACCGGCCAGACCGAAACCGTCCGGCGCGCCGTCTCCCTTAATGCCGGTGCCGAGGGGACCCGGGGCGGGCGCGTCGGGTTTTGGCGGCTCAGGGGCCTTGTCGGGTGTTTTGGGCGCCGAATCGACGGGCTGTTGATCGAGCATCTTCTCCTCGTTAATAACCTGTTGCTGCTGGGGCGGGGGTGGCGGAGGAGGAGGAGGCGGGGGCAAAGGGAGCAGCTTGACCATGGAGATCGCCTGTTCCTTGTGGGGCGCAGGCCTGGAGCCGTGGAGGAACTTCATCACTAGAGGGATGGCGATTCCGGCGATCACCAGGAGGACGACCAGCGGGATGCCCAGTCGCCGGACGAACCCGGGCTCCTCCTCCTCGTCGTCGTCATCCTCGCGGCTGGAGATGCTCTCGTTCACTTCTGTTGAGGTTTGGTGGCCAGGCCGACCTGGGTGATGCCGATGCGTCCGACCACGTCGAGGACGTTCATGATGGCCTGGTACTGGGTTTGGCTGTCGCCTCGCACGACGACCGGGAACTGCGGCGTGATCGCTTTTTGCGCGGCAAGAAGCTGTTCGAGTTCGGCGAGGCTCACGGGGCGGGTATCGAGGCATATGCCGCCCTGGTTATTGATCGTGATCGCCTTTGTGGCGGGTTTGGCCAGGCTCGGGGCGGAGCTGGCCTTGGGGAGGTTCACTTTCGTCCCCTGGACGGACGCAGTCGTCATGAGGATGAAGATGACAAGGAGCACGTACGCCAGATCGAGCATCGGCGTGATGTTGATGTCGTCGTAAGGTTTATCGCCCTGAACTTGCATAAGGAGTGTTCGAGGATTCCTCCGTCGAGAAGGCGGAGCCGCCGTAGAACTCGGCCATCTTGGTGACGAACTCGTCGATGAAGACGTGGATGTCGCTGGTGGCGTCCTTGATGCGGCCGAGGAGGTAGTTGTAGCCGAAGAGCGCCGGGATCGCGACGGCCAGGCCGGCGACGGTGGCGACCAGCGCGGCGGCAATGCCGGGGGCGATGGCGTTCACGTTCACGTCGCCCGCGGCGGCGATGGCGGCGAAGGTTATCATGACGCCGACAACGGTGCCGAGCAGGCCCAGGAAGGGGCCGCCGGAGATGGAGATCGTGAGAAAGACCATGAGGCTGTTGAGCTTCTGGCTTTCGCGCACGAGGCCGCCGTCGAGGCTGGCGCGGATGGCCTGGATCGAGCGGACGGAGAGGAACCGTACGCCGCCGCCCCAGGGATCCATCGCGAGGCGCCGCCGGATTTCCTCGGCGCCGATGTGGTAGATGCGGTAAACGGAGGCTTTGCGCATCTGCTTCTGGGCCTTGGGAGAAACGCGCCCGCCGAGGGTCTTGACCTTGTCGGCATCGCCATGGTCGAGGACGGTGAGATCGGCGGCCACGTGCCGCCATTCCTTCATGAAGTTGGCGTTGCCCTTGCTAATGCCGTTGAGGTAGGCAAGCTTCGAGAACATCACAAACCAGCTCACGGCGGACATCATCGCCAGGATGCCGATGACGATCCAGCCGTCCAGGGTAAGGGATTTGAGGATGATCCCGACGTAGCCGGTGCTCATCCAGCTCGAGGTTTGTTCGTCATCGCCCAGGGTGAGGAGTTTTTCCTTGTCCCCCCCGCTTTGGTTGACGGCGGCGAACTTGATGAAGCCGGGGGAGCGGGCGACCTTGGAAATTTCGAGTTCGTCGAGTTCGCCGCCGAAGGTTCCAAGCTGGGCCGGGGCGTTCTGGGCGGGAAGAGCGGCGTCCAATGCGCCGTAGGGCTCGCCGTTGAGATAGAGCGTGATCTTCGCTCCCTCGGCGACGATGGCGAGGTGCTGCCAGGTTCCCGCCGCCACTGGCGCGCCGCCCGAACTGCGCCGGCCCGCCGCCTCGACGTAGGGAACGCCATTATCCACGCCGATGGCGAACGCATCGGCCCCGTCCTGCCTGCTGTAGATCACCGTGTTTGGTTTGAGCGCCGCCAGCTTTATCCATGCGGACCACGTCAGGGAGGCGCCCGGCGCCCATTCGAGCGAGGGAGAATTAGGGATGGTGACGGAAGTCTTGCCGTCGAAGCGCAGGCCGCTGCCGATCATGGAGCCATCGGCGGGAGAGCCGGAGTTCTGGGCGTTGTTGGCCGAGGCTGTGGTATCGACCGGGGGCGTGCCGTGCTCGTTGAAGTGATAGACGAGGACGGTGTCGGCGTCGAAGGTGTTCCTGGCGTCGTCGGTCTTGACGGCGGTCGGGCCGCCGTTGCCGTAGTAGAGCCAGAAGACGGCTTTCGTTCCGGGCTTTACGTCCGGGAGGTTTACCCAGACGAAGGCTTCATTGAGGAGGGAGTCGTATTTTTCTATATGGTACCTGAGGAGGGTTTTTTCGTCGGAGGCGATGAAGCGGATGTCCGAGCCGTCGTCCTTGGCGGCGGAGAACTGGAAGTTGCCATCGTGGAGGCGGATCAGGACCGGGGTCGTGCCGATGGGGGCGGCGATGGAAGAGGTGTCGAGGGTGATCTTCTTGCGGAGCGTCCATTCGCTGTTCCACCAGGCGTGGGCGGCGCCGGTCATCGCTAGCATCGCTAGGAGCAGGGCGAAGAAAAGGCGTGATGTTTTCATGGTTGTTTTTTAGAAGTCGGCCCAGAGGCGGAAGGTTAGGAGGACGTCGCCGGCGTGGATGGCGGACTCGCTGATGACCGGGATGCCGGCATCGATGGAGCCGTTAAAGTGGTCCTGGATGTGGATGCGGCTGCCTGCGCCGATGCTGGCGAGGCTGAAACGGGATTGCTGTTCGGGGAGCGGGTCGTTGAGGACGAGGAAACCGGCGTCGGTGAAGACGTAAACGCGCCAGTCGTTCTTGTCGCCGAGCCACCAGAGGAGCGGGGGGCTGCGGAGTTCGAGGGAGCCAAAGAGGCCATCGTCGCCGAGGGCTTGGGATTCGAGATAACCGCGGACGGTGCCGAGGCCGCCGCCGCTGAATTGCTCGCTGTTGATGAGGGGAGAGTCGGCGACCTGGCCCTGGGCTTTGGCGAATATCTGGAAACGCCACGGGATATCGTGGGTATGGGCGAGGTCGCCCCGGAGGCAGACGTAGCCGCCGTCGGCGTTGAAGCGGTCGGCATCGAACTTGGCGGGGCTGCTGCCCATGCCGCGCAGGTTGAAGGCAAGGGTGGCGTTTGCCTCGGTATCGAAGCCTTTCTCGATCCAGCTTGCGCTGTAAGTCGCGCTGAAGGGGTAGTAGGTGATCGGAGTCCTCGTCCCCCCTCCGGCGAGCGCCACGTCCTGGTCGAAATGTTTGTAGTCGATGCCAAGGCTTAAGGAATGGAAAAAGTTTTTCGCGGGCGGGAGCGTGATGACGCCGCGGATGCCCGCCACTTCGCCCCGTCCGTCCACCGCGCCTCCGCCCAGGGTGGAGACGTTGCTGTCCTGCTTCGTGGCCTGGAGCAGGATGCCGAGCCAGGTGACGCCGGGGACGCGCGCGAGGTAGTAGCCTGAAAAGACCTCGGCATCCTCGAGGCGCTCGGGGGCGAACTGGAAGCTGAAACCAAGCGAATGACCGAGTTGCCAGAGGTTATTGTAGCTGATCGAGCCGTTGAGGCGGAGTTCGGTGGTTCCGGCGCTGTAACGGTTGTTCAGTTCGAGGCTGCCGTGCAGGGGAGGCGTGTCCTTTACCGTGAGGTCGATATCGACAGTGCCGGGGAGTTCTCCGGCGCGCAGGGTGGGAGTCACCCTGCGGTCGGGAAGCTGGTTCATGGCGAGGACGTCGCGGGTGACGTCGTTGAAATTGACCACCTTGCCTTCGGCCATGGAGGGGGCTTCGCGCTTGATCTCGTCGAGGGTGAAATAGCGGGAACCCTTGACGCGGAGCCGGCCCACGGTCGCCTCGGTGACCTGCAGGATGATCACCCCTCCGCGGACTTGCTGGGGCGGGATTTGCACCGAGACGGTCTGGTAACCCTTGTCTTGGTAGGCCTTTTCGAGTGCGGCGCGGGCCTTTTCGCAATCCTCCGCCGTCCGGCCGGGGCCGAGGAACGGATAAACGGCGCTTTCCACGTCGAGCCTGGAGAGTTGATGCGCGCCCTGAATCCGGTATTCGCGGATGTAGACAGTCGGCGCACCTCGCCCCTCGACACCAGGTTCAGCGCCCTTCGCCACGGCGGTTCCGGACGGCGACGAACCATCCGCGCCGTCAACAGCCAAGGCCTCCGAGGCGACAGCCGACCCCGTCAGCCACGCCATCGCGAGCAATAACGAAACCATCTC
The DNA here is from genome assembly GCA_021324825.1 of Spartobacteria bacterium. Taxonomy (GTDB): domain Bacteria; phylum Verrucomicrobiota; class Verrucomicrobiia; order Chthoniobacterales; family Chthoniobacteraceae; genus JAJPII01. The sequence goes on along the minus strand of JAJPII010000039.1, from coordinate 54,159 downwards.
TTCGCGGCAAATGCGCGAGGAAGCCCGCGAGCACAAACTGCCGCGGCGCAATAAGAATGGGCGTACTCCTGAAAGAGGCATGAAAGGAGAAAGTTGGGAGACTGCCAGGCCGCGGCATTCAGCAATCCAAAATCGTCATCCCAGACGTGCGTTTGTCACGGGACAACGTCCCGGTATTGCCCCTCCGGCGACTTGAAAAGACCGCCGAAAATAAGCAAAGATTTGTTGGAATTCTCATTCGCGTCGATTTCATCCAGGTTTTTTTGAATGTATACTGGACGAGTAGTGTATCGTCAAACAAAATCTGCGCGCCGCGCCGCACACAAGCGGCAGTCATTCCCCGGCCGGCGTGAAGGTGTAGAGCCGCCATCGCTGCTTCGCCTGCCGCGCCGAACGGGGTTTGCGCTCGAAATAGATTTTCATCTCGTCGCCGCAGGTGGTGCCGATGCGAAACCAATGCTTGCGGACGTAACGTTCGCCGCTCCCATGTGTGCAAGGGCCGGTCTCCTTCCATGTCTCGAAGACTTCGCGGATTTTGTATTCCACGCCGCGCCATAGGAATCTCGCGGGCAGCAGCGGTGCGCCCGCGACTACCGGGCCGGATGTTTGACCGTGCACCGGCTGAAGCGGTTCGCTGATGAGTTGTTCATGCATTGGATTCAATGCTTGTCGCAAGCTGACAGAATTGAAAAGAGCCCCGGTTCACATCGGGCACAGAACCGGTTGCGTCGGAGGCAACTGGGCAACTCGGCCCTTGCTCTATTCGAGAACTTGCGGAGAGTGACGTTCATGTGCAGAAACATCAAGCCATTATTCAACTTTGACCCCCCTGTTAGCGAGCAAGAGATACTTGCGGCGTCCCTGCAATTCGTAAGGAAGATTAGCGGCTTCAACAAACCTTCAAAGGCGAACGAAGCTGTTTTTCAATCGGCGGTGGCCGATATCGCTCGCATATCAAACTGCCTGCTCACCTCGCTCGAATCTTCCGCCTCCCCCAAAAACCGCCAGGAGGAGATAGCCAGAATGAAGGCGCGTTCCGCGCGACGATTTGGCCAAAGAAGCTTAACGCAAACGTCTCCTTAAACCAGCCCGGGCTAGCTATGCCTGTATTTGTAACTGGAGGCGAGGGGAGTTGAACCCCTGTCCTTAATGCCATAAACCCAAGCTTCTACATGCTTATCCGGTCGCGAGGTTTAGAGCGGCGGCGTTTGGGCCGGCACAGTGCCTCCGCTCGAGCATCCACGTAATCGATTCATCCCCCGGCGCGGTCGCTCCGCCGAAAGACCAGCCTGCTGCCTTCGTTCCCAGCCGTAGCAGGCGTCCGCCCGGAAACGTCACGGTCAATTAAGCCGCGAGAGCGAGATCTTCGTGATCTGCGTTTATTTGTTTTGACTCGGATTTTTACGAGGCCAACGAGTCATCCTCGACATGCCGCCTGGATCTCAGACTATAAGTCGAAACCAGTACGCCCCCATCTGCAAAGTTGATGATAGCACATTCCTTAGAGTGTGTCATGCACTTTTGTTCCCTTTTAATTGCCTCAAGATTTGGATCGGCCTGCCGGTTTGCCGTTGCTTCCCGCTCCAGGCGGCTGGCACTGCCGCCTCTACAGCGAGAACTGCGATAACGACGCCGCTCGGGGTGAAAAATGCATGACACTCTCTGGCGGAAGGGTTTTTTTTAACGCGCATCCGGATGCATGAGGTGCGCGGTGGAGAAGGGTTGCCGCCCTCCGCCGTGGGCGTCTTCGCGCAAGACGCTGTCGAGCCAGCCCGTTGCCGCGCCCCAGACGATGTGCGCGGCGATCATGAGGGCGTTGCGCCGGGCGGGGTGTTTTTGCGCGCCGTGCAGGACGCCAGCGGCGGGCAGCATTGCCAGGTAGTTCGTTACCCAGACGATCAGCCCGAAGAGGATTCCTTTCGGGATGCCCGGGGAGGGGAGCTCTTCGGCGACTGCTCCGTAAATCGCGCCTATGGCGCCGCCGTATCCGAAATGCGCGAGTAATGTTGCGGCGGAGCGCGCTTCGTTGGACATGGATTTGTCGAGGCCGGTGACGCGCGCCAGTTTCATCACGATCTGGCGCGGCGGCAGGGGGTAACGCTCCTGTACGGGGAGGCGTCTGTGCCAGAGGATCATGGCGACGGTCATGGGGCCGGTGGCGACGATGCCCGCGAGCAGGCCCACGATTGCGTCCACGATGCGCCTTTGGAAGGGTGATGCCATCCCAAGAGGCTTCGCGCCGCGGTTCTCCGCCGCGTGTATTTGTGTGTTTTAAGCGGGGCCCGCGTTTCCGCCTTTGAGGACGAGCAGGTTTGTCGGGATGACGTTGAAGAGCCAGTCCATGCCTTGCGGCAGGGGATGGGGCGAGCCGGGAAGGCCGGAGGAAATGACGAGCAGGTCGGCCTCGATGGCCTGGACGTAGTCGGAGACCGCGAAACCGGTGGCGCCTTCGACGCACCGGGCTTCCATGGAAACGGAACGGGGGCCGGCGGCGTCGATGAAGCGCGCGAGTTGTTCTTCCTCCGCCGCGACGCCGGGATGCGCCGACTTCGCCCCTTGGAAAAACTCGTCCGGCTGCGAGAGCGCCTGGTCGAAGATGGTGAAGACGCGGACGGCGTGGATGGAGTCGGCGGCGTGTTTTTCGGCGAGGTGGATGGTCTGCTTCAAGGCGAGGGCGGCGAGCGGGGAGAAATCGACGATGGCCGCCAGTTTGCGGAAGGCGCGGGCTTCCGTGGCGGGCCGCGGGTAGAGCAGCAGGGAGATGGGGGAATTCCGGATGAGGGTGCGGGCGACGTCGCCGAGGAAGTTGCGGCTGCCCACGTCTTTTTCCATCGCGCCGGCTATGAGGAGGTCCACGCCCAGTTCGGTCGCCGCGCGGAGGATGGCTTCGGCGGGTTCCCCTTCCGCGCAATGGATGCGGGGGCGGGGGTTTATTCTCAATGTATCGAAGGCTTTCCCGAAACGTTCTTCTTCCTCCGCGCCGCATTTGCCGGCGTGGATGACGCTGAACGCGCTTCCGAGCTTTTCGGCGAAGGCTCTCGCTTCCGCCAGCAGCGGCAGGAAGCGCGGCGAAAAGGTGGACGCTACCGCGATGTTGCCAAATCCTTTCATCAGTACGATCCGGGACTTTCGGGGAAGCCGGGCGCGGGCGCGAGGGATTTTTTTGCCGGAGGGAGGATGGCGCATCTATAGTAGGGCATGTCTGATCTCTTCGAAACGGAACCGGGGGTTTCCGGCGCGGAGCCGCTCGCCACGCGTATGCGTCCGCGGACGCTGGAGGAATTCACGGGGCAGGCGCACATCCTCGGCCCGGGGAAACTTTTGCGGCGCGCCATCGAGGCGGATCGCATTTCGTCCATCATCCTATTCGGGCCGCCGGGCACGGGGAAGACCACGTTGGCGCACATCATCGCCGCGAGCACGCGTTCGCGTTTCGAGCGGCTGAGCGGCGTGGAAAGCAGTGTGGCGGATATGCGGCGGGTCATCGCCTCGGCGGAGAACCGTTTGCGCAGCGGCGCAAAAACCATCCTTTTCATCGACGAGATACACCGCTTCAACAAGGCGCAGCAGGACGTTCTGCTGCCGGACGTGGAGAGCGGGGTGCTGCGGCTCATCGGCGCGACGACGCACAACCCGTTCTTTTACATTAACAGCCCGCTCGTCTCGCGTTCGCAGGTTTTCCAACTGGAGCCGCTGGGAGTGGAGGATTTGCTCGGCCTGATGGAGCGAGCGCTTGCCGACTGCGAGCGCGGGTTTGGGCGGCGGCGGGTGGCCGCCACGCGGGAGGCTCTCCGCCATCTCGCGGTGACGAGTGACGGCGACGCCCGCAAATGCCTGAACGCACTGGAGATCGGCGTGCTGACGACTCCGCCCGGGGCGGATGGCGTCATTCATCTGGACCTTGCGGCGGCGGAGGAGAGCATCCAGCGCAAGGCGGTTGTCTATGACGCGGATGAAGACCAGCATTACGACACCATCAGCGCGTTTATAAAGAGCATGCGCGGGTCCGACCCGGACGCGGCGGTGTATTGGCTGGCGAAGATGCTGTATGCGGGGGAGGACATACGGTTCATCGCGCGGCGGATCGTCATCTGCGCCAGCGAGGACGTTGGGATGGCCGACCCCCAGGCGCTTGTCGTGGCGGTGGCGGCGCAGCACGCGGTGGAGTTTGTCGGTCTGCCGGAGGCGCGGATACCGCTGGCGCAAGCGACGATCCACATAGCGACGGCGCCGAAGAGCAATCGTTCTTACGCCGCGATCTCGAAAGCGTCCCGGGACGTGAAGGAAGGGCGCACGCTGGCGGTTCCGAAGCATTTGCGCGACGCCCATTACAAGAGCGCGGCGAAGCTCGGCCACGGGGCGGATTATAAATACGGCCACGACTATGAAGGCGGCTACGTTCCGCAGGCGTATCTGCCGGAAGGGCGCATCTACTACGAACCGAGCGGCCTCGGGAATGAGAAGCGGGTGAAGGAGCGGCTGGACCATTGGCGGCAGCTTTTCGACGAGCAGGCGAAAGGACGGAAAACGTAACCCTTGAAAAGGGGCGCAAATTGAAGCGGTGATCGATGCGAGTTATCTCCGGGGGTAAACGTCTCAAAGTACATTTTGAAGCGCCGCCTTCGGTGTGCGTGCCGGCGGAAATGGGCGTTTATTGAATGGTTCAACGCGAGCGAACGGGAAATAAAACATGCCCCTGTGCGGTCGGCTGTTGCCCATTTGTATTTCGAAAGCATTCACCCGTTTGAAGACGGAAATGGACGCATAGGGCGCGCCGTTTCCGAAAAGGCGCTTTCGCAAGGTCTAAACCGGCCCGCATTGCTGAGTTTGTCGAAGACGATTGAAGCGAGCAAGAGCGCCTATTACGAGGCGTTGGAAAAGGCGCAAACTTTTCCGGACGTGACCGGGTGGCTTCGCTATTTTGTCGGCATGGCGGCAGAAGCACAGAGCGCCGCTGAAAAGCAGGTCGAGTTCGTTTTGCTCAAAACGAGGCTTTTCGATCTGCATAGGGATCGATTGAATGATCGGCAAAAGCGGGTCGTGCGACGCATGCTTGAGGAAGGGCTCCTTGCAATTTTTAAAACGGGGAGGGATACTGGCGGCCTATGGCATACGAACTACCACCTCTCCCTTATCCCACGGATGCTCTGGAGCCGCACATCGACGCAAAGACGATGGAGATCCACCACGGCAAGCATCACCAGACTTACGTCACGAACCTCAATAACGCGCTGAAGGATCACCCGGAACTGGCGAAGAAGAGCATCTGTGAACTGATCGGCGATCTCGCCTCCGTACCGGAGAACATCCGAACGGCTGTCCGCAACAACGGCGGCGGCCACGCCAACCATTCCATGTTCTGGATGATCATGTCGCCGAATGGCGGCGGGACGCCGGGCGGCAAGCTCATGCAGGGCATCGACGCGGCGTTCGGCGGCTTCGAAGCGTTCAAGGAGAAGTTCAATGCGTCGGGGGCGGCGCGTTTCGGCAGCGGCTGGGTCTGGCTGATCGAAAAGAACGGAAAGCTGGAGATCGTTTCGACGCCGAACCAGGACAACCCGCTGATGGACGGCATCATGCCGATCATGGGTTGCGACGTCTGGGAGCACGCCTACTACCTGCACTACCAGAACCGCCGGCCGGATTATCTCAAGGCGTGGTGGAACGTGGTGAACTGGCCGGAGATCGAGAAGCACTACGAGAAGGCTTAGCCTTTCGTGGCGTTTCTCAACGATAACTACCTCAAGCTGCGGGCGGGCTATCTCTTCCCGGAGATCGCGCGGCGCGTGACCGCTTTTTGCGAGGCGGATCCCGCCGCCGCGAAGCGCGTCATCCGTTGCGGCATCGGCGACGTGACGGAGCCGCTGCCCGCCGCGGCGCGGGAGGCGATGCATCGCGCCATCGATGAACTCGGCGCGCGCGCGACCTTCCGCGGTTACGGCCCGGAGCAGGGGTACGCGTTTCTCCGCGAGGCGATCGCCGCCAACGACTACGCCGGTTTGAAGGTCTCCGCCGACGAGATATTCATCTCCGACGGCTCGAAGTGCGATTGCGGGAACATCCTCGACATCCTCGGTTCGGGCAACCGGATCGCGATGGTCGATCCTGTCTATCCGGTCTATGTCGATACGAACGTCATGGCCGGCCACACCGGCGCCGCGGATGAATCGGGCGCGTATGAAGGGCTGATCTATCTTCCCTGCCGGGAGGAGAACGGGTTCGTGCCGGAAATCCCGCGCGAGAAGGCGGATATCATCTACCTCTGCTTTCCGAACAACCCGACGGGCGCGGTCGCTTCGCTAGAGCAACTCCGCGCCTGGGTGGAATACGCGGTGCGCCACGAAGCCCTCCTCCTCTACGACGCCGCGTATGAGGCGTATATCTCCGAGCCGGGCGTTCCGCATTCCATCTACGAGATTCCCGGGGCGCGGGAGTGCGCCATCGAGTTTCGCAGCTTCTCGAAGAGCGGCGGCTTCACCGGGGTGCGTTGCGCCTTTACCGTCCTGCCAAAGAGCGTCATGGCCAGGACGCGTTCCGGCGAGGCGCGCAGTTTGCATCCGCTCTGGCAGCGACGTTCCAGCACGAAGTTCAACGGCGTCAGCTATCCCGTGCAGCGCGGCGCGGAGGCGCTCTATTCCGCGGAAGGGAAGGAGCAAGTCGCCGGGTTGGTCGCGCATTACATGGGCAACGCCGCCATCCTGCGCGAGGCCGTCGCCGCGAGCGGGTTGCGGGTTTACGGCGGCGTCAACGCCCCTTATATATGGGTGCGCGCGCCGGAAGGGGCGAGCAGTTGGGAGATATTCGACCGGCTGTTGCAAGAGGCGAACATTGTCATCACTCCCGGCAGCGGGTTCGGCGCGAGCGGGGAGGGATACTTCCGCATCTCGGCCTTCAACAGCCGCGTGAATGCGGAAGAAGCCGCCCACCGCATCCGGGCGCTTTCCTGGTAACTAACAGCGTGCAATGCACTTTGCCCGCTCTTGGTTGCTCTTCGTTGTAGAGGCGGCTGTGCCAGCCGCCTGAAGGCCCGGAACGGTGTGGCGCTTTGGCTGTCGCCTCCCGCTCCCAGGCGGCTGGCGCCGCCGCTTCTACAACTCTACGACGGCAACGACGCCGCTCGGTCTCTCTTACGGTTTCCTGCCGAATTTCTTTTCGAGGTCGGCGTAGGATATCTGGATGAGCGTCGGCCTGCCGTGCGGACAGCAGTACGGCAGTTCGCAGGCCATCAGATCCTGGATCAGCCGGACCAGTTCCGGTTCGCGCAGGTAGTCGTTGGCCTTTACCGCGTGCCGGCAGACGGTCGTGGCGATCACGTCCTCGCCGAGGCGCATCTTCGAGCTTTGGCTGCTGACGCCGCGCAACTCTTCGATGACATCCCGCAGAAATTGCTGCGGATCGCCCGCGCGGATGAATTGCGGCAGGGCGTCGATTTTGTGGACGCCCGCGCCGAAGGGTTCGATGCCGATGCCCATCTTCGTCAAGGTCGCCAGGTTCTGCGTTATCCAGTCGGAGTCGCGCGGGGTGGATTGGATGGTGAAGGGGATGAGGAGGCGTTGCGCGGGGACGCCTTGATCCTCCATGCGGCGGCGGAGTTCTTCAAAGAGGATGCGTTCGTGCGCGGCGTGCTGGTCGACCAGCACCAGGCCGGAGGCGTTCTCCATGAGGATGTACAGCTTGCCGAGCACGCCGAGAATCTTGAAGCCGCCCGCGGGCGGAGGGTCGGCCGTGACGGCGGGGGCGGGCGCGGGAGGAATATCCTGGCGGGGCAGGAGCGACCAGTCGCGCCGCAGGACTACCTGTTCCTTTTCATCGATGAGCGGCGGAGCGGCCTGGGCGGGAAAGGTCTTTGCGGGCGGCGGAAGAGGAGGGGGCTCCGCGCGGGCGTTGGGCGACCAGCCGGCGCGGCCCGTCTCGATGGTTTTGCGGACGCTTTCCACCACCGCCTCCCGCAACGCGGCGGGATCGCGGAAGCGCACCTCGCGCTTGGCGGGGTGGACATTCACGTCCACGGCCGCGGGGTCCATGTCGATGACGAGAAAGGTGACGGGATGCCGGCCTTTCATCAGCGCCGTGTGGTACGCCTCGCGCAACGCGAAATAGATGCCGCTGTTCTCGACCGCGCGTCCGTTGAGGAAGACGAGTTCCTGCGCGCGCGTGGCGCGGCTTACGCCCGGTTTGCCGATGTATCCCCGTATGCCGATGCCGTCCGCCGCGAACCCGGGCACTTCCAGCAGTTGCTCGGCCATCGCCGCGCCGCACAGGTCGCGGATGCGTTCCAGCAAGCTCCCGGCGGGAGGCGCCTGGTAAACGACTGCGTCGTCGTTGACGAAGACGAAGCCGGCGCCCGGGTGGCCGATGGCTTGCAACTGGAGCTGGTGCGCGACGTGGCTCGTCTCCGTCGCTTCCGTGCGGAGAAATTTGCGCCGCCCGGGCAGGTTGTAGAAGAGGGAACGCACCTCGATCTGCGTGCCCGGCGCTTCGCCGGAATCGCGGACGTGCTCGATCTTCCCGCCGGCCACGGCGACTTCCGTGCCCGCCAGCGCATCGTGCGGGCGCGTGGTGAGGCGAAAACGCGAGACGCTCGCGATGCTTGGCAGCGCCTCGCCCCGGAAACCGAGGGTCATGATCGCCGCCAGGTCCAATCCCGTGCGGATCTTGCTCGTGGCATGGCGCTCCAGACAGAGGAGCGCGTCGTCGCGGTCCATGCCGGAGCCGTCGTCCACCACGCGGATGTAGGAGGCCCCGCCGCGGCGGATCGTCACCTCTATCCTTTTGGCGCCCGCGTCGAGGCTGTTTTCGACCAGTTCCTTCACCACGGAAGCGGGGCGTTCCACCACTTCGCCGGCAGCCACCTGGCTGGCCACGTCTTCGGGCAGGAGTCGGATTGCCATCGGGCGGGGAGTATCGGCCAAAAGCGGGCGCCGCGCCAGCATGGGCGTCGTTTGACTTCGGGGGGCCTCTTGGGTACCTTGGCATCCAGAATGATCACCGTCACCGACAGCGCGGTAAAACACCTCCAGGCTCTGCTGGGCGAACAGGCCGCGAACAAAGGGCTGCGCATCCTCGTCGAGAACGGCGGCTGCGCCGGGATGCAGTACGGCATGGCCCTGGACGAACGCAAGGAGGGCGACGAGATCATTGAAAAAGAGGGCGTGCAGGTCCTTGTGGATGCCGGCAGCGCGCCGTTTCTGCGGGGTTCGACCATCGATTTTCAGGACGAACTGGCGGGCGCTGGGTTCCGGATCAAAAACCCGAATGCGGCCCGCAGTTGCGGTTGCGGCTCCTCCTTCGAAGCAAAGCAGGAATGACTCCGGCAAATTGAGGCGGCGGCGGCATGGATGAGGATTTGCTTGCCGGCGACTCCGGGCGCGACGAGAGGGACAACCTCTTTGGATGGACGGTTTTCATCCTGCTTCTCATCGGCTTCGCGCTGGCCTGCTGGCTGGGCACGTTTTACGTCTTCGGGCATCCCGAGAATCCGCGCAGCTACCGCATCCTGCAAAAGCTGAAGAAGATCGAAGCGCCGAAGCGCTTTGAAGTCACGGCGGCGCCTCCCGGCGAATTTCTCGGCGCGAAGAAGCTGTACGAGAAATACATCACCGCCACGCGGACGCAGCTCCAGAATGAAAATGACGAGCTTCTCCGCATCTACATCAACAACTACCAGGAGACGAAGCGGCTCGTGCCGTATGCGGTGGGGCGTTACCTCGTTCTGGAAGCGCGGCGGCTCCGCGAGAACGATGTTGTGACCTCGGGCGTCGTGGCGTTCGCGCAGGCGGTGGATTACCCCTCCGTCCTCATCGAATACATTTACCCGGCTCCGGCGGAAAGCGTGCCGCTTTTGGAGAAGATGATCTATCCCGGCGTCACTCTCGAGTTGAAGCATACGGTCGATCTTTCGGCCATCGTCCACATCCAGCGGACGGAAGGGCGGCTGCAATTCACCGTTCTCCCGCTGCTGTATGGGACGTACGCGCTGAAGCAGGGGCAGGGGACGTTTACGCTGGAGCCGCCTCCCGATCTTAACATGCCGGCGGGCGTGCCGGTCGTGAAGACCGCCGAGTTCCAGGAAGACCTGCGCGCTTACGCCGCCAGGAGCGCGCCCGGAATTGCGAGCGCGCCGTCCGCCACGCCCGCGCCGGAGGAGCTGGTGCGCGTGGATTCGAACCCGCCGCCGGGGATAAACGTCGCCGTGGCGGCGCCGGTCACCGGGGCCAAGGGCGCCCGCGCTACCGCCACGCCGCCGCCGGTGGAGGTGGCCATGAACACCGCCCCCGCGCCCACTCCCGAGGTTGTGGCGACGCCGATCCCCCTGCCCACGGCGGCCAACGGCGTGCCGCTGCAACCGTTCCTGGTTTCCAAGAACGCGCCCGCTCCGCCGAACCCGGATGCCGCGACCTGGCGGACCTATTCTCCCGGCCAGATGCCGCGGGGCCGTTTGGTCGGGACGGATGAACTCTCTTCGCTGGCCGACCGTATGGTGGGCGGCGAGAGGCTCTATCTGCGCGGCCAGTTCGTCGTGACGGCTTCCGAGGAAAACCGGGCCGTCCTGCGCTTGCGCGGCTCGCTGGGGAGCGCGCTTTCCCACATTGTGAAACCCGGGTCCGGTTCGCCGAGAATCATCGTCGATTTTCCCGGCGGCTTCGTCCCGCCGCCGGAAGGCTCGAACCTCAGCCGCGACGAGAGCCGCCCTTTCCAGATCATCGATGTCCGGCGCGGCTCCGACGGCGAGATCAACGTCTACGCGCGGGAAGTGACCCAGGCGCCGTAGCAATAAATCTTTGACGCCCCGGCGCGGGAACTTTAAGTTTCCGGCCCTATGAACGCCCCCAAAGTTCTCGTCGCCGACCCCATCTCCGAGCGCGGCGTCGAGGAATTGGCGAAGGGCGGCGCGCTCGAAGTCACCGTCAAGCTCGGCCTCAAGGAGGAGGAACTGATCGCCGTCATCCCGGCTTATGCCGGCCTCGTCGTGCGCAGCCAGACGAAGGTCACGGCGAAGGTCATCGAGGCCGCCACGCTGTTGAAGGTCGTCGGGCGCGCGGGTGTGGGCGTCGATAATGTGGACGTGGAGGCGGCGACCCGGCGGGGCATCATCGTCATGAACACGCCGGGCGGCAACACCATCTCGACCGCCGAGCACGCCTTTTCGCTCCTCGTCTCCACCGCGCGCGGCATCCCGCAGGCGCACGCCAGCATGAAGGCGGGCAAATGGGAGAGAAAGAAATTCGAGGGTGTCGAGCTTTACAGCAAGACCCTCGCGATTCTCGGCATGGGCCGCATCGGCGCGGAGTTCGCCCGGCGCGCCATCGCGTTCGGCATGCGGGTCATCGCGTACGATCCCTATCTTTCCGCCACGCGCGCCCGGTCGCTCCAGGTCGAGCTGCTCGACGATCTGGACGACCTCGTTTCGCGCGCCGACTTCATCACGCTCCACATGCCGTTGACGAAGGAGACGCACCATATGCTCGACGCCGCGCGCCTGCACAAGGTCAAGCCCGGCGTGCGCATCATCAATTGCGCGCGGGGCGGGCTTGTCGATGAAACGGCGCTGGCCGAAGCCCTAAAGGACGGGCGCGTCGCCGCCGCCGCTCTCGACGTTTACGAGACCGAGCCTCCCGGCGCGGATTTTCCGTTGCGCGATCTGCCGAACATCGTCCTGACTCCCCACCTGGGCGCATCCACCGCCGAGGCGCAGGAAAGCGTCGGCATCGAGATCGCCGAGGCGATCCGCGCGGTTTTGCTGGAGGGAACCATCCGCAACGCCGTCAACATGCCGAATATCGACGCGAAGACGCTGGCCCTCATCGGCCCGTATATCGACCTCGGCGAGCGGCTGGGCCTCTTCGTTTCGCAGATCGCGCCCAAGCGCTGCGAATGGGTCAACATCAACTTCACCGGCAAGGTGAGCGAGGCGGACACCACCCCCGTGACGCGCGCCGTGCTGAAGGGCTTTTTGAAAGCGGCCGTGGGCGGCGAAGTCAACATGGTGAACGCGCCGGACAAAGCGGCGACCCTGGGGGTGAAGGTCACGGAATCGCGCGTGGCCGCCTCCGGCGATTATACCGAGTTGATGGAAGTCTCCGCCGGCAGCGACGGCGAGTCGGTCTCCGTGGCCGGCACATTTTTCGGCCCGACGCCGCGCATCGTCCGCATCAACGACCGCTACGTGGAAGCCCGCCCAAGCGGCGTCCTGCTTCTGCTCGAAAACCGCGACCGTCCCGGCACCGTCGGCATGGTCGGCACCAGGCTCGGCGCGCACAACATCAACATCGCGGGCATGTCCTTGAGCCGCAACGAGGCGGGGGGGCGGGCGCTCACGGTCTTGAACCTCGACACCGCTCCGGAAGAGGCCTTGATAAAGGAACTGCTCGCGCTCGGAAACATCGAATCGGCCCGGGTCATCCAACTGTGAAGATCGAATTCGGCGGCGCCGGCGCCGGGATGCGAATCCGGTTTGTTTCCAAAGAGCAGCCCGGCGTTTCAAAAGCGGAGTTCTCCGCCAAGCCCAACAAGACGCTCTACCTGCGCGAGGAAAAGGCGCTTTGCGTCGGGATCGGAGAAAAATTCGACGGCCAGACTCTGCGTTCCGCCGCGGGGACGGCCATCCGCGCCCTGCAAAAAATCGGGATAACCCGCGCCGCGCTCGATGTCGCGCCGTGGATTTCCCACGTCGAGGCGATCGTCGAGGGCGCAGTCCTCGCCGCGTACCGGTTTGACAAATTCAAGGCCGCAAACGGTCCGGCGTTCGAAACGCTCCGGCTCCTGAACGCCCCGGCCGCCGCGAAGGCCCGGGCGCGCTCCGCCGCCGCCGCCGCCGAAGCCGCCAATTACGCCCGGGACCTCGCGAACCAGCCGGGCAACGTCATCTGGCCCGAAACGCTCGCCGCGGAAGCCAGGGGCCTCGCCGCGCGCAAGAAACTCGGCGTCAAGATATACGATGAGAAGATGCTGCGCGCCGGAGGGTTCGGAGGATTGCTCGCGGTGGGCGGCGGCAGCGCGCGCGGCCCGCGCCTCATCGTGCTGGAACACAAGGGCGCGCCGCGGTCGAAGGAAGTCATCGCGCTGGTCGGCAAGGCGATCACCTTCGACAGCGGAGGCATCTCCCTGAAAAACCCCGAGCACATGGAGGAGATGATTTTTGACAAATGCGGCGGCATGGCCGTGCTCGGCGCGATGGCGGGGATCGCCGATCTCGGCTTGAGGCGGAACGTCGTGGGCGTCATCGCGAGCGCGGAAAACCTGCCCGGCCCGGATGCGTACCGGCCCGGCGACATCGTCACCGCGTACGACGGCAAGCACATCGAGATCATCAACACTGACGCCGAGGGGCGCGTCGTCCTGGCCGACGCCATCGGCTACGCGCGCAAGGAAAAGAAAGCCGCGGCCATCATCGACCTCGCCACGCTCACGGGAGCGATAGGCGTCGCCCTGGGCGACTATGCCGCCGGGTTATGGAGCACTTCCGACGCGCTCCGGGCGGAACTGCTCGAAGCCGCCGCCGCCTCGGGCGAACGGCTCTGGCCGATGCCGCTGTACCAGGAATACAGCGACCAGATCGAAAGCCAGGTCGCGCTCCTCAAGAATACGGGAGGCCGCCTGGGCGGTTCCTGCACGGCGGCGGCATTCCTGAAGACCTTCGCCGGGGAGACGCCGTGGGCGCATCTCGACATCGCGTACACCGCCAGCCTGGAGAAGGAGCGGCCCGATCTCGCGCGCGGGGCCACCGGTTTTGGCGTGCGCACCCTTATCCGCCTTGTCGAGAATTGGAAGCCCGTGTAGCTTGAAAGCATGATCGAGGATCATCTGCGGCAGATCGAAGACCGGCTTCTCCATTCGCCCGATTTGACGGATGACCAGCGGGCGAAGCTCGCCGCCACCCTCGCGGAACTGCGCTCGGAGATCGCGGCGCTCGCGGAAACGCATTCCGAGAAGGCGCTGCACATCGCGCGCGCGGCGGGCGCCTCGGGTACGCTGAGCGAGGCGGCCGCCGGTCTGGAGACTTCCCATCCCGGTCTTGTGGCGGCGGTAAACCGGCTCGCGATCATCCTTTCGAACTCGGGCATTTGAAGACTCCAAACGCCTTGCGGGCCGGCGCGGCCGCGGCGCGGGCGAATCTGGTTCCGGGCCTGTTGATTCAGGCGTCCATGCTCGCCGTGCTGCTCGCGTATTACCGGTGGGGCGCCGCCAAGTCTTTCTTCGAAGCGGTCGAGGGGTGGAAATTGCGTTACGGCTACGGGTTTTCCCTCGCGGTCACGGCGTTTTCCGGGGCCGTCCTCCCGGAGATTCTCCGCATAGCGGTGTTCCAGCGCGGGGCGCCTTGCCGGAGGAACCTCGACAACCTCGTCTTCGGCGTCCCCTTCTGGGGTTTCATGGGCGTGTGCGTGGACGCTTTCTATCGCGGGCAGGCCCTCTGGTTCGGCGAAGGCGCCACGGCGGCCATCCTCATCAAGAAGATCATCGTCGACCAGTTCGTCTATACTCCGATCTGGGGGACGCCCGCCGTCGTCTGGGCGTACGAATGGAAAAAGCGATCCTACTCCTTTCATGACTTCGGCAGCCTGTTCGGGGCGCGCTTTTTCAAATCCGCCATGATCCCGGCGCAAATAGCGGGCTGGGCCGTCTGGATTCCCGGCGTGGCCATCGTCTATTCCCTGCCGCTGCCGCTCCAGATTCCGCTCTTCGCGCTCGCGGAAGCCTTCTGGTCGATGCTCATCGCCTACATGATGTCAGAGACCGCCCAACCGGCGCTCACGGGCTGCCCGGAAGCCGTATAGGATCGTGAAAAGGAGCAGCGGCAAAACGAGCGCGGGGAGCGAACGGCAGACATAGACCCACTGGTCGTCGCCGTTCTCGTAGTTGATGGTGACGTAGAGAGTCAGCACGCAGCCGGAGAGCAGGAGGGCCAGCTTCGCGGGAGACCCTTGCGGCTTCAGCGCCCCGAGCGCCACCGCCCAGAGAAGGTACCAGGGCCAGAATTGCGTCATGATGAGGTAGTAGGAAGCGAGCATGACCGCCGCCGACCACGTCAGGAAACGGTCGAAGTTTTTCGTCCGCCATGCCGCCAGCAGCCCGAACGCGGCGAAGAGCGCCCACGTCGTCGTATGGATAATGGCGTTGGCCCGCTGCACCGTCGGCCAATCCAGCAGCGTATCTTCCAGGTGAGCCACGTCGGGGTCGGAATCCATGCCGTCGGGGTCCGGGATTTCATCGACGGAGGGGTAGTAAACATACCCTTTCAAATGGGTGACCGGGTCGAAAACGCGCAGCCAGTCCGCGTCGAGATGCGGCGCGATGACGATCAGCTTCCGCGACTTCGGGAGCGTGGTGAGCGCCGCGGCCTTCTCGGAAGCGTCCGCGTGAAGGACATCCGCGGAGGTAACGGCCACCCAATAACTGCCGAACGTCACGGGCGCCTGGACCGAGGCGGGGTCTTCGCCGAGCAGGCGGCGGACGCCCGCGAGCAGCAGTTCGTGAAAGTTGTTCGAGTAGAACTGCGCGGACGCGGCGAAATGGGCCGCCGGCACGCCGGTGTTCGCGCGCCCCAGGGTCACGGCCGCCACGAATACCGCGCCCGCCGCGAGTCCGCCCCGCAGCAGAAACAGCCGGCGTTCCCGCCAGGTGCGGGCCTCCCGCAGCACCATCCACATATAAAGCGGCACGAGCGTTCCGGTGACGAACTTCACCAGGCCGGAAAGCATGATGGCCGCGGCGGCGCCCGCCTTGCGTCCGCGCACGTGCAGCGCCACGCCTAGCAGCAGCAGCGCCACCATCGTCGCGTCGTTGTGCCCGCTCAGTCCGCTCTCGATCAGGACGAGCGGATTCCACAGGAACATCGCCAGCCCCTGTGTCGCGCGTTCGGGCGCATGCCGCCGCAGCGCGCTCCAGGTGAACGCCGCGCCGGAAAGCGCCGCGCCGCAGCCGAGCATCCGGAACAGGAGCACCGTCAGGCCGATGCGCCCCCCGCCGATTTTGGCGACGCCCGCGGAGAGCAATGTCCAGAAAGGCCCGTAGACGGACGGGATGTACCGAAGGCGCAGAATCGCATAAAACGGATCCGAGCGGGGCGGCGGGACGTCAAGGTAAGGGCTCGACCCGTAGGCGGAGAAAACGCGGCCGTACATCGCGTAGGAAAGGACATCCGTGGAAAGCATGACCGGCGCGAAGAGGAACGAGAGGAGGAATGCCGCGCCCGCAGCGAAAAGGAGCGCTTGCAGCGCGAACGGCTGTCTCCCTCTCGCCAGCCGCAGAACGCAGCCGTAGGTGGTGAACAAGGCGACGCAGCAGCCGATGAACGGCGCGGGGGAGCCGCCGTCGAAGGCGTCGAGCATCTCGCGCGTGACGGGTTTTACCCAAGGGAAAACTTCGTGCGCGCGGCTCGGCTCCGAGGAGGCGAGGGGCCGGACGACGCACGGCAGCAGGAGATAGAGCGCCAGAGAAACCGCCGCGCAAAGCGCGACCGCGGCCATCCGCCTGGTGGGTGTCATAGGCAAAACGCGGATATCCTGCCTCGGCCCGCGGGCAACGCAAAGGAAAAGAGTCTCATTTCAGGTTTGCAAAAATGGCGCCGCGTATCCGACAATCCTTTCATCGTGACCCCAAATCCCCAGACAGTCGTCATCGAAAACGTGGAACCGCTCATCGACGGCGGGCGCCACCCCGTCAAACGGGCGGTCGACCAGGACCTCGTCGTCGAAGCGGATGTATTCAAGGACGGCCATGACACCGTCGCGGCCGTCCTGAAATGGAGAAAGGCAGGCGCGGAAAAGTGGCACGAGACGCCCATGACGCCGCTCATCAACGACCGCTGGCGCGGCGTCTGTTCCCTGTTCGAGAACGCCGTGCATGAATTTACCATCGAGGCCTGGGGCGACACCTTTAAATCGTGGCAGCACGAGTTTCATAAGAAATACGAGGGCGGCGTCAAGGACTTGAAAAGCGAGACGCTGGAAGGCTCCCAGCTCCTCCAGGCCGCGGCCGGGCGCGCCAAGGGGTCCCCCGACGCCGAACGGCTCCTGGATTTCGCGAAACGCCTCGCGGCGGCCTCGCCGAAGGAGGTTGACCAAATGAGCCGCTGGACGGAACTGGAAGTCCTCATGGAAAGCTGGCCGGACCGCTCCGCCACCACGGAATACAAACCGTATCCGCGCGTCACGGTGGATCGCGAGCGGGCGCTCTTTGCGGCATGGTATGAGTTTTTCCCGCGTTCCGCCGAAGGCAAGCCCGACAGCGGCTCGACCTTCCGCGATTGCCTGGGCCGCATCGACGACGCGAAGGCGATGGGGTTCGACGTGATCTATTTTCCGCCCATCCACCCCATCGGCATCACCAACCGCAAGGGGAGGAACAACTCCGTCAAGTCGCTTCCCGGCGAGCCGGGCGTCCCGTACGCCATCGGCGGCCCGGCGGGCGGGCACAAGGCCATCGAGCCGGAACTCGGCACATTCGAGGACTTCGCGTGGCTTCTCGGCGAGTTGAAAAAGCGCGACATGGAACTGGCGCTCGACTTCGCCATCAACTGCTCTCCCGATCATCCTTACGTCAAGGAGCACCCGGAGTGGTTCTTCAAGCGGCCCGACGGCACGATCAAATACGCCGAGAACCCGCCGAAGAAATACGAGGACGTTTACCCGCTGAACTTCCACAACGAGAACTGGCGCGCCTTGTGGGAGGAGATGGCGGACATCATCCTCTTCTGGTCCGAAAAAGGCGTCCGCATCTTCCGGGTCGACAATCCGCACACCAAGCCCGTGGCGTTCTGGGAATTCCTCATCGGGAAAGTGCAGGCCAAATATCCCGACACCATCTTCCTCTCCGAAGCGTTCACCCGCCCGAAGATGATGAGGTCGCTGGCGAAAGTCGGCTTCACCCAGTCGTACACCTACTTCACGTGGCGGAACACGAAGGAGGAACTCACCAAGTACTTCACCGAGTTGACGACCACGCAGATGAAGGAGTATTTCCGTGCCAACCTCTGGCCCAACACGCCCGACATCCTGCCGCCGTTTCTCCAGCAGGGGGGGCGGCCCGCGTTCCTTATCCGCGCGACGCTCGCAGCCACTCTCTCTCCCGTGTACGGCATCTACAGCGGCTTCGAGTTGTGCGAAAACGCCGCCTTGCCCGAGCGCGAGGAATACGCCGATTCGGAAAAATACCAGTTCAAGGGCCGCGATTGGAACGCCCCGGGGAACATCAAGGACTTCATCACGCGCCTGAACCGCATACGGAAAGAAAACCGCGCGCTGCACCAATACGACAACCTGCGCTTCTACGAGGCGGAGAGCGACGCCATCCTCTTCTACGGGAAGATGACCGAGTCGCGGGAGAACATCATCCTCGTCGTCGTGAATCTCGATCCGTTCCGCCAGCGCGACGCCTACATCCACGTGCCGCTGAAGGATTTCGGCTTCCTGGAAGGCGATACGTACCAGGTGCACGATCTCCTCTGGGACGAGCGCTACCTCTGGCACGGCGAGAAGAATTTCGTCATCCTGGATCCGCACAAGAGGCCCGCGCACATTTTCCGCATCCGGCGCTGGGTCAGCCGCGAGCAGGATTTCGACTACTTCCTGTAGTGTGCCCGATCTTTTTGAAACGGCCCCGCGCGTTCTCTCCGTCACCGAACTGACTCACGCCGTTCGCGGCCTGCTGGAAACAGGCATCGGCGGCGTCTGGGTGGAAGGCGAGGTTTGCAACCACCGCCGCCAGGCTTCCGGCCACCAGTATTTCAATCTGAAGGACGACAAATGCGTGCTCGCGTGCGTCCTTTTTCACCGGCCATACCTGCGGCTGCGGCAGGCGCAGCTTTCCGACGGGATGCTCGTCCACGTCCGCGGCGAGTTGACCGTCTATGAAGCGCGCGGGCAGTACCAGCTCAATGTAAGCCTCGTCCAGGCGGCGGGCGCGGGCATGCTCCAGGCGAAGTTCGAGGCCCTGAAAAAGAAGCTCGCCGCCGAGGGCCTCTTCGACCCCGCCCGCAAAAAGCCGCTCCCGAAATTTCCGCGCGTCATCGGCGTCATCACATCGCCCAGCGGCGCGGCCCTCCGCGACATGCTGACCATCCTGCAAAGGCGCGCGCCCTGGCTGCGCGTCGTCATCCATCCCGTGAAGGTGCAGGGCGAAGGCGCCGCCGGGGAGATCGCCGCGGCCGTGGATGAGTTCCAGCTCGCCGGCGTCTTGCCGGAGGTCGACATCCTCGTCGTCTGCCGCGGCGGCGGCAGCGCGGAAGACCTGTGGCAGTTCAACGAGGAAATCCTGGCGCGGGCCATTTACCGTTCGGCGATCCCGGTCGTTTCCGCCGTGGGGCACGAGATAGACTTCACCATCTGCGATTTCGTCGCCGATCTCCGCGCGCCGACGCCCAGCGCCGCCGCCGAGCTTGTCGCGCCCGACGGCGCGGAACTGGAAAAGCGGTTCCTCCAGATCGCCCTCCAGTTGCAAAGGAAGGCCTCCTCGCGGCTCGAGGAGGGGAGAGCGCGCCTGGCGTCCGCGGCGCGCGCGATCCGCGAACCGCGCATCGACGAACGCTGGCAGCGCGCCGACCTCGCCTCCGAAGCGCTCCGGCGCGCGGCGAAGGCGCGTCTCGCCGAACTCAAACAGCAAGTCCTCTCCGCGCGGGCCGCGATGGGACGCCATCGCCCGGACCAGATCGCCCGGCTTCGGCGCCAACAACTCGCCGAACTGGGCAGGCAAATTCGCGGTTGCTTTCGCGAACAACTGGAATCCCGCAAGACGCGTCTCCTCCATTGCGAAGGCCTGCTGCGCGTCCTCGCCCCGCAAGCCACGCTGGAGCGGGGTTTCAGCATCACCACGAACGCGGCGGGCGAGATCATCCATTCCGTCCGCCAAGCCGAACCCGGCGCGGAAATATTCACCCGCGTCCGCGACGGAGCGTTCGCATCCCGGATCGAGGAATGACCGACCCCGTGCAACTGCTGGCGGCCGGCGAAGTCGTCGCCTTGCCGACCGAGACGGTGTACGGCCTCGCCGCCGACGCCACGCGCGCCGATGCGGTCGTCAAGATATTCGAGATGAAAGAGCGTCCGTTTTTTGACCCGCTCATCGTCCACCTGCCCGGGATGGATTGGCTGGAGCGGGTCGCCGCGATTCCGCCCGGAGACAGGGAACTCTTCGACGCATTAAGCGGGCGGTTCTGGCCGGGGCCGCTGACATTCGTGCTGCCGCGCCGCGCGATCATCCCGGACATCGTCGCGGCGGGACTTCCGACCGTGGCCGTCCGCCGGAGCGCGCATCCCGTCTTTCGCGAGATCATCGAGAGATTCGGCAAGCCGCTGGCGGCGCCGAGCGCGAACAGGTTTGGCAGGATCAGCCCCACCTCGCGCGAGGATGTGTTGGCGGAGCTGGGCGACCGTCTCCATGTCGTGGATGGCGGTCGGACGGAGCACGGCCTGGAATCGACCATCGTGCAAATCGGCGGCGGGCGCATTTCTTTGTTGAGAGCGGGGCCGGTCACTAAGGAAATGCTGGCGGAGTTCGCGCCGGCAGCCGCCGCGCGCGCGAACGAACTGCCCGCCGCGCCCGGGATGTTGAAGAGCCATTACGCCCCGCGGACGCCGTTGCGGTTTGCCGCGGATGTCCGGGAGATCCCGCCGCGTTGCGGCCTGCTCGCGTGGCGGTCTCGCGAAACGGACGGGCCGTTCGCGCGCGTCGAATTTCTCAGCGAGAAACAGGATTTGCGCGAAGGGGCGGCGCGGCTCTTCGCGGCGATGCGACGGCTGGACGAAGCGGGCCTCGACCTGATCGTCGCCGAGGAAGTGCCGGAGACCGGCGTCGGCGCGGCCATCATGGAACGGCTGCGGAAGGCCGCGGCTACTCGTGATCCCTGAATTCTTCGAGGAGCGCGGCCAGTTTGTCCAGCGCCTGTTCGGCGTCCGGCCCGTCGGCTTCGAGTATGATCGTCGAGCCGCAATCGAGATTCGCGCTCAGGACTTCGAGGATGCTCGTCGCCGAATAGCTCTCCCCATCCTTCCGCAGGGTGATGACGGATTTGAAGACGCGCGCGCTGCGGACGAACTCCGAGGCGGGCCTGGCGTGCAATCCCAGCTTGTTCAATATCCTCAATTCGCGCTCCATGGCCGCAACAAGATAGCCGCCGCCTCCGAATTATGAAGCAATTTCCCAATTTCTCGGGCACCCTTTTGGAACCGTCGTGAATAGCGATGCTCCAACTGCTGTCGTGACCGGAAATCTCGAGTCGGGCAGGAGGACTGTCTTCGCCGGGATGCTGGCGAACGTCGGCCTGGCCGCCGCCAAGATCACCGCGGGCGTCCTCGGAAATTCCTACGTCCTGATCGCGGACGGCATCGAGTCCACGCTGGATATAACGGGTTCGCTCGTCATCTGGGCCGGGCTGAAGCTGGCGGCCAAACCGCCGGATGAAAGCCACCCGTACGGCCACGGGAAAGCGGAGCCGATAGCGGCCATCGTGGTTTCGCTCGCGGTCATCGGCGCGGCGATCGGCCTCGCCTTCCTGAGCGTCCGCAAGATTTCCGAGCCGCGCCCCCAGCCCGCCTATTTCACCCTGCCCATCCTCGTCGTCGTCATCCTCGCGAAGGAACTCCTGTACCGCTACGTCGTGCGCAAAGGGGAGAGAACCCAAAGCACCGCGTTGAAGGCCGACGCATGGCATCACCGCGGGGATGCGCTCACTTCCGGCGCGGCGTTCATCGGCATATCCATCGCGCTCCTCGGCGGCCCGAAATACGCAAATGCGGACGACTGGGCGGCGCTCTTCGCGTGCGCCCTCATCGCCTTCAACGGGTGTAGGACGCTCGCCCCCGCGTTATGGGAGGTGATGGATACCGCGCCCCCGGGCAACATGGACGATAGCGTCCGCCAGGTCGCAGCAGCCGTTCCCGGCGTGGTCGAGATCGACCAATGCCGGATTCGAAAAATGGGCGTCGCGTTTTACGTCGACCTCCACGCGAAAGTCGACGCCGACATCACCGTGCGCGAAGGCCACCGCATCGCCCACAGCGTCAAGGACGCCCTGCGGCGCTCGAACCCCTCCATCGTCGACGTGCTCGTTCACATCGAACCGGCGGGGAAGGATTGACGCTTCGCCCCCCTCGCACATTGTGTTCGCCGGGGGTTTCCGTTTCATTCGCTCGGTGCAACATTAGGCGAATATGAAGAGCCCGCTTGAAAAGATCGCCCGCATCCGGGAAGCGTTCCCGGCGCAAGGGCTTTTTGCGGAGAAGGAATGGCTCCTTTCCCCCGAGGCGTTTTCAGTCGAGGCGGCGCTTGCCGAAGACCTGGAGAAACTCGGGCACAGGCTGAATCTATTCAATCGCGCCTGCAACCAGCTCTACCAGCTCAGCGCGCAAGGCAGGCAGCCGCGCTGGGTCGCGGAGTATCTCGACCGGGGGAAACCGCCTGAACTGGTCGAGTTCGCGCGACAAAAGGGATTGCGCAACGAGGTTCCGCGCGTCATCCGCCCGGACATCATCCTGACGGAGACCGGCTTCACCGTCGCGGAGATCGATTCCGTGCCGGGGGGCATCGGGCTCACGGCGTGGCTGAACCGGACGTATGCCGATCTCGGCGCGCCGGTCATCGGAGGACGCGACGGAATGCTCGAGGGGTTCCGCGCGATCCTGCCCGGGGGCGGGGATATCGTGATCTCCGAGGAGGCCGCGACCTATCGCCCGGAGATGGAGTGGCTGGCCGCGGAGGCGGGGTTTCGCGTGCTGGATACGTCGCCCCGTTCCGACTACCGGAAAAACGTCTATCGGTTCTTTGAGCTGTTCGACCTTCCGAATATCGCCTGCGCGCCGTCGCTCATGGATGCCGTCGCGCGCGGCGCTCTATCGGTCACGCCGCCATTCAAACCTTACATCGAGGAAAAGATGTGGTTCGCCCTTTTCTGGATGCGCCCGCTCCAGGAATTCTGGCGGCGGGAGCTGGGCGAGCGCCATTGGCTGAAACTGCGGGAGGTCATTCCGTACAGCTGGGTTGTCGATCCCGCGCCTTTGCCGCAACACGCCGTCATCCCGCGGCTGGAAATCAACCGCTGGGAAGAACTGGGGGATTTCAGCCAGAAACACCGCGAGTTGCTTTTGAAAATAAGCGGCTTCTCGGAACTCGCCTGGGGCAGCCGCGGCCTCCTTTTCGGGCAGGACATGCCGCACGGCGAATGGAAGGCGGCGGTCGCGCGCGCCGTGGCGGAGTTTGAGCGCCATCCGTACATCCTTCAGCAGTTTCATAAGGGAAAGCTCGTGCGGCAGCCGTTCCTGGACGGCGACGCGATAAAGGTTCTGCACGGGCGGGTTCGCTTGTGCCCGTACTATTTCGTCATCGAGGACAAAGCGCGGCTGAAAGGCGCGCTTGCGACGGTCTGCCCGGCGGACAAGAAATTTCTTCATGGAATGAAGAACGCAATCCTCGTCCCGACTCAAATAGCCGAGTGATTCAGCGCGGCGGTGGAATGGCCGTCGTGCGTCCAGCGGAGATGTTTGCGGATCGCCTCGGTCACGAAGCGTTTCGCTTCAGGGATCGCCTCATCGAGCGGCAGCCCTTTGGCCGCGCCGGCGGTGATCGCGGCGGAATAGGCGCAGCCGGTTCCATGCGTGCGCACGTTTTCAACAAACGGCGCGGAGAATTCGGCGACCCTGCCATCGTGAAATAGAAGGTCTTTCGCCGCGCCGCCGCGCAGATGTCCGCCCTTCAGGAGGAACGCGGTTCCAAACCGCTTCGCCAATTCCTCGACCGCTTCGCGCATCCCGGCTTCGGTGGAAACCGGACGCCCGAGGAGCGTTCCCGCTTCATCCATATTGGGGGTTACGAGACTGGCCATGGGGAACAGGCGTTCTTTGTAAATGATGACGGCGTCCTCCTTCAAAAGCGGTTTCCCGCTGGCGGCGACCATGACGGGATCGACAACGAGGAATGGCCTCGGGCCGGCAAGGGCGTCGCAAACCGCTTCCATTATTTCCCGGGAGTGGAGAAGCCCCGTCTTCACCGCCGCGACGGGGAAGAACTCGAAGGAAAGCCGTATCTGCTCGGCGACGACGGACGGATCGACGCCCTGGATCATGCTGACCCGCGCGGGGACCTCCGCCACGACGCACGAAATCGCCGTCAGCCCATAAACGCCGAGCGCGGCGAACGTCTTCAAATCCGCCTGGGCGCCCGCGCCCGCGCTGTTATCCGAGCCAGCGATTGTCAGTGCGACCGGTATCATGATGCAGCCGAAAAGGTGCTCGCATTCGATGACCAGCGAAAGTATAAACGAATCATGCGAAAATCGAAATGGCTCCCGGTCGCGGCGTCCCTCCTTCTCCTGGCGGGAGGCATGGCCCTGACGGGGTGCAACAACAGCAACGCGCCCGCGGTGTTGCAGGAATCGCGCGTCTCGCTTGCGAACTATAACAAGGTGAGCCTCGGCATGAGCAAGAACCAGGTCGAAACCATCCTCGGCCCGCCGTCCACCGCGGATACGAAGGACATGGTCATCTTCAAGAAAACGACCTATCGCTACGAGGACGGGCAGAAGTTCATCCTGCTCACTTTCAAGAACGACGAGCTGGACAGCAAGGACAGCAACCTCTCCGCGCAATAAGTTCGATGCGCGCGCTCCTGGCACTGGAGGACGGCAGATGCTTCGGTGGGGAATCCTTCGGAGCGTCTGGGACGACGTTTGGCGAGGTCTGTTTCAACACGGCGATGACCGGTTACCAGGAAGTGCTCACGGACCCATCCTACAAGGGGCAGATCGTCGCGATGACCTACCCGCTCATCGGCAACTATGGCGTAAACGCCTCCGATGAGGAGAGCGGCAGGCCGCACGTGCAGGGATTCGTCATCGAGGAGTTGAGCGGCATACCGAGCAGTTGGCGCTCCGAGATGACGCTGGACGCCTATCTGAAGCGGTGGAACATCCTCGGGATCGAAGGGATCGATACGCGCGCCCTGACCCGCCATTTGCGCGAGAAGGGTGCGATGAAGGGAATCTTGACCACGGAGGACATAACCTCGGACGCGGCGGCGCGCCAGGCGGCGGAAGCAAAGGGAGTCATCGGGATGGATTACGTCCGGGACGTGACGACCGCGAAGCCGTACGAGTGGGACGCGGAGGGGAAGACGAGCAGCGCCTGGACGACGGAAAGCGCCGCCGAAACCCTTGGCCCCCCCCGTTATGACATCGTCGCCTACGACTATGGCATAAAGCGCAACATCCTCCGAAACCTGCGTCGGAACGGCTTCAAGGTGCGCGTCGTTCCCGCGGGCGCTTCCGCGAAGGATGTTCTCGCCATGAACCCGGACGGCGTCTTTCTTTCCAACGGCCCGGGAGATCCCGCGGCGCTCGGTTATATCCACAAGGAACTCGGCGAACTCATCGGGAAGAAGCCGATCTTCGGCATTTGCCTGGGGCATCAACTGCTCGGCTACGCCTATGGCGGGCGCACCTTCAAACTGAAGTTCGGGCACCACGGAGGCAACCAGCCCGTGAAGGATCTGAAGAGCGGGCGCGTCGCAATCACCGCGCAGAACCACGGGTTCGCGGTCGACCCGGACTCGCTCCCCTCCAACGTCGAAGTCACGCACATCAATCTGAACGACCAGACCGTCGAGGGAATGAGGCACCGCGAACACCCGATATTCAGCGTCCAATACCACCCCGAGGCCGCGCCCGGCCCGCACGACGCCGAATACTTCTTCTCCCAATTCGCCAAATTGATTGATGAAGCGGCCTGAAGCCGGTATCCTTCCTTCATGCCAAAGCTTGAGATAACCATCCCGGAACTCGGCGAGGTATCGCACGAATTGCTCGATGAAACCATAACCCTTGGGCGTTTGTCGGATAACGGCATCCAGATCGAGCATCCTTCCGTCTCAAGCCGCCATGGAGAGTTCACGCTGGAAGGAAAAAATTACCGGTTCAAAGACCTCGGTTCCACCAATGGAACGTTCGTGAACGGAGAACAGGTGGAGGAAACGCTATTGAAAAAATCCTGCGCCATCCGGTTCGGACAAATCGAAGGCTTCTATATCTCCGATGAGAATGAACCCACGATGCCGCTGCCGGAGCAGGAAGAAGCGCTGGTGCCGATTGCCGCATCCAGCCGGCGGCCCCAGAGTTTCTCGAACGCCTCCCCCTTTAAGGCCAGCAAGAAAAAGAAGCCGCCGCTCGTCGTCGGCATCTATTCGTTTGCCGGGTTTGCAATCGCCGTCTTCGCCGCGGCGGTCTTCATGATTCTCCGGCTGCAACCGCCGGGCTAGCAGTTCATTTTTGCCCGCTCTTGGTTGTTGCCTCCCGCTCCAGGCGGCTGGCACAGCCGCCTCTACAACGGCACGCTTTAGACTAAGGCTCTTCCAGGGCGGTGTGGATTTCGATGAACTGGAGGATGTCGTGCCGGGTCACGATGCCCACGAGTTTCTCTCCTTCCACAACGGCCAGGCGGCTTTCCCCGGGAGTCAGGAGACGCCGCATCGCGTTGCCGGCGGGTTCGCCGGCGGAGATGAAGAGCTTCTCCGAGTTGTTCGCGGCCACGAGATCGCCCGCGGAGGTGTAGGGCCACTTCTCCGTTGGCAATGTCTTCAGGAACTCCAGGCGGAGCAATCCGCGAAATGCGCCCGCGTCGTCGCACACGGGGAAGGCGACGTGGTGCCGGGCGAGGAAATACTCATCGACCGCCAGGCTGACGGGAAGCGCGGCGGGGATTGACGCCGGATTCGCCGACATGATGTCCCTGACCCGGATGCCCGCGAGGACTGCCCGGTTCACCGCCTGCAGATAGCCGCTCTCCGCGGCGCTCCGCAGGAAGATGCCGATGAGCAGATAGACAAACGCATCCCAGCGCCCCTGGGTCAGGGAAATGATCCCGACCGCCATGAGGCACCAGCTAAAGGCGACCCCGAACCGCGAGGCGACATACGTCGCCCGGCGCAGATTCCCCGTCCTGGCCCAGAGAAGGGCGCGCAGCACCCGCCCGCCGTCCAGGGGGTAGCCCGGGATCGCATTGAAAAGAAGCAGCGCCGCGTTTATCTCGGCCAGCCACAGGAACATCATCTTCCCCGCCGGAAACCCCTGGCACGCCCACGCCGCGAGCGCGAACACGCCGACCAGGCAGGCGGATACCGCAGGACCCGCCGCGGCGATCTTCAGTTCCGCGCGCGCGTCGTCCGGTTCGCGCGAGATCTCGGCTAGGCCGCCGATGAACATCAGCGTGATCCTGGGCACCCGGATGCCGCAGCGCTGGCTTACGAGGCTGTGCCCCAGTTCGTGAAGCAGGAGGCTGGCGAAAAAAAGAAGCGCCGCCGCCGCTCCCAGCACGACGTAAAACAAGCGCCCGTGGCCGGGCACGCTTTCCGGGAAGACCCTGGCCGCCAGTTGGAAGATGATGATGGCCGCGATGACGAACCAGCTATAGTCCAGGTAGAACCGGATGCCGAAAATGCGCCCGATATACAAACCGCGCGTAGAACTCCTGTCATTCATTCAAGGTGGTTCCGGGGAGTGGAGGGACATACATCTTGTCGAGTGATACGGCGGGTCTGGCGGCATCGAGAAGGGAGGCTTCGGCGGCGGGCTCTCCGGCGAGAACGGCGTGCCTGCGGCTGAGCGGCCCGATAATGAACGTCCCGCCCTTGCACTGGAGGAACAGGAAGGGGTCCAGCGGGTTGGGGTTCTCGAAATAGACCGCTCCCGTCTCGATGGCCGGCTCCTTGGGCGGAGCGGACGCCACCGAAGCGATTCCAAGCCGGCCTGTCAGCACGGGCGCGGACGCCGGGCCGGTGAGTTGAAGGTCGAAGGTCGCGCTGCCGGAGGCGTCGAGCATTTTGAACGGCGCCGAGCCGAGGCAGGAAATCTGGAGACGGCCCGCGGGGCCGAAGGAAAGAGCCGCCGGCTGGACGAGCGGTTTATCCGGCGAAAGGAGCGCGGCCAGATCGAGGCGGCTCTCCCAATCCACGCGAAGGATGCGGGAGAACCCCGAGACGCGGAGAGAGTCAAACGGGCCTTCCACCTTTAGGTCGACATCCGTGGTGACGTGGAAAAGGGGATTCGGATTCGCGCTGACGGCCCTGCCCCGCACGGCGATCTCCAGTCTCGTGTCGCCCACGCCTTTCCAATCGATGCGGCCATCGGCGTTCAGCGCGCCGGAGGAAATAATGGGCGAGTCGAGGCGCGCGGCGAGCTTCTGAACGGCTGCGTCACGGCCTTGCAGCGCGATATTGGCGTCGATGTTGCTGAACGAGGCGGCTTCGCCCTTTCGCAAGCGGACCCCCCCGGTGGCCGTAAGGTCGGAGAGCGATCCCGAGGCGGCCAGTTGCTTTATCTCGACTTCCCCCTTTATCGGGAAATCATGGCCCGTGAGGAGGGCGACATCGTGCAGGCGCAGTCCGTCGGCGTTGACGTTGACCTTCAAGGGGCCTTTGAAGTCGATCACTTCCGCCCAAGGCCGCGCCTGCCACAGGTTCCAGACGCTCACCGGAAGCACGGCGTCGCCGTCCAGCCAGACGTCTCCCTTATGCCGCACCTTCATCGCCTGCAACGTCACCGTCGAGGGCGAGGCGGCCACCTTTGCGTCGAAAGAGGTCTCCGCGTCGGCGACGGAGAAGCGGGAAAAGAAGATGTTCTCCGGCGCGTAAGTCCCTTCGACATTGGCGTCCAGGGGATGGAACTTCGGGTCGTTCCCCGCCAGGGGGCGGAGGTTTTTCAACTGGGCGCGGAAGGCGCCGGAATGGGCTTTCGCGGTGCCGTCGCCCGACCAGTCCAGGAAGAGGCCGCCCGCGAAGGGTTGCGGAGCCACCGGGCGAACGAAGAACGCGGAGTAGAGGGAGAGGTCCGCCACGGAGGCGTTGAGCTGGCCCCAGTAACGTTTTTCGCCCAGGATGTTCACCACCCCCTTGCCGCGCAGGAAGTCGTTCTTGTGCGAGAACTCGATGCTGGAGAAGTTCAGCTCGTTGCCGTTGAGCTTGATCTCCGCCTTCAGGACATCCAGCGGCGCGGAGCCGTAGGAAAGGCGCCTCCCGGCCACCGTCAACTCGCCGTCGAACGACTCGTTGCGCCCCTTGACCGAGCCGTCGATCGTCATCTGCCCCGCGCTCTCTTCAAAGCCGGGGCCGAACAAGGCGGAAAGCTCCGTCAGGTTGTCGATCTTGGCCGAGATGTCGAAGTCGAACTGCGACCGCCACCATTCCCGGCCCGCGGGGGGGATTGCTATCTCGCCCTTCAACGTCAGTTCATTGTGCGATTGCTGGAGGCGGCATTCCGGTATGCGAAGCTGGCGATTGTACATCGTGGCGCCGGCGACGAGCGAGTTCCACCGGCGTTTACCCCAGAGGAAATCGGTCGCCTCCAGCCATACCCATATCGTCGCCTTGTCGATCTCCCGGGGCGAGCCGCGGAAGGTGAATTTGCCCTCCTTGATGACGCCGCCCGCCGGTTCCCTCGACTCGACGAAGCGGGCCACGTCCTCCAGGGAAATCTGCGAAAACGAACCGGACGCCTCGAAATTCACCCGCCCGTTGGAAGGCGCCAGGAGGACGTCCCCGCGGATCATCCCTCCAAAGGCCGAGACGCTGAACCCGACGACCGTCTTGCCCATTGGCAGCCCGCCGAGATCGGCGGAGAGGGCGTCGATCCGCACCCCGTCCTCCAGCTTCAACGCGCCAAGGGAGAGTCTCGAGCCGTGGAGCGCGGTCGTCCCTCTTACGCCGGAGAACGTCTTGACCAGCCATGGTTCGCGAAGATCGATCCTCTCGATCTCCACGACGCCCGGCGCGACCTCGCTCGCCGTAAAGCGGACGTTCGTGAAGGCGGTCTCCGAGTCCCCCATCCGCACCGAGAGCGTCGCCCGTGAGACATCGAGGTTTTCGGGCATCAGCGCGGCCAGCCAGCGGCCCGTCTCCCTCCGTTCCTCCGCGCGCAAGGCGGCCGGGTTTTCGCTTCCCGGCTGGAGGGGGATGTCGATCTCGGCATTGACGCCGTCCGCCGTCATCCGGTTGATGAACGCCGACCCGCGCGCCACATCCCACCACTTCACGACCGCTTCCAGCCGGGAAAACGCCAGCCGCAGCTTCGTTCCCACCGGAGTTTTCGAAACGAGCGTGACGTCGTGGAGCGAAACCGGCTCAAGGATGCTTCCCGTCATCCCCCCGATTTCCAGGCTGGCGCCGCGGGCCCTCGCCTCAAACAGGAGAACCTGCCGCACGCAGAAGAGAAATACCGGCGGATGGAACAGGCAGAAAAGCAATGCCGCGGCCGGCAGGAGGAGAAGCCAGCGGAGAGGGAATCTCCGCCGCCGGGGAAGTGTGGTCGAAGCGTGCAAAGTGGGAACGCCCATCCTAGAACCGCCCGGCATGGGTATTCAACCCTCCTTTGGCCTCGGGGAAGAGGGAAAGCTGTTCCCCGCCCGGCGCCCGGAAAGCGGCGGTGGAAAGCCCGGTGCGCCTCCTCGCCAGCCCGGCCTTGCGAAGCGAGACCTCGAACAACGCCCCCATCTGCTCCGCGAAAAAACCTTCGCCGCGCATCCGCGAGCCGAAACGGGGGTCGTTCAGCTTCCCTCCGCGCATCGCCCGTATCCTTCCCAGCACCTTCTCCTTCTTCTCCGGGAAATAACGCTCCAGCCACGCCTCAAAGAGAGGCGCGACCGCCCACGGCAGCCGCAACGGGACATAACCGGCGCCTTGCGCCCCCGCGCGCGCGGCAGCCGAAAGCAAGGCGGGCATTTCATGATCCGTCAGGCCGGGGATGACCGGCGCCATCAAAACATGAACGGGAATGCCCGCTTGCGTCAGTTCTTCCACCGCTGCGAGGCGGCGGGCGGGAGGCGAAGCGCGAGGCTCCAGCCGTTTCGCGAGTTCGGCGTCCAGCGTCGTCACCGACACCGCCACCGAGGCCGCTTCGCTTTCCGCCAGGAGGCGCAGAAGGTCGATGTCCCGCGTCACGAGATGATTCTTCGTGATGATCCCGACCGGGTTCCGGAACTCCGCCAGCACTTCGAGACAGCGGCGCGTCAGGCCGAGACGGCGTTCCGCGGGCTGGTAGCAATCGGTCACGGTGCTCATGGCCAGCGCCTGCGGCTTCCAACGGCCCGAGGAAAGCTCCGCGCGCAGCAACTCCGGCGCGTTTTCCTTCACCACGATCTTCGTCTCGAAATCCAGCCCGGCGGAAAAGCCGAGATATTCGTGCGTCGGGCGGGCGAAGCAGTACGCGCAGCCGTGTTCGCAGCCGCGGTACGGGTTCAGGCTGAACGCGAAGCCCACGTCCGGGCTGTCGTTGCGGGTGATGATCGAGCGGCTGTCATCCCGCAGGAACTGCGTGCGCGGCCCGGCTTCCTCCCGCTCGCAATCCGGGTCGTCGACGTATTCCAGCTTCTCGAAGCGGTTCTTCGGGTTGCCCGCCGCGCCCCGGCCATCCCGCCCTACCGCTTCCACTTTATCCCGCAGCCCACGCTCGGTTTTTGATCCGCGGAAACCGGTTTGCCCGCCAGCACGGCGTCTATCGCGGCCCGCAGATCGGCGCCCGTGGCCTGCCCCTTGTTCGGGCGGCTGTCATCCAACTGCCCCCGGTAAACCAGCCGCTGCGCGCCGTCGAAAAGAAAGAAGTCCGGCGTGCAAGCCGCGTCGTAAGCCCTTGCCGCGTCCTGGCTTTCATCGTAGCAGAGCGGGAAGGCGAACCCCGCTTCGCGAGCCATCTCCGCGAGCGGGCCGGGCGCGTCGTCGGGGTAGTTGGAGGCGTCGTTGGAACTGATCGCCACGACGCCCAGCCCCTTGCCGCCATAGTCTTTCCCGAGCCGCGCAAGCTCCGCCCGCACATGCACGACGTAGGGGCAATGGCGGCAGATGAACATCACCAGCAGCGCCTTCCCATCCGCGAAATCCTCCAGGGAGACCGTCCGTCCCGACACTACGTCCGGCAAGCGGAAGGAAGGGGCTTTGGTTCCGAGGGGAAGCATGCTGGAAGAGAGGGCCATGGGGGAACACTAAGCGCCCGCGTGGGAAAATTCAATCCGCGCTTGATCGTCCCTTTGACCGAGCGCGGTCAGGTCTCCATGCCTGCTTCCTTCCGAAGGCAACTCCGCTTAAAACCGGGACAACCTCTCAGGTGGGAAAGGATTTCCGACGACGAATGCCGCATCCGCGTCATACGCCGGCGCGAGACCAAAACCGCGAAGTCCATGCGCGGCTTTATGAAGCAGTTCCAGGAGGCTTCCAGATTGCCCGCGAACACCGCCGGCTGGATGAAGCTCCTGCGCGACGGGGAAGGCGGATAAAATGGCGTGGGTTGTCGACACCTGCCTGCTCCTGAGCAGGAAGGCAGGCGGCCCTTGATCCCGGGGCTACTCCTGGCCTTTCTGCGTCCAGGCGTAGGTTCCGCCGGGCTTTTGGGTTTCTATCCATTCGCCGTTGAAGGCGCTGTGGACGGCGGTCGCGGCTTGCTGTTTCTGCACGTCGGCAAGGGAGATTTTTTGAACCTTCGCCATATTTTCCATGAGCGCCTGGCGGTCTTTGTTTTCCGCCGCGATGGTTTCGCGCACATAGTCGCCATACTCCCCGGCGACGGGGTTGCGCACTTCTAGCAGGCCGAGATGGTTCTCGCCGATGAGCCGCGAGTTTTTCAGCGGTTGCAGTTCGCCCAGCCGCATACGGCGGCGATCCTGGATGTCTTCCGGCGTTTCGACGTCCGGCGCGGCGGGTTTCTTTTCAACAAGGGGCTGGCCGTGCTGATAGACGTCCAGTTTCATGTTGATGTTTACCTTGATGGGTTGGGGCGTGGCGATGCTTACCGGGGGCAGGGCGCAGCCGCCCAAAAGGACGGCGCCTGCCACGGCGGCGCGGATGAACAGGATGGTTGTTTTTCGCTCCAAGGTCAGTCTCCGGCAGGCGGGTTCTCTTTTTTAGGATGGAGAACGGCTTCCATCTTGCGGGAGCCGGTGGCGCCTTCAAGGGCGAGTTTTATATCGCCTTGGTCGCTGGCAAACCAGAAGGAACCTTCTCCCGCGTCGTAAGCGAAGTCTCGCAATGTTTCCAGGCCGATGCGGGTGAGGCTGGTCTTGAATGCCGACCACCCGGGAGGCAACTGGGCGAGGAGGTCGTCGGTTTTGGTTATCTTGAGCTTGCCGGGTTTGCGCATGGAGAAGCTGCCTTTCATGCGCTCGATGACGTGGTTCTGCCCGTTCACCTCGAGCTTGAAATCGGCGGGGCCGGTCATGCGGAAGGACTGGGGAGCGAGCGCATCCGTCACGCCGCGGAGATTGACTTTCGTGCCGGAGAGCCACCCCGTCCACGGCGAGTCGGGTTGCGTGAAGAAGCTGAACCCTCCGCTGACGTAACCGCCGTAGGCCGCGCCGCCCACTTCTCCG
This sequence comes from Spartobacteria bacterium, assembly GCA_021324825.1. Classification (GTDB taxonomy): domain Bacteria; phylum Verrucomicrobiota; class Verrucomicrobiia; order Chthoniobacterales; family Chthoniobacteraceae; genus JAJPII01. The sequence continues at coordinate 20,833 of JAJPII010000039.1, read as the reverse complement.
TAGATGCCTTGCTTGTCATAGGTGACGGAGACGAAGGAAGCGCCCGCGGCGAATCGCTGCCAGCGCACCCCTCCGACCTGAAGGGTGTGGACGAGGTTGTCCTGATGCGCTTCCGCGGGCAGGCCGAACTCTATTTTTCCCGAGAGGTTTTTCAGGGTTAGCTGGTAGGAGGGGAATTCGTAGTTCCCTTCCTGGATGTCCAGCTTGAGTTTCAACTGGAGGTCGTCGAGGTTGTCGAAGTCGACGTTCCGCGCCCTCCACGAAAAGCTGAGCGGCAGGGTCGCCCGGCTTTTCCCGCCGTTGGCTATGATGATCTGGCCGAAGTCGGCGCCCACGTTTTTCACGATCCAGTGCAGACCGGGCGCCGCGCCGGAAGGCCGGGAGTGCTGTTCCTTGAGGGTGTCGGCATACCAGAAGAGGTCTTCGCCGACGAAGATTTGCGGGTTGAGGATGCTTACGTCCTGGATTTCGCCGCGGAGAAGCGCGGCGAGGGAGAAGCGAACGAACACCGTTTTCAGGTCGAGGACGGGAACGAAGGCGTCCAGGGGCGAGCGGATGACGATGTTGGACAGCTCGACGCTCTGGAGTTCCTGGCTGGCGAAGGCCGTGTCCGCCGACAACGCGACGCCGGTCAGATGCGTCTTTACGTTGAGCGTAAGGGTGGGAACGCCGGGGCCGATCTCCGGCACGACGATGCTGCCGCTTTCGAGCGAGAGGTCGAGCACCTTCCAGGGCCGCGGCGGCGGATTGTTCCGGGTATCCGGCGCCGCGGCGAAGGAACGGAGGCCGCGCCCGGCGCTGACCCAGAGCCCGGTGGCGTCCAGGCTTGCCACCTCGTTCCGGCCCAGTCCGGCCAGGGAGAAGCCGATTGCCGCCGAATCCAGAATCAGGATCGGGTGCAGGGGATCGGAGGCGGGAGCCGCGCGGATGTCCCAAAGCTGGGCGGTATGGATCTTCTCGCCGGCGAGGGCGAAGTCGGAGGCGTCCATCGCGAATTTCGCCGAGGCGTTGGGCGCGGACGGGCCTATGCCTTCCGTGAAAACCTCGCCGTTGTTTATCGTGAGCCGGCCCGCCTGCCAGCCCAACGGCGAGGAAGGCGCGCCCGATGACGCTGGAACCGCCGCCAGCAGGGCGGGCCGCAAATGGATGGAGGGCGAGTCGAGGATGACTTCCTGGAGCCGTTGTTGCGCCAGTTGGTCCGGCGTGAAGAGGACGGTGAGCGCCTTCGCCTCCGCGAGCGTCTCCGGTTCGTCCGCGCGGCTCGTGACGCGGATGTTTCTCACCTCGATCCTCTGCGTCGCCCTGGAGGACTCCATTCCCTGGAGAAATTCCGCCGCGTAGTCGAAGCGGACCTTTGGCAGCCCGCGGAGATCGACCTCGCCGCTCCCTCCGCGAACGGAAAGGTTGTCCACCCGCCAGGCCGTCCTTGAGTCCGCCGGTTTCCGGGGTTTGGGAGGCAGGGCCGCAAGGCAGGCGTCATCGACGGCCAGCCGGGGGCCGTCCACCTCCACGCGCTCTATATGCCTGTGCCACAAGTCGGCGAGCGAGTAACTCGCGGAAGCCGAGGACACTGTCAGCACGGGTTGTTTGCGGCGCCGCAGTTCGACGCCCGCGAGATTGATCCGCGTGATCCCGGCCAATTCGGCTTTTCCTATGCAAAGGGAAAAACCCGGCAGCGAACGCATCGCGAGCCAGACGGCGATATCGGCGAGATTGTTCACCGCCCAGCACGTCATGAGAACGGCGACAATCGCGGCTGCGAAGAGCGGATAGAAAAAAAGGCGCAGCCAGAAACGAATTTTCATCCGTCCGGCGCCGAGGGTACGCGGCGCCTGGCTGGGATGCAACGCTGCGTTTCAAGAGGAATTGTTCAGAAACTGAGAATAAATTGTTGACGCCGGTGGGGCGTTTTGGTTCAAAATGGGTAGTAGTGGGGAAAAAGTCCTTTCTCACCACCGCCGATGCCTGCCGAGTCTCCAGTCAAGCCGATCACTTTCGCGGGGGAATATCTCCATGCTCTCGATAACAAGAATCGCGTCACGATCCCTTCCGCGTGGAGGAAACCCGGCGAGGACCAGCTCGATGAGTTCTTTGTCGTGCCGGAGTTCGGCAACCGTTTTTTGATCGTGATGCCGCCGGATGAATTCAACGCAGCCCGCAATGACGTGAACTCCAACCCGGAGATTCCCCGAGCCAAGGCGCGCGTCTTCCTGCGCAATTTTTATGGCAAGGCGCGGAACTGCGTGCTGGACCGCCAGGGGCGGCTCCTGTTGTCCGAGGAGAATTGCCGCGACGTGGGGTTGAGCGGCGAGGTGATGATGAACGGCGTCCACGGGCGTTTTGAAATCTGGAACCCCGGGCGCTACGCGGAGTCGGCGGCGGCGGCGGCGGACACTTACAAGGAAGTCGGAGAAATGATCGGCATCTGGTAGAACTATGATGGAACAAACGAATGCAGCAGTGCTCGATGCGCCGGCCGCGGTCTTCATGGCGGGCGGATGGGGAAAGGATGCGCCCGAGGATGTAACCCGCCGGCGCCCGGTTTCGGGGGAAGGCGGGGAATACCACGAGCCGGTGTTGCTGCGCGAGACGGTGGAGCTTCTCGCGCCGGCGCCGGGCAAGCTTTTTGTGGACGGCACGCTCGGGGGCGGCGGCCATAGCGGCGCGCTCCTGGAAGGGGGGGCGAGCGTCATCGGGCTCGACCAGGATACGGAGGCGCTGGCCTTCGCGGCCGGCCGGTTGAAGGAATGGAGCGGCCGGCTGGAACTGGTTCACGCGAATTTCCGCGACGTGGAGGACGTTCTCCGCCGCCTGGGCGCGGGATCGCTGGACGGCGCGCTGCTCGATCTGGGCGTCTCCTCGCGCCAGCTCGACGCGCCGGAGCGCGGCTTCAGCTTCCAGCGCAACGGCCCCCTCGACATGAGGATGGACCCGCTGTGCCCCGTGACCGCGGCCGATCTCGTAAACAATGCCAGCGGCGCGCAACTCGAGGCGATCTTCCGCAACTTCGGGGAGGAGCCGGCGGCGCGCCGCATCGCCGCCTATATAATACGGGAACGGTGCGTCCATCCTTTCAGGGAGACGTTTGAACTGGCGGCGACGGTCGAACGGGCGGTTGGCCGCCACGGGAAGCTCCATCCCGCCACGCGCGTTTTCCAGGCGTTGAGGATCGCGGTGAATCGCGAACTCGAGGCGCTGGCTGAGGGGCTGGGGCAGTTCGCGGCGAGGTTGAAGCCGGGCGGCAGGTTGGCGGTCATCACGTTCCACTCGCTGGAGGACCGTATCGTGAAGAACTTCTTCAAGTCGCGCAGCGCCCTCGTCATCGACCGCCCGGAATGGCCGGAGGCGCGCCCGAACCCCGATCTCATTTTCAAACTCGTCACCCGCAAGCCCGTGCTCGCGAGCGACGGCGAGCAATCGAGAAACCCCCGTTCGCGCAGCGCGAAACTGCGCGTCGCAGAGAAAATCTAACCCATCATGCCGCGCAATCGCCGAAAAAACGCAAATCTCATCGAGGTCGGATCGTTGACGAAATGGGTCGTCGCCGCCTTTTTTCTGGGAGTCGTGGGGCTGAGCTACGTCTATTTGAAGAACCAGCTTCACACCACCGGCGGCCAGATCAAGACGTTGGAAAAGGAGCTGTCCGAACTCACGGTCGAGAACGATCTTTTGCGTACGAAAATCTCGACGCTTTCTTCCCAGAAAGTTCTCCAGCGCCGCCTGGACCAGGACTTCATCAAGATGATCCCGATCGCCGAGGAGCGGATCGTCCGCATTCGCACGGATGCGCGCTCGGAGATCCGGGCCGTCTCCAACGAAGGCTCCGAAAAATGAAATGGACGCCCAAAGTACGCGCGACCATCGCCTGCTTTGGACTGGTGTTTATCTTCAGCATCTTCTCGGGGAGGCTGATCTTCCTGCAGGTCGTCAAGCATGACCAATACGCCGCGCTGGCCGCCGAGAAGCATTCCACCAAGGAAATGCTTTACGCCCGGCGCGGCGTTATCCAGGACGTAAACCAGGAGATTCTCGCCCAGGATGTGCCGGTGCGGCTGGCATTCGCCGACGGCTCGATCCTGAACGACCCCGCGGGCCTGGCCGATCTTTTCGCCAAGCCGCTCCAGATGGACCGCGAGGAACTGGAGCAGGAATTGGCCGGCCTTCAGGACGCCGCGAAACAATCCCGGCAGGCGAAGCTCCCGGGCGTCGCGCCGAGGTACCCCGCGGGGGTGTGCGACCACGCGTTGAACAAACGCGCCTTTGTCTCCGAGGACACGGCGGCCTCTTTGCTCGCTGAAATGAAGAAGCGCTCCCTGCGCGGCGTTTTCTTCAAGCAGGACTTCACCCGCAACTACCCGAACGGCTCCATGCTTTGCCACGTCCTCGGGATATTGAATCATGACCACGCGGGCGTCGCGGGGATCGAGAAGACCTTCGACGCCCAGCTTCGCGGCAACGACGGGTTCCGTTACTTCGAGCACGACCGCACGGGCAAGGAGCTGGTCGCGTACGGCTCGCAGGGGCAGCCCGCGCGCCCCGGTTGCGACGTGCGGCTGACCATCGACATGGCGCTGCAAAACATCGTCGAGAAAGAACTGGAGGCGGCCTGCCGCCAATACAGGCCGGTTATGGCTGTCAGCATCATCATGCGTCCGAAGACGGGCGAGATACTCGCGATGGCCAACCGCCCCGCTTACGATCCCAACGCCGTCGCCAACAGCCGCGAGCGGGATCGGCATAACCTCGCGGTCGAGGCGATGGTCGAGCCGGGCTCGGTCTTCAAGATCGTGCCGGTGGGCGCGGCGTTCAACGAGCGGCTCTTCACTCCGCAGACGACCATCGATTGCGGCAACGGCCAGTTCAAATACGCGGGAAAAATCCTGCACGACCACAAGCCGATGGGCGAGTTGACCGTCGAGGGCGTCCTGGCCAAGTCCAGCAACATCGGCGCGGCGCGGATAGGGCTGAGGCTGGGCGACCAGATGCTTTACAGCTACGCGCGCAAGTTCGGTTTCGGCGAGCGCACCGATGTCGCCCTCCCCTCCGAAGTGCCCGGCGCCATCCACCCGCCGTACACCTGGAACAAGCTCACGATAACGCGGATGACGATGGGTCAGGAAGTCGATGTGACCCCCTTGCAGATGATAACCGCCATGTCGGTCATCGCCAACGGCGGCCATCTCATGATGCCGCAGATCGTCCGCGAGATCGTCGACGACCAGGGCGCGGTCGTGAAGAGCTACCCGCCGGTGGAAATCCGGCGCGTCCTTTCCGAAGCCGCCGCCAGGCAAGTGCGCGAAGCGCTCAAGGGCGTGGAAAAAAAAGGCGGCACCGCGGTGGAAGCGGTGGTGCCGGGGTATATCGGCGCGGGCAAGACGGGAACGGCGCAGCGGGTCGGCGAGAACAAGAAGTATCTCCATAACAAATACCTCCTTTCGTTCATCGGCATGCTCCCCGCCGACGACCCGCAATTCGTCTGCCTCGTCATGCTCGATTGCCCGGAAGTGAAGAACCCGGAGGACAACTACGGCGGCGCGGTCGCGGCGCCCATCTTCGCGCGCATCGCCGCCAAGACCGCCTGCCACATGAACCTCGCGCCGCAGTTCGATCCCATGCAAGTGGCGTTGACCCAGACCAGGACGAAGTGAACCATGCTTCTAAAGACCCTTCTCTCCAGCATAAAGCCCGTGCGCGTCGAGGGATCGCTCGAACGCGAGATCGCGGGCATCGCCTACGATTCGCGCCGGGTTAAGAAGGATTTCCTCTTCGTCGCCTTGCGCGGCGAAAAGGCGGACGGGGAGAGCTTCGCCGCCGGCGCCATCGACCAGGGCGCCGCGGCGGTGGCCGGCGAGAGTTTTTCGCCCGGGGGCCGCGCGACCCGCATCGTGGTGGAAAACGCCCGCGCCGCGCTGGCCGACCTTGCCGCCGCGTTCTACAAGCGCCCCGCGGATCACCTCAAGGTCGTCGGCATCACCGGCACCAACGGCAAGACCACCACGGCCTTCCTGTTGAAACACATCTGCGAGAGCGCCCTGCTGCGGTGCGGCTTGCTCGGCACCGTCCGCTACGAGGTCGGCGAGCGCCGTCTCCCCGCGCCGCGCACCACGCCGGAGTCGCTCGATCTCCAGGAACTCCTCCACCAGATCCGTTCGGCGGGCTGCAAGGCGGTGGTCATGGAAGTCTCCTCGCACGCCCTCATGCAGGAGCGCGTGCGGCATATCGACTTCGACGCCGCCATCTTCACGAACCTCACGCAGGATCATCTCGACTACCACAAATCGATGGAAAGCTATTTCGAGGCGAAGACCCGGCTCTTCACCGGCCTGGGCGGGAAGAAGCGCGGGAGAGCGATCATCAATATCGACGACCGTTACGGGGCGAAGCTCGCCGCCATGCTTCCGGGGCCGGTGCTGACGTTCGGCGTCCACCAGAAGGCGGACTTCCGCGCGAGCAACCTGCGGATGGACTTCAGCGGCGCGTCCTATCAGCTCGATACGCACGAGAAAAGCTACCTGGTGCGCCTGCCGCTCATCGGGCGCTTCAACATGTACAACTCGCTCGGCGCGGTCGCGGCCGCCTCCGCGCTCGGCATCGACGTGCGCACCGCCGTGTTGAGCCTGGCCGGCGCGCCGCCCGTCCCCGGCAGGCTCGAACCCGTGCCGGGCAAGCGGCAGTTCAAGGTCTTCGTCGACTACGCCCACACGGGCGACGCCCTGGTCAACGTCATGCGGACGCTGCGCGATCTTTCGCCGAACCGGCTCATCGTCGTCTTCGGCTGCGGGGGAAACCGCGACCGCGCCAAGCGCCCGCTCATGGGAGCGGCGGTGGATGAACTGGCGGACTGGGCCATCGTCACTTCCGACAACCCGCGCGGCGAGGCGCCGGAGGCGATCATCTCGGACATCGAACGCGGGTTGACGAAGCGGAACCATGAAGTCGTCGTGGACAGGAGGGCGGCGATCTTCCACGCCATCTCGATGGCGAAGCCGAGGGATATCATCCTCATCGCCGGGAAGGGGCACGAGGCGTACCAGGAATTCGCGGACCACATCGTCCCGTTCGACGACGTGAGCGTGGCGAGGGAAGCCCTGGAAGCGAAACCCGTGGAGATGAAAGGGTGAACCCAACCTCCCTTTCAACCATCGCGGAATGGGCGGGCGGGGAGCTGCTCCAGGGCTCGGGCGGGCTCCTCGTCACCCGCCTCTGCACCGACTCGCGCGCGCTCGCGCCGGGCGATCTCTTCCTCGCCTTGCGCGGAGAGCGGTTCGACGGGAACGCGTTCGCCGCGGAATCGCAAAAGCGCGGCGCCGTTGGCGTCGTGGCGGACGAAGCGCCGGATGTTCCGCCGGATTTCCCCGTCATCCTGGTGAAGGATACGCTCGCCGCCTTGCAGGCCCTGGCGGGAAGTTACCGGCGCACGCTCGGCATGAGGGTGCTGGCGATCACCGGCAGCAACGGCAAGACCAGCACGAAGGACTTCGCGGCCGCGGTGCTGGCGGAACGGTTCCGTGTAATTAAGACGGAGGGGAATTTGAACAACCACATCGGCCTGCCGCTCATGCTGCTGCGCGCGGATTCCACCCACGAGATCGGCGTCTTCGAGATGGGGATGAACCATCCCGGCGAGATCGAGCCGCTGGTGAAGCTCGCCGCGCCGCTCGCGGGGATCATCACGAATATCGGCGTCGCGCACATCGAGTTCATGGGGAGCAGGGAAGCCATCGCGGAGGAGAAGGGGAAACTGGCGGAGGGTCTTCCCGCGGAGGGGCTTCTCATCCTCAGCGCGAAGGATTCCTTCTCCCCGGCGCTCGCGCGGCGCACGCCCGCGAAAACGGTTTTCGCGGGAACCGATCTTCACGCGCGCGATCTCCGCCCTTCGCCGGAAGGGACGCGATTCCTGCTCGAAAACGGGACGGGCGCCGCGGAAACCGTCGTGAACGCGCCGGGCGCGCACATGGTGGAAAACGCGCTTCTCGCGGCGGCGGCGGGCCGTTTTTTTGGAGTCAGTCTTGACGAGGCGGCGGCGGGCCTTAAAAAAGCGAGGCTCACCAAAGGAAGACTCGAACAAAAAATGATCCGCGGAATACGCTTTATCGACGACACCTATAACGCCAACCCCGACTCCGTCGCCGCGGCGCTCGAGACGTTTCCTTCCGCCGGGCGGCGGATCGCCGTGCTCGGCAGGATGAACGAACTCGGCGCGATGTTTGAAAGCGGCCACCGGCTCGTCGGAGAGAAGGCCGCGGCGGCGGGCGTGGAGTGCGTCATCGCGGTCGGCGAAGGCGCGTGGTTCATAAGCGACAGCGCGCGCGAGCGCGGCGTCGCGCAAACTGCGCACACGGAGTCGGTCGAGGAAGCGGCGCAAATGCTGCGGGGCGTCGCGAAGGAAGGCGACACCGTCCTGGTGAAGGGAAGCCGTTCGTTGAGGATGGAGCGGATCGTGGAGGCGATGGCGAGGCCATGATGTACTATCTCTCCTACCTCGCGGAGTCGCACAAGGCGATCGCCGCGTTCCGGGCGCTGAATGTCTTTCAATACATCACCTTCCGGGCCATCGCGGCGGCGATGACCTCCTTTCTGCTGTGCCTCATCTTCGGGCAGTTCGTCATCCGCAAGCTCATCTCGCTGAAGGTCGGCCAGCCGATCCGCTCCCAGGAGGAAGTCCGCCAGCTTCACGCCCTGCACCAGGGCAAGCGCGGCACTCCCACCATGGGCGGCGTCCTGCTGCTCGGTTCCGTCGTCGTATCGACTCTCCTTTGGGCGCGGCCCGATAACGGCGCGGTCTGGCTCGCGGTCTTCGCCATCGTCTACCTGGGGCTGCTCGGGTTCGCCGACGATTACCTGAAAGTCACCAAGAAGAAATCCGACGGCATCAGCGGGCGGGTCAAGCTTGTCGCCCAGTTCGCTCTCGCGGCGGCGGTCACCGGCTACTTCCTGTTCAATCCGGCCCGTTCCGTCCAGGCGCGCACGCTGTACGTTCCGTTTTTCAAGGAACCGCTCATCGCGAACATGGGATGGCTGACCCTGTTTTTCTTTTCGGGGATCATCGTCGGGTCTTCCAACGGCGTGAACCTGACCGACGGCCTTGACGGCCTGGCGTCGGGCTGCACCGTCACCGCGGCCTTCGCGTACGCGGTGCTCACTTACGTGGCTGGGAATGTGAAGATCGCCAACTATCTCCAGATTCCTTACTACCCGTTCGCGGGAGAACTCGCCGTCCTCTGCATGGCGCTCGCGGGCGCGGGGCTCGGGTTCCTCTGGTTCAACTGCCACCCCGCCAAGGTCTTCATGGGAGACACGGGGTCGCTCGCCATCGGCGGCGTCATGGGCGTGGTGGCGATCTGTTGCAAGCAGGAGTTGCTGCTGCTCGTGGTGGGCGGCGTCTTCGTCATGGAGGCGCTCTCGGTCATCCTCCAGGTGGCGAGCTTCAAGCTGACGGGAAAACGCATCTTCGCCATGTCGCCCATCCATCACCACTTCGAGTTGAAGGGGTGGAAAGAGAACACCGTCATCGTCCGGTTCTGGATTCTCTCCATCATGTTCGCCTTCCTCGGCCTGGCCACTCTGAAACTGAGATAGAATGTGCGTTACGCCAACAAGAACATCGCGGTGCTCGGTCTGGGCGAAAGCGGCGAAGCGGCGGCGCTTCTTCTCGCGGAGGAGGGCGCGAACGTGACGATACTCGACAGCGGCCCGGAAGAGCGGCTCCGGCTCAAGATCGACGCCATGCGCGGGCGCGGCATCGCCGTGGTGACGGGGCCGGCGGCGGAACGGCTCGCCGTCCATCAATTCGACCGCGCGACGCTTAGTCCGGGCATCGACCCGGCTGCGCCGCTCGTCCAGAATTTCATACGGGAGCGGATCGAGATGATTGGCGAACTCGAGCTTTCGTACGAACTCTGCAAGTGCCCGATTGTCGCCATCACCGGCACCAACGGCAAGACCACCACGACCGAACTCGTCGCGGGGATGCTCAACGCCTGCGGCGTCCGCACGACGGCCTGCGGAAACATCGGCCCCGCCTTCGCCGCGAAAGTGCGGGAGAGCGCGCATCTCGACATCGTGACCGTCGAGGTCAGCTCGTTCCAACTCGAGCAAATCCGCGCGTTCCGCCCGCGCGTCAGCGTCTGGCTGAACTTCGCCCCGGACCATCTGGACCGTTACGCGGACATCGGCGAATACCGCGCCGCGAAGCTCCGCATCTTTGAAAACCAGACCGCGGAGGATTTCGCCGTCGTGAATCTGCGGGATGAACTCCCCCCGTTGAAAGCGCGGCGGATAACGTTCAGCGCCTATGCGAAGGGCGCGGACTTTGAGATGGAGGACGGAACGATCCTCCACCGGGGGAAGCCGATTTTTAAAATGGAAGAGACAAACCTGCGCGGTCCGCATAACGCCGAGAACCTGATGGCCGCGCTGGGCGTCGGCCTGGCCCAGGGGATTCCGTTCGGGACGATGCTTCCGGCGCTCAAGACGTATTCGCCGCTCCCGCACCGGTGCGAACGGGTGCGAACCCTGGACGGCGTCGATTACGTCAACGACTCGAAGGCCACGAACCTTGATGCGATGGAAAAGGCGCTCCTCTCCGAAACGCGGCCCGTGGTGCTGATCGCGGGCGGCAAGGACAAGGGGTTCGAATTCGAATCGCTCACGGCGCTGGTCGCGGAGAAGGCGCGGGCGGCCATCCTCATCGGGCAGATGGCGCCGCGGATCGAAGGTTTCTGGAAGAAAAAAGTGCGCTGCGAGATCGCCGGCTCGCTCGCGCAGGCCGTGCAAAAGGCGAGGGAAACAGCGCGTCCGGGCGACGTCGTGCTTTTTTCTCCGGGAACGTCGTCCTTCGATATGTTCAAAAACTACGGGGATCGCGGGAACCAGTTTCGCGCGCTCGTCCACGCACTATCCAACCCATGAAACCACCGAAAAAATTCCAGGCCGCCACCCGGCAGATGACCCGCGACGATTACGATGAGGAGCCGAACATGAAGCTCTCGAGCGCCTTCCTCGTGGTGCTGGCGCTGCATCTGGTCGCGATAGGCGGCATGTTCACCTTCAGCCGCATCAAGTCGCAGCAGCACGCTCCGCCGCTGGACACCTACCAGGCGGCGCCCGCCGCCGTCGCGCCCGCGCCCGCCGCCGCCGTGGAGACGCCGGCGCCCAAACCCGTCGAGGACGGCAACGTCTACACCGTGGCTTCCGGCGACACCCTCGCCGCCATCGCGAGAAAGTTCCACGTCACTTCGCAGTCGCTTCTGAAACTCAACAAGATCGACGACCCCAAGAAATTGCAGATCGGCCAGAAGCTCAAGCTCCCGCCCAGGAAACCGAAAACGGACTGATGCATCGCAAGAGCGTTATCATCCTCTTTTTCGCGGTCGCCACGCTGCTGGTGCTCGGCATCGTCATGCTGTTCAGCACGAGCGCCTTCGCGGTTGACCGGCATGGGGACGCGCTCTTTTTCGTCAAGCGGCAGGGGATGTGGCTGGGCATCGGCTTCCTTGCCGTCGTGGCGGGGGCGATGCTCGATTACCACTTCTGGCAGCGCACATGGTGGGTCTGGTTCGCCGCCTCGGTCGTATTGCTGATCCTCTGTTTCGTCCCGCACATCGGCATGCGGGTGAACGGCTCCTTCCGCTGGCTGAACCTCCGGATCCTCACCTTCCAGCCGTCGGAAGTCGCGAAACTCGCGGCCATTATCTTCCTCGCGTACTGGTTTTCGCTGTATGCGCCGGAGTCGCACGAGTTTTTGAAAGGTTTCCTCTACCCCCTGCTGGCGATGAGCGTCTTGATGGCGCTCATCGCCCGCGAAGTCGATCTCGGCACCACCGGCCTGCTGGTCGGCGTCACGTTTCTCATCATGTTCGTCGCGGGCACGAGCATGCTGTATATCGCGCCGCTCGCGCTCGGAGGCGTCGCGGGCATATTCTTCATCGCCGTGCACATGAAAGAGCGGCTCGGGCGCATCATGGCGTTCATGGACCTCGAGAAATTCAAGGAGGGCGCGGGCTTGCAGCAATGGCAGGCGCTCATCGCCTTCGGCTCCGGAGGCGTGGACGGCCTGGGCCTCGGCAACGGGCGCCAGAAGATGCTCTACGTCCCTTTCGCGCACACCGATTTCATCCTCCCGATGATCGGCGAGGAACTCGGCCTACGCTGCGCGCTGCTCATCGTCTTTTGCTACATCCTGGTCATCGTGTGCGGCACGCTCATCGCCATCCATTCGCGCGACCGGTTCGGCATGCTCCTGGGCCTCGGCATCGTCTGCATGATCGCCCTCCAGGCCGCCGTCAATATCGGCGTCACGACCTCGCTGCTGCCGAACAAGGGGCTCCCGCTGCCGTATATCAGCTATGGCGGGTCGAACCTTGTTTTCTGCCTGCTCGGGGTGGGCATCCTCATGAATATCTACAGTCGCGGCCTCAGCGACCGGGGCGACTCCACCACGACCCGCCTCCAGGCGAAGGTAACCCCGAGGTTGTAGATGCGAGTCGTCATCGCCGGCGGAGGAACGGGCGGACATCTTTTTCCGGCTCTGGCGGTGGCCGAAGTGCTGCGCGACCGGGGGCACGAGTCGATCATCCTCATTTCGGAAAAGGAGATCGACGCGCTCGCAACCAGCGATCGCGACGAGTTCCGGTTTGAAAAAATCCCCGCCATCGGGCTGCCGAAACTCGTTTCGCCCGCGCTGTTCTCCTTCCTGAAGACCTTCAGCGACAGCGTCTCGCACTGCCGGGCGCTCTACAGGAAATTCCAGCCGGACGCCGTGCTGGGCATGGGCGGATTTACTTCCACCGCGCCCATCCTTGCGGCGCGGCGGCGGAAGATCCCCGCGTTCCTGCACGAGTCCAACGCCATCCCCGGCAAGGCGAACAAGCTCAACGCCCGGATGGTGAAAACCGTGCTGCTCGGGGTCAAGGAGTGCGAGAAATTTTTCCCCGGGGCGAAGTGCGAAGTGACCGGCACGCCCATACGGAAGGCGCTCGCCGCGGCGATCCCGCGGGAGGAGGCGCTCGCCGTCTTCGGGCTGGAGCCGGGCCGCAAGACGCTCCTCGTCATGGGCGGGAGCCAGGGCGCGCACGGCATCAACGAAGCCGTCATCAAGGCGCTGCCGCTTCTAAAGGAACTCCAGCTGATCCACATCACCGGCGCGCGGGATGAATCGCTCGTCACCGCCAACTGCCGGCGGGAGAATTTCCCGGCATTCGTCGCGGCCTTCCACCGCCGCATGGAGCAGGCTTACAGCGCCGCCGACCTCGCCGTCGCGCGCTCGGGCGCGGCCAGCCTCGCGGAGATGGCGCACTTCGGTCTGCCGGGCATCCTCATCCCGTATCCGCATGCGGCGGAGGATCATCAAACTCTCAACGCGGAAATATTTGAGCGCGGGGGCGGCGCCATAGTATTAAAGGAGAGCGACGCGACCGCCGAAACCCTCGCGGAAAAAATACGGGAGCTGGTTTCCGCTCCGGAGAGACTCGCGGAGATGGCCGGACGGATCAGGCTGCTCGCCCCGCGAAACGCGGCGGAACGTGTTGTTGAAACCATTTTGAAACATTGTTGTTGATGGATACAGGCCAGATTCTCGCGGAAATCCTGGTGGGCGGCGAACTCAGGATCCACCTGCTGGGCGTCGCCGGCTCGGGCATGAGCGGCATCGCCGGGCTGTTGCTGGCGCTGGGGCACCACGTGAGCGGTTCGGACAAGGTCACCACCGTCGAGGTCGAACGCTTGCAGAAGCTCGGCCTGGAGTTCCACCCCACCCACGACGCCCGTCCGGTCGCGGGCGCCGATCTCGTCATCTACTCGTCCGCCATTCGGCCGGGCAACGTCGGTTACGACGAAGCCGTCCGCACCGGCAAGAGCATGGTGCGCCGCGCGGACGCCGTCGCCGCCGTCATGAATTGCAAGAAAGGGATCGTCGTCGCCGGGATGCACGGGAAGACCACCACGTCCTCGATGGCGGCGCACGTCCTGCGCACGGGCGGGCTGAAGCCGTCGCACTACGTCGGCGCGGAGATTCCCATCCTGGGAACGAACGCGCATTGGGACCCCGACGGCGAGTTCTTCGTGGCCGAGGGCGACGAGAGCGACGGCACCATCGTCAATTACCACCCGGAATACACCATCCTCCTGAACATCGAGGAGGAGCATCTCGACTACTACGAAAACCTCGCGGCGATAGAGGCGGTTTTCCGGCAGTTGCTCGACCAGACCGGCCGCTGCGCGTTTTATTGCGCGGATGATTCCAACGCCTCCCGGCTTTGCGAAGGGAGGGAAGGGGCCGTTTCCTTCGGCGGAAGCGAAGGCGCCGGATTCCGCTATACGGACCTCGTGATGGAGAATTTCCAGTCGAAGTTCAACGTGTTGCGCGGTGGCCGTCCGCTCGGCGCCATCGTGCTCAACGTGCCCGGCAAACATAACGTCACGAACGCTTTGGGCGTCATCGCGCTCGCGGACGCGCTCGGCATCCGGTTCGAGCGGATCGCCGCCGCGCTCGAGTCGTTCCGCGGGGCGAAACGGCGTTTCGAGATCAAATACAAGAGCGAGCGCTGCGTCATAGTGGACGACTACGCGCACCACCCGAGCGAAATCCGCGCCACACTCGCCACCGCCCGCACCGCGGGCCGCAAACGGATGATCACGCTCTTCCAGCCGCACCGTTACACGCGCACCGAGTTGCTCCGGGAGGAATTCGGCAAGGCGTTTCATGATTCCGCCGTCGTCTTTGTGACGGACATCTACGCCGCGAGCGAGAAGCCGATCCCGGGCGTCACCGGCCAGACGATCGTCGACGCCATGTTAAGGGACGGCCACAAGGGGGCGCGCTTTCTGCCGGATCGCGCCCGGGCCGGGATGGAAGCGGGCAGATTGCTGGAGCCGGGGGATTTTATCCTGACGCTCGGGGCGGGAGACATCCACGAACAAGCCACGGCGCTCGCCGCCGACGTGAAGCGCCTGGAGGAACTGGAAGCCGTCGCGGGGCCTTGCCTTGCGCGTTTGTATGAACCGCTTGCCAAGCACACCACCCTGCGCGTGGGAGGTCCGGCGCAATTTTGGATCGAGCCGGAGACGGAGGAGGGATTCGCGCGGCTCGTCGCCCGTTGCTCGGAGAGAGAGATGCCGCTCATGGTCATGGGCCGCGGCTCGAATCTGCTCGTCCGCGACGGCGGCATCCGCGGCGTCGTGGCGCATCTCGTGCGCGGGGAGTTCAAGCGCGTCGAGATCGACGACCGCAGGATCATCGCCGGCGCGGGCCTCAAGTTGAAGGAACTGAGCTACGCCGCGCGGGACGCGGGCATAGGAGGCCTCGAATGGATGGAAGGGATACCGGGAAACGTCGGCGGCAGCTTGCGGATGAACGCTGGGGCGATGGGCGCGGAGACTTTTGACAACGTCGTCAGCGTCCGGTGCGTGGACGCCCGCGGCGAGTTCCATACGCGGACGCCTTCCGAGATGGAGGTCCATTACCGCGACGTTTCCTCGTTGAAAACGACGTATGCCGTGGCCGCGACGTTTGAAGGCCATCCGAGCACGCCCGCCGAGATAAACCGGCTGCTGGAAGCCTCCGTCCACAAACGCCGAACCACCCAGCCGGCCGCTTCCAGCGCGGGATGCATTTTTAAAAATCCCGCGGCGTGCCCCGCGGGCAAGCTGGTGGACGAACTCGGGCTGAAAAACCTGCGCGTCGGGAAGGCTCGCGTCTCGGAAGTCCACGGCAACTTCATCGTGAACGACGGCGGCGCCGCGGCTTCGGATGTTTTGGAGCTGATAGATCGCATAAAAGCTGTCGCGTTGAAGGAGCGCGGCATAGCTTTGGAAACCGAAGTGCAAATCGTGGGACAAGAAAGTTGATGGACGCTCTCTTACATAAAAAGATCGCGCTTCTAAAAGGCGGCCCCGGCTCCGAAAGGGCGGTGTCGCTCGCGACGGCGGCGGGCGTTGCGAACGCGCTCCGCAGCCTTGGCGCGGAGGTCGTCGAGATCGACGTGCATGGGCCGGATTTTTCCCTGCCCGACGGGGTGCAACTGGCGTTCAACGCGATCCACGGGACGTTCGGCGAGGATGGCGAACTGCAGCGCGTTCTCGACGCGGCGGGCGTCCCTTACACCGGCGAGGGCGCGGAAGGAAGCCGGCTCGCCTTCGACAAGATCGAGACGAAGAAGCGGTTCGCGGAGAGGAACGTCCCAACCGCGGAATTCGAGATTCTCCGCCCCGGCGAGAAGCCCTCGCTGCCGCTGCCTTATGTCGTCAAGGCGCCCCGGGAGGGATCGACGGTCGGCGTCTACATCGTGCGCGAACCCGGCGAAGTCGCGCCGGCCCTGGAAGGCGCGGCGAAGTATGGCGACCGGATCCTGGTCGAGCGCTTCATACGCGGCGCGGAATTGACGGTCGGCATCCTGGGTGAACAGGCGCTGCCCATCATCCAGATTCTGCCGAAGAGCGGCTTTTACGACTTCAACGACAAATACCCGTTCCTCAACCCGCAAGGCGGCGGCGGCGCGCAGCATCTCTGCCCCGCGCCCTTGGATAAGGCGCAGACGGCGCGCGTCCAGGAGACGGCCTTGAACGCCCACCGCGCGCTGGGCCTGGAGGTTTATTCGCGGGTGGATGTCATCTTGAGCGACGCGGGCGGGCCGTTCGTGCTGGAGATCAACACCATCCCCGGCATGACCGAGGCGAGCCTTCTGCCCGAGGCCGCGGCTGTCGCGGGCATCGGCTACGCCGAGTTGTGCCGCAGGATCATCGGCCTCTCCCTCGCGAAAGGAGGCCGCCGATGATGAAACAGCCCCCGCGCAACCGGCGCCTGTCCACGACCCGCCAGCGCAAGCAGCAGCACCTGCTCGACGTGAAGGTGCGTTCGCGCAAGGCCGCCCAGCAGCGCATCCACCGCTTCGTGAACGCGTTTTGCAAGATACTCCTTTTCGGAAGCGCGCTCGCCGCGTCGGCTTACGGCGCGCGGGAAGGGCTGCGGCGTTTCCTGTGGGAGAATCCCGATTACCGCCTGTCGGACATCGAGATCAACGACGACGGCGGCTCCGTCTCGCGGGAGCAGTTGCTGAAGACCGCGGACATCCGGCAGGGGATGAATATTTTCAGCATCAATCTCGCCAAAGCCCGGGAGAAACTCGCGGCGATCCCGCAGATCGAGCGCGTGGAAATCGACCGCGAGGCGCCCGCGAAGATCGTGATAACCGTCTCGGAAAGAAAACCGGTCGCCTGGCTCGCCGGGAAGACCGACGGGGACGCCACGACTTCCGATTCCGCGTGCCTCGTCGACAAGAAAGGCGTCCTCATCAAGCCAAGGAGCCGCCTCGCGGAATACTTGAATCTGCCGATCATCTACGGCGCGCCGGGGGCGGAGAACTTCCAGGGCGGGCAGACGGTCGATGCGTTTGAAATCCGCGCGGCGCTCGATCTCGTGCGGCTCAACGCCGACGGCGTCCGGTTCCAGATTCGGAGCATCGATCTTTCAAAGATGTACTGCATGGTCGTCACCGACCAGAAGCGGGAGCGGGTCACGTTCGGGTTCGACAGGCTGGACTGGCAACTGGACAGGCTCGGGATTCTTCTCGACCAGATCGACGCCGGAAAGAAGGAGATTCAAACCGTCAACCTTATGGTCGAGCGCAATGTGCCCGTGACCTTCGCGCCGCCGCCGGAGGAGGAGGCGTCGCCCAAGCCCTCGCCCGCGAAAAAGCCCGCCGCCGTGAAGGACAAAACGCCCGCGCCCGCGAAGAAACCGCGCGGCGGCTTCAAGAAGCATTCCGATGAGTAAGGACAACATCATCGTCGGCCTGGAGATCGGCACCTCGAAGGTGTGCGTCGTCGTCGGCGAATCGAAACCGGATAATTCCGTCAAGGTGCTCGGCGTGGGCCAGGCGCCCTCGCGCGGCGTGCGGAAAGGGGAGATCGTCGACTTCGAGACCGCCAGCAAATGCGTGCATGACGCGCTCGTCGACGCGGAGGAAAAGAGCGACGTCATGATCCGCAGCGTCTATGTCGGCATAACGGGGGCGCACATCGCCAGCTTCAACAACCGCGGCTCCGTCACCGTCGCCGAAGACCAGGAAGGAATCGAGGAGCGCGACTTCGAGCAAGTCCGCACGAACGCGCGCGAGGTGAGCATCCCGTCGCAGAACGCCTTCATCCATTCCGTCCTGCAACATTATTACGTCGACGGACAGGACGGCATTTTGAACCCCATCGGCATGATGGGCCGCAAACTGGAAGCCGACTTCCACATCGTCCACGGCATCACCACCCGCATCAAGAACACCATCCGTTGCGTAAAGGAGATCCCGCTGGAAGTCGAAGACGTCGTCTTCAACCCGCTCGCCGCCGCGCAAGTCGTCCTGACGCAGGACCAGAAAAACCTCGGCGCCCTCATGATCGACATCGGCGGCGGCGTCACCGATTACGTCGTCTATGTCGACGGCGCGGTTAAGGAGAGCGGCGTGCTCGGCATCGGCGGAGACCACATCACCAACGACATCTCGCTCGGGCTGCGCATCCCCATGGCCAAGTCGGAGAAACTCAAGATCGAGGAAGGAAGCGTCATCCTCGGCAACTGCCTGCCGGGGGATGTCATCATGCTCAAGGACGACTCGGGATTCGCCGGCAAGGAAATCGAACGCGAGACATTGAACACCATCATCCACCTGCGCGTCCGGGAAATCCTGGAACTCCTCAAGCGCACATTGGAGGTGGAAAACCATCTCGATTTTCTTGGCGCGGGCATCTTCATCACCGGCGGATGCAGCCTCCTCAAGGGGATAGACCACCTCACCGAGGAACTGTTCGGCATGCCCGTCCACGTCACCCACGCGCAAACCATGTCCGGCCTGACATCCGCCTTCGAAAACCCCCAGTTCTCCACCGCCATCGGTCTCATCAAATACGCCCAGGCGCTGCACTCGGACAAGCGGGGAGGCTGGCTGGAGCGTCTCCGCACGAAATTTCCCCGTTTCTTCCTGTTCTAAACCGCCCATAAAACACATGATTGAACTGAACCGCCTCACAACCCCGGCCAGCGGCCTGGATATCAAGATCAAGATCATCGGGATCGGCGGCGCCGGTTCCAACGTCCTCGACCGCCTGGTCCTGGACGGCGTCGGCGACGCCGATATCGTCGCCATGAACACCGACGTGCAATCGCTCACCGGTTCCGTCGCGCGGGACAAAGTGCAGCTTGGCCGCAACGCCACCCGGGGTCTCGGCGCGGGCGGCGATCCCGAGATAGGCCTCGCCGCCGCGGAGGAAGCCGTCGAGGAAATCCGGGGCGCACTCGAGGGCTCCACCATGATCTTCCTCTGCGTCGGTCTTGGAGGCGGCACCGGTTCCGGAGCGGCGGCGCTCATCGCCCAGACGGCGAAAGAACGCGGCGCGCTCGCCGTCGTCTTCGCCACGCTTCCATTCAGTTTTGAAGGCAAGCGCCGCCGCCGGCAGGCCGAGGACGCCCTCGCCGCGCTACAGGAAGCGGCGGACGTCGTCATCTGCTTCGAGAACGACAGGATGGGCGAAGCCATGTCGCCCAAGGCCGGCATCCACCAGGCCTTCGTCAACGCCGACCAGACCATCAGCCAGAGCGTCAAAGCCGTATGCGGCCTCCTCCGCCGCACCGGGTTGATACACCTCGGCTTCGACGACCTCGCCACCGCGCTGCGCAACAACGACGCCCGCTGCCTGTTCGGCTTCGGCGAAGGCGACGGCGACAACCGCGCGCACGACGCACTGGCGCTCGCCCTGAAAAACCCCTTGATGGATCGCGGCCGCATGCTCGCCGACGCCGCCAACGTCCTCGTCAGCATAGCGGGCGGCCAGGACATGACGCTCAACGAAGTGCAAGTCCTCATGGAAGAACTGAACCGCCACATCGGCGACAACGCGCAGATCCTCTTCGGCGCGGCGGTGGATGCAAAGATGGGCAGCCGGATGAGCGTCTCCATCATCAGCTCCGTCGTGGCCGGCGGCTCCCCGCCCATCGCGCGCGAACGCACCCGGCCGGCTCCGGCAACCGTGACCGCGCCGGAGGCGGAAGAAGAAGAACCGGAGCAAGCCTCCTTTGGAATGGAGGAGGAAGAGCCGGTCGAGGAACCAGCCCTCCAGCCGAGAATTCCCGCCGCGGTATCGAAGGGAACTTCACCCGCGGTCACCGGCCCGCTGCCGTCCAAAACGCCGGTCGAGCGCCAGGCGAGCCTTTCTTTCGAGCCGGCCACACGAGGCCGCTTCGAGAAAAGCGAACCGACAATCATCGACGGCGAAGACCTCGACGTGCCAACCTTCCTCCGCCGCCACATCAAGGTGAAGTAACCGAAAATGCCAATGACATGGTCAAACTGAAATTCGATGAGATCGGTCCATGGTCGGAGATTAAACTGGAAATCATCGAAAAATATGCCGCCGCGTATTCAAACATTCTCAGTAAACAGCTTAACCTCGCCTACGTTTATATTGATGGTTTCTGCGGCGCCGGAGAGCATATTGCCAAAAAAACCAAGCAGCCGATCGAAGGCAGTCCGGTCAGGGCGCTAAAAGTTGCTCCGCCCCTTAAGCATTACTACTTCATCGATCTTGATGGCCAAAAAACGGCTTACTTACAGGAAATGACAAAGGGGTATTCCAATGTCGGCGTCCTGCACGGTGATTGTAACCAACTCCTCAAAACAAAAATCCCTGCCCGGCCTCACATTCGAGAACTTTAAGCGAGGCCTTTGTATCCTTGACCCGTATGGACTAGACTAAAGCCTGTTGCAAAAGTGGTCTATTTTTTGATGCGAACGGCTTCGAGGGCGCGCTCTTTGTTGAGTGCGGAGAGCTGCCGCAACTGCGTTTGGAGTTG
>JAJPII010000010.1 GCA_021324825.1 Spartobacteria bacterium | reverse complement strand
TCGGCCTACGGCCTCCTTGCGCCCAACATCGCGAAGAACATCACACCAATAAGCAACCAACCAGCGGAACTTCAGTTATGAAGTGTCCCACCAGCGGGGTCAGGCCAGGGCCACCCAGCCCAAGGGCTACCGACTTTTGCAACAGGCTTTAGTCTAGAAATTCGTTGCCCGGGCGTCCGGTTCTCGACTCGATAATGCGTCCGTATGGCCTGCTATCACGGGTCGGGCAGAAGGCGCTATGTCTGTTCTCCCGCTTCGTCTTCGTCGGTTTGGCTTACTACGGGGGCGATGGCTTGCAGGGTTTCGCCTTCGGGGAGGTTGATCAGCTTCACGCCCATGGTGTTGCGGCCGGCTTCGCGGATCTCGCGGACGCGCGTGCGGACCATTTGGCCTTTTGTCGTGATTAACATGAGTTCGTCGTTGTCGGTTACTGTCAGGGCGCCTACCACGGAGCCGGTTTTTTCGCCGGTTTTCATGGTGATGATGCCTTTGCCGCCGCGCGATTGCAGGCGGTATTCGTCGAAGGCGGTGCGCTTGCCGATGCCGTTTTCGCCCGCTACGAGCAGCATGGAGTCGGGGTTGACGATGGCTATGGCGACGACGACGTCGCCGGGTTCGGGACGGATGCCCCAGACGCCGACGGTGTCCCGCCCCTGGTCGCGCAGTTGTTCTTCGTGGAAGCGGAGGCTCATCCCTTCTTTGGTTATCAGGACGATTTCGTCGTGGCCGACGGTGAGCTTGGCGTCGATGAGCCGGTCGCCTTCCTCGATCTTTATGGCGATGATGCCGCCTTTTCTCAGGTTGCTGTATTCGCTGAGGTTGGTTTTTTTGACGATGCCGCTTTGTGTGCCGAAGACGATGTGCAACGCGGGGTCCCAGGTCTGGTCGATGGCGGCTGCGCCCGTGCCGGTGACTTTGCTTTGGATGCGGATGGTGGCGGCGATTTTTTCCTCGGAACGGAGTTCCAGGAGGTTGGCTATGCTCCGGCCTTTGGCGGCGCGGCCCATTTCGGGGATCTCGTAAACTTTTTCGACGTAGCAGCGGCCGCTTTGGGTGAAGAACATGAGGTAGTCGTGCGTGGCGGCGGTGAAGAGGTGTTCGACGAAGTCGCCTTCTTCCTGCTCGGTGGCGCCTTCGCGCGTTTGCATGCCGATGACGCCTTTCCCGCCGCGGCGTTGCGCCCGGAAGTTGCTGACCGCCGTGCGTTTGATGAAGCCGCCGTGCGTGATGCTGATGATGCATCCTTCATTGGCGATCAAGTCTTCCATGTTGATCTCGCCTTCGTCGGGGACGATCTGCGTGAGGCGCGGGCCGGCGTGTTTTTTTTGGATTTCGCGCAACTCTTCCTTGACGATGGCGAAGACGCGGGCTTCGCGGGCGAGGATGTCGACGAGGTCTTTGATGCGCTCGAGGAGTTGCTTGTATTCGTTGATGATTTTTTCGCGCTCGAGGCCGGTCAGTTGGTACAGGCGCAGGTCGAGGATTTGGTTCGCCTGGTGTTCGCTGAAGGCGTAGCGCCCGTTGATGAGCCGGGTTTCGTTGCGGATGAGGACGCCGATCTGTTCGACCTGCCGGCGCGTGAAGTCGAAGGCGAGGAGTTTTACGCGGGCTTCATCGCGGTTGGCGCTTTCGCGGATGATGCGGATGAAGTCATCCATGTTCGCCAGGGCGATGAGGTAGCCTTCCAGGGTTTCGGCGCGGTCCTCGGCCTGGCGGAGCAGGAAGCGGGTGCGGCGGATGACGACTTCCCGCCGGTGTTCGATGTAGCACTGGATGGCTTCCTTTAAGGAAAGGAGCTTGGGCCTGCCGTGGTCGATGGCGAGCATCATTACCGCGAAGGAGGATTCCATCGCGGTGTGCTTGTAGAGGTTGTTGATGACGACTTTGGGGATCGCGTCGCGCTTCAACTCGATGACGACGCGGGTGTTTTCATCGGATTCATCGCGGATGGCGGTGATGTCGGTGAGGATTTTCTGGTTGACGAGGTCGGCGATCTTTTCGACCAGGGTGGCGCGGTTGACGTTGTACGGGATTTCGGTGATGACGATCTGCTCGCGCCCGCCTTTCAATTCCTCGACGCCGGCCTTGCCGCGCACTTTGATGCTGCCGCGCCCGGTCTGCGCGTATTGGCGGATGCCCGCGACGCCGCAGATGAGGCAGCCGGTGGGGAAGTCCGGGCCTTTTATATAGTGGAGCAGTTCGTCGAGGGTGATCTCGGGGTGGTCGATCTGGGCGCAGATGCCGTCGATGATCTCGCCCAGGTTGTGCGGTGGGATGTTGGTTGCCATGCCGACGGCGATGCCGGTGCCGCCGTTGACGAGCAGGTTGGGGAAGGCGGCGGGGAAGACGGTCGGTTCGGTGCGGGTTTCGTCGTAGTTCGGGACGAAATCGACGGTGTCCTGCTCCATGTCTTCCATGAGCGCGGCGCCCAGGTGCGTCATGCGCGCCTCGGTGTAACGCATGGCGGCTGGCGGGTCGCCTTCGACGGAGCCGAAGTTGCCCTGGCCGTCGATGAGGGTCTCGCGCATGGCCCATGTTTGCGCCATGTGGACGAGGGTGGGGTAGATGACCGCCTCGCCGTGGGGATGGTAGTTGCCGCTGGTGTCGCCGCAAATCTTGGCGCATTTGCGGTGTTGCCTGCCGGGGAAGAGCGACAGGTCGTGCATGGCGTAGAGGATGCGGCGCTGGGAAGGTTTCAGCCCGTCGCGGGCGTCGGGCAGCGCGCGCGAGATGATGACGGACATCGAGTAGTCGAGGAATGACTTCGACATCTCTTCGGAGACGTTGACTAGGTCGACTTTTTCGTTGGCGGAATACACCGGCTAGATGTCCAGGTTTCTGACGTTGAGCGCGTTGTCTTCGATGAACTGGCGGCGCGGTTCCACGACGTCTCCCATGAGGATGGTGAACATCTTGTCGGCGTCCACGGCGTTGTCTTCGTTCAGGTCGACTTTCAGCAGCTTGCGTTTCTCGGGGTCCATCGTGGTGCTGAAGAGTTCCTTTGCGTTCATCTCGCCGAGGCCCTTGAATCGTTTAATCTGCACCCCGCGTTTGCCGATGTCCTTGACCGTCTCCAGGATTTTCGGGATGGAGAAGATGGGATGCGCGTAAGCTTTTTCCCCTTCGCCTTCGATTAACTCGAAGATGGGGTGGTCGGCGTCGGCGTAATGCTCGATCCTGAGGCCTTTCTTCGCCAGTTCGCCGATCAGTTTCTGGATGGAGGCGGCTTCGTGCAATTCCACCAGCTTGCCGCGACGGCGGTTGCCGTTCTTTTTGTCGGGCGCGGCGGTCAGGGGGAGGATCTCCTGTCCCGCTTCGAGTTCGAGAAGGGCGAGGTCGAGGTTCTCCTCGTGGAATTTGTGGACACCCGTTTCGTCGTCGAAGTATTTGACCCATTCGTCGTTCCCCTCGCGCACTTTGACGAGGAAGGCGGGAAGTTTTTCGCGGCCCGCGCCGCGCGCGGCGAGGAAGCTTTCGAAGTCGCCGCCGTGCCGGCGGATGGCTTCGCTGAATTTGGACATGCGCTCCAGCAGTTCCAGGATGTCCTTCAACTGCGCGGCGGAAAATTCCTTGCCGTCGGCGAGGTTTTTCAAGCGCACGTCTTCGGCGCCGAGGTTTATGAGAATCTTGTTGAGCTTCACGTCGTCATCGACGTACTCCTCGCGTTTCTTGCGCTTGATCTGGTAGAGCGGCGGCTGGGCGATGAAGATTTTCCCGGCTTTCACCAGGTCGGTCATCTGGCGGTAGAAGAAGGTCAGGAGCAGGGTGCGGATGTGCGAGCCGTCCACGTCGGCGTCCGTCATGATGATGATGCGCCCGTAACGGAGCTTGGCGATGTTGAACGCGCCCTCCTGTTCGCCCGCGCCGATGCCGGTGCCGATGGCCGTTATCATCGTCTGGATTTCCGTGTTTTGCAGGACGCGGTCCAGCCGCGCTTTCTCGACGTTGATGAGCTTGCCGCGGATGGGGAGGATGGCTTGGTAACGGCGGTCGCGGCCTTGCTTGGCGGAGCCGCCGGCGGAGTCGCCCTCGACGATGTAAAGCTCGGTCAGGTCCGGGTTGCGCTCGGAGCAATCGGCCAGCTTGCCGGGGAGGCCGCCGCCGGTCAGCGCGCTCTTGCGGACGGTCTCGCGGGCGCGGCGCGCGGCTTCGCGGGCGCGGGCGGCGAGCAGGCATTTGTCGATGATCTTCTTCGCGATGGGCGGGTTCTCGTCGAAGAATGTCATGAGCCCTTCGTAGACGACGGAGTTGACGATGCCGTCGATCTCCGTGTTGACGAGCTTCACTTTGGTCTGGGACTCGAAGCGCGGGTTCGGGAGTTTCACGCTCAGGATGCAGATGAGGCCTTCGCGCACGTCGTCGCCGGAGATGGCCGGGTCTTTTTCCTTCAGCAGATTGTTGGACTTCGCGTACTGGTTGACCGATTTCGTCAACGCGCTGCGGAACCCGGTGAGGTGCGTGCCGCCATCGGGATTCGAGATGGAGTTGGCGAAGCAGAGAATCTGGTCGTTGTAGGCGTCGGTGTATTGGAGGACGACGTCGACGAAGACTTCCTCCTTTTGCCGCGACAGGACGACGGGCTTGGGATGGATGAGCTGCTTGTTCTCGCCGAGCTGGCGGACGAATTCCTCGATGCCGTTGCGGTACAGGAAGCTCTCCTTGCGCACGGGTTCGGCGCGTTCGTCGATGAGGATGATCTCCAGGCCCGCGTTGAGAAACGCCAGTTCCCGCATGCGGCTGGCGAGGCGGTCGAACTTGAACTCCGTGGTGATGGTGAAGATGGTCGCGTCCGGCAGGAAGGTGATGAGCGTGCCGGTGTTTTTCTTATTCTTGACCTCGCCGATGACGTTGAGCTTCTGGG
This sequence comes from Spartobacteria bacterium, assembly GCA_021324825.1. Lineage (GTDB taxonomy): Bacteria > Verrucomicrobiota > Verrucomicrobiia > Chthoniobacterales > Chthoniobacteraceae > JAJPII01. Next base: position 130,334 of record JAJPII010000010.1, on the reverse strand, counting down.
TCGTCTTCCCGCGCTCGAAGGCCATGTGGTAGAGTTTGCCGTCGCGGCAGACCTCGACCTTGAACCAGTCCGAGAGGGCGTTGACGCACTTGGCGCCGACGCCGTGGAGGCCGCCGCTGTATTTGTAGGCGCCCTGGCCGAACTTGCCGCCGGCGTGGAGATTCGTCAGGACAAGCTCGACGGCGGGCATCTTCCATTTCGGATGCATGTCCACGGGGATGCCGCGCCCGTTGTCCCGCACGGAGACGGAGCCGTCGATATGGACGGTCACGTCGATCTTGGTGCAGAACCCGGCGAGGTGTTCGTCGATGGAGTTGTCCAGCACCTCGAATACGCAGTGGTGGAGCCCGCGTTCGTCCGGGTCGCCGATATACATTCCGGGCCGTTTCCGGACCGCTTCCAGCCCCTCCAGTTTGTCGATTTTTGACGCGTCGTAACTGTCGTTGTCGGGGGCGGTTGAATCAGCCATAATTCACTTCGGAAGCAGGGCGAAAAACTACTCCAGAAGAGCCTTCCTTACAATACATTTTTAACGGCATTAAGGATTTGATTTCCGCAACCGGCAGCATTCGTTCTACGGGCATAACACAATATGTGGCGCTATTGCTTTTTCTTATCCTTACGGCGGCCCTCCGGTTTTACAACGCGCAGGAAGTTTTCCCGGACGGACGCTTCTATTTTGCCGACGGGGACTGTTATGCGCGGATGACCCGCGTGCGGATGGTGATGGCCCGCCCGTGGCGTCCCGTCCATCACCACTCTTTCGAAAATTACCCGCAAGGGACCGATCCCCATACCACCGCGCCGATGGATTACCTCATCGCGCTGCCGGCGTTGCTCGCAAGGCCGTTCACGGTTCAATACCTGGACTTCGCAGGGGCCGTTGTCTCGCCGCTGCTCGGCGTGGCCACGGCGCTCTTTCTCTGGCTGTGGCTCGGCTTCCTCCGCGCGCCGTATCGCGGGGCGGCGCTTTTTCTGCACGCCGTCAGCCCCATCCTGGTGCACGGGACGGTGTTTGGCAGGCCGGATCACCAGTCGCTGCTCCTGTTTCTCCTCGCGGTCGCGTTGGGCGCGGAATGGGCGTTGGTCATGGCGCCAACGCGCGCCTGGGGAATCGTCAGCGGCGTGGCGTGGGGGCTTGCGCTTTGGACTTCGCTTTACGAGCCGGTCATCCTGCTGGCGTTTGTGCTCCTGCTATCCATTATATGGAACAGGCGCGGACTCCTTTCGCCCGAGCGCCGTCCCGGTTATGCGGTCTTTCTCGGCATCCTGCTCCTTTGCCTGGCGGTGGACGGCTGGCCGGCCGGTTTTCCGGACAGGACCATCCTGCAATATTTCCCCGCCTGGGAGAAGACCATCGGAGAACTCTCCAGGGTCGGCTGGCGCGAGCTTTTTCGCTGGGTGGGGTTCGGCATCGCCGCGGCGCCGATCCTCCTTGCCGTTCGCCGAAAGGATCGGGCCGCCCTTGTAGTCCTCGCGGCGACTTGCCTGCTTACGGTTTTCCAAGCCCGCTGGGGCTACTTTTTTGGGATTGTCTTCGTGATGTCGCTGCCATGGCAGTTGGCGGCGTTTCCCTGGCGATGGCTCGGCTGGTGTTTCTTCCTCGCCTCTCTCTGGCCCGTGGCGCGGGAGTGGGATGACAACCTTCTCGTAAACGAGGCGAATCGCGAAGCGAGGATCGAACGGGTCGCCGACGCCATCGCCCTGCGCGAGGTCGCCGGGCGGATAACGAGTCCCGGCGGGATTCTCGCCCCCTGGTGGTGCTGTCCTCCGCTTGCTTATTGGTCGGGGCAGCCGGCCATCGCGGGCAGTTCTCATGAGAGCCTTCCCGGCATCGTCGACTCGGCGCGCTTTTATCTTGGCCAGGATGCCGGCGAAGCGCGGTCCATCCTCGCCGCGCACCAGATCCGCTGGGTGGTGGCGTATGATTCCGAGCGCGTGCTGGAGACTTCTTCCACGCTGCTTGGCCGCCCCGTCTTCGAAAATAACATGGCCGCCGTTCTCTACGAAAAACCCCGCTCGGCGCCATCCTTCCTCACGTTTGTATATGCAAACCGCGCGTTTAAGTTATTCAGGGTGGATTTATGAAAGAGCATTATGACTTCGTGGTGATCGGCGGCGGCAGCGCGGGGTACGCCGCGGCTGCGACGGCGTCGGGCCTGGGCCTGGATGTCGCGGTTATCGAAGGGGGCGCGGAAGTCGGCGGCCTCTGCATCCTGCGCGGATGCATGCCCAGCAAGACGCTGATCGAGTCGGCGAACCGGGCGGTCGCCATCCGCCGCGCGCGGGAGTTCGGATTGCGCGCCGGGGAGTTGTCCGTCGAGGGCGGGGAAATCATGGAGCGTAAACGGCGGATCGTCGCGGACTTCGCCGCTTATCGCAAACAACAGCTCGAAACCGGCGCCTTCGACTTCATCCGCGGCATGGCAGCGTTCACCGGCCCGCACGCCGTGGAAGTCATGCACCTTGGAGGCGAGGCCTCGTCGAGCATTTCCGCGAAGGCTTTTCTCATCGCCACCGGTTCGCGGTCCGATGTCATGGACATACCCGGCCTGTGCGAGGCCGGTTTCCGCGACAGCGACGCCGTGCTCGAATGCGAGGAGATTCCCGAGTCGATCATCGTCCTGGGCGGCGGCGCGACGGCCCTGGAGTTCGCGCATTACTATGCGAGCGTCGGCGCGCGCGTCACGATCATCCAGCGCGGCGCGCAATTCCTTCGCGCGATGGACACGGACGTCGCCGCCGCGCTGGCGGACGCTTTCAGGAAGCGGGGAATGACGCTCTTCTTCGAGACAAAGATCCTCCGCGTGGAATTGACTGAAAACTGCTGCAAACGCGTCCATTTCGAACACGAGGGCGGGGAAGCCGGCGCGGAAGCCGCCCAGATCGTCTATGCGTTGGGGCGCGTGCCGTGGCTGGGCGGGCTGCGGCTGGAGAGCGCCGGCGCGCCGCTCGTGAAAGGCCGGCTCAAGGTCAACGCCCGCCAGCAGACCGCTGCGCCGCACATCTTCGCGGCGGGCGACGCGGCGGGGCCTCACGAGATCGTCCACATCGCCGTCCAGCAAGGCGAGGTCGCGGCTCGCAACGCGGCGAAGCTCATCCGGGGCGCCTCGGGGCCGTTGGAGGAGACGGATTACCGTTTAAAGCTCTTCGCCATTTTCTGCATGCCGGAGGCCGCCGCCGTCGGGATGACGGAGAAGGAACTAGCCGCCGCGGGCGTCGCCTTCCACACCGCGAGCCATCCGTTTGAAGACCACGGGAAATCCATCGTCCTGGGCGAGACCGAGGGTTTCGTGAAGCTGATCGCCGCCCGCGGCTCGGGCGAAATACTCGGCGGCGCGGTCGTCGGGCCGAAAGCGTCCGAACTGATTCATGAAATCGTCGTGGCAATGCATTTTCGGGCGACGGCCAAAGACATCGCGCAAATACCTCATTATCACCCCACTCTGAGCGAAATCTGGACCTACCCGGCGGAGCAGCTCGCGCGCGGCGCTTGACACGAAAACCGCCCTCGCTAAGGTGGCGCCTGTTTCGCGGAAACCAGAAATTCTCCGGGACGCAAATGGAGAGGTATCCGCGGCAATTTAAACGGGGTTAAAAATATTATGTCCGAAGCAAACACGACCAGAAGCCATCTTTCCGCCGACGTGGAGATCGAGGGATCGATCACATTCCAGACGGACTTGACCATCGACGGCAAGGTAAAGGGCGACATCACTTCGACGGGCGTTCTCACCCTTGGCGAGAACGCGGAGATCAGCGGCAATATCCGCACCAAATCCGCCACCATTCACGGCAGGGTGCAGGGGAACGTCACCGTCGACGAACGCTGCGAACTCAAGGGCCGCGCGCAACTCATAGGCGACCTGAAAACCGCCCGCCTCTCGATCGAGGAAGGCGCGACCTTTGTCGGCAAGTCGGAAGTCACGCCGCATAAAATCGCCGCCATGAAGCCGGAGATCGTCCGCAACACCGAAGCGCCTCCCATGCGGGCCGCCGCGGGCGGGCGATAAACCGTGACGCCCGTTCCGGAGAACAACGCGCCGAAGATCGGGGTGGAATGCCCGCATTGCGCCTTCCAGCAGATGGAATCCGCCGTTGCGAAGACCACCTTCTGCCGGAAATGCGGCAGGCATTTCGATGTCGAGAAGCAGCGCATGGACGAGGAACCCGCCACGCGGGACAGCCTCCTCAAGCGCGTCAGCACCCTCTTCGCCGCCGAGACCACGCGGTTGATAGAGTGCTTCGAGTGCCAGGCGCAGCAGACCGTCAGCAGCATCGCGAAATCGAGCATCTGCCCGCATTGCAGCGCCTACATCGACCTGCGGGACTTCAAGATAACCGCGGGGTTCGCCCGCAACATCCAGACGCAAGGCTCCGTCCACATCGCGCCGAAGGGGAATCTCACCAGCGCCAAAGTCCTGTGCGGCGGCGCGCAGATCCAGGGGAGGATGCTCGGCAACCTTTCCTGCACCGGTATAACGAGCGTTAAACTAAAGGGGCAGGTCTTTGGCGCCGTCCAGTCGCATTATCTGTTGATTGAAAAAGGCTCCGACGTCGAATTCGTGCGGCCGTTGAAGGTCGGCGGCGCGACGATCCACGGCAGAGTCTCGGCGCGCATCAACGCGGGCAGCGTCGCCATCGGCAAACACGGCGCGCTGGAAGGAACGGTCTATGCGAAGTCAATCACCGTCGAGGAGGGCGGCATCTTCCACGGAGAGCTTTACATCGGCGGCCAGGAGATGTTGCAGCCCGAGTTGCTGACCGAGGAGGAAGCGCAGCCGGACGCTTCGCTGGAAGAATTCGGCCAGGCCGGGTAGGCTACTTCTTCAGCAGCTTCGCTTCCTGGAGAGCTTGTTGCGCGAAGAGGCTCTCGGGGAACTGCGCCTGCACGTTTTCGTAGGCGCGCCGGGCTTCCTCCAGATTGCCCCGGCTGCGCAGGAGATTCGCGCGCGCCATCTGCGCAAGCGGCGCGCTGTAGCGGTCGCTGTAGCGCGAGAGGACCCGCTGGTACTCGTCGAGAGCCTTGTCGGCCTGGCCTTGCGCCTCGAGCGCGGCGCCGATGCCCAGCGTGGCCCCGTCGATGAGCGGATGGTCGGGCTGCCGCGCGATGAACTCGCGCAGGGCGGCTATCGAGCCGTCGTATTTCTTTTCCAGCCGCAGCTTCTCGGCGAGCAGCAGGCTGGCGTTCCCGGCTTCGACGGAGAGCGGATAGTCCTGGATGATCCGCCGGTATTCCTGCTCCGTGTCGGCCCGGGCATAGAGTTCCTGCGCCTGCTCGGCCTTCCGCTGGTCGCGCAATTCGTGCAGGCCGAAGATGAGCGCGCCGGCAAGGAGGATCGCGGCATACGCGACGATCTGCTTCTTGTGCTGATCCCAAAAAAACAGGGGGTCGAAACCGCCCGTGGGGATGACTTCCGTGGCAGGGACTGGCATGGGGAAGGGAACCTTATCGCGCAATTCGCAAATCTCAAGCCCGGGGAACGATTTCCAAGGCCCGCTGGTTTTTTACGACGCTGTTCGCCGGGACGATCCCCCGGAATTGCGTGCCGGGATGGATGAGCGTGTTGCGTCCCACAAGGGAACCGGGGCTGAGCACGGCGTTGCAACCGATCTCGGCGCGGTCGCCGAGGATGGCTCCAAATTTTCTGAGGCCGGTCGCAATGGCGGTGCTCTGCCCGCGGACGACGACTTCGCCGCGGTCCAGCCGCACATTTGACAGGATGGCGCCCGCGCCGAGATGGCTCTTGAATCCCAGGATCGAATCGCCCACGTAGCTGAAGTGCGGCACTTCCGCCTCGTCGAGGATGATGCAGTTCTTGAATTCGCACGAGTTGCCCAGGACGACGCCGTTGCCGACAACGACATTTTCGCGGATGTAGCAGCCGTTGCGGACTTCGCAATCTTCGCCGATCCAGGCGGGGCCCTTGATCATCGCCCCCTGTTCGACCGTCGTGCCCCGGCCGACGAAGACCGCGCCGCTGATGAACGGCTTGCCGATCATGCGTCCCTCGATGGCGGGCTTCAGGCGGAACTGGAGGTAGCTGGCGACCTGCTTCAAGGCGTCCCAGACATAAGTGACGTTCTCGAACAACTTGCGGTGGTCGGTATGGTCGAGGTCGAGATACTCCTCCGGGGAAAACATAGGCGCAGATTAAGAACCTTGTCCGGCAAAAGTCGAGCGGGGAAAACGCGAGCCGCCGCGACAAGTGCCAGGGGGGAGAGTTGAACTCCCGACCAAGGGCTTATGAGTCCCCTGCTCTACCACTGAGCTACCCTGGCCTTCGCGGAAACGTCGAAGGTATCGGAGGGCGGGGGATGTTTCAAGGGCTAGAAATTCTTGTCCTGCTTGCGAACCTGGTCGAGGACTTCATGCGTGCGATCCAGCGGGCGTTTCAGGAAATCGGACGAGGGCCGCGGGGCGACCGGCGCGGCTTTTTTCGCGGGCGCGTAGATAAAATAGGCGGCCCCGAGGAGCGCGATGACTGTGACGTATTTCATATGAATCCACCGGCGAAAAGCAGCAGGGGTCATGCCAGGGGAGAGCGCTACCGCACGTCGATAGAGTCGGGCGCGGGCGGCGGCGTGTCCACGGAGGGCGGGGGCGGAGGAGCAGGCGTCTCGACGGGTTCAGCCCGCTTTACGGGCGTTTCGTCGGGGGGAGTTTCAGCAGGCGTTGCGTCGGCGCCTTTCCTGCCCTTCTTTTTCTTATCAGGCTTGGTTTTGGATTGATCCTTGAAAAGTTCGCGCAGCACCTTCGCCACCAGCGGCGCCGCATAGACGCCTCCATGCACGTCGCTTAAACCCGCGGCGCCTTCATACAGCGCGGCGAAGGCGTATTTCGGCTTGTCGGCGGGGGCGAATCCGGCGAACCACGCGGCGGTGCGTTCGTGGTTCTTGGGGCCCCATTGCGCGGTGCCGGTCTTGCCCGCCACGCTTACGTTGTCGATCCGCGCCGCCGAGGCCGTGCCATTGCGGCCGGAGACGACTCCCACCATTCCTTTTTTTATCTGGGCCAGGATTTCCGGCTTTATATCAAGATTTCCCTTTAACCGGACTTCGTAGGCGGTCACGACCCGGCTGTCGAGGGTTTGGACCTGGCGGACGAGCCGGGTTTGGTAAAGGGCGCCGCCGTTGCCTATTGCGCCCATCGCCTGCGCCAATTGCAAGGGGGTTACCAGGAGGTCGCCCTGGCCGATGGCGAGGTTGGCGATGTCGCCGTTCAGGAGTTTGCGGCCATAGACTTTCTCCATGTATTCGTCGGTCGGCACGCGGCCTTCCGCCTCGCCGAAGATGGGGATGCCCGTCTTGGCGCCGAGACCGGCTTTCACGGCCCATTCGTCGATCGGTTTGCTGCCGGTCTTGATGCCGACCTGGTAGAAATAGGTGTCGCACGACTGGGTGAGCGCCTCGACGAAGTTCAGCATGCCCGCGCCGGTCTTTTTCCAGTTGTGGAAGGTGCGGTTGCCGACTTGCAGCGCGGCGGGGCAACTGAATTCGCTGTCCGGCTTTATCGCGCCGGACTCCAGGGCCGCGAGGCCGACGATGACCTTGAATGTCGAGCCGGGGGGGTAGGCGGAGCGGTAAGCGCGCGGGAGCAGGGGGATGTTCGGGTCGTTCGCGAGGGCCTTGAAAGCTTCCGGCGATATCGCGGGCACGAAGACGTTGGGGTTGAACGTCGGCCAGGAGGCAAGGGCCAGCACGTCGCCGTTGTTGGGGTCGAGGATGACGACCGCGCCGCGCTTGGCGCCCTTCTCCAGCGCCTGTTCGGCCATGCGCTGGATGTCGGCGTCGAGGGTGGTGATGACGTTGTAGCCGGGCTGCGGCGGCAGGACGATTTTCTCGCCGGTCTTAATCCCGTTCGCGTCGAAGGCGAGGTTCATCTGCCCCACCTTGCCGGTCAACTGGGCGTTGAAGGCTTGCTCGATGCCTTCGCGGCCCTCCGCCTCCGGCCAGAGCAGTTCGTTGTTCTGGATCGGCCCGTCCAGCGCGCGCCCGGACTTGCCCGCGTAGCCGATAACCGCGCCGGCCAGCGGGCCGTTCGGATAGAAGCGTTGGTAAACCGGGTGCAGGGTTATATGTGGGATCGCGGCCTGCTGGATCGCCTCCACGCCGGATGGCGGGAGATCGCGCACGATATCCAGCGGCAGGAGACCCCGGTTGCGGTAGTGTTTAAGGATTTGGGCGTCGCTTACGATGAACGGGCGGTCCACGACTTTGCGGACGGCCTCCATCGTTTCGTGCGCGAAGATGAGGAGAGCGGTGTCGGTTTCGTCCGGCCCGGGAAATTCCAGGGCCAGGTTGTAGCCGACGCGCGTCTGCGCCAGAGGGGTTCCCTTGCCGTCCGTTATCAGGCCGCGGGGCGCGGGGATGTCCAGCAGGTACGTGCGCGCCTGCCTCTGCGTCTCCCAGCTTGGCGCGGTGACAGCGGCGGGCGCGGGCGAGTTATCCTGCGCTTTGAGGCAGGGGATGAGCGGGAAGCCGAGCGCCAGCAGCGCCGCTCGCGCGAGTCGGGAGGGCATTTCCCCCGATGTTTTCACAGCCGCCGAATGCGTCGAGCAAAAAGAGCGCGTTTGATTTTCGGGTCAACACCGTCTTTGTTCCTGCTTCGCGTTATGAAGTGGATCGATTCGCTCGAGGCAAAATACAAGCACCTGGCAATCCCGGGGATAATCCGGGTCGTCGTTGCTTTCAACGCGCTCACGTACCTCCTCTGGCTTTCGAACCCCGGCTATATCGAATTCCTGCGGCTGGACCCCGACCAGATACGGCACGGCCAGGTCTGGAGGCTCTTCACGTATATCTTCATACCGCCCGCGTTCGGCGTCCTAGGTCTCTTTTTCGCGCTGATGTTCCTGTGGTACATGGGCGAGGGCCTCGAACAGGCCTGGGGCGCGTTCAAGCTGAACCTCTTCTACCTCTGCGGCATGGCGGGCTGCACCGTCGCGGCGTTTTTCTTCGGCGGCCATTGGATGGATTTCTTCCTGAACCTCTCCATCCTCTTTGCGTTCGGCACCATGTTCCCGGACGAGATCATCTACCTCTTTTTCATCATCCCGGTTAAGATCAAGTGGATCGCCCTCGTCAGTTTTGTCCTCCTGGTCGGCGTGTTTATGCAGAGCGGGGTGCAGGGGAAGATGGCGATCCTCGTCTCCTTCGCGAACTACCTCTTCTTCTTCGGGCCGCGGCTGCTTTATAATATCCGCCACCGGCAGGCCGTGGTTTCGCGCCGTCAGGAATTCGCCCGGCAATCCGTGCCGGAGGACGAGCCGCTGCACCATTGCGCGGTCTGCAAGGAAACCGAACTGACCAGCCCCGACCTTGACTTTCGCGTGGCGAAGGACGGCGCCGAATACTGCACCCGGCATCTGCCCGGCCGGCAGTCCACCGCGACCGAGCCGTTGTGACCAGGAAGCACGGATTCCTCGTCCGGAAGAACGCAAGAAGGCGCTTGTGGAGAGCGCCGGAGGCGGGGGGCGCTTACGGCGGGCTGGGCCGTTTGCCTTCGGGCTGGAGGGACGGGTTTTCCTCCAGCGCCGCGATGTCGGCGTCGACCATTATTTTCACCAATTGCGCAAATTTGGTGTGCGGCTCCCAGCCGAGCTGGGCTTTCGCCTTCGCCGGGTCGCCGATGAGCAGGTCGACTTCCGCCGGGCGTTCGTAGCGGGCGTCGTATTTGACGTATTGCTTCCAGTCCAGGCCCGCGTGGGCGAAGGCCGCTTCCACCAGTTCCTGGATGCTGTGGGTCTCGTTGGTCGCGAGCACGTAATCTTCCGCGGCGTCCTGCTGGAGCATGCGCCACATCCCTTCGACGTATTCGGGCGCGTACCCCCAGTCGCGCTTGGATTCCAGGTTCCCCAGGAAGAGTTCCTTTTGCAGGCCCTTCTTGATGCGGGCGACGGCGCGCGTGACTTTCCGCGTGACAAAGGTCTCTCCCCGGCGCGGGCTCTCGTGGTTGAAGAGGATGCCGTTGCAGGCGAACATGCCGTAGCTCTCGCGGTAGTTGACGGTGGCCCAGTAGGCGTAGAGCTTCGCCACCGCGTAGGGGCTGCGCGGCCAGAAGGGCGTCGTCTCCGTCTGCGGCACGGCCTGCACCTTGCCGTAAAGCTCGCTGCTGGAGGCCTGGTAAAAGCGCGTCTTCACCCCCGTCTCCCGTATCGCTTCGAGGATGCGGATCGTCCCGAGGCCCGTGACGTCGCCCGTGTATTCGGGGATGTCGAAGCTCACGCGCACGTGGCTTTGCGCGCCGAGGTGGTAGATTTCATCCGGCTTCAAGTCATAGATCAACTTCACCAGGTTCACCGAATCGGCGAGGTCGCCGTAGTGCAGAAAGAGATGCACCCCGTGGATGTGCGGGTCGAGGTAGAGGTGGTCGATGCGGGAGGTGTTGAAGGTGCTCGCCCGCCGTATGATGCCGTGAACTTCGTACCCCTTTTTCAACAGAAGCTCCGCGAGATAGGAGCCGTCTTGCCCCGTGATGCCGGTGATGAGTGCTTTCTTCATGGATGGAACTCTCGGTTTTGTGGACGGCCACATTCGCCCGGGTTCGCCTCCAAGGTCAAGGCGAAGGTTGCGCGGGTTCGCGGATATAAACGCTGACGGGCTCCCGCGACCATTTGATCGAATAAGCAATGTTCCCGACCGTGACCGAGCGGGGAGGCGGGCCGGCATAGACGGCGAAGATCGCGTCCACCTCCGGCTTGCCGCGATATTCCCGGTTCGAGATGTTCGTCACATTCACGTGCTCCAGATGGAAGGAGCCCGGCTCCGCGCGGCGCAGCAGGACCCAAAGCGGATATTCCAGATTGTCCTGTCCCAGGAGAAGGCCGACGTTCGGAAAACGCGCGAGAACGCCGGCGGCTTCCGTATAGGGCTTGTCCAAAGGCGGCTCGACCGCGAAGTACTGATCCATCCTGGACGTAAGAAAAATACTTCCCTTCCCTATCATGGGCCGGGTTCTGTTGCGCAATACCCAGGGTGCGGCGAGGACGATCAGCGCCGCCATGCATGCATTCGCCGCCGCCGCATGCCGCGTTCGGGAAAGCTCCAGGCCGATGAACGGCGCGGCGAGGACGAAGAGCGGGAGGAGCAGGCGGTTATGCCACGGCTGCCATCGGAGATAGCCGCAGAACAACAGGAACCCCAGGAGGAGCGATCCTATATAAATCAACTCCAGCCGGTTTCCGCGCCGGCAGGCGAAAATCGCCGTTAACAGAAGCAGGAAGTGCAACGGATTGGCGGAATAGCCTTCGTCGGAAATCAGTTCGGGGACATAGTATTTCTCGCCCGTCCAGGTTGTGCGCGGATCGGACGGAGAAATCCCGATCATCCGGTGCAACCGGACCACGGCGCCGCGCAGGGCGTCATTTACCCGCGATGAGCGCGTCTCCAACTGCAGGCTGACATTGCGAAGGATATTGGAAGCGAGGGACGAAGGAGTAAATAGATCGTTCGCGTAGATATAACTCGCGGGTTGCTCCCGGCCCGGGCCGAGGATTTTTCCGCACAGCTCATAGTTGCGGGCGTAGTGTCCGAGATTCATGCAACACGCGACAGCGGCGATCAGAATCGGGTGGGAAAATTTCCGGGACTTGAGCGCGGAAAACCCGAGCCATGCGACGAACGGAGCCGCGTAGAGATAGGCTGTCGCTTTTGTCAGGAGTGCGAGGCCCAGCGCCGCTCCGCAAGCCAACGCGTAGAAGGAACCGCCCCGCTTGGCGTAAAGAAGGGTGAAGACGACGAAGCATGCCAGCCAGAAGGAAACGACGTAGTCGGAGAGCGCGCCCGAACCTTGAAGAATGCCGACGGGGAGAGTCGCGCAGAGCACGGCGGCAAAAACCTGGCCCCGCCGCGCGGCTCCCAGTTCCCTCGCAAGGAGCGACACGCCCGCAAGGCAGCCCGTCATGCTGAACCAATCGACGCAATTTGCCAGGCGGTCGTTCCCGGCAAGCAACTGGAATTGCAGGATGGCGAAATCGCTCCATGGCGCCAGGTGCAACTGCCGGAGGATGTGCGTCGGGTAGAAGGCGACGCTTTTGTTCTGCATCCAATGCATGACCCTGCCCAAATGGTAAGTCATGGCGTCCCTGCTGTTGGGGGGAGAGATCAAAGCGGTGAGGCCGACCGCGAGAACAATGAGGGCCGCGCCCGCCAGCAGCCACGCTTCAAAGCGCGACACGCCGTTCCAGCCGGCGAAAGGCCCGCCGCGTCTTCCGAAACCCGCAACGAGCAACAGGATTAGCAACAGGAAACTCCACGCGCAGAATATTGGCCGGAAATCCAGCCATCGGAAGCGACTCAGGGATTCGGTTATCACCGTCACCGCGACGCCCCAGAACAGCGCGCCCAGCAGAAGCGTTTCCCGCCAACCGGACCCTCGGAATTTGCGCGCGACAAAGAGGCTGGCAAAGAAGCAAAAGAGTGGTAGGAGAGCAGGCATGGCTTCGCGACGCGCCGACAGGCGGTTTATAGTTTTCACCCGGCGGAAGAAGTCAATGTTTTGACGGGGATCAACCTGTTCCTTGCTCTGGCCCTTCTGGTTTCGGGCGCGTTGCGGGCCGCTCCGTTCGAGTTGCAGGAGGAGATCGTGCGCAATGTGCCGCCTTTGCGGCATGAACGCGGCGGACGGCTTCCGATGATCCTGTGGCAGCCCGGACCGTCCCGGTCCCTATCCGCGGCGCTGCTCGCGCGCGGCCTGACGCAGCACATCGCCATGGATGAAGCGATGATACCTCTCGCCAAAGCCCTCCAGGACGCCGGTGCTCCCGTGATCATGATGCAAGGCGTGGCCGGCGACTGGCCCGCTTCGCTGGCGGGCGATCCCGGGGCATGGCAGCACCGGTTCGACCCCGGTTTCTCTCCCAGGGGGCCGCTCCACGCCTGTCCCGCCATCGCGACCGGCTGGGCGGTCAACGCGGACAAAATCCGCGCCACGTTGCGAAAATTCAAGGAGGCGGGCGTGACGGTCGACGCGGTCTGGATGGATTGGGAAGGCGAGCCGATAGCGGGCGCGGGGCCGGATGGCTACGCGCAAGCCCTGCACTGCGCCCGGTGTCGCGCGACGCTCCCGCCGGGTGCGCTTGCGAGCGAGGCGGCCTACGACGCCTATCTCTGGAGGCGATACCTCGATCTTGCGGGGGGATACCTCGCCGCTCCCGTGGAAGAGGTTTTCCCAAAGTGCCTGACCACGAACTGGCGGGCCGCGCTCTCCACGCCCGAACGCCCGCAACGCTCCTGGCCGGACCGCGTCCTTCCGCCCGTCATCCCGCCCTTCTTCACCGCGACAAATCCGGTCGCATACGGCAACACGCTTTTCTGGAAGCCGGGAACGCCTCTTGACCGCGAGCACGTCGACCAATTCTACACCCGCATCCTCTTGAACGACGTTTCCAACGACACCGCCAATCGCCTGCTATGGGCGCCGGAGAGGAAGTCCATCCCATGGGTCTGCCGGTGGTGCCCGGACGATGAAGACCCGAAAATCCCGGCGATGTCGCGGGAGCGCTACCGCGAAGTGTTGCGGCATCTCTGGCTGCGGGGCGTCGCGGATATGCAGGTGTTCAATCCCGTCTATCCCGGTCATGAGGAAACCGCCGTCGGGGAAGTGCAGGACGCCGTCGCCGTCTATGACGAGATGCTCGAATACAGGGACTTCCTGGAAAAGGGCGAGCCGCTCTGCCTGGATGCGCCGGCGGCGGACGGCGTTCTCTGGTCCGGCTTGCGGCTGGAGGATCGCGCGGTCGTCCGCGTTTTTAACGGGAAGGTCGCTGTCGAACCCTGGCCCGGTCGTAAAATGACGCTGGAAGCCGATCAGAAGGGACGCACTTATCTCCTCACACGATGAAGCGCCTCCTCGTTCTGATTTTCGTGGCGCTCTACGGCGTGCAGATCGCTTCGCCGCTCCGGTTGAATACCGACGCCTGCCGGTTTCTTTCGATGGCCCTTTCCGCCGCCTCCGGCCACGGATTTCTCGTCGACGGCAAGCCCGACGTTTTCCCCGAAGGGTATCCCGTTCTGCTCGCGGGTCTCATCCGGCTGGGACTCGGCTCGGCGCGGTGGATCAATGCGTTCGATATTCTCTCCTCGCTCGCGGCGGCGTTCGCCTTTTACGCGCTGCTGGAGCGGTTGCCGGGGCGCTCCTTTGTCGCCTTGCTGCCGCTCGCCTCCTGGGTATGGATCAAGCACGCGATCATCCCTCTTTCGGAGAATCCGTACTGCGCTCTTTCCTTCGGAGCGCTGCTTGCATTGAAGCGGACTTGGGAGACGCGCGGCTCGAAGGAGGCGGCGGGCTGGCTGGCGCTCGGCCTCCTGCTCGCGCTGGGCGCCTGGCGCGTGCGCTCGGTGGGCGTCAGCTTGCTCGGCGCCGTCGCGTTCACCGGGGCGGCGGTGTGGCTGCCGCGATCCCGGAAGGTTTGCGTCCTGCTGGCGGTTGGCGTCCTGCTCGCCGCCGCGGCGGGAGCCGTGCTCTGGCATTGGAAGGTTTCGGCGGCGGCGCGCCAGGGCAGGCCGGACTACTTTCTCCAGCAGCGGGCCGTCAGCGCCCTGACGGTGGAAGCGCACACGGACGAACTGGGTGAGGTTGTCCTAAACGTTCCGGCAACCCGTTTTCCAGGATTGCGGTGTGCGTTCCTCGGCGTTGGCGCGCTGGCTCTCGCGCTCGCGGCGGCGGGGCTGCCGCGGCTGGCTCGCTTCTCTCCGCCGCTGGCGGCTTACCTGGTTCTCTACACCGGCATTCTTCTTTTCTGGCCGTTTTATGATCCGCGTTTCTGGATGCCGATCTGGCCCGTGCTTGCGCTGGCGATGGGGCTCGCATGCCGGCGCGGGCGTCGCTTCGCGGCGGGATATCTTGTTTATTTCCTGGCGCTCGGCCTCGTGGCGCTCGCGATGAGCGCCCGTCTTTCCCTGTCGGGCGTTCGTTTCGCAAGGCTCTACGGCGACCAGTCCGTACGCAACGCCTACCTCGCGGCATTCGGCATGCCGCCGGATGCGTCCGCTCCCCCCGCCGAGGAACGCTGGGTGAGATTGCTGCGGCGTTTCGAACCGCTGGCAGGCGAAAATCCGTAGAACCACGCCCGCCTCTTTGCCTTTCACTGCGCAAGCACCGCTTCGGAGAACGTTTGACGATGCTCCCATGTTCCCACTTGAGAATAGTGACGGGAGGCACGTTGACTCAGCAGGTCCCAGTCAATCATGGGATGTCCTCCATCCCCGGCAGGTGGGCGTAGCCGACAAAGACGGGTTGCGGCTTTGCGCCGGCAGCCGGATCCGGCGGAGTGGACGCCTTTGGCGCGATCTTGAAGTCGAAGACGCTGACGCCCCAGCGTGCGGCGTCTTCAAAGGAACGCCCGTCGCTCGCGCCGGCCATTACCCGCTTCTTCCGTCTTGTGCCGAGATAGAGCATCGTGTGGGTGACCGGAGGGTCGCGATCCACCGAATACGTCCCCGTCCAGAAAAGAAGATCGCCGGGTCGCAGGTCGTTTAACTCGAAGGTATTGTTTTTGCGGCTCAGCACGGCCTGGAAGAGGCCCGCCTTGCGCAGCCAGACGTATTGCGCGCTCGCGCTGCGGGGGACGTCTTCAAAGCCGTTCCGCTTCAAGACGTAGTAGATGAACCCGGAGCAATCCATGCCGCCTTTTTCCGGCTCCGCGGAGCCGTACGTGTACGTGAGGTTTTGCGTCGTGAGATCGAGCGCCGACTCGATCAGCGTCTGCACTTTCTCCGGCTGCTTCTTGAATTCGGCCAATTCTGCGGTCGAGATCGTCGCATCGGGCGCGGCGGTCTTTTGTTTCGCGGGCGTTTCCGTCGGCGAGGGTGAAGCCTCCGCCTCGGGGATATTGTGGTGGCGACGGTGTTTGGGCGGCGGCGTCGCATCGTCATCCTGCGCGCAAAGTCTTCCCGCCGCGAGGAGGGCGAGGAGCGCGGCTCGAATCCAACGGCCCGGGGTTAAAAATCCTTTGCAGTGCAGGAGGTTTTCTGACATTTGTAACAAGTGCGGATAGTTGTTCCCCTATTGCTTTTTTCGGTGTGCGTCCTTCATGCGCAGCAGCAGGAGCCGAAGCTGGAGGAACGGCTTCTTTACACTCCCAACAGCAGCCTGGCGTACGCGCCCGAAAAAGGGGCCTTCCTGTCCGGCAAAACATTCAACGCCGGCAAGGCTTACGTGAAGGATTATGAGTACGACCAGAAGGTACAGACCAAGGCGTTCTCCGCAAAGGATTTTTCAGGCGCCAAGGGTTATTGGGCCGGGAACTTCAAGCTGTCGGACTCCAAAACGCCGGTCCAGGACGCCTTTGTCCTTTCGAGCATGTCGAAGACCTACGCCACCAAGGCGGAGGATGTAAAGAACGCCCGCGAGAGCGGCGAGACTTCGCCCACGCGCGGCTATGCCGGCAACGTGCAGTTCAAGGGCCGTTACGAAGACCAGACGGAACTTGCCACCAACGCGAAAGCGAAGCCCAAAAGCGCGGCCTGGCGGCAGGAGCAGGAGAAGACGAAATCGCCTTTGAGCATCGACGAGGTGCGCGATCTCCTGAACAAGAACAAATAGGCGGCGGAACCGGGTTGTGGATGGGCCTTTGATGAAATCCCTCTCCCCAGAGCAAGCTTTCGCGGAGCTCAGGAAGGGCGCGGCGCAAATCGTCAGCGAGGAGGAACTGCTGCAAAAGCTCCGGCTCGGGCGTCCGCTCATCGTGAAGCTCGGGGTCGACCCCACCGCGCCGGATATCCATCTTGGCTTCACGGTCGGTTTGCAGAAGCTTCGCCAATTCCAGGACATGGGGCACCGGGCCGTCCTCATCATCGGCGATTTCACGGCGATGATCGGCGACCCCAGCGGGCGTTCCGTCACCCGCCCGCAATTGACGCACGACCAGGTCATGCGCAACGCCAAGAGCTTCCAGGAGCAGGCTCACAAGATTCTTGATCCGCAAAAAACCCGCACCGTCTTCAACGGCGAATGGCTGGAGATGATATCGTTCGAGGAGGTCATACGGCTTGCGAGCCGGGTCACCGTCCAGCAGATGCTCCACCGGGAAGACTTTCGCAACCGGTTCGAAAAAGGCGTCTCGGTCGGCGTCCACGAAATTCTCTACCCCATCATCCAGGGATACGACTCCGTGAAAATAATGGCCGACGTCGAAATCGGCGGCACGGATCAGCTCTTCAACATCCTGGTCGGGCGCGATCTCCAGCGGGAGCAGGGGCAGCCGCAGCAGGTCGGCTTTCTCACCCCGCTCCTGGAAGGCCTCGACGGCGTCCAGAAGATGAGCAAGAGCCTGAACAACTACGTCGGCGTCAGCGAGGCGCCGTCCGAGATGTTCGGCAAGATCATGAGCATCTCGGACAAATTGATGGAGCGCTATTATCTCCTGCTATTGGGGAAAGCGCCGCCGCCCGGCCATCCGATGGAAGCCAAGAAGCAACTCGGGTTCGACCTCGTGGAGCGCTACCATTCGCGGGAAGAGGCCCGGAAAGTCCTGGAGCAATTCAACACCCGTTTCAGCGAGAAAAACCTCGCCGCCGCCGACCTGCCCGCACTGCTGTTGCGAGGCGTGGAGAGGGACATCGTCTCCGTGGTGCAGGCCGCGTACGCGCAGGGCTTCTCCGCGGCCCGTTCGCGGGGCGATGTCCGCCGGCTGGTGGAGCAGGGGAGCATCCAGTGGAACGGCGAGAAGATAACCGACGTCAAGGCGGCCCCGAAGTTCAAGGAGGACGACGTGCTGCGGCTCGACAAGACCCACGCCGTGCGCATCGGCTGCGCGTAAAACAAGGCTATTCTTTCTTTTGCGGGGTGTGCCGCCGTTTCGGCCGGAGCCGCAGCCAGTTGTTCCAGGTCTTGCGCAGGGAATCCTTCGGCGAGAGATATTTCTGGTTCAGTTCGGCGCCCTTCAGCACCTGTTTCAGGATGCCCTTCACCGAGAAGTCGTTCGTGTGCAGGATCGTGTAGGCGGTGCCGATGGCCACCGCGTGGTGCGCGTCGCTGCCGGCCACCATCGGCAGCTTCTTCATCTGCGCGTATTCGAAAGCCTGGCGGTTGTAGCGCTTCAAGGTCGTGGCGGCGTTGAAAACCTCGATGGCGTCGATGGCGATCTCCTCCAGCACGTTCTGCCGTATGCCGGCCCGGAACAGATCGTACGGGTGCGGCGGCACCGCCAATCCCCCGTGTTCATGGATGACATGGCAAACCTCGCCCGCGGGTATCCCTTTGAGGAAAGGGAGGGTCGTCCCGTAGCAAAGGAGATGGCCGTCCGCCGTCGTCACCTCCACGCCGGGTATGACCAGAAACCCGTCCACGGGCAGGCCGTCCTCGCGCATCAGCCCCTTTTCGAGCATGTAGGCGATGGCGTCGCAGGTGTTGTGGTCGGTCATCGCGAAGCCATGGAGGCCCTTCTCCCGGGCCGCGGCGATCAACTCCTCGGGGCTGCTCACCCCGTCGCCCGAGAAGAACGAGTGCGTGTGCAGGTCGATGTTATAAGCCATTGCTGAAA
Source organism: Spartobacteria bacterium (assembly GCA_021324825.1). Classification (GTDB taxonomy): domain Bacteria; phylum Verrucomicrobiota; class Verrucomicrobiia; order Chthoniobacterales; family Chthoniobacteraceae; genus JAJPII01. The sequence goes on along the minus strand of JAJPII010000010.1, from coordinate 111,849 downwards.
GGGTAGGATGTCGCCGCGGAATGGGCAAACCGGAAAACGCGCCCTTTGACTTCCCGCGCGCTCCGTTGTAACCGCAGGGAATGAGCATCGCTTTCAAGGAATGGGCGCTGGTGTGCGAGGCGCTTGGCGCGGGGACGCAGAGCATCCTCCTGCGCAAGGGCGGCATCGCGGAGGGGCGGGAAGGCTTCCGTTTCCAGCACGCGGATTTTTTCCTCTTCCCGACGTTGTTCCACGAGCAGTTGGAGAAAACCCGCTTGCCCGCCGGGACGCCGCTTCCCTCCCCGCCGGACGGCAGCATCCGCATCGCGTACCGGGCGGAGGCGGAGTGGACGCTGCTCATTCGCGATACCGGGACGCTGGAAAAGCTTGAGCCGTTCCACATCCTGAAGCGGGAGGTGGTCGAGGAGCGGTTTCGGTATGACGACACGCCAGGGGTGCATGTCGCCCTTCTGCGGGTTTACAAACTGGACGCGCCTTGGGAATTTGCGGCCGCGCCGGCTTACGGCGGCTGCAGGTCGTGGGTGAAGATCCCGGAGCCTCCGGCCGGCCTTTCGTCCACGCCGGTTCTCGATGACGCCGCCCATGCGGCGTTGGCGGAAAAAATCAGGCGGCTTGCTTCGGCTTGATCTTTTCCGAAAGGTTGCGGGAGAAGTCCTGCAATTGAGAAACGATGTCCGGGCAGCGGGTCAGGATCGTCTTGGTCAGCTTCTCGTAGTGCTGCGGATTCCTCTGCGCCAGCTCGGAAAGCGCCATGATGACCGCCAACGAGTTGTTGATGGAGTGTTTTACCTCGCGAAACTTCTCGTGCAAGGCGGCGAGATCATCCGTTGCGGGCTGGAGAGATTGTTCCATTCGACCTTCTTCTAAAGCGATTCGCATGCCACCGCGCAATGTGATTTATTGATCCTTTGCCAGAATGCCGGCTTCCACCATCAAGATCGTCGGGGCGCGTCAGCATAACCTCAAGAACCTCACCCTGGAAATCCCGCGGGAGAAGCTCGTTGTCGTCACGGGGCTGAGCGGTTCGGGGAAATCGTCCCTCGCTTTCGACACGCTTTACGCGGAGGGCCAGCGCAAATACGTCGAAAGCCTCTCCGCGTACGCCCGGCAATTCCTCGACCGGATGCAGAAGCCGGACGTCGATTTCATCGAGGGGCTTTCGCCGGCTATCGCCATCGAGCAGAGGAATTCCGGCGCCAACCCGCGCTCGACCATCGCCACCACCACGGAGATTTACGATTACCTCCGCCTCCTGTTCGCCTCCGCGGGGCAGCCGCACGATCCCGCCACGGGCGAGCCGGTCTTCAAACAGACCCCGCAACAGATCGTCGACAGTGTCCTGCGTTGCCCGCCCGAGACGAAGACGATGGTGCTGGCGCCGGTGGTGCGCGGGCAGGCGGGCGAGTTCCGGGACGTTCTCGACAAGATCAAGCGCGAGGGCTTCGTGCGCGCGCGCATCGACCGGAAGATCGTCGATCTCGGCGCGCCGGAGCCCATCCGCCTCAACAAGACGAAGCGGCATGACATCGAAGTGGTGGTGGACCGGCTCGTCTTGCGGGAGGGCGTCCGCGCGCGGCTGGCGGATTCCGTCGATACGGCGCTGAAGTGGGGCGGCGGCCGGCTCCTCCTGTTGCGCGCGGAAGGGGAGGACGACTGGAGCGAGAGGAAGTATTCGACCGACTATTGCAACCCGGCGACCGATTTCGTCATGCCGCAACTGACGCCGAAGCACTTTTCCTTCAACAGCCACTTCGGCGCGTGTCCCGTCTGCCACGGGCTGGGGACGGAACTCGTGTGCGACTGCGAATTGATGATTCCCGACCCGAAAAAGACGCTCGCGGAAGGCGCCATCCTCCCCTGGAGCAAAGGCGCGAAGCGGATGCTGCAATATTACAAGGGGCTTCGCGAGGCGCTCGCGCGGGAATACAAAGCCCCATCTGACGCGCCTTTTGACGAGTTGCCGTCCGCGTTCAAGGAAGCGGTCTGTTTCGGCACGGGCGGGCGGGCGATAGAGATCGCCTGGGGCAAAAACGGAAAGGAAACGCGCGTGAGCAAGCCGTTCGAAGGCCTTGTGCCGCAGATGACCCGGCTGTACGAGGAGACGGAGAGCGAATTTACGAGGAGTCGCATCCGGGCCTTCATGAGCCCGAAGCCGTGTTCGACCTGCGGCGGCGCGCGGCTGAGGCCGGAAATCCTGGGCGTCACGATCGCTTCGCGCACGGGCGGGGCGCTCAATATCCGGCAGCTTTGCGCGCTTACGGTCGAGAGGGCCAGGCGTTTCATCGAGGATTTGGAACTGACGGAACAGCAGGGAAAAATCGTGGCGCAGGTGACGCGGGAAATCTCCGCGCGCCTGAGTTTCCTCGTGGAAGTGGGCCTCGGTTATTTGAATCTCGACCGCGAGAGCGGCACGCTTTCCGGGGGCGAATTCCAGCGGACGCGGCTCGCGACGCAGATCGGCGCCGGGCTGGCGGGCGTGCTGTACGTCCTGGACGAACCGAGCATCGGCCTGCACCAGCGGGATAATGACCGGCTGCTGGCCACGCTGCGCCGGCTTCGGGACCTGGGAAATTCCGTCATCGTCGTCGAGCATGATGAGGACACCATCCGCGCCGCCGACCATATCCTCGATCTCGGCCCCGGGGCGGGCGCGCGGGGCGGGCGTCTCGTCGCGCAAGGGACGCTGGAGGATGTCCTCCGGTCCGAGGCCTCCCTCACGGCGCAATACCTCAAAGGCAGCCTGCGCATCCCGATTCCCAAACAGCGCGTCGCGCCGAAAAACTGGCTGACCGTGGCCGGCGCCCGGGAAAACAATCTCGCCGGGGTGGACGCGGCCTTTCCGCTCGGTTGTTTCACCTGCGTCACCGGCGTTTCCGGCAGCGGCAAATCGACCTTGGTGGACGACATCCTGCGGCGCGCGTTATTCCGGCATTTCTATCGCGCCAAGGACCGCCCCGGCAAACACAAGGCCATCCTGGGACTCGAGCAAATCGACAAGGCCATCGTCATCGACCAAAGCCCCATCGGGCGCACACCGCGTTCCAATCCCGTCACGTATACCGGGGCCTTCGCGCCGATCCGCCAGGTCTTCAGCCAGTTGCCCGCTTCCAGGGTTCGCGGTTACGATGCGGGCCGGTTCAGCTTCAACGTGAAAGGAGGCCGCTGCGAGAATTGCCAGGGGGACGGCTTGATCAAGATAGAGATGCACTTCCTGCCGGATGTGTATGTCGAGTGCGAGGTCTGCCGCGGCGAGCGCTATAACCGCGAAACGCTGGAGATAACCTACAAGGGAAAAAACATCGCCGACGCGCTGGCGATGACGGTGGACGAGGCCGCCCGGTTCTTCCGCAGCGTCCCGGCGGTGTCGGACCGGCTCCTCGCGCTGGAGGACGTGGGGCTGGGCTACGTGCGGCTGGGGCAATCGGCCACCACGCTTTCCGGCGGCGAGGCGCAACGGGTGAAGCTGGCCGCCGAACTGGCCAAGCGCGCCACGGGCCGCACGGTTTACATACTGGACGAACCGACCACGGGCCTTCATTTTGCGGATGTCCACAAGCTGCTTGAGGTCCTCATGAAACTGCGCGACGCGGGAAACACGCTCATCGTCATCGAACACAACCTCGAAGTGATAAAGTGCGCCGACTGGGTGCTCGATCTCGGCCCGGAAGGCGGCGAGAACGGCGGCAGGATCCTCGGGCAAGGCACGCCGGAATGCATCGCCGGCATGGAGGAAAGCCACACGGGAAGTTACCTGCGGCGCGTGCTCCCGCAGCCAAATCCGGAATGAGGAAAGAACTGCTCTCTTTCGCCCTGGCGCTGGCCCTGCCGTGGAGCGCCCGCGCGTCGTTGTACGACTCCGCGGTCCGCGCGCTGGAGGAGGGGATTCCCGGCGTGGCCATCGAAAAGTTGAAACAATGCCTCGCCGCCAATCCGCCCCCCGCGGAGCGCGCCGCCGCGGTCGGGAAGCTCGCCGAGGCCCAGTTCGCCGCCTCCCAGCCGGGCGAGGCGCTGCAAACGCTGGAACGGAACGGCGTCCAGGGCATTCGGGGCGGTCGGACGGACTTCGTGAAAGCGGAGGCGCTGGCGGCAACGGGCCGGTGGGAAGAGGCGCGCGCCTTGTTCGCGCAACTCGACAAGGACGGCTCGCCTCTTCAAGCGCCGGCGCGGCTCGGCGAGGCGGAAGCCTTGCGGATGCTCTCGCGCGGCGCCGAAGCCATTCCCTTGCTGGAGTCGCTGGAAAATAAAAAGGCGAAACTGCTCCTCGCAGGCGTGTACGCCGAAGAGAAAGAGATCGGGAAATGCCAGGCCTTGCTCGACAAGGCGGACATCTCCGGCCCGGCGGATGCGAAATGGAAATCGTATATGGAAGGCCGGCTGCTCCTCGCGCGGAACGAGCCTTCCGCCGCAGCCGCCGTCTTCGAGCAGATGCTCAAGGATCCCGAGGGCCTGTCCGAAAATCTCCTCGTTAATGCGACCCTGGGCGCCGCCGACGCCCGCACCGCCGCGCAGGGGCCCGAGTTGGGCGATGACGCCGTCGAAGGGTTCATCTGGCGCCATCCGTACAGTCCGTATCTCGAACTCCTGTTCCGGAAGCTCGATGCGCTTTACGCCAGCGAGAAAGCCCCCTCCCTCTCGGAACTCAAGAGCTGGATCGACCGCGAACCGCCGCGCCGCGCCGCGCTGGCCCGGTATTTCCTCGCGAAAACGCGGTTCCGTCTCAAGGAATACGAGGAGGCCGCGCGGCTTGCGGACACATTCATCCAGGGATACCCGGCGCATCCGATGGTGGTCGACGCCTTCGTGCTGAAGGCGCGGATACTCCTCGCCGACAGGAAATTTCCGGCCTGCCTCCAGGCGTTGGACGACGCGGGGCGCCATGCGTCCGACCCCGCCGTTCTCGGGCAGGTCAAGTTTCTCGAAGGGAGCGCGCATTTCCAGCAGCGCGAGTTCGCCCTGGCCGCCGCCGCGTTCCGCGAGGCCGCGCGGCTCTCGGGCAAGGTGCGCGAGGAGGCGATCTTCAACTCGGCGCTGGCGTGGGGCAGCCTGGGCGCTTACGACAAGTTCCTGCTCGACTACGAGGAGTTCAGCCGCCTGTTCCCGGAAAGCCCGCTCCGCCGCGAACTGGTGCTGGAGGAAGGGCTGCTCCAGGCCCGTTCGGGCGATCCCAGGGCGGTGAACACACTCACGGTTTTCATCCGCGATTTTCCCGAACATCCGCGCGTCGGCGAGGCGCGGGTGGCCCTGGCGGAACTGGCGTTTCTCTCCAAACCGCCGCGATCCGGCGAGGCGAGCCATTACCTGAAAGCCGCGTTCGACACGCCCGCCGACCCGCGCACCGCGGAGCGCGCGGCTTACCTCGCCATTTTCATGGCCGACACGGGCCGCGCGCGGGATGAGAGAAAGGTGACAGCCGCCTGCGAGAATTTCATACGGGAGCGGCCCGCCTCGCCGTTGCTCGCGGAAGTGCGGATGAAGCTGGGCCAGATTTATTTCCGCCAGGGCGACTATTCCGACGCGCGGAACCAGTTCGAAACGCTGGCCCGGCAGGAAGCCGGTTCGCCGCTGGCGGAACCCGCGCTGTTCCTGGCGGGGCAGTCGGCGCTCAAGAGCATGAACCCCGACCAGGCGCTCGAATTGTTCGACGAGGCCGCGAAATTCAACGGCCCGCTGAAGCTGTACGCCCGGCAGGAACAGGCGATAACCAAGAGCGGCCTTGGCAAGGAGCAGGACGCGATCAACATCTACGACGACATTCTCGGGGCGAAGCCCGAACCGGAACTGCGGTTCTCCGCGTTGTGCGGCAAGGGCGGGGATTTCTTCACGATGGGCGCGGCGGACCCGAAGTTCTTCGCAAACGCCATCGAGGTGTTCGACAGCCTCGCGGCGCAGCCGGACGTGACGGCCTATTGGCGAAACCGCGCCCTTTACATGAAGGGGAAGAGCCTCGAGCAGCTCAAGAAAACGCAGGAGGCCGCGGCGGTTTTCTACGACGTCCTCCAAGCCCCGACCGCCGGAAGCGGGCCGGATTATTTCTGGTATTACAAAGCGGGGTTCGACGCCGCGCGCCTGATGGAGCAGCAGGGGGAATGGAAGTCGGCCATCGGGATTTATGAAAAAATGGCCGGGTTGAAAGGCCCGCGCGCGGAGGAAGCGGGGAGCCGCGCGGAGCAATTGCGCCTGGAACATTTCATCTGGGAAGAGCGGTGAAACGGCTTCTCCTGGTCGTAGCGGCGGTGTTTCTCGTTTACTGGCCCGCCCTGCGGAACGGCTTTGTATGGGACGACTCCGCGCTCATCCTGCGCGATCCTTTTATTCGAAGCTGGCTGCTCATTCCCGCGGGCTTCCGGTACTTTCTTTTCACCGACGCCACCGCGTCCAACTTTTACCGGCCGCTCCAGAGGGTCGCCAACACCTTCGACTACGCCCTCTACGGTTTCGATAAGCCGTGGGGGTATCATCTCACAAACATCCTGCTGCACGCGGCGGGCGCCGTGTTTCTCTTTCTCTTCGCCCGCAGGTTTCTCTCCCCGAATGCCGCTCTCGCGGCGGCGCTTCTGTGGGCCGTGCTCCCGCTGCATAGCTCCGCCGTCATTTATGTCTCGGGAAGGGCCGATTTGCTCGCGGCGCTTTTTGGCTTCGCCGCCTTGTATCTCCTGGGCTTTCCGCGCGCCTCGTGCCGGCTGGCCGCCGCTGTTTGTTTGCTGGCGGCCATGCTTTCCAAGGAGAGCGGCATCGTCTTTGCCGTCCTTTCGATCTTCTATCTCAGGCGATGGCGGCTCGTTTTTCTCTGCGCGGCGTTCGCCCTTTACGGCGCGCTGCGTTTTTCCGCGAAGGAAATTCCGCCGCCCTATAAAGAACCGGTTCCGCCGGCGGTCCGCCCCATCCTCGCTGCCCGCGCATGGGCCGAATACGCGGGCCTTCTCGTCGCGCCCATCCATCTGCACATGGAGCGCGATCTTGTTCCTCTCGGCGCGGAAAACAACAAAGAGGTCTTGCGGCAGGCCCGGTTCCGCGAGTTCCAGACCCTGCTCGGCTTCGCCCTTTTCGCCGGCTTTCTTCTTTGGTGCCGCCGGGCGTGGCGCGCGGATCGCGTCGTCTTTGGATTCCTTCTCGCGTTCTTCGCGGCCTATCTGCCGATCAGCAATCTTTTCTCGCTCAATGCCGCCGCCGCGGAGCATTGGCTCTATGTCCCAAGCGCGTTCCTTCTGCTCGCGCTCGCGCGCCGCTTTGGCTCTTCGCGCACGGCTGGCGTCCTTGCCGCCGTCTGGTTTTGTTTCTTTGGCGTGCGCACCTTCCTGCGCAACGCGGATTGGCGCGATGAACGCACTTTTCTCGAGACAACCATCCGGGACGGCGGCGCCTCCGCGCGTATGCTGACGAATCTCGGCACGCTGGAATCGACCCAGGGCGACTACCAGGCCGCGCTGGCCGATTTTAAACAAGCCTTGAGCCGCCCCGGAGACCAGCCGTTCGCGCATCTGGGCATGGCCGCGACAGACATCCGGCTCCGCGATTTTTCGGGCGCCCGCTCGCAACTGGAAGCCGTCGCCGGTCTCCCGCTGCTGCACGCGGAATACCTGCAATATCTCGCCACCGTCGAGTATCTTCAAAATCACGCCGACCGCGTCGATCTTCTCCGCGAAGCCGCGCGCACCGGCTCGTGGGCGGCGGAGAAGCGCTACGTCGCCCACCTTGACGAACGGAACGAGAAAGTGCCCGCCATCATCGAGTTGAAAAATTTCATTCAGAAGGAGCCGTTCCGCGCGGAATCGTGGAAGATGCTCGGCGACCTCCTGAAGCAAAGCCGCCCCGACCTGGCGGAAGCCGCCTACGTGCAGGCCGCGGCCCGCGACATCCATTTCACCCGCTGACTTCGAATTACAACCGATGCCCGAAGATTCATTTTGGTACAAAGACGCCGTCATTTACCAGGTCCACGTCAAGGCGTTCGCGGACAGCAACGCGGACGGGATAGGCGATTTCCCGGGGCTGATCCAGAAGCTCGATTACCTTTGCGAACTCGGAGTGAGCGCGCTCTGGCTGCTGCCGTTTTATCCCTCGCCCCTCCGGGACGACGGCTACGACATCGCCGATTATTTCTCCGTGAATCCCCAGTACGGGACGCTCGACGATTTCCGGGAATTCCTCGCGAAGGCGCATGAACGCGGCATCCGCGTCATCACGGAACTGGTTCTCAACCATACATCCGACCAGAACGCCTGGTTCCAAAGTTCGCGCCGCGCGGCGCCGGGATCGCGCTGGCGGGAATACTATGTCTGGAGCGATTCGCCGAAAAAATACGAGGACGCGCGGATTATCTTCAAGGACTTCGAAACCTCGAACTGGTCGTGGGACCCCGTGGCGAAGGCGTATTTCTGGCACCGGTTCTATTCGCACCAGCCGGACTTGAATTTCGACAATGAGGAAGTGCACGAGGCGCTTCTGAAGGTCATCGACTTCTGGCTTGGCATGGGGGTCGACGGCGTGCGCCTGGACGCCGTCCCGTATCTTTACGAGCGGGAGGGGACGAATTGCGAAAACCTGCCGGAGACGCACGCTTTCCTGAAAAAGCTGCGGGCGCACATCGACTCGAAATTCAAGGGCCGCATGCTGCTGGCGGAGGCCAACCAATGGCCGGAGGACGCCGCCGCCTATTTCGGAGAGGGGGACGAGTGCCACATGGCGTTCCATTTTCCGCTGATGCCGAGGATGTTCATGGCGCTGCAAATGGAGGATCGCTTTCCCATCCTCGACATCCTCGAGCAGACCCCGCGGATACCCGAGAACGCGCAGTGGGCCACCTTCCTGCGAAACCACGACGAGCTGACGCTGGAGATGGTGACCGACGAGGAACGGGACTACATGTACCGCGTCTACGCGCTCGACCCCCGGGCGCGGATCAATGTCGGCATCCGGCGCCGGCTCGCTCCGCTGCTCGCGAGCAATCGCCGCAAGATGGAGGTCATCAACGTCCTCCTGATGTCGCTGCCCGGCACGCCGATCATCTACTACGGCGACGAGATCGGCATGGGCGACAACATCTACCTCGGCGACCGCAACGGCGTCCGCACCCCGATGCAATGGAGCCCCGACAGGAACGGCGGTTTCTCCAAGGCCAACCCGCAGCAGCTTTACCTGCCCGCCATCATCGACCCGGAGTTCCACTACGAGGCCGTCAACGTCGAGAACCAGGAGAGAAATCTCTCCTCGCTTTTGTGGTGGATGCGGCGGGCCGTGTCGCTTCGCAAGCGCTACAAGGCCTTCGGGCGCGGCTCCATCGAGTTTCTGAACAGCGACAACGCGCGCGTGCTCCATTTCATCCGGCGGCATGAGGAGGAGATCATCCTGGTCGTCATCAACCTCTCCCGTTTCACGCAGGTCGTCGAACTCGACCTCTCCGCGTACGAAGGGCGGACGCCTAGGGAAATCTTCAGCCGGAACAAGTTTCCCGCCATCAAGCGAACGCCTTATCTCTTCACGCTCGGGCCGCACGGCCACTACCGCCTGGTTCTGCAACAGGAAAAGGAAGCCGGAGCCCTGGAGCGGCAATACGCCGTCCCGACCTTCGCCGAAGCTTTTGACTGGCGCGAGTTCAACGAAAGCGTGCTGCTGGATTACGTCTCCGGCTGCCGCTGGTTTGGGGCGAAGGCCAGGGGCCTCACGGGCATTCGGGTCGTGGAAACCGTTCCCGTGCCGGAGTGCCTCCCGGAAGCGCGGCTCGTATTCCTCGAAGCACGCTACGCGGACGGCGGTTCGGACACGTACCTGCTGCCGTTATCCGTGGCCGCGGGCGAGATACAGGAAAAATTCCCGAACGCCGTCATCGCCCGTTACGGGGACGCCGTCCTCCACGACGCGATCTACAACGAGCATTTCCGCGCCTCGCTGTTGAGGTGGATCATCCAGGGAAAAACCTTGCGCGGCGAGTTCGGCGAAGCGGGCGGCTATCCGGGCGCGCGGCTTGAGGCCCTCGCGGGCGGAAAAAACGTTTCGCTCGCCTCGCAAGTCCTGAAGGCCGAGCAGAGCAACTCCTCGATCCTGTACGGCGACACGCTGTTCCTGAAGCTGTACCGCAAGCTGGAGAACGGCGTAAATCCCGATTCGGAGATCATCCGTTTCCTCAGCGAACAACAAAAATTCGCGTTCGTGCCGCCGTTTGGCGGTTCGCTGGAGTACCGCCGCCGCGGGAGCGAGCCGAGCGTGCTGGGGTTGCTCATCGGCGCCGTTTCAAACGAAGGCGATGCGTGGACTTATACGCTCAACTCCCTCAGCCGCTATTTCGAACGCGTCCTGGCGGAAAAACCGGATGCGAGCGGCGGGGTGGACTCGCCCGTCGTCCTCGACTTGATCGGGGGCGTCTATCCCACGCGAGCGCGCCAGCTTGGCCTGCGAACGGCGGAGATGCACCTGGCCCTCGCCTCCGAGCCGAACGACGCAAACTTTTCCCCGGAGCCATTCACCACGCTCTACCAGCGCTCGCTCTATCAATCCATGCGCGCGTCCGTCCGCCGCGCCTTCCAGTTGTTGCAAAGGCGCCTCCCGCTGCTGCCGGAAGATTCACGGCGCGAAGCGGAAGAGGTCCTCGCGTTCGAAAAAGAGATTCTTCAGCGGCAGGCGAAAATCCTTCGCGGGAAGATCGCCGTTTCCAAAATCCGCATCCACGGGGACTACCATCTCGGCCAGGTGCTGAACACCGGCAAAGACTTCGTCATCATCGACTTCGAGGGCGAGCCCGCGCGCTCCCTCGGCGAACGCAAGCTGAAGCGGTGCGCGTTGCAGGATGTCGCCGGGATGCTCCGCTCCTTCCACTACGCGGCGTACAGCGCGCTTGCGAAACTGGGAGCCGTGCGGGCGGAAGACGTGCCGTATCTCCGGCAATGGGCGGAATTGTGGTCGCAACACGTCGGTCGCGTCTTTCTGGAGGCCTATAGCGAAGCCGCGGGCCAGGCGGCGTTTATTCCAACATCGCGCGCGGACCTGGGAATCCTGCTCGAAGCGTATTTGCTGGAAAAGGCGATGTATGAAGTCGGTTACGAATTGAATAATCGACCGGAATGGGTGGGCATCCCAATCCGCGGCATCCGCGGACTGCTCGTTTCGGCCGTGCATGACACGCTCTAGCTAAGCTAGGAGTAGCTAGGAGAGATCGCGCGGCAGGGAAACGGTGATGACCGTCCCCTCGCCGTAAACGCTCTCCGCGGAGACGCCGCCGCCGTGCAGTTCGGCGATGTGCTTGACGATGGACAACCCGAGGCCCGTGCCGCCCGCTTCCCGGCTCCGCGCCTTCTCCACGCGGTAGAAACGCTCGAAGATATGCGGCAAGTCCCGCGCGGGGATGCCCACCCCCGTGTCCCGCACGCTTATCTTCGTCCACTCGGGCGCCGACTCGGCGCTGATCGTCATCGTGCCGCCTTCGGCCGTGTATTTTATCGCGTTGTCGAGGAGGTTGTTGAGGACGCGCTCCAGGAGCACGGCATCCCCCTGGAACGGCCTCAGGCCGGGCGGCAATTCCAGCGCCAGGCCGATCTTTTTCTGATCCATGTTCCGCTTCCAGTCGTTCACGATCTCCCGGATGAATTCCGCCGGGTTGATCGCAGCCAGATCCAGCTTTTCCCGGCGGGATTCCAGTCTCGCCAGCGTCAGCAAGTCCTCGAGCAGCGCGTTGAGCCGGCGCGAATGCTTTTCCATTATCTCCAGGCTGCCGAGCAGTTCCTTGCGCGGCACGGCGGGGTTGTCGATCAGGTTCTCCAGGTAGCCGCGGAAGATCGAGAGCGGCGTCCGCAATTCGTGGGAAACGTTGGCCACGAATTCCTTCCGCATGTCTTCCAACTGCCGCAACCGCGAGATGTCGTGGCAGACGACGACCGCTCCGCCCGTTTCCCCCTCGGCGTTTTTCAAGGGCATGGCGCTCACGATGAACCAGCGCGCCGCGGCGTTCGGAGGCTGGTGAAGCGGGGATATCTCGCCAGTCTGGAGCCGCCCGCTCTGCAAGGCGCCCCGGACGATTTCCTCAAGAGAGGCCTCGCGCAGGGCGCGCAGGACGGTTTTCCCGAGCGGGCTGCCCGTCACTTCGAAGAGAGTCACGAAGGAGTCGTTTACCAGGCGGATGACGTGGCCGGTATCCACCACCATGACGCCTTCCACCATGCTCGAGAGGATCGCCGCCAGGTTGAAATGTTCCTCCGCGGCCTGCCTCTTCAATCGCGATTGCTCGCCGGCGAGGTTCTCGATGTGCGAGGCCAGCCGGGCGAACCAGCTCGCCCCGCGGATGACGAAGGTGGGCGGTTGTTCCCCGCGCGCGAGCGCCTGGATCAACCGTTCCAGGTCGCCGAGCGGCCGCAGCCAGGCCACGTAGAATGCCCATGCGCCCGCGGCGCAGAGCGCCAGAAGGAAGAGGAGGTAGGAAATCATGCCCGCCGCGAGGAAGAATCGCCGGTTTCCGTCTCAATGGCGAGAAAAGGCCCGCTTTTTTCGTCCCAGGCAGGAGGTTGGAATGGATGTTGCTTCTTTTCAAACACATGGCTTTAGCCTCAAGCATGGTGGTTTCTCCTCCGGAGATGGAGTCGTTCGACCTGGCCGGTTACAAAGAAAAAGTGGAGACGCTCACGCGCGAGCTGGCCGCCACCTCCGAAGCGCTCGCCTCGGAGCGCAACATGCTGCGCGCCCTTCTCGACAATCTGCCGGACTTCATTTTCATCAAGGACACCGCTTCCCGCTATATCCTGAGCAACGCCGCGCATACGCGGTCGCTCGGGCTGACCTCCGCGCGGGAGATCGAGGGGAAGACGGTTTTCGACCTTTTTGCCAGGCATGTCGCGGAACGCTTCGCCGCGGACGACGCGCATGTGTTCGCGACCGGGGAATCGATCATCAACCGGGAGGAAATCCGCTGCGGAACCACGCAGAAACAGCGGTGGGTGCTGACCACGAAATTCCCGTTGCGCGGCCTGCGGGGAGAGATCGCGGGCGTCATGGGCATAAGCCGCGACATTTCGGAATACAAGCACCTGGAGGAAGAGTTGCGCCAATCGCAGAAGATGGAAGCCATCGGGCGTCTGGCCGGCGGCATCGCCCACGACTTCAACAACATCCTCACCAGCATCATCGGCTTCGGCGAACTGCTCCTGAACAACTCATCCCTCGACCCCGTCGCGCACAAGGACGCCGAGGAAATCTACGCCGCGGCCGTGCGCGCGTCCGCCCTTACGCAGCAACTGCTCGCCTTCAGCCGCAAGCAGAATATCGAGCCGGTGATGACCGACCTGAACGATGTCGTAAGACGGCTCGACGTCATGCTGCACCGCCTGGTGGGCGAGAACATCGCCATCACAACCCTTACCGGCTCCGGTTTGAAACCCATCGTGATCGACGCGGGGCAGATCGAGCAGGTCATCACGAACGTGGTTGTAAACGCCAGCGACGCAATGCCCGAAGGCGGCTCGCTCGTGCTGGAGACGGGATGCGGCGTTCTCGACGAGGCGGAAGCGCAGCGGCGCGCGGGCATCGCGCCCGGACCGTACGTGTGGCTGTCGATCAAGGACGACGGCGCGGGCATCCCCGACGACGTGAAGGCCCGCATCTTCGAACCGTTCTTCACTACAAAGGCCTCCGGCAAAGGCCCCGGCCTTGGCCTGTCCGCCGCCTACGGCATCGTCAAGCAAAGCGGCGGCTACATCGACATCGAGAGCAAGCCCGGGCACGGAACGACCGTCACCATCTATCTCCCGGTTGGCCGAAAGGAACCGCCCGCCAGACACCCTCGTCCCACCGGCGGCGATGGGCCGCTCCCGCTCGGCAACGAGACGGTGCTGCTGGTGGAGGACGACCCTTCCGTGCGCAAGCTGACCTCTTCGCTTCTGGTGAAGCTCGGCTACACGGTGCTGGAAGCGGGCGACGGCGCCAAGGCGATGGAGGTCATCCGCGAATGCGACACGCAGAAGATCGACCTGTTGCTGACGGACGTCATCATGCCGCAGATCGGCGGCAAGCGGCTCGCGGATAATTTGGAAGTCCTCTCGCCCGGCACGCGGGTTCTCTTCACCTCCGGCCACAACGAGGAGGAGATGCGGCTCCAGGGTCTTGCGGCGGGGGAGATAGCCTTCCTGCCGAAGCCGTTCTCGCCCGCGCTGCTGGCGGGGAAAATCCGCGAAGTGCTCGACCGGGAGAAAAGCTAAAACCCTTCGTGGGCCTCCAGCTTCGTGACTTTGTAGCGGGCGATGCGTTTGCCCAGTTCGAAGCGATTCCGCTTTAGGGCGATGTTGTAAACCGTCAGGACGTTTCCCTCCAGTTCCAGCGCCCTGCGTACGGAGAAGGGAAGGAAGCTGCCGGTGTTGATCACGATCCGCGGCTTCAGGCGCCACGTGCCGCCGAAGTGCGTGTGCCCGATGGCGATGAAGCGCGCGCGCGGCCGGAAAACCCGCGCCAGAGCGACGGCCCGGGCGGGCGTCACCGCCCAGACGCGCAGGATCTGCAAGGGCCGCCACGGGGGCCAGCATTCGCGCGCCAGGGTTTCGACCGTGGCGAGCGGCCCCCTGGGGAGACGCGATTTGTGCAACTCCACGGAGAGCGCGGCGCGCTTGCTGGCGTTCAGGCGCTTCTCAAAGTCGTGGAAAGCGTGCTCGCCCAGTTCCTGGAGCGCCCGCGTGTGCGCGGGGCCGATGACGCGCGCTTCCTTGCTCCAGGGCGAGATGTCGTGGAAGAGCATGTCGCCGTGCGTGACCAGCAGGCCGTCATTGGCGAGGTCGAGGTGATTCAGCGCCGAGATGATCGGGTCGTGGTTTCCATTCACGAAGACCGGGCGCGCGCCCGCCGCCAGGCACACTTCGCCGACAAGCTCCATGTTCTGAAAGGCTTGCGAGCGATCCTCGAGAAAGCGCATCTCCACGGTGTCGCCGTTGAAAACGACGGTTTTCGCGCCCCGGAAGAGCGGTTCCAACTGCGCGGGGTCGGCGAGGAGGCTTCCGGAATGGCCGAAATGAAGGTCGGATATTATCCGGATCGGTTCTTCAAACGGCATGATGCTGGATCAACGCCAGCTATGCAGCCACGACGGCGGCGGACTTCTCCAGCGCCTTGCGCATGTTGGGAAGTTCCCCGGCCGAGCCGAGCTTGCCGTTTTTGTGCGCGATGAACTTGGCGTATTCATCCATGAAGATTTTGCCCGGCGGGCGGAAATCGAACTCCGACGGCTTGTCGCGGAAGAATTCGCGGTGGACGCGCGTCCAGACGAGGCGTCCGTCCGTGTCGATGTTGACCTTCGTGACGCCGAGCTTGGCGGCGGGCAGGTACTCGTTCTCGTTCACGCCGCGCGCGCTCGGGTCGAGCTTGCCGCCGGCGGCGTTTATCCGCTCCACTTCGGAGATCGGGACGCTGGAACTGCCGTGCATCACGATGGGCGTGCCGTGGATGCGTTTCTGGATTTCGTCGATGACCTCGAAGTGCAGGCTCTGCTGGCCCTTGAACTTGTACGCGCCGTGGCTGGTGCCGATGGCCGCCGCGAGCGCGTCGCACCCGGTGCGGCGGACGAACTCGACCGCCTCCGCGGGGTTCGTCAGGCAGGCGTTGCCTTCATCCACCTTGATGTCTTCCTCCACTCCGCCGAGCATGCCGAGTTCCGCCTCGACGCTTACGCCCGCCGCGTGCGCGCGATCCACGACGCGCTTGGTTATGGCCACGTTCTCCTCGAACGGTTCGTGGCTGGCGTCGATCATCACCGAACTGTAAAAGCCCGACTCGATGCAGTCGTAGCACGACTCCTCGTCGCCATGGTCCAGATGCACCGCGAAGATCGCCTCGGGGAAAATCTCTTCCGCGGTGCGGATGATGGCTTCGAGCATGCGCTTGTCGGCGTATTTGCGCGCGCCCCTGGAAAGCTGGATGATGAAAGGAGCCTTGCTGTCGATGCAGCCGCGGAAGAGGCCCGTCGTCTGTTCGAGGTTGTTGATGTTATAGGCGCCAATCGCATATTTGCCGTAAGCGATTTTGTAGAGGCCGGCAGTTGGGACGATCATAGAACCAGATAATCCCCCCGCCCGGCGCGGCAGGCAAGGAAAAAACCCGAGGGGGCGCGATGCCCAGTTGTAGAGGCGCCTTGAAGACGTGGAACGGCGTTGCCTCCCGCTCCAGGCGGCTGGCACAGCCGCCGCTACAACGGATGCCGCTCGTGCATGATTGCCACGCAAAGAGGGGAACTCTCGGCAGACGGTCATTTTGCGTTTGGCTAACGGGCGGGCGGCGCTTACTCTCGGCTTGCCGTGAACTCGAACACCCAGACCAATCCTCTCCGCGAAGGACTTTCCAGCCGACCGATGCCGCAGCCTTGCACGGTCGTCATTTTTGGAGCGACCGGAGACCTGACCCATCGGAAACTCATTCCCGCTCTTTACAACATCGCCGCGGATGGCGATCTGCCGTCGGCTCTCACGGTCGTCGGTTTCGCCCGGCGCGACAAGACGGACGACCAGTTCCGCGAGGAGTTGGGCGATGCGTTGAAAAAATTTTCGCGCCAGACCGTGCGCGAGGAGGTGTGGGAGAATTTCACACAGTCGATCTTCTATCATCGCAGCGAATTTGGCGATGCGGAGGGATACACGAAGCTCGCGGAGCGGCTGGAGAAGATCGACGCCGAGCGCGGCACGCGGGGCAACCGGCTTTTCTACCTCGCGGTGGCGCCGGATCAGTTCGAGGACATTTGCCTGCATCTTAAAAAGAGCGGCTTGAACAAGACGCGCGAGGGGAGCTGGGCGCGCATCGTGGTGGAAAAGCCATTCGGCACCGATCTGCCGAGCGCGCGGAAGCTGAACGCCACGGTCAGCGGGACGTTCGCGGAGAAGGATACGTACCGCATAGACCATTTCCTCGGGAAGGAGACGGCGCAGAACATCATGGTGCTGCGTTTCGCGAACGCCATCTTCGAGCCGCTCTGGAACCACCGCTACATTGATCACGTCCAGATAACGGCGAGCGAGCCGCTCGGGGTCGAGGGCCGCGGCCCTTACTACGAAGGCGCGGGCGCGCTGCGCGACATGGTGCAGAACCATCTCCTGCAACTCCTCTGCCTCGTGGCGATGGAACCGCCCACGGACCTGACCGCCGACAGCGTGCGCGACGAGAAGGTGAAAGTCATCCGTTCCCTCCGCAACATGACCGGCGCGGAAGTCGCGGAGAACGTCGTCCGCGGCCAGTACGCGGCGGGCGCCATCGGCGGGAAGGACGTGCAGGCTTACCGGCAGGAGGAAAGGGTGAACCCCGGGTCGATGACGGAGACCTTCGTGGCGCTGCGGCTGTTGGTGGATAACTGGCGCTGGGCGGGCGTGCCGTTCTATGTGCGCGTGGGCAAGCGCCTGCCGAAATCGAGCACCGAGATAGCCGTCCAGTTCATGAGCGCGCCCTCGGTGCTCTTCAACAAGGGCGGGGCGGTGCTGGATCAGAACGTCCTGGTCATCCGCATCCAGCCGGACGAGGGAATCTCGCTGAAGATGGAAGCCAAGATGCCCGGCGCGGCGATCCGCATCGAGCCGGTGAAGATGGATTTCCACTACGGGACCTCCTTCGGCAAGGCCAGCCCGGAGGCATATGAAAGGCTGCTCCTGGACGCGATGAGCGGCGACGCCACGCTTTTCGCCCGCCGCGACGAGGTCGAGACGGCCTGGAAATTCATCGACGCCATCGAGGACGCATGGCACAAGCCGCCAGCCCCGCCGCCGCTCTGCCCGTACCCTTCCGGCTCCTGGGGGCCGAAGGAAGCGGATGAGCTTTTGCAGCGCGACGGGCGGGCCTGGAGAAGACTGTAGTGGCCGGAAGCGACGTTACCTTTTCGCGAGGGATGCCGGTCGAGATCGGGCAGATCCAGCGCGAGTTGAAAAAGCTGTGGGAAGAGGACGCTGGCGGCTCGACGCGGGCCTCCCTCATGAACCTCGCGGTCTATTGCGAGGGCGAGGCCGCGCTGACGGAGAACACGGACCTCATCTCGGCGTTCACCCGCGACCACGCCTGCCGCGCGATCGTCGTCGCGGTCGAGCCCGATTCACCGAACAACCGCGCGCAGGCGTGGATAAGCGCGCACTGCCACATGAGCCGCGCCGGGGCGAAGCAGGTCTGTTGCGAACAAATATCCTTCCTGCTGGAAGGAAGCGTAAAGGGCGTCTTCCCGAACATCCTCTTTTCAAACCTGGACTCGGACCTGCCTCTCTATCTCTGGTGGCAGGCGAGGCTGGACAGGCCGATCGACGAGCAGCTTCTGACGTGGGTGGACCGCTTCATCTTCGACAGCGCTTCGTGGAGCGAATGGAAAAAGCCGTTTGCGTTGCTGCGCGAGTTCCCGGCCCGTTCGCGCCTGACGGTGCGCGATCTGAACTGGGCGCGCACCCTCTATCTGCGCCAGACGCTCGCCCAGCTTTACGATAATCCCGAAAACCTGCCGCATCTCGATTGCGTCCAGGGCTGGAAAATGACGTGCGCTCCCGGGTTCCGCTCCTCGGCGTATCTCCTGGCGGGGTGGCTCGCCGCGCAGCTAAAATGGAAGCTGGTCGATGCGGCCAATCTCCTCTACGAGACCGTCTCCGGCGAAACGATTCGCGGGAAGATCGAGGAGAAGGAAGGCGCCGCCGTCAGCCGTTGCGAGATCGCCTGCAAGACTGCGGTATTCAGCTTCTCCCGCGACCCGCATTCAGACTTCTTCCATGCGGATTACACCCTGCCCGACGGAGAGCGGCACTACCTCCTGCGCGCAGGCAAGGAAGAGACGATCGACCTGCTGGACCAGGAATTGATGATGGGCGCCAAGCACACCGTTTATCTCAAGGCGCTGACGGCCGCGCTGCCGCTCTTCACGAAATAAGCCGCGTCCAAAGCGTCGCCTCCGCCACGCTCCACTGGAATTTCCGCCGGTGTTCGCGGATGAGGAACGGCATGTCGAAACGGCGCTCCAGTGTGAAGCCGGCCTCGAGCAAGCCTTGAAGCCGGGAACCGCCGAGCCAGTTCGCGCGCGGAGTGAATTCCTCCAGCCATGTGTGGGGCGAAGTCAGGATGAGTTGCCCGCCGGGCTTGACCAGCCGCGGCGCGGCGAGCAGGAAACGCGCTGGGTCGGAAAGGCGGCAAATGAGGTTCGCGGCGAGAACCACGTCGAAGACCCCGAGGTCTTCGGGCAGATTCATCGCGTCGCCCGTTTCGAAGCGCACCCTCGCGCGGTCGATCCCGGCCGGCGCCGCCGCCGTGCAGCGCGTGGTGAGGGCGCCTTCGTCCACCCGCTCGTAGGAAAGTTCTCCCGCGCTTTGCAGCGTCCGCGCGGCTTTTATGAAACCGCGGGAAAAATCGACGCCCACCGCTTCTTCGCAATGGCGGGCCAGTTCGAACGTCGCGCGGCCGACCGCGCAACCGACGTCCAGGGCGCGCGCCGGGCGGCGGGAGGCGTCCAGGCACTCCGTGACGCAGCGCCGTGGGAAGTCCAGGGCGTCGCGCGGCCCGAAGTCGTACGGCAGGATCTCTCGCGGCGCGCCGTAGTGGAAGAGCAGGTATTCGGAAAGGAGCCGCGCGGACTCGTAGCCGCTATTCTTCAAGGAGCTTCCGCAGGTAAACCGGCTCGTAGTTCTCGATGAGCACTTCGGTCGCTCCGTTGCGCGCCATGCGCACTTGCGTCACGGCTATCTCCGGCGTCTTGCTCGGCGAGAAAAGGATGTCGTCGTGCGTGGCGTTGAGTTTGTTCGCGAACTTGTCCGGCGTCAGGCTGCCGCCCAGGTGGTCGCTCCGCCCGGTGGCGACGTGCAGCGTGCCGAGGATTTTCTCGTCCTGGATGTCGCGGCCCGAGACGGGAAGTTCCTGCGTGCCGAACCCGAGTTCCCCGAGCTCGCCCGTCACGGGATCGGAAGCGAGCTTGCGCTGGTGCGCCTGGATCGTCTCCTGGCTCCCCTTTATCAAGGACGCTTTTTGAATGCGCCCGCCGGAGACTTCCATGAGGCCGAGGGTGCCGTCCTCGTAGCGCATCGGGAACTCGCCCTCCGCGCCTTTGGGCACGAAATAGATTTCGCCCGCGGGCAGGTTCGCTACGTCCGGGCCGCCCCGGCAGAGGCCGTGGCTTTTTTGCGCTTCCTGGCGGCCAAGCTCCAGCCGCAGCGTGTGCGCGCGGCCCGCGGCCTCGAAGTCAATCTCCACGAAATCGGCCCGCGTCATCCCGAGCCGCAGCTTTTCCGCCTGGCGGCTCACTTCGTTGTAATCCACCGCGAGGCCGGAGCGCAGGATGACGGGGTTGACCCCGTGCAGCGTGGCGCCCCGGAAGCCGAATTGCTTCGCGAACGCCGTCAACGGCGCAGTGGCGGAGAAAGTCGAGATGCAAAGGATGAGGTCGTAGTTGGGATAGACATCCTTCGCGAGGCTGAGAGCCGTGCCATCCGTGGCGACGGCTTCGTCCGGCAGGTCGAGGTTGCTGCCGCCCGTGACCTTGTAGGCGAACATTTCGCCGCCTTGCAGCCCCAGTTCGGCGATGGCGCCGCGATGCAGGGCCTGGTAGAAATCCTCGAAGGCGTGCCGCTGGATGGTGAGCGCCGGATTCTTCAAAAAGGCGAATTCGGCCGCCTCCCTTGGTTCGGCGAGGTCGATGAGGATGCAGATCCTCTCTCCGGCGCGCGGGGCGAAGACCGTCCGCAGGAGCCGGACGAGGTTGAAGGGCGGGAACGTTTTCTTGGCGACGGGCTGCGGGGCGGTGGTTTCCATGAGTTTAGAAAATGTCGAATGCGATGCGGGGAAGCTGCGTCAACAACTTGCACGATAGATGATCTGGAGAACAAAAAAAGGGGATGTCGATCTTGGCGGGCGGGCGCTGATAATGGGGATTCTCAACGTAACGCTAGATTCGTTTTGGGATGGTGGCAAGTATGCGGCCTTATCCGACGCGGTGGAACACGCCCGGCGGATGCTCGGCGAAGGGGCGGACATCATCGACATCGGCGGCGAATCGACGCGCCCCGGAGCGCTGCCCGTGCCGGAGGAAATCGAGAGAGCGAGGGTGCTGCCGGTGGTGGAAGCCGTGGCCGCGCTCGGCGCGGGCCTCCTTTCCATCGACACTTACAAGGCGGGCGTAGCCCGGGAAGCGGTGGCGCGCGGGGCGGCGATCATCAACGACATCTCCGGCTTGCGCGACCCGGCGATGCGCGAGGCGGCGCGCGACACGGGCGCGGGCGTCATCCTCTGCCACATGCAAGGCACGCCGCGCGATATGCAGGCCGCGCCGCGCTACGAGGATGTCGTCGAGGAAGTCGGCGTTTTTTTTAGACAATCTCTCGCGCTAGCCATAGGCTCGGGCATAGACCCGATGTGCATCGTCTTCGATCCGGGCATTGGTTTTGGAAAATCAGTCGCCCATAATCTCCGGCTCCTCCGGCATCTGGACACGCTGGCGGAACGTCCGCTCGCCGTGGGCGTCTCGCGAAAGTCGTTTTTAGGCGGGGCGATGGAGGATCGCCTTTGGCCGGCGGTGGCGA
Organism: Spartobacteria bacterium; assembly: GCA_021324825.1. Lineage (GTDB taxonomy): Bacteria > Verrucomicrobiota > Verrucomicrobiia > Chthoniobacterales > Chthoniobacteraceae > JAJPII01. Next base: position 90,376 of record JAJPII010000010.1, on the reverse strand, counting down.
TCACGAGCTTCGCGCGCGAACAAGGGGCGGCCGTCTTCCGCGTGCATGACGTGAAGGCGCACGCCGAGGCGCTGCGAATGACGGAGGCGATCCTGTCATGATCGACTCGCTCTGGAATTTCGTGGGCGACAACTGGCGGTCGGTCATCGAGATCGCCATCCTCTACGTGCCGATCTACTACGGCTACCTGTACTTTCGCGGCACGCGCGGCGCCAAGGTGCTCACCGGGCTCGTCGTAATCTTTGTCGCGGTCACGCTCGTCTCGCAACTGCTGCACCTGGAGGTCATCAACTGGCTTATCCGCGGGCTGGCGGCGTTTTTTGCGATCACGCTCGTCGTCATCTTCCAGCCGGAGCTGCGGCGCGCGCTGGCGGCGCTCGGCAGCCAGCACATCTTTTCCACCGCCAGGCAGAGCCGGGAGACCCTCGAGATCCTCACCGAGGCCGTCTTCGAGCTGTCGAACCGCGAGTTCGGCGCGCTCATCGCCCTGGAGCAGGATACCAACCTGAACGTCTTCGCCGAGAGCGGCGTCGCCATCGACTGCCAGGTCTCGCCCGAGCTTATCATCACCATCTTCCAGCCGAAGACCCCGTTGCACGACGGCGGCCTCATCGTCCGCAACGACCGCATACTGGCCGCCGCGTCCATCTTTCCCGTCAGCCAGCGGGAGGACCTGGACCGGAATCTCGGGTTGCGGCACCGGGCCGGGCTGGGGATCACCGAGGAATCCGACGCCGTCGCGGTGGTCGTCTCCGAAGAGACGGGCATCGTTTCGATTTGTCATCGGGGCAAGGTGGAACGTAACTTCGATCCCGAGAGTTTCCGGCGTCGCCTCGCCCGGCTGCTCCTGATCGAGAAATATGAAAAAGTTAATCCTGCGGAACCCGGCGGCGAAGATCGGGTCGCTGCTTCTCGCGATAGCCCTCTGGTTCCTCATCAAAAAGATGGAGGAGACACCCTCGCCTTCTAGCCTGGAGATCATCCACAGTCATGGAACAGCCCCCCATTAAACGCGCGAAAAAAGCCCCCGCGAACGGCTCGCAACGGAAGCTCTTCGGCACGGACGGCGTGCGCGGGGTGGCGAACATCGAGCCCGTGACCGCGGAGACCGCATTGAAACTGGGCCGCGCGGCGGCGCACGTGATAACACAGCTTGGGAGCGGGGCGCGACCCGCGCACCGTTCGAAGATCGTGATCGGGAAGGATACGCGGCTCTCCGGCTACATGCTGGAGAACGCGCTCGCCGCGGGCATCATGTCGCTCGGGGTCGATGTCATCCTTATCGGCCCGCTGCCCACGCCCGGGGTCGCTTACATCACGCGCTCCCTGCGGGCGTACGCCGGCATCGTCCTCTCCGCCTCGCACAATCCGTACGAGGACAACGGCATCAAATTCTTCCGGCACGACGGCTACAAGCTGGATGACGAGATCGAATCGCGCATCGAGAACCTCGTCTTCAGCGGAGAGATCGAGTCGATCCGCCCCACGGCGGGCAAGATCGGGCGGGCCACGCGCATCGACGACGCCCTGGGGCGCTACGTCGAGTTCGCCAAACGGAGCTTCCCCCGCGGCCTGACCCTGGAAAGCCTCCGCATCGCCGTCGATTGCGCGAACGGCGCGGGCTATAGGTCCACGCCTTGCGTCCTGCGCGAACTCGGCGCGGACGCCATCGTCGCGCACCTGACGCCCAACGGGCGGAACATCAACCGTGACTGCGGCAGCACCTATCCCGAGGAAATCCGCCGGCTGGTGAAGGAAACGCGCGCCCAGGTCGGCATCACGCACGACGGCGACGCGGATCGCGCGCTGCTCTGCGACGAGAACGGCGAGATCGTCGACGGCGACGAGATCATGGCCATCGCAGCCATCGACCTGCTCTCGCAGGGGCACCTCGCGAAGAACACGCTGGTCGCAACCGTCATGAGCAACTTCGGCCTGGACGAAGCCCTTGCCGCCAGGGGCGGCCAAGTCGTGCGGACGAAGGTCGGCGACCGCTACGTCATCGCGGAAATGATGAAGGGCGACCTGAACCTCGGCGGCGAACAGAGCGGCCACATGATCTTCCGCGACTATGCCACCACGGGGGACGGCATCATCAGCGCCCTGCAAGTGCTGAGGATAATGGTCGAAACAGGAAAACCGCTGAGCGAGTTGAAGAAATGCCTCTCCAAGTACCCCCAGGCGCAGCGGAATCTGAAGGTCAGGGAAAAGCCCGAGCTCTCCGCCCTGCCGGACGTCACACGGCTCGTCGGCGAGGCCGAGAAGGAACTGGCCGGCCGCGGGCGCGTCCTGTTGCGCTATTCCGGCACGGAACCAAAAATCCGGCTGTTGATAGAAGGCCGCGACGGGGAGCGCATCAACGCCCACGCCGACCGCATCGCCGAATCCCTCTCATCCTCCATCGGCGCGGAATAACCCCATCCGTCATTGCGGGCCGCCGGCGGCCTTCGATGAAGCCTCGGGCGTCCGTTGCGCGAAAACCATCACGCCTTTCAACGCGTCCACGGCCCTCTCCAACTGGGTGTCGCGGAAGTTCGCCAACTCCTTCTTTTCGGCTTCCGTGGAAACATCTTCGCGCCGCGAGAGGAAGAGTTGCCGCTCCTGCTCGGCGGTCATGATCGCCCGGATTGTGGGGCTGACGCCCTTCTCATGGATGACTTGCCTGCTCGGGGTGTAGTACTTCGCCGTGGTGAGGCGGATGGCCGAACCGTCCGGCAGTTGGACGACGCTCTGCACGGAGCCTTTCCCAAACGTGGTCTCGCCGACGAGGATGGCGCGGTTCAGGTCTTTCAGCGCGCCGGCCACGATCTCCGCGCCGCTGGCGCTGCCGCCGTTTATCAGGATGGCCATCGGGAAGCGGGGCCGCTGCCTGCCGTTTTCCGCCGTGCGATAGATGCGCCGCTGCGAAACGACCCGGCCTTCGGTATAGACGACCATCTGGTTCGGAGGCAGAAACTGCCCGCAAACGTCGATGGCGCTGTTGAGGAGCCCGCCGGGGTTGTTGCGCAGATCGAGGATGAACGCCTGCATACCCTTGGCCTGGAGTTCATCCAGCTTCTTCGAGAGGTCCTGCGCGGTGGGTTCGTTGAATTGCGTTATGCGGGCGTAGCCGATCTTGTAGCCGTCCGGGTCGCCGATATCCAGCAGCCTGGCGTCCTTGACGCTGTCCACCTTGATGATCGCGCGTTCGATGGGATAATCCTTAAACTCCTTGGTCGAAGGCCGGAGGATGGTCAATGTCACCACTTCTCCAGGCTCGCCCCGGAGTTTCTGGATCGCATCGGCCAGGTCCATCTTGTCGGTCGAGACGCCGTTGATCTTCAGAATCTGGTCGCCGGACATCAAGCCGGCCTTGAAGCCGGGAGTGTCCTCCATCGGCGCCACGATGATGAGATTGCCGTCCCGCATCGCCACTTCCACTCCGAGGCCGCCGAATTCGCTGCGCGTATCATCCTGCATCCCCTTGAAATCCTGAGGGTCCATGAACTGGCTGTGCGGATCGAGGCCGGAAAGCATGCCGCGCAAGGCCGCGTAAGTGAGGTCCTTGTAGCTGATCTTCTTGTCATCCACGTAATCCTGGCGGATGAGCATGAGAGCGCGGCTGAAGACCGCGGCGTTCGGGTACCCGGAATCATCGGAAGCCGGCGCGGCGGCCCGGATGAGCAACGCCGCGTTGAAAACGAGCAAAAGGATAATCCCGCCCAGCCAGAAGCGACTTTTCATGCGCGACCAGAATACCATACGAGCGGCGCGCTGTCGAATTTCGCTCTCGAGCGTTCGTAGTTGCGTAGTTGTAGAGGCGGCTGTGCCAGCCGCCTAAAGAACTGGCGTTGCCTCCCGCTCCAGGCGGCTGGCACAGCCGCCTCTACAACGAGCCAATCAAGAGCGGGCCAAAGTGCATGACACGCTCTAAACGGCGGCTTGCGTCCGGTGGCGGATGTCTTCGGCGTTGGCGGCGTAGATGGCGTCCTCCCCGATGTTCTTGGCGTGGTCGCCCACGCGCTCGAGGTGCCGCGCGATGAAGATGAGGTTCATGTAGCTCTTTATCTTGTCCGGTTCCCTGGCCATGCCGTCGGTTACTTCCTGGCCTATCTTTCCGTCGAAGTCGTCCAGCTTTTTGTCGCGGGCCTTCAGGGAGAGCGCCAGGTCGATCTCGCCGTCGCCGTAGGCGCGCACGCTGTCCTTGAAGATGGTGAGCGCTTCCCAATACATCGGTTCCAGCAGGTTCAGTTTTTCCAGCGCGGGGGCGTGGTTGAGCTTGCGGGCGCGGCGGGCGATGTTGACGGCTTGGTCGGCGACCCGCTCGAGGTTGCCGCTGACCTTCATCGCGGAGATGACTTGCCGCAAGTCCCGGGCGACGGGCTGGAAGCGGATCATGACGGCCACGCCGTCCTTGTCCACCTGGACTTCCAGTTGGTCGATCTCCTGGTCGTCGGCGATGACGGCGGTGCAGAGATCGTCATCCCGCTTGAAGAGGCCGTTCATGGCTTTGTTCAGATTGCGCTCGGTCAGCGTAGCCATCAGCAGCACGTCTTCTTTCAAGGCGTCGAGCGCCTTGTCGAAGCTGCCGTGAATGTGTCTGCCTACTTCGTTCGTTTCCATGCAACCTCCAAAAAATCTCAGCCGAACCGGCCCGTTATGTAGTCTTCCGTCTTCTTCTCGGCGGGCTGGAAGAACATCTGCTTCGTCTCGCCGTATTCGATGAGCTTGCCCATGTAGAAGAACATCGTCTTGTCCGAGACCCGGCTGGCCTGCTGCATGTTGTGGGTGACGATGACGATGGTGTAGTTCGCCTTGAGTTGCTGGGTCAGCTCCTCGATCTTCATCGTGGCGATGGGGTCGAGCGCGGAGGCGGGTTCGTCCATGAGGAGCACTTCCGGCTCGACGGCCACGGCCCGGGCTATGCAGAGCCGCTGTTGCTGGCCGCCGGAAAGGCTCATGCCGGGGCGGTTGAGGTCGTTTTTCACTTCATCCCACAGGGCGGCCATGCGGAGGGCCTTTTCCATCCGCTCATTCAGGATCGCGCGGTTGCGGACGCCGTTCAGGCGCAGGCCGACGATGACGTTCTCGCCGATGGACATGGTGGGAAACGGGTTGGATTTCTGAAAGACCATGCCGACCCGCCTGCGGACGATGGAGGCGTCCGTGTCGCGCGCGTGGAGGTCTTGTCCGAAGAGGCGGACGCTTCCTTCCGTCCGCGAACTGGGTACGAGTTCGTGCATCCTGTTCAGGCAGCGGAGGAAGGTCGATTTGCCGCAACCGCTGGGGCCGATGATCGCGGTGATGGTCTTTGACGGGATGTTTGTGGTCACGTCGAAGAGGGCCTGCTTTTTCCCGTACCAGACGCTGAGGTTTTCCACCTGGAAGGCGGGCGGTTCCTCGGGCTGGATGGCGGCAGGCGCGGGCGCCCTCTGCTCGCGCTGAGGATTTTGCACTGGGTTGTCGATCATTGTGACCTCCATGGAGCCGGTACTATACCTTAACGGTCCTTCCGCGCGTCAGAAAACGCACGGTAACGTTGACTAAGAGTGTGAAACAGACGAGCACAAGCGCTCCGGCCCAGGCCTGGCGATGCCAATCGTCGTAAGGCGAGATGGCGTAAGTGAAGATTTGCAAGGGGAGGGCGGCGATGGGGTCGGAGAGACGGTGGTTCCAGAAACTGTTTCCAAAGGCGGTGAAGAGAATGGGCGCGGTCTCTCCCGCGACGCGGGCGAGCGCCAGCAGGACGCCGGTGGTGATGCCCCCGAGCGCGGAGGCCATGACGATGTGGACGATGACCTTCCACCGCGGGATGCCGAGCGCCAGCCCGGCCTCCCGATAACCCTGCGGCACCAGGTAAAGGACTTCCTCCGTGGTGCGCATGATGATGGGGAGCATGAGAAACCCGAGCGCGACGCCTCCCGCGTAGGCGGAGAAGGTCCTGGTGGGTTTCACTATCAACCCATAGACGACGATGCCCCATATGATGGAAGGGACGCCGTTGAGGACATCGCCGAAGAAGCGCAGCCACCAGTTGACGCGGGAGGAACCGTACTCGGAGAGATAGACGCCGCCCAGGACCCCGATTGGCACGCCGACAGCGGCTGCCAGCGCGAGCAGGGTGAGCGTGCCGGCGATGGCGTTGGCCATGCCTCCGCCGGATTCCATCGGCGGCTTGGGGAGTTTGGTGAAGAAATCCCAGTTCACGGAACTGGCGCCCTTGTCCACGAGATGGAAAAAGACGATGCCGAGCGGCGCGATGACGAGGATGGCGCAGAAGAACGTCCCCACGGAGACCAGGAAGCTGAACGCCTTGCGCAGGGAATGGTTGTTGGCGGACTGGAAGGCCATCTTTTACTGGACGGAGCGTCCGAGGCTCTCGCCGCTGAAGCGCATGAGCAGCAACTGGGCGATGAGGTTCACGACGATCGTGAGGGCGAAGAGAACCAGGCCGATCTCGAAAAGGGCCTGCAGATAAGTGTCCGTGGTCGCTTCGGCGAACTCGTTGGCGATGACGCTGGCGAGGGTATAGCCGGGCTTGAGAAGCGAAGCGGAGATGACAGGGCGGTTGCCTATGACCATCGTGACGGCCATCGTCTCGCCCAAGGCGCGGCCCAAACCGAGGATGATGGCGCCAAAGAGTCCCCGCTGGGCATAGCTGAGAACGGCTATGCGGGTCACCTCCCAGCGGGTGGCGCCGAGCGCATAGGCGGCCTCGCGCTGGAGGTTCGGCACGGAGACGAGGATTTCCCGCGAGAGGGAGGTGATGATGGGCAGGATCATGACTGCGACGATGGTTCCCCCCGCGAGGAGGCTGACGCCATAGGTTGGGCCGCGGAAGAGGGGCAGCCAGCCGAGATGATGCGGGTTCTTCAGCCAGGCGAAGGGGTATTTTTGCAGCCATGGCACCATGACGAAAATGCCCCAGAGACCGAGGATGACGCTCGGTATGGCGGCGAGCATCTCCACCAGCGAGATGATCGGCTGGCGCAGCCAGCGGGGAGCGAGTTCCGTGAGGTAGATGGCGGTCGCGATGCTGAGCGGCACGGCGATGAGCAGCCCCAGGAAGGAGGAGACGAGCGTGCCGTAGATGAAGGGGAGCGCGCCGTATTCCTCATTGACGGGGTCCCACTGCGTGCTGAAGAGAAAGCCGAACCCGAACTTACGGATGGCCCCGGAAGAGCCGGCGGCAAGCTGCCACCCCACGAGGACGATGAGCAGGACGACCGTCAGCGCCATGAACAGGGTCAACCACTCGAAAGCTTTGTCGGCGGTTCTCGACGGCGGGGCCATGTAACCCGCCACGGGTTTGGAAATGGCGCTTGCGTCCGGCATGTGAGGTCGGGGAGGCCCGGCCCCCTCCTTATTAAAGGAGAGAGCCGGGATTTGAATCAATACTGGATTTCGGAAATCCGCTTCATGACGCGATCCTTCAACGCATCGGGCAGCGGGGCGTAATCGAGGTTTGGGGCCATCTTTTCTCCGTCGCCCATCGCCCATTTCAGGAATTCGACGAGCTTCTTGCCCTTGGCGGCATCCTTCTGTTTTTCGTAGACGAGCAGCCAGGTCGCGCCGCTGATCGGGTAGGCGTCCTTGCCCGGGGCGTTGACGACCGAAAAGCGGAAGTCATCCGGGATTTGCGCGGCGCTCAACGCCGCCGTCACGCCTTCGGGCGAGGCTTTCACGAAAGAGCCGTCCGCGTTCTTGAGATCGGCGAAGGAGAGCTTGTTCTGCATGGCATAGATCAACTCTACGTAGCCGATGGCGCCCGGCGTCTGCTTCACCTGTCCCGCGACGCCTTCATTTCCCTTCGCGCCGAGGCCGGCGGGCCACTTCACGGCGGTATTCTTGCCGACTTCCTTCGCCCATTCGGGGCTGACCTTGCTGAGGTAGTCGGTGAAGATGTAGCTGGTGCCGCTGCCGTCCGAACGGTGGACGACCGCGATGTCGGCGTCCGCGAGCTTTACGCCGGGGTTGAGCTTCGCGATGGCCGGGTCGTTCCAGTTCGTGATCTTGCCGAGGAAGATGCCCGCCACGGTGTCGCCGTCCAGCTTCAGGGCGGGACTGTCCGGGAGATTGTAGGTTACGACCACCGCGCCCGCTACGGTCGGGATGTGCAGGAGCTTGCCGGGGGCCTTGGCGAGGTTTTCATCGCTCATCGGGCCGTCCGAAGCCCCGAAATCGACGGTCTCCGCCAGGATTTGCTTCTGGCCTCCGCCCGAGCCGATGGATTGATAGTTAAACTGCACGGAGGGGTCCACCTTGGCGTATTCGTTGAACCACTTCGAGTAGATGGGGTACGGGAAGGATGCGCCCGCGCCGGTTATGGATAACTGGCCGAAAGCGGCGGATGCGAACCCGAGGAGGCACAGTGTGGAGAGACGAAGGAGATTTGTTTTTATCATTGGTGCAAGGCTATCATTGAATCCCTTAACGCCATGTGAAAATTGTGTTAAGAATTGGCGACGGACATGCGTAACAAGATTTTGGTGATCGACGACGAGCCGGACGTGTTGACGCTCGTGGCCTCGAAGCTCAAGGCCGCCGGGTTCACGGTTCTGACGGCTTCCGATGGCGGCGAAGGCCTGGCGAAGGCGCAGGCGGAATTGCCGGCGTTGATCGTTCTCGACCTGATGCTGCCGGGTCTCTCCGGCCTGGAGATTTGCAAGAAACTGCGGGGCAGCCCCGAGACGGCCGGGATCTTCACCATCATGCTCACCGCGCGGCATGAGGAGTACGACCGGATAGTGGGTTTCGAAATGGGCGCGGACGACTATATCTGCAAGCCGTTCAGCCCGAAGGAATTGGTCTTGCGGGTAAAATCCATCCTGCGGCGGGGCGAAACGGAGAAAGCCGCCGCCGTGCTGGAGATCGGGCCGTTGCGGATCGACCGCACGCGGCGCGAAGTGCGGGTAAAGAACGCCCCGGTGACGCTGACTTCCATGGAGTTCAACGTGCTGGCCAGCCTGGCCGAAAACAGCGGCCGCGTGTTGAGCCGCCAGAATTTGCTCGACCGCCTTTGGGGCGGGGGAGGCAGCGGGGAGAGCCGCACGATCGATGTCCATGTGCGCCATCTCCGGGAAAAGCTGGGCGCGGCGGCGGACTGCATCGAGACGATCCGCGGGTTCGGCTACCGGATGGCGGAGGGCTGTTAGAGCATGTACGCACTTTTTACCCTGAGCGGCGGCGGCGTCGTTGTAGAGCGGCTGTGCCGGCCGCCTGGAGCGGGCGGTAACGTCAAAGCGCCAAGCTGTTCGAGGTCCTAGGCGGATAGGCGGCAACCAAAGAGCGGGCGAAAGTGCATGACGCGCTCTAGCTACCAGTTCTCGGGGAAGCGCTGCAATTCCTCGACCAGGGCGTCTATTTTTTTCAAATCCCGGCGGCGGCCTTTTTCCGGTTTTATCTCCAGCGTCCGTATGAGCGTTATGATGTCCCGCGCATCCCGGTTCCGGGAATTTTTCTTGGCTCGGGCCTCATTCAACACGGCCTCGCGGACGGCGGCGATGTCGCTCTCCACCTTCGCCGCGTAGCGATCCACCGTCTCCCGAAACGATTTCCGGAGGAACGCCAGCTCCTCCGCCGCGGATTTCAGCGGCGAGGTCTCCAGTTCTTCGGCGTCCTGTTTCAACGTCTCTTTAGACTCCTTCCGGCGGGCGCCCGTTCAAATCGTTTTTGGCCGCGACCCATTCGCGCACCGGTTCGCCGCGGAGGATGTGCTCCTGGAGGATGCGCTCGAAGCGCGCGGGCGTCACGCCGCCATACCATGTCCCTTCCGGGTAGATGACGATCCACGGCCCGCCTGTGCAGATGCGGAAACACGCCGCTTTCGTCCGCATGACCCGGGCGCGCGTATCCTTGACCCTGCGCTTCATGTATTCCCAAAGAGCCTCGCCGTCGCGGCTCCGGCAGCAATCCGGCCCTATGCAGACGAAGACATGCCGCGCCGCGCCGCGGATGGCGGCTTTCTCCAGGCCTTCCTCAAGACTGTTGCTCACGGGGGAGGCCGCCAGTGTAGCCTCAATGGGCTTGAGATGCGAGGGATAAGTCCGATAGAGTCGCAGGTTCGCATGGCAGGCTTGATCATTAAACCCCGGACACGGCTCTTGCACGGGCACGACTGGGTCTATTCCAGCGATGTCCTGAAAATCTTCGGCGAACCCGCGGATGGCGAAGTCGTTTCCCTGAAGGACGGGAAAGACAGGATGCTCGGCAGCGCCATCTACAACAGCCGCTCGCAAATTGTCGCCCGCCGATTTTCCCGGCAGCGGCAGGCGCTGGATGCGGATTTTTTCAAGCGGCGCATAGAGTTGGCGCTGGCGTACCGCCGCCGGCAGGGCGTCGACCCCCGGCTCTGCCGCCTGGTGTGGAGCGAGAGCGACGGCCTTCCCGGAGTGGTCGTGGACCGGTACGGCGACTGCCTGGTCCTGCAAACCCTGACCCTGGCGATGGACCAGAGGAAGGAGACGCTGGTCGAGGCGCTTCGGGAAACCGTGCAGCCGCAGGTGATCGTCGAGCGCAATGACGCGCCGATCCGCCGCGCGGAAGGCATGGACGCGGCAACCGGCGTTCTGTACGGAGAAGCCGCGCCTGTCGAGATACTGGTCGATGGCGTGCGGTTCGAAATCGACGTCCTCCACGGGCAAAAAACAGGCTTTTACCTCGACCAGATGGAGAACTACCGGCGGGTCGCCGCGCATGCGTCGGGGCGTCGGGTGCTCGATTGCTTCTCCAACCACGGCGCGTTCGCCCTGGCTTGCGCGAAAGCAGGCGCCGCCGCCGTCACCGCGGTGGAGATCAGCGCCGAGGGGGCGAAAGCCATCCGGGCGAACGCGGAGCGGAACGGGCTTCCCCTCCGCGTCGTCGAGGCCAACGTCTTCGACTTTTTGAACGCCGAAACCGATGCCCGTTACGACCTCGTCATCCTCGACCCGCCCTCCTTCACCAAGAACAGGGAAAAATTGAACGACGCCCTGCGCGGCTACAAGGAAATCCACCTGCGCGCGTTGAAGCTCCTCTCCCCGCACGGCTTGCTGGCGACATTTTCCTGCTCCCACCACATCAGCGCGCCCGTGTTCGCCGGCATGTTGGGCGACGCGCTGGTCGACGCCAAAAAATCCGCGCGCCAGATCAAGACCTTCCAGCAAGGCCTGGATCATCCCATCCTCGTCAACCTGCCGGAGACCGGGTATCTGAAAGGCTTGCTCGTCGAACTGGCCGAAGGGAGATGAACGACCGCACGGCTGAAACCATTTGCCGAAAGGACTTCCCTTGGTAATCTCTGGGATGACTTTACAGGATCGGGTCGACGAGGACCTGAAAGACGCCATGAAGACGCGGCAGGCCGAAAAGCTCGGCGTGCTTCGCATGTTGAAATCCGCGCTGAAGTACGCGGCCATCGAGAAGCACGGGGCGGAGGGCAAACTCGATGACCAGGAGGCCGCGGGCGTCGTCCGCAAGCAAGTGAAGCAGCGCCAGGACGCCATCGAAGGCTTCGAGAAGGGGAATCGCCCGGAACTGGCTGCCAAGGAAAAAGCGGAGGCCGTTTACCTCGAAGCGTATCTCCCAAAAGGCCTCTCGGCGGAGGAAGTGGCGGCGTTGGTTAAGGAAGCGATCGCCCAGGCCGGGGCGACTTCCAAGGCGCAGTTCGGCGCGGTCATGAAGCTGGCCCAGGAGAAAGCGGCCGGCAGGGCCGACGGCAAGACACTCAGCGAGGAAATAAAAAAAGCTCTGCCTTAGCAGCCGGCCCGTTGTTCCTTTTTTGTGCTTACAGCAATCATCGTCGCCGCGGGCAGCAGCCGGCGGATGGGGCGCGACAAACTCTTTGCCAAACTCGCGGGCAAAAGCGTGCTGGCCCATTCCATAGCCGCCTTCGAGAAGTCGCCGCAGGTCGGGGAGATCATCCTCGTCGCGCGCCAGGATCGCATGCCGGCCATGCGCCGGCTGGTCGAGGCCGGGAACTTCGCCAAGGTGCGCCAGATCGTCCCCGGCGGCGCGGAACGGCATCTCTCGGTCTGGAACGGCCTTTGCGCGGTCAAGGCAAAGACGGGCTACATCGCCATCCACGATGGCGCGCGGCCCCTTGTCACGCCGGCCCTCATCCGCAAATGCCTGAAGCTGGCCCGGGAGCACGGCGCGGCCTGTTGCGCGGCGCCGATACCGGACACGATCAAGCGCGCCTCGCCGGAGGGCTTCGTTTCCGACAGCGTGGAGCGCGCGGGGTTGTGGGCGATGCAGACGCCGCAGATATTCGGCGGCGCCCTCATCCGGGAGGCTTATGCCGCGGTCATCGCGAACCGCGAACCCGTCACGGATGAAGTCTCCGCCGTGCAACGGCTGGGCAGGAAGATCGCCCTGTTGCGCAATGACGATTGGAATTTTAAGATAACCTTCCCCAAAGACCTCGAAATGGCCGAGCACGTCCTGGCGCCCGGCGGGAACAAGCCAGGAAAACCCCGCTAGATGGATTACAAATATCGCCTCACCACCCTCCGCAACGGCATCCGCATCGCCTCCGTGGAGATGCCGCACATGCAGAGCGTCAGCGCCGGCATCTGGGCCGGCATCGGCGGCCGTTACGAGTCCCGCAAGACGAGCGGCATCTCGCATTTCCTCGAGCATCTCCTGTTCAAGGGCACGGAAAAGCGCACGGCCCGCCAGATCATCGAAGCCATCGAGGGCGTGGGCGGTTACCTGAACGCCTTCACGACGGAGGACCACACCTGTTTCTACGCGAAAGCGGCGGGGCGGCATCTCGAAGGCATGTGCGACGTCCTGTGCGACATGTATCTGAACTCGCGCTTCGCCGCGGAGGAGATCGAGCGCGAGCGGGAGGTCATCCGCGAGGAGATACTCATGTATCGCGACCACCCCGCCCAGCACGCCCAGGAACTCCTCTCCGAAACCATGTGGCCCGAACATCCCCTTGGCAGGCCCCTTACCGGCACGGTGGAAACCATCGGGACCTTCCGCCGCCCGCAGCTCATGCGGTTCATGAAAGACCACTACAATGGCCGCACCACGGTCGTCACCGTGGCCGGCGATGTTCCGCACGAGAAGGTCGTCGCCCTTTTCCGCGGCTGGCTGGACGACCTCGGGCGCGGCAAGGCCCCGCGCTTCCACCCGTGCTCCGCCAGCGAAGGCGAAACAAAGGTCTCCCTCGCGACCCAGGAAACCGAGCAAACGCACCTCGCGATGGGCTTCTACGGCCTGGGCCGCTCGGATGACCGCCGGTTCGCCTTGAAACTCCTCAGCGTCATCCTGGGAGAAAACATGAGTTCCCGGCTTTTCCAGACGCTGCGGGAGCGCTATGGCTTCTGTTACTCCGTGCAGAGCGGGATGGTCACGCTCGCCGACGCCGGGATGATCAACATCTACGCCGGGCTGGACACCGCGAAGTTGGAGCTGGCCATCAAAGTCATCCTGCGCGAACTCAAGAACCTGTGCGAGAAAAGGACGACCCTGCGCGAACTGCAAAAGGCGAAGGATTACACCGTGGGCCAGACGCTGATGGGCCTGGAGAGCACTTCCAATCACATGATGTGGCTGGGGGAATCGATCCTCGGGTATCGTAAAATCCTTGATCCCGCCGAGATTGAAAGCAAAGTGAGGGCCGTCACCCCGGACGACATCCGCAACGTCGCCTGCTTCTGCCTGAACCGCGCGAAACTCGGCGTTGCCGTCGTCGGCCCGGTGAAGGACAGGGATCAGATAAAAGGCTGGCTCAATTAAAAAAGCCGCCGCCGGAAAGAACCGCAAATGAATGTCGAAGTAGAAAACCTGCCAAACTGCATGACCACCCTCCGCGTCGAGGTGCCGCCCGATCGCGTCTCCAAGACGTGGGAGGAGATCGCGGGCGACTATGGCCGCCACGCGCGCATCCCCGGGTACCGTCCCGGCAAGGCGCCGCGCGGCATCGTCGAAAAGAAATTCCAGAAGCAGATCCGCGAGGAGGTTAAGAAAAAACTCCTCTCGGAAAGCTGCCGCGAAGCCATCTCGTCCAAAAAACTCAAGGTGCTTTCCGTCTCCGACGTGGAAGACTTCGAGATCGGCGAAGACAAGTCGATGCGGTTCACCGCCACCCTCATCACCGCGCCGGAATTCGAGTTGCCGGATTACAAGAACATCCCGCTCAAACCGATGCCCGCGGACGTGTCCGACGAGCAGGTCAGCGGCTTCATCGAAAATCTGCGCGACCGCTTCGCGAGCTTCAACGACATCCCGGACGGCGAATTGAAGACAGACCTCTTCGCAGTCATCGACTTCGACGGGAAGATCGACGGAAAGCCCGCCGCGGAGACCCTTCCCAAGAGGGGCAGGCATCTCTCCGAGGGCGAGAACTTCTGGTTGAGGATGAGTCCCGACGCCTTCCTGCCCGGCTTCTGCGAAAAACTGCTCGGCGCCAAAGTGGGCGACACACGCTCCTTCCAGATCGATCTGCCCGCGGACTTCCCCATAAAGGAACTCGCCGGAATGAAGATCGACTACGAAGTCGCCGTGCGCGGGGTGAAGGAGAAAGTCCTTCCCGAGTTGAACGAGGAATTCGTCGCCCGTTTTCTCCCTTCAGGCGGAGGCGTGGATGCGTTCCGCGCCGACGTGCGCAAGCGGATCGAAAGCGAGAAACTCAGCGAGATCGAGGATGACAAGCGGGCGCAGATCATGAGCGCCCTGCTGGAAAAGGTGGAGTGCGAACTGCCTCCCGACATGGTGCGCGGGGAAACCCGGCGCACCCTGGCCGACCTGGTGCGCGAGAACCAATCGCGCGGCGTGCCGGACGAAACCCTCCGCGAGAGCCAGGAGGAACTCCTTGCGGCCGCCACGCGGAGCGCCCGCGACAAGCTGAAGGGCGGCTTCATCCTGAACCGGATCGCCGAGCAGGAAAAGATCGCCGTCGGCAAGGAAGAGTTCGACCGGCACATGGCCCTCCTCGCCCGGCGCTCCGGCATGACGACGGAAAAACTCTGGCGCGAACTGGAGAACCACAACGGTCTCGGGCGCGTCGAGGAAGAGATATTGAACGCCAAGGTTCTTGATTTCCTAACCTCAGGTGCTACTGTCCAACCCGACTCCCAGCCCGGAAAATCCCCTACTGATTTATGATTTCACCCGAAGGCCGCCAAGACCGCCAAGGCCGCGAAGGCCGCGAAGGCCCGCGTTCCGTCCTCGTCCCGATGGTCATCGAGCAGACCGGGCGCGGCGAGCGCAGCTACGACATCTATTCGCGCCTGCTCAAGGACAGGATCATCTTCATCGGCACGGCCATCGACGACCACATCGCAAACCTCGTCATCGCCCAGTTGCTCTTCCTCCAGATGGAAGACCCGAAGAAGGACATCAACCTTTACATCAACTCCCCCGGCGGTTCGGTCACGGCGGGCCTCGCCATCTACGACACCATGCAGTTCGTCACCTGCGACGTCACGACCTACTGCCTCGGCATGGCCGCCAGCATGGGCGCGGTGCTCCTCTGCGCGGGCACAAAAGGCAAGCGGTACGCCCTCCCCAATTCCGATATCATGATCCACCAGGTGTCCGGTGGCGCCCAAGGTGCTGCTAGTGATGTGGAACGCCAGGTGGAATACATGTTCAAACTCAAGAAACGCCTCATCCGGATCATCTCCCACCACACGGGCAAGGAAGAGGAACAGGTCAAGTTCGATTCCGACCGCGACTATTACATGACCGCCGCCGAAGCCAGGGAATATGGCCTGGTGGATGAAGTCGTCGCCTCGCGCAGGGGGCTGAAGGTCGAAGCCAAACCCGAACTGGAAGAAGCCAAAACCGCCGAATAAAAACATGGCCCGCCCCTCAAACCTCACCATGTGCTCCTTCTGCGGCAAGAGCCACGCCGAGGTGCGCAAACTGATAGCCGGGCCCGGCGTCTATATCTGCGACAGTTGCATCAACGTCTGCAAAGGCATCCTCGACAAGGAACTCAGCGACGACGCGCGCCGCCAATCTTCCGCGCTGCGCGTGCCGAAGCCGGTCGAAATCCGCCGCCAGCTGGATCAATACGTCATCGGCCAGGAACGCGCGAAACGCACGCTGGCCGTCGCCGTCCACAACCACTACAAGCGCATCTCGCAAACCACGGCCCCGGCCGCCACGGGCGCGGCGCTGCCGATGGACCCGCTCGCCGACGTGGAGATCGAGAAGAGCAACATCCTCCTCATCGGCCCCACCGGTTCCGGCAAGACGCTCCTCGCCAAAACGCTCGCCCGCATTCTTGACGTTCCCTTCTGCATCGCCGACGCCACCACCCTCACCGAGGCCGGCTACGTCGGCGAAGACGTCGAGAACATCATCCTGCGCCTCCTCCAGAACGCGGATTACGATGTCAAACGCGCCGAGATCGGCATCGTCTATATAGACGAGATCGACAAGATCGGCCGCAAGACGGACAACGTCAGCATCACGCGCGACGTCTCCGGCGAAGGCGTGCAACAGGCCCTCCTGAAAATCCTGGAAGGGAGCACCTGCAACGTCCCGCCGCAGGGCGGACGCAAGCACCCCCACCAGGAATACATCCAGATCAACACCGAGAAAATCCTCTTCATCTGCGGCGGCGCGTTCGTCGGCCTGGACAAGATCGTCCAGAAGCGCGTCGGGCGGCGCACGCTCGGTTTCTCCACCGCCGACTCCCACGCGGAAGAAATCCTCGGGCGCGAAGCCATGCGCCACACCGAGCCGGAAGACCTTCTCAGCTTCGGCATGATTCCCGAATTCATCGGCCGCCTTCCCGTCGTCACCGCGCTCGACGCGCTCACCGAGGAAGAGTTGATGATGATCCTCACCGACACCAAGAACGCGATGATCAAGCAGTACACCAAGCTGCTCGCGATGGAAGGCGTCAACCTCACCGTCACCCGCGACGCCCTGCGCGCCCTCGCTTCCCAGGCGGTAAAAAAAGGGACGGGCGCGCGCGCCTTGCGCTCGATGCTGGAGAAGATCATGCTCGACATCATGTATGAAATCCCGAGCCGGGAAGACATCGCGGACATCACGGTGAACCGCGCGGTGGTGGACGGCAAGAAGACCCCGATCATCCGCAAGAAGCAGGACAAGGACGCGGCGTAAAGGGCCGGGCAATGATCGACCATGAGACCATCACGGTCCATCTCGAGAACCGTTCGCACGACATCCTGGTAGGCCACGGCTGGCTCGACCGTTTCGGCGAACTCCTGGCGGCCCGCGTCGTCGCCCGGAACGTCATGGTCTTCACCAGCCCGCGCATCGGCGCCCTCTATTACGAGCCGCTGGAGAAATCCCTCGCCGCCGCCGGTTTCCAAAGGATTTGCCGCCACGACATCCCCGACGGCGAGGAAAACAAGAACCTCGCCGAATACTCGAATTGCTGCGAAGCCGTCGTCCGCGACTTTCCGCAATCCAGTTCCGCGCCCGCCATCGTGAACCTCGGGGGCGGAGTGGTGGGCGACATGGGCGGCTTTGTCGCCGCGACGTTCATGCGAGGCGGCGCGCCGTATGTCCAGGTCCCGACGACATTGCTGGGGTGCGTCGATTGCGGAGTCGGCGGCAAGACCGGCGTAAATTCAAAAACCGTCAAGAACATCATCGGGCGGATCTATCAGCCGAAGCTGGTATTCGCCGATCTCGCCTTGCTCGAGACGCTCCCGCCCCGCGACATCCGTTCCGGCGTCGCCGAAGTCATCAAATACGGCGCGGTGTGCGACGCCGCCCTTTTTGAATACCTCGAAACCAACATCGAAAAACTCCTGGCCCTGGATGCGCCCGTTCTCCGCCGCGTCGTGAGCGACTGCTATCGCATCAAAGCCCGCGTGGTGGAAGAAGACGAACTGGACGACAAGGGCAAGCGCAACGTGCTGAACTACGGCCACACCATCGGCCACGCGCTCGAGATGGCCGCCGATTTCCGGATGACGCACGGGGAAGCGATTTCCATCGGCATGCTCGCGGCGAATCACATAGCGCTCAGCCTGGGGGCGCTGGATCAATCCTCCGCGGGTCGAATCCGTTCGTTGATCCGGCGGGCGGGTCTTCCCCGGTCCGCCGAGGGAATTTCCTTCGAGCGTCTGATCGAAAGCATGAAGCACGACAAGAAATTCCGCGAAGGCGGCAATCTTTTCGTGTTGCCAACGGGGATTGGCGCCTGGAAATCCGTCCGAAACGTGGAGACGAGCGTCATTTCGGAGGCAGTTTTATCGATTTTCCGCAATGGAGCCAATGGAGGCAATGGGGGCTTAGGCTCCTAGTAACAGTCGTGCGAGGATTAGCTCGCACATGTTACCAGCTACTTCCAACAGCGCTAAGATAACTCCCGGGCGTGTAGAACTTTCGCTGCGGCAGCGGTTCAACCCGATCCGCGTCCTGACCCCGGAATTGCTGGCCGTTCAGCTTGACCAGTTCGCGCGCGGCTATCTCTCGCCCATCATGCGGACCTGGGAGGCGATGGAGCGGCGCGACGACCGGCTCGCCAGCGTCTCCGCGAAAGCGAAAAACGCGCTTTCGCGTTACGGCTTCGAAGTCGTGGCCGGCGAAGGCGCCGAGGCGCGGCGGCACAAGGAGGCGCTCGAATACTTCTACAACAACCTGACCGTCACCGACGCGTATGACGAAAACCGCGTGGGCGGCTTCTCTCTGCTTGTCAGGACGATGGCCCATGCAATCGGGCGCAAATACAGCGTCCACGAAATCTGCTGGCAGCCCGGCGAGAGCGGCCTCACCGCCGAGTTCCGCGCCGCGCCCTGCTGGTTCTTCGAAAACCTCACGGGCCGCCTCCGGTTCCTGACGCAGGACTTCGACTACATGGGCGTTCCCATGAACCCGGACGAATGGCTGGTGACCGTCGGCGACGGCATCGACGAAGCCTGCTCGGTCGCCTATATGTTCAAGCACCTTCCGCTGAAGGATTGGCTGAACTACTCGGAGAAATTCGGCTTTCCCGGCATACTGGGCAGAACCACGGCTTCGCAAGGCAGCGACCAGTGGAACGCGATGAAGACGGCGGTCGCGACATTCGCGAACGACTTCGCGGCGGTATGCAACGCCACGGACAGCATCGAACTCGTCAAGGCCGAGAGCGGGCAGGGATCGACCCCGTTCGAACCGATCATCGACAGGATGGACAGGGCGATCACCATCCTCTGGCGCGGCGCCGACCTCGGCACGCAAAGCCACCGCGGCGCGGGCCAGGGCCAGGGCGCGAGCTTGCAGGCCGACGAGACCGACGCGCTGGACGAGGACCGCGCCGCGCTGTTGAGCGAGACGCTCAACATCCAGATCGACAGGCGGGTCATCGCATTCACCTTCGGCGCGGGCGTCAAGCCGCTGGCGCGTGTCAGGGTCAAAACCAGGGAACGGGAGGACAGAAGCTTCGATCTCCAGGTCCTGGCCGCTCTCATTCCGTTCGGCCTGCCCGTCTCCGTGGCGGACGCGCTGAACCGCTTCGGATACTCCGCGCCCGTCCCGGGCGACAAACTGCTAACCGCACCCTTAAAATGATCGACCTCATCGGAAAAGCAATCGAACTAAGCAACCAGGTCGACGGCTCGAAAACGCCGCCGGACTGGATTGAAATCCCGTTCGGAAATCACGACCACAAAGCGGGCATGCAAGTGCTCGACCGCGAATCCGCGGACGCGATCGTCGCGCATTTCCGCGAGCAGAAACAAAACAGACGCTTTGTGGGGCTGCCCGTGTATGTAGGCCATCCCGATCACCCCGAGCACGGGCAAACCTACAAGGATAAATCCGCCAAGGCGTGGATACGCGAAATAGAGGCCGCGCCCGGCGCACTCCGGTTGCGCGCGGCGTGGAACGCGCGGGGCCGCGATCTCGTCGCGAACGAGGAATACAAGTATATCTCTCCCACCTGGAGCGCGGAGCCCATTCCCGGCAGGAGCGGAGCCTACAGGCCGATGCGTTTGAAATCCGTCGGCCTCACCAACGAACCCAACATCGGCGTCATGCCGTTAACCAACGAACAGGCGGCTGACACGGCCGCCTCCACAAAGGACACCATGAAAACACTGCCCCCGTGGCTAACAAAACTGCTCGGCCTGGCCGACGACGCAACCGAAGAACAGGTGAAGGAGAAACTCGCCGAAGTGATGAAGCGGCTCGGCGAGCCGGAACTTGAGAACGAAAAAAACGCCCGCGCCGCTGTGGAAACCGCGTTCGCGGAGGAGCGGAAAGCCCGCGTGGAGTTGCTGGTAAGCAACGCCATCTCGCAGGGCCGCGTCACGCTCGCGGAAAAGGAAAAGACGCTTGCCGAGCTTTGCAACGCGGGAGACGAGTTCGCCGCGCGCGCCGCCGAGCTGGCCAGCAAGCCGCCCGTCTTTAAAACCGGCGCGGCCCACACAGCGAATTTGGGACAGCGCAAGGAATCCAGCGACGCCGCGACCGCGGTGTTGACTCTGGTGAACGCGCGCATGGACCAGAACCGTGAAGACTACGACACCGCCTTCGCGCGGGTCCGCAAGGACAGGCCGGAACTCTTCGCGAACATGAAACAACCCGCCAAGGCTTAGCCGCGGCGCAACACCAAGGAGAAAAACATGCTTGCCATAATACTAGCAACCGCTCTTCTCGCCGCGTTCATTCTGCGCCGGCGGCCCGGGAAGCCGGGAACCGGAGAGCGCCTCTTCGCCAACATCGCCGAGGGGACGCACGAGGAATTCATCAGCCGGTTGCCGGACAACCCCATCCCCGCGTATTTCCTGCTCGCGAAGATGGGGAGCGACAACCAGCACGCGGATATCGCCGGCCACGCGGATATCCCAATCGGCGTCTTCCGCGACACGACCCTCGCGGTCGGCGGCGCGGATGATCTGACCATTCCCGTAGCCATCGCCCTTTTCGGCGCGGCGGAAGAAACGAGGAAGGTCGTCCTCAACTCGAACGTGAACGAAGGCGACTTCCTGGTCGCAGACGACAACGGCTGCGCCAAGACCCTGCCCTTGCACGGCGGCGGCACGGCCTACGTCTTCGGGCGCGCGCTCATGGCGGGCGCGGCGGGGGACGTCATCGAATTCGACCCGACACTGCCCCGGCCCACTGCAATTCCCAGCTAACTCAGCAACCCAACCTATAAATGAAGACACTCGACAAATTCACCGTTCCCGGAGCTTCGCTGCCGCGCGATAATGGCGGCAGCCTGGTTCCCGGAGAAATCTACCTCGCGAACGAATCCCGTTTCGCGGAAACCTACTATTCGGAGCCGCTGACGACTTACCTGGTCGGCTGGCGGGATCCGAACAACATCCAGGCCACGCTCGACTTCATCGCGCCGCCGGTGGACGCACCGGGCAGGCTCTTCGAGTTCAAGAAATACAAGAACGCGGAGGAGTTCTACTCGGAAGTCGACGACACGCGCGCCATCGACGCGGACTTCAAGCGGATCGAATACCGCGGCGAAGACGCCCAGGCCAAGACCATCAACAAGGGGCTGACCATCCGGCTCGATCTCGACCAGTATCCCGACCTCGACCGCGCCCAGCAACTCGCGACGGCCCGCATCATGCGCCGGCTGCTTCGCAACGAGTTGCGCCGGGCGGTGGGAGCGCTCACCGCCCTCACCGGGGCCGGCACGGCGTTGACGTGGGACACGAGCGTTGGCAAAGACCCGGACCAGGACGTGCTCACCGCGCTCATCTCCGCCACGGACAACAGCGGCATCCGGCCGAACCGGGTGCTCTACGGCGAAGTGGCTTGGAACAAGCGCGGCCTCGCGCACCGGGCGCAGAACACCGCGGGCGGGTTCGCATCCGCCATGCAGGCGCCCGATCAACTCGCGGCGTTCCTCGGCCTGGACGGCGTGAAGATCAGCAAGGAGCGTTACCAGCAGACCGTCTCCAGCAAGGTCAAGGTCGTGCCCGACTCGGTCGTCGGCTTCTACGGCGAGGAGGGCGCGGGGCTGGAGGACCCAAGCAACCTGAAGCGGTTCATCACGCCCGCGGAAGGCGGCGGCAGGTTCCGCGTCTATGTGCAGCAAGTCAGCGCGAAGCTCGTGGATGTCACGGTCGAGTTGTATTCCAACATCGTCGCCGTGGCCACCGTCGGCACGTTCCGTCTGAACATCAACTAGGCATTCACGGGAGGCGCGGGGTATTCTCGCGCCTCCCCTCCCGCCATGAACTGGACAACCGTAACCGAAGACCTGGTGAAGACCGGGAAGAACTCCGCGATCTTCGCCTCCGTGCAATCGCTTGCCGCCGCGCGGGGCGAAGCCGATCCCGTGCCGGAGATGGTAGCCGACGTGACCGCCACGTTGCGCGCCTGCGTATCGAGCGGCAACCGGCTCGACCAGGATGCAACAAAGATTCCGAACAGCCTGAAGGGCCTCGCCATCCGCATGGTAACGCTGCGTTTGAAAGACTACATCGAGATGGAGATGAGTCCCTATGAGAAGGGGCAGGCTGACGCCGACCGCGGCTATTTAAACCGGATCAACGACGAAAAAATACGCTTTGAAACGCCCGACGCGCCCGCGGGCGCGGCGGAGATGCAAGCCGACAACGCCGTTGAAGTCGCCAGCACGGGCAAGCGCCTCCTCACTCGCAACAAGCTAAGCGGGCTATGAGCAGCGAACTGGAACAATTCCAACTGGACTGCGCCGCGCGGCTGGGCAGTTCATTCAGCGACATCGCGGTGTTCGTGGAGCGCCCGCGCTCCGCCTCCGAGGCGGTGTTGTTGCAAACCCGGCTGGAGGACGCGCTCTCCGGCCAGGCGCTCACGGGCGGCAAGTGCGGCGTCACCTGCACGGTGCGCATGCCCTCCGCGGAAGTCCCGGAGCCGAATCTGCCGGGGCCGGTGTTCGACGCCGCGATCATCGTCCGGGTCATCGAGAACCCCGCGATAAACATGGGGCCGTCCGGCACGGGGAGGAGCGCGGAAGACGTGGCGCTGGCCGTCATCGGGGCGCTGCACCAGTTCGTTATCGAGAACGTCGCCATCACGGCGGGGCAGGAGGCTCTCAAACCGGCGGCGCCCGCTGCGGGCAGGATCACCTACGACTGCCGCTTCTCGCGCCGCTTCGCCTTGCCGCCGCAAGCGCGCGTCGCGCCTGTTTCCATCAGCGTTTCCGGCTCGCAAATATCCCTCGCCTGCGCCACGGCGGGCGCGTCCATCCGTTACTCGCTGGATGGCGGCTATCCCTCTCCGTCGGCGGAGTCTTACAGCGCATCCTTCACCGTATCCGGCCCCTGCAAAGTGCGCGCCGCGGCCTATCTCGCGGGCTTTTCCGGATCGAACGTCACAGCAGTTGCAATCCTATGAATATGCCATCCCTCATTACCGGCCCGGCCATCGTCATCTGGAACGGCCGTTCGTATTACTTCAAAGGCGATCTCGGCAATCCCGTAAAACGCGAGACATTCAAGGCGGAGGTCAACGGCGCGGAGATCGACGAGCGCTTGAAGTCGCAGATGGCCGAGGTGAGCGGAACGCCGGCTTCGCAACTCGACGACATGACCAAATACTGGCCTTACGGCGTTGCAAAAATCGGACAGCCGCTCTTTGACTCCACTAACAAGCTGCCGCTGGTCATCATCCCCTTTTCGGGCGAGCAGATAACTTACCCGAACGCCGCGCTTACGCGGACGCCCGACATCACGCTCAAGGCCGGGGCCGACGCGCTCTTCGGGGAAATGACGTGGACGTGTCTGGGCGATCCCGCCAAGGGGCCGGCCGACCCCGCCTATTTTCGCACGATGGCCGCGAGCGCCTTCGCCGACGCCAGTTTCGACGAGAGCAGGAACATCAGCGACCTCTACACCGCGGCCTGGGGCGGCGCGCCGTACGACACGATGTTGTCGATAGACGGCTTCGTGCTATCCAATCCGCTGAAACTCTGGAACGCGGGCGTCGACAGCTTCGGCGTCGTGAACATCATCCTCCAGTCGATGACCGTCGCGGCGAAATTCAAGCCCGCGAACCTGACCGAGACGCAGATCGACGGCTTGATGAATCTCCAGGGGCCGAACGCGATTCCCATAGGCGGCTCGCTGGCGGCGGCGGGGCGCGACCTGGTCATAACGGGAGGAACGCTCAACGCCACGTTGAAGAACGTCGGGCCGAAGGACAGTCTCCTGCACTATTCGACCGCCCGCTTGCGCCAGGGGGAGATAGCATTCGTTCAGCGCCGGACGTGGACCGCAGGCGCGGCCAATGAACTCTTTACTCTCACATGCTCGTAAACATAGGAGGCTACAAACTGGTGGACGGCACGCCTTCGGGCGGACTCGGGCTTACCGGCCTGCGTTTTTCCGTGCGCCGGAAAATCCAGGTCGTCGAACCGCTCCGTTCGGAGCAAGCGTCGCCCATCAACCGCGCCAACAAGCTGACTACTTGCAGCTTCTCCGTCATTCGCAACTTTCCCACCCAGGACGCGGCGGATGTATTCCTGCTGATGCACGAGAGCGATCTGCCCGATTCCGGCGTGGTGACGTTCATCGCGCTGAAAAGCAACGGGCAGAAGGTGCTTCGTTACCTCACGGCCGGCGTCATCCAGTCCCAGGATATGACGCCGCAGATAGGACTGACCACCGTGCATAGTTATACCCTCGTCGGAGGACTCATGACAACAACGCCAAGCTAATTTATGACTATAAGCGAACCAGCCATACGACTATTCGGAGGATTCACGCAGGAGCAGTTGATCGACCTGGCGACCTCCGCCGCGCCTTCCATCTGGCGCGGCACGGACGTGGTGTTCCAGATTGGCCTCGGCCAGGGCGGCATCCAGAGCGTGGCGAACGTGCAGAGCCTGACCCTGGAGATAAAGGAACTGGCGAACAAGATCGGCGCGCCGCTGGTCAGCAAGACCGTCTCGACGTTCGACGACACCACGACGCAGGCGACCTGGGATTCCGGCGCCCGGCAACACGCCCTCATCGCATTGACGAATGAGGACACGTCCATTCCCGCCGGAACGTACTGGCTGGTGCTTAGCGTGGTGACGACCGACGATCCCGCGAAAATCTACACCGCCGGCGGAGCCATCCTGGCTGTCGTCGAGGACGGCGCGCAGGGCGGCGGCGCCGCGCCTTACTTCACCACTGGCCAGAGCGACGCGCGTTACGCGCTGAAGAACGCGGCGACAGCCAAAACGCTCATCCTGCAAAATTCGTCGGCGCAACCCGCCGCTCCCAATATCGACATGCAGTTGTTTTACGACACGGTCGTCCAAAATGATTTCGGCGGAACGCCGTGGGATAACGGTGCGGGGCTGCTGACACTGCCCGCCGGCAAATACATGATCGGCTGGTTTTTCGCGATGGATGGCGACGTTGCGGGGCTGGGGGCGACGCCGTTCAGGGCGTCTCCCTACGCCGCGGAAACCACGGAAGGCGCCACGATAATGCAGGCCCAGCGGGAGAATTGCACGGATACATTCATAGACACGTTCAATTTCCAGTTC
The DNA here is from genome assembly GCA_021324825.1 of Spartobacteria bacterium. Classification (GTDB taxonomy): domain Bacteria; phylum Verrucomicrobiota; class Verrucomicrobiia; order Chthoniobacterales; family Chthoniobacteraceae; genus JAJPII01. Next base: position 65,004 of record JAJPII010000010.1, on the reverse strand, counting down.
CAGACCGGCGGCTCCAAGGTTCTTCAATTCCGCGCCATGTATTATACCGCCGGCGGCAGCGGGTCGGTGTATCACGGCGCTTATAACTGCCTGACAATCACTCAAATCGCATGAATATAGCAGCAGCAATCCAACAGCTTTTCCCTGGCGCACAACCCGGCGAGGATTTCGTGGTGACCAGCGTCAAGGGAGTTCAGGCCATCGCGAAATGGTCCCTGAAGGACTCGCAAGGCAATCCCGTCGCACAGCCCACCGCCGATCAACTCACGGCTGCGGACACGGCGGCGCAACTGTCACAGGCGCGCGCGGCCAAGGCCGCTGCGCTCAACGCCGCTTATGCCGCTGCGCTTGGGGCGGGGGTGACTGTCTCGGGGGTGACGTTGCCCGCGTCGGATAATGACCAGGCGCAGTTCGCGCATTTGCTGGTGTTGTTGCGCGAGGCGCAGGAGGCGCTTCCCGATTCGGCCCAGGCGGGGTTCGAGGCGAGCCAGCAAACAATCGTGGATGCGGCGGGAATCGTTCATCAGCCGAGCGTGACGGACGTGCGCGCGCTGATCGTCGCCTACGGACAGGCCATCTATGCCGCGAAGGCCGCGCTGTTTGCCAAACTGGCGGCCGTAAACGCGGCCTCCACGGTCGAGGCGGTGGGCGCGATCTCATGAACGAGGAAGACGAGGCGGAGCGGGGCCGGCTGAACGATGCGGCGGAGGCGTTGCGAAGCCCGCCCGCGGACTCGGGCACGAGTGATCTCCTGGCGCGGCTCATCGAAATCGCGGAGGCCAACGCCGCGACGGCGGACCGGCATAACGCGCAACTGGCGAAGGCGGCGTCCGACATCGCGCGGCTGGAAGCGTGGGCGAGGGAGCATCGCAGCCCGTGAGCGTGTGGACGATAGACGGGCGGCCGGTCTATAAGCTGAGGCGGACGCTCCGTTCCCTGGCGGCGGACGCCGTCACTTTCGAGACCGGGCTCAATTTTGACGCCGATCCGATCCTCTCCATCGGCGGCGCGTGTTCGATAGAGCGGGATGGCTCTCCGTGGTTTGCTGGCGTCGTGACGAAAAGTCCGGCGCGGGGATCGGGCGCGGCGGAATCGCAAGCCTGTAAGATCAGCGGGCCGTGGTGGTACCTGGAGAAACTGGTGTTTCACCAAAGCTGGAACGTGATGACCGGGAGCGGCAGCCCGCCCGTGTATTCCATCGTCTCGACGCCCAGGACGCGGCTCATACTTGGGCAGGATATTTCCGGCAACCCGATTTCCATCAATGACCAGATAACGGAGATCCTGAACTGGGCCGTCGAGAAATGCGGCGTCCCGATCGCCATCGGCGACATCAACGTCTCCACGGTCTGCCCGCCGGCCAACGAGCGGGTGAACATAACCTGCGCGGAGGCTATAAAGGCGGTGTTGCGCTGGACGCCCGACGCCATCGGTTGGTGGGACTACAGCCAGGCCGCGCCGCGGCTGAACATTTGTCGCGCGTCGGCGCTGGGCGCGGTGAACGTGCCGCTGCAAAGCCCGTGGACGGGACTTGCGATAACGCCGCGCCAGGACCTCGTGTGCCCGAGCGTCTGCATCAACTATGAGCAGACGGTGACGGTGGATACGGACGCGTACACCACGCTCGTGCAGGATTACCAGCCCGACGGCGCCACCGGGCTGGAGGTGGGAGCGCTCTGCGCGACCATAGAGTTGAGCGGGCCGGCCACGAGCTACCAGCATCAGCCCGTCGTTACGAGACCCGTGCCGGGAAGCTCCAATTCGGAAGACGACGGCGGCGATGATAATCCGGAGGACGGCGCGGGGAACCCGACTGGCTGCCTCAGTTGGTGGAGATCCAGGAAACCGTGGATGCGCCAGTACCAGAAAGCCGACGGTTCGATGGCGACAATTCCCGTGGGGGATATTTCGATTGTCGCAAACACGCATGCCGTCGACCTGGACGCCGCGGATGCGGCGGACGCCGGCAATAATAGCGATGACCCCAACTCGGCGGCGGAAACGGCGCCCGACTCCACGCCGGCGCCTCCGGACGCGCCGGGCGACATCAGCGAAGTGACCCGCGAGCTTGTCTCGGGAGCGCTCTGCGATTGGATGCAGGTGAAGGCGGCGCCCGCCACCGCGTACGCATGGGCGACGTACACGCCGCAAAATACGCCCGACCCCGCCGTGGCCGCGCTGTTCGGCGCATCCAACGCGCTGCCGCTGATCTGGAATTACACGGCCACGGACGCCGTGTCGCAGACGTACCGCTGCCTCAACGGCTACAACGTGGGCGAAGCGGTCCCCACGGGCGTCGCGGCCATGTTGTATGCGGCCGTCAGCATTTTATACTATGAAGGGAGCGTCACATCCGAGGAGGCGGAGGTCGGCGGGGCCATCGGGCTTGGAAACGCGATCAATCTCACGGGCGGGCGCTCCGAATGGACCGGGATGAACGCGCCCGTGCAGACCGTGACCGAGGATGTGGACGCCGGGCGCACGGAGATCGGCTTCGGCCCGGCCTCGCATCTCTCGCCGCGGGATTTGGTCGAGCTGTTGCGCGGCGCGCGCCGTCGCAAGCCCTCGGCCAGAGGCAACGGCGGAGAACGGAAAACGAGCGCGCCCACGAACCGGGCGAACGTCACGGGCGCAAGCCGCACGCCCACCGGCAACACCCCGCCTCTTCCCGCGCCTTCGGCGGCGGGGCCGGTTCCCTTCCAGGTGCTGGACGCGACGGATGCCGGCGGCCCGAAGGTGCGAGTGGTGTTCGGCACGATCAGCCCGCAGGGCGCGGCGCTGGGCGGCGGCGTGAACGCTTGGCCGGGCGGCATGACCGTGGGCGATGATCCGCAATACATCCTGCCGGTCAGCGGAACGGGCGTGGTGTATCTCGGCGTATCGGTGGACACCTCGGCGTCTTACACCATCACGTCGCTTTACATCGACCAGAACGCGGCGATCCCAAACAGCGACGAGAACAATGGGTATCTGCTTCTCTCGCCGTACGCGGTTGCGTCCGATAACAAGAGCGTCACCGGGTTGCAGCCGGGCGTCGGCAACCAGACTTACACGTTCACCCGGTGCCGCGACTGGTTCAGCTATCCGGCGACTTACTCCGCCGGGCACGCTTTTGCGCCGGCTTAATTATGGGGAGCCCTTGCAATTGCTGCGCCCAGCCTCCGGCTCCTCTGATCTATCTGGGCTGGAAGAGCATCTACGCGGACAACGTCGTCGATCTGCCTGACTGGCCTTCCGACGACGATTATTTCACCCAATACCGGCCCTATGCGAATTTTCGCGCTCTGACTGGCTTCTCAGGCTACATCGGCCCCGGCTCCTCCGACTCCGGGTATTACCCCCCGCAATTCAACACCTCGCCAAACGTGGAGCGGATAAGGTGGAAGATACTCCACAAGCCGAGCGCCTCGTGCTATTTGAAGCTCTGGCTTCAGACCGTGTTTCTTGGATTAACGGAGGATGACTCGGGCAAATTCACCCTCGCGGATCCGGTTTACACGGCTCTCGCCCCTTACGAATGGACGGGCGCGGGCGGCGCGGACGGCACGTGCATTCCCGCGGGGCTGAACCTTGGGCAGGGCCTCCCTCTGTCGGCCAATTGGATTCAGGGGCCCGAGAACGAACTGGATGAGCCGGCGCAATCCGGCCTGGCTTTCGTGAGCGCGGTGAAGTTCTCGCTTCTGCCGGGCTACGAGCCGCCCGACGACGGCTCGGCGGACGGGTTCCCGCGGGACTGAGTTTTTCAGGCTGCTTCGGCGAGGCCGGCCATGAGCCGCAGGACGGCTTCCTGCGAGGCGGTTTCGCGGGTGAGTTCGCCCGCGATTTCGCCGTCGCGCATGACGAAGATGCGGCTGGAGAGGTTCAGCACCTCGGGCAATTCCGAGGAGATGAGCATGATGGCCAGGCCTTCGCCCGCAAGCTCGTCGAGCAGGGCGTGGATGGCGGCCTTGGCGCCAACGTCCACGCCGCGCGTCGGCTCGTCGACGATGAGGAATTTGCCGCCGCGCGCCAGCCATTTGGCGAGGACGACCTTTTGCTGGTTGCCGCCGCTCAGCGAGTTGACGGGCGCCTCCAGCGAGGCGGCCTTGACCCGGAGGCGGCCAAAGTATTCCGAGGCGACTTGTTTCTCGCGCCCGCGATCCAGCATGCCCGCGCGGCGCAGGCGGTCGAGCATGGCCATGCTGATGTTCGCGCGGCACGGCATTCCGAGGACGCACCCCTGGCGCTTGCGATCCTCCGGCACAAGACCGACCCCCGCGCGCATCGCCGCGCGGATGGAGCCGAGCGGGAGCGGTTTCCCCGCGAGTTCCACCGAACCCGTGGCGCGCGGATCGAGGCCGAAGATGGCTTTGGCGACTTCGCTGCGTCCCGCGCCGACCAGGCCCGCGAAGCCGACGATCTCGCCCGCGCGGATGTCGAAACTGACGTTGCGAAAACGATCCGAGGTCAGCCCGCTGACGCGCAGCATCACTTCGCGCGGCGCGCGGGAAAGGTGCGCGGGGAAATAATCCTCGACGCTGCGCCCGATCATCATCTGGATGACGGCGTCGCGGGTCATCTTCTCTTTCTCCAGCGTGCCGACGTACTGGCCGTCGCGCAAGATGCTGATCTTGTCGCAGAGCCGGAACAGCTCGGGCATGCGGTGGGAGACGTAGATCGCCGTGATGCCCCGCGCTTTGAGCGATTCGATGAGAGCGAAGAGCCGCTGGGCGTCCGGTTCGGCCAGGGAGCTGGTCGGCTCGTCGAAGACGATGATGCGCGGGTTGACCCCGACGGCGGCGGCGATCTGGACGAGCTGTTCGCGGGCGGTGGAGAGTTCGCGCATGGGCTGCCAGACATCGAGAGTCACGCCGATCTCGCCGAGGAGTTTTTCGGCGCGGCGGGCCATCTCGGCGCGATCCAGGAACAGGCCGAGCTTGCGGGGATACTGGCCCATGCAGAGGTTCTCCGCGACGCTCAACTCGGGGCAGAACGCGAGTTCCTGGTGGACCATGGCCACGCCCGCGTCCTGGGCGTCGCGCGGGGAGTGGAAGCTGTGCTCGTGTCCGTCGATGGACATCTTCCCGGAATCGGGACGGTGGATGCCAGCGAGCACTTTGCCCAGCGTCGATTTTCCCGCGCCGTTCTCGCCCATCAAGCCGTGGCATTCGCCGCGTCCGATGTCGAGGGTTACGTCCTTCAGGGCGGTGACGCCGCCAAATGTCTTGGTGATGGAGCGAAACTCGATGAAGGACGGCATGCCTTATTTCTTAAGCCATTTGTCCCAATTCTTTCCGAAAGCTTCCACGTTATCCTGCGTCACGCGGGTGAGGGGGTCGATGATGCGCGGTTCCGCCGGGACTTTGTTGGTCAGGATTTTCTCCAGCAGGGTCGCGATGGAGCGCGCGCCCCAGCCGTAGCAATCCTGGGCCAGGAGGACTTGCACGTGGCCGTCCTTCAGGTAGTTCAATTCTGCGGGGAGCGCGTCCACGGAGACGACTTTGACGGAGCCGGGCGGCCATTTCAAAGCGTCGGCGGTGAAGAGCGGCCAACCGCCGATAATGCCCCAGCCCTGGATGCCCGGGTTCGCATTCTGCGCGCTCGCGACGGCTTCCGCCGCTTTCTCCGGCGTCTCGACATGGTAGAAAACGCCCGGGTCGTTCAGCTTCATGTTCGGATACTTGGCGAGTTCCTCCTTGGCGCCCGCGACGCGGTTTTGCAGGTTTGGCGCACTCTGGTTCCCGCCGAGGATGGCAACGACGCCCTTCTCCCCCATCACCTTCGCGAGTTCGTCGATGATCTCCTTGCCGCAGGCGCGGTCGTCGGTGCCGTAGTAGGCGAAGCGTTTGCTCGCGGGCGCGTCGGAGTCGAAGCACATGACGGCCACGCCCTTGGCGACCGCCGCGTCGATGGACGGGACAAGCGTGTTCGCCTCCGAGCAGGAGACGGCGATGCCGTCGACGCCGCGACGGGTGAGCGCTTCGACGGCTTCGGCCTGCTTGGTGGGGTCCTCGTCATTCGGGGTGCGGACTTCGAGGTCGATATCGACGTTATATTTGTCGGCGAGTTCCTTGGAGGCGTCGCGCGCGCCGGCCTCGGCGGCCTGGAAGACGTCGTTGCTGAGGCTCTTGCCGATGAAGCCGATGACGATCTTGCGTTTCGGCGGGGCGTTGTTGTTGCTGGAGGAAGCGGCCGGTTCCTCGGCTTTCTTGGTGCAGCCGAAGACGAGCGCCGCGGCGAGGAGAAGGATGGAGTATTTTTTCATGGGGGGTGTTTTGTTTTGGGTTAATGAGAGCGGCGGGAGCGCCCGCGCATATAGGCGCTGAGGCGATCCAGGGACACGGCGATGATGATCGCCAGGCCGATGATGATGAGCCGGTATTCCTGCGCGAGGCGGAGAATGATGATGCCGTTTTCAATAAGCGCGATGACGAGCGTGCCGAGCAGCGCGCCCATGGCCGTGCCGCGTCCGCCGATGAGGCTTGCGCCGCCCACCACGGCGGCGGCGATGACGGTGAGCTCGTAACCCGTGCCCGTGCTGGTGGAGGCGGTGCCGAAGCGCCCGACGGACACCATGCCCGCCACGCCCGCCGCCACGCCCGCGAGCGCGTAGGTGCGCAGCTTTATCCAGCCGACCCGCAGGCCGCTGAAGCGGGCCGCTTCCTCGTTGCCGCCGATGGCGTAGGTCTCGCGGCCGGTTACCATCATGCGCAGGTAGAACCAGCCGATGACGACGCAGACGAGCATGATGAGGAGCGGCATCGGTTGCAGGCCGAACATCTCCACCCGCATGAAATGGGTGGTGAAGGCCGGCGGCAGGAAGCGTCCGGCGCTGGGGAGGGTTTTCTGCTCGGGCAGGACATTGGCCAGGCCGCGGAAGATGCTCATGGTGCCGAGCGTGACGATGAACGGATGCAGGGAAAGGCTGACGATGAGGCCGCCGTTGACCAATCCGCAGGCGAGGCCGATCGCGACGGGCACGAGGATCGCGACGGGCAGCACCTGCGAGGCGGGGGCGTTCACGGGCATGTTTTGCAGCGCGGCGGCGGTTCCCAGCGCGGAAAGGGCCATGATGGAGCCGACGGATATGTCGATGCCCCCGGTGATGATGACCAGGGTGACGCCGATGGCCATGATGGCGTAGTACGACATCGGCGTGGCGATGCCGTCGATGAGGTTGTCGAAGTTCAAAAAGGTGTTCGCCCTGCCGGGCAAGGCGTCGTGCCAGCCGTAGACGCTCAGGACTGTGCCGAGCAGGATGACGACCAGCGCGAGGCCCAACTCCTGCACCACGGACATGCGCGAAGGCGGCGTCGCGGCAGGCGCGGAAGGAACGGTTTCAGTGGCCATGGCAGGAAGCGGGTTCTCAGGCTGTTATAAACCCGGCGCGTTTGTCAATCGCCTTGAGGGGGAATTAGTTGTAGAATGCGGCCTTATGCTTCGGATCAAAGCTTTTCAGGGGCTTCGGCCCACGCCGGATGTCGCCCATCTTGTCGCTTGCGTGCCGTACGACGTGGTGGACCGCAAGGAGGCCGCCGCTCTCGCGGAAGGCAACCCGTGCAGCCTCTTGCACGTGGACCGCGCGGAGATCGATCTGCCGCCGGAGACCGACCCCTATTCGCCCGAGGTTTATGAAAGGGCGCGCGAGAATTTCCGGGCGTTGCAGGGCGACGGCATCCTGGTGCGCGAGAGGGCGCCGTGCGTCTATCTCTACAGGCAGCAAATGGGCGGGCATTCGCAAACGGGGGTCGCGGCGCTCTGCCACATCGACGATTACGAGCGGGACATCATCAAGAAGCACGAGAAGACCCGCAAGGACAAGGAGGATGACCGGATGCGGCTCATCGATACGATCAGCGCCGATACGGGGCCGGTGTTCCTGACGTACCGGGATGACGCGGGGATACAGGCCTTCGTGAAGGAGAGGGCCGCGGATCCCGCGCTTTTCGACTTCGCGGCGCCGGACGGCATCCGGCATACGGTCTGGCGGGTGGAAGACGAACCGGCCTCCCTCTTTGGAAACGTGCCCGCGGCGTATGTGGCCGACGGACACCACCGCACCGCGAGCGCCGTGCGCGTGGGCCGCGAACGCCGCGCGAAGAACCCCAATCACACGGGCATGGAGAACTACAACTGGTTTCTCGCCGTCCTTTTCCCTGCCAATGAATTGAAGATACTTCCTTACAACCGCACCGTGCGCGACTTGAACGGACGGGACGCCGCGCAATTCCTCGATGCGGTGCGCGCCGATTTCGAGGTGCGGGAAAACGTCTCTCCGGAGCCGCCGGGCCCGGGAGAAGTGGCGATGTATCTGGATAAAAAATGGCGCGGGCTAAGCTGGGAGCGGGACGCGCGGGCCGATCCCGTCTCGCGGCTGGATGTCTCGGTGCTGCAAAACAGGCTGCTCGCGCCGCTGCTGGGCGTTGACGATCCGCGCACGAGCAAGCGGATCGACTTCATCGGCGGCATACGCGGGACGCGGGAACTGGAACAGCGGGTGGACGACGGCAGGGACGCCGTGGCGTTCTCGCTGTATCCGACGACGGTTTCGCAATTGATGGAAATCGCGGACGCGGGTCAGATAATGCCGCCGAAGAGCACCTGGTTCGAGCCGAAATTGAGGTCGGGCTTGTTTATCCACACGCTCGACTAGGGGTCGCGACCCGTATTCACTGTGCGAGTGTTATGAGCGCGCCGCGGAGGCCCGTGATGATTTTTGACGGCGAGTGTGACTTTTGCCGTTACTGGATAGCGCACTCGAACGCCGCCACCGGCGAACGGGTCGAGTACCGCCCATGGCAGGACGCGGCGGAGGATTATCCGCGGATTCCCGCCGAGGAGTTCAATCGCGCCGTCCAGTTCGTCGAGCCGGATGGCGCGGTGACGAGCGGCGCGGAGGCGATCTTCCGCGCGGCGGCTTATGCGGAGAAGGGGAGTCTCCTCCGGTTCCTGGCGCGCAAGATCAAGCCGGAGCCGGCGGGAAAAGTTTACCGGTTCGTGGCGCGGCATCGAGGAGTGTTCTCCTTTCTGACCCGGGTGTTCTTCGGAAAAAATCCGCCTGCTTACCTGGTGTCGCGCGTGCTGTTCTTCCGGCTGCTCGGGGTTGTCTATGCGCTGGCGTTCGCTTCGCTGGGAATGCAGGCCCGCGGGTTGATGGGCAAACGGGGCATCGCCCCGGCGGCGGATTTCCTCAACCTCGTCCGGGAACAAATCGGGCAGGGACGTTACCGGCTCTTCCCCACCGTGTTCTGGTTTGACGCAAGCGACGGTGCGCTCGTGGGCGCGTGCGTGGCTGGCGCCGTCCTCGGTTGCCTGGCGGCGCTCGGCTTTTGCCCGCTCCTCTGTCTTTCCTTGTGTTGGGCGCTCTACCTTTCGCTCGTGACGGTGGGGCGGGATTTTCTCGGGTTCCAATGGGACGCGCTTTTGCTGGAGGCGGGGTTCATCGCGCTCTTCGCGGCGCCGTTGCAGTTCTGGCCGGATTGGAAGACCGAGAAACGCGGGGAACGGATCGCGCGCTGGCTGCTGCTCTGGCTCGTCTTCCGGCTGACGTTCGAGTCGGGCGTGGTGAAGCTGGCGAGCGGCGATGTGAATTGGCGCAACCTCACCGCCCTGCAATATCACTACGAGACGCAGCCGCTGCCGCTCTGGACGAGCTGGTATGCGAACCAGGCGTCCGCTTCATTTCAAAAATTCGCGTGCTGGATGGTGCTCGCAATCGAACTCGCGGCGCCATTCGCCGTCCTCGGGCCGCGCAATATCCGCCGGGCGGGCGCGCTGACGATGATCGCGCTGCAGGCGTTGATCGCGGCGACGGGCAACTACGCGTTCTTCAATCTGCTGACCTGCGCGCTGTACCTCCTCCTGCTTGATGACGATTTCTGGCCGGTCTGGCTGTGGCCCGGCCCGCCGGGCGTAAAAAAGCGCTGGAGCTGGCCGGTCTGGATCGTCGCGCCCGTCGCCTCGGGGCAATTCCTCGTCACCGCCCTGCTGTTGCTGGGGATTCTTCGCGTGCGGCTGCCGGAGTTCGTCGGGAGCATGGTGAGAACCGTCGCCCCGTTTCAGATTGCCAACAGCTACGGCCTCTTCGCGGTGATGACGACCACGCGGCCCGAGATCCTCGTGGAAGGGAGCAGGGACGGCGTCGCCTGGATTCCGTACGAGTTCAAATACAAGGCGGGCGACGTGGATGCGCGCCCGAAGCTGGCCGCCCCCTTCCAGCCGCGGCTTGACTGGCAGATGTGGTTCGCCGCGCTGGGAGGCTTCGAGCAGAACGGGTGGTTCGCCGCTTTCGCCGCGCGCCTGCTGGAGGGCTCGCCCGACGTGGCCGCCTTGCTGGCGAGGAACCCCTTCCCCGACGCGCCGCCCCGCTATATAAAAGCCTCCCTTTACCAATACCGCTTCACCCGTTTTGAAGACCGCACGAAGGCGTGGTGGAAACGGGAATACGTCCGTCCCTATTGCCCCGTGCTGTCATTGAAGGATTAAAGCGCGTCATGCTTTCGCCGCCGGGAGCGGGAGATGGCAAGAGAATGCTTCGGCAAACTCAGCATGGCCGAGGCGCCGTCTTCACCGCCTCCACCAATGGACGCACAAACGCGGAGACGTCTTCGCACAAGGTCGGGTCCAGACCGTGTTTGGCGATGCGCTTGACGATGGCGCTCCCGACGACGACGGCGTCCGCGCAACGGGCGACTTCCGCGGCTTGTTCGGGCGTCGAAATGCCGAAGCCGACCGCGATGGGCAGGCTCGTGGTTTTGCGGATTTCATTCACCTGGCCCTCGAGCGAAGCGGCGACGGTTGTTTGCTCGCCCGTCACTCCCTCGCGGGAGACGTAATAAACGAAGCCTTCCGCGCGCGCCGTTATCCGCGCGATCCGTTCAGGCGGCGTGGTGGGCGCTATGAGCCGTATGCGTTTCATCGTGGAAACGACGGCGCCGTCGTCTTCATCCGGCGGCAAATCGAGTATCAACAGGCCGTCCACGCCCGCGCTCCCGGCTTCCGCGTAAAACTTCGCGAGGCCGAAGCTGTGGAGCGGATTCAGATAACTGTAGAGCACGATGGGAAGTTCGGACGTCTCCCGGATCGCCCGCACGCAATCCAGCACTCCGCGCGTCGTCGTCCCGGCGTGGAGGGCGCGCTGGGCCGCCATCTGGTTCACGATGCCGTCCGCCAGGGGATCGGAAAACGGGATGCCGAGTTCCAGCAGATCGACCCCGCATCTTTCCAGCGCCAGGGCGAGCGCCTTCGTGGCCGCGAGGTTCGGGTCGCCGGCCCCGATGTAGGCGATGAACGCCGTCTCCCCGCGCGCGCGCAGCCTGGCGAAGGTCTCGTCGATTCTCATGCGGCCAAGTTTTCTTCGGAAATCCCCGGGAAGGACAGCGAAAAACTGCTCCTTGACGCTGGACGAGGGGTGTCTTTAACTTTGTCATGCATCTGACGCTTCTGAAGTCGAAGATCCACCGCGGCGCCGTCACGGGCGCGAGCCTGCATTACGAGGGGAGCCTCACCGTCTCCGCCGATCTCGCCGAACGCGTGGGTCTCCTACCCTACGAACGCATCCTCGTCGGGAATATGGACAACGGGGAGCGCTTCGAGACCTATGTCATCTATGGCGAGAGCGGCGCGGGCGTCATGCAGCTAAACGGCGCGACGGCCCACCTGGGCAAGATCGGCGACCGCATCACCATCATGAATTTCGGCTTCTACACGCCGGAGGAAGCGGCGAATCACAAACCCCGCGTCATCGTCCTGAACGAGAAAAACGAGGTCATCCGTTTCGATGCCGGCTCCTCTCCCGAATTGAAGGTGGTCTGATGGATTCGCATACTTTGCACAATGTCCTGGCCTCGCCCTTTACGTGGGGGCTTCTGCTCGGGCTGCTCTTCGCGGCCATGGCGTTCTACCAACTCGTGCGGGCGAAGTTCGAGATGAAGCGCTACAGGCGCCACCTCAGCGACAAGCTGGAGATCGAAGGCGACTCCTTGAAACGTTTGCGGCAGGAGCAGGAAAATCTCCGCAAGGAAAACGAGAACCTGCGGATGAAAGTCTCGGCCTTGAACGAGATGCCCGACCGCCGGGCGCAGCGCGACCTGGAAATCTTCGCGCGCGCGGAAAAGAAAATGCTGGTCTCCGTGCCGGGGTTCGCGCCCGCGTGGGAAGGCGCGAAGACCGTCGCCATCGGCGAGATGGATGAGGAGGAAGCGGGCCGCAGCCTGCCGCGGCGGGTGTTCACCAAATTCTTCGGCGCCGGGGGCGTCAAGGAAGAGCAGGCCCTGACGGATCGGCAGCAACCGGCGGCGCCGCAGTAGCGCCGCGCGCGTTTTCAACGGGCCGCGCAACGGCGGGTTCCGGCTTCGGCTCGATGGGGAGATCAAGCGTGCCGTCGTGGAATTCGACGACGTGACCCGCGTGGATGAGCCAGCGAAGATCCCCGGCCAGCGCGGCCTTCAGCTTTTCCTCGTCCGGCTTGCCTTGCAGGACGGCGGCTGCAAGCTGGCTCCGGTTGCAGCGCGGCTTTTTCCTGATGGCGTCCAGGATTTCCCTGACGCCGTCCGTGACCCCCTCGGCTTTCAACCGCGTGGGCCGGATCGCCGAGGCGAAGAGAACCCGCTTGTGATATTTGAAAACGTGCAGTCCCGCATCGGTGAAGCGCCGCCGCAGATGGCGCGAGAAGAGGACGGGGAACTTTCTCTCCTTCTCCCATTCCTGCCTCACCGCGGCGGCGATGCGCGGGTCCGGCAATTCGCGGCTGACGGGTCCCGGAATCTCGAAGGTCTGCCCGGAGCGCGCTTCGCGTTCGAGATACGTCTTGCGGAAGTGCTCTTCCGCCAGCGCGGCGGAGTCGAATTGAAGCGGCTCCGGCTCGGTGGTCGTGGTGTAGCGGACGCTCGAGCGCGCGTTTTCCTTCCACTCCTCGACCAGCTTCGGGTCGGAGACGGTCTCGATCTCGCGCAGGAATTCCTGGAACGGCATCCGGCGCTGGAAGCGCTCCTCGTACAAACTCCGCAGCGCGGATTGGTACGAATGGTGATTCGTCGGCCCGAGCAGCGTCCCGCTGAGGCGGCACCGCGCGACATTCGAGTAGTTCCCCTTCATCGGCTCTTTCTGGAAGACCTCCTTCGCGTAATACCGTTCCCAGCGCGTCGTAAACGCGCCCTTCTCCAGCGAACGCCGGTCGAGCGCCACCGGCCCGTCTTCCCCGCATTGCCACAGCGGGGCGGCGCCTTCTTTCGCGGTGATGCGGACGCGGTGCCGCTCCGCCTTTTCCAGGAAAACGCGCGCCAGTCCAAAAAGCGGGAAGGCGCGGCTGCCCGCCTTGATCTGCCGGATGAGCGCTTCGAGGCATTCGCTTGCGGGGAGAAACTCCATGGCGACATCCGCGGGCGGCTCCTGCGGCTGCGGCGCGGGCGGGCGCTCGCGGCGTTCCTTGCCTTTGCCCTGGCGCGGGCCTCGCTCCCTAGGGGAGTCTTTGTTCCGCTCCCGGCCGTCGCGCCGGGGCCGGGCCGCGGGTTCGCCTTCGTGGCTGGCGTAGGATGTCGGTTCCTCCTTCAACCAATCGGGCAGGAACTTCAGGTCAAAGGGGGGTTCGTTCATTCGGAGGAATGGAACCATAGAGCGGACGGGCGTCCTCCTCAATTTTTAAAAAAGTCGCGGGCGCCGAAAAAAGTTGTTGCCAAGGGGGGCGTTCGTCATTAGGAACCGTACTCGCAACCACCAACCCGGAGAACAATTTTTGTTATGGCAGACAAGTCGATCGAGGAAAAAGTAAAAGACATCATCGTGGAGCAACTCGGCGTGAATCCTGAACAGGTCACGCCCACCGCCTCCTTCATCGAAGACCTCGGCGCGGACTCGCTGGATACGGTGGAACTGGTCATGGCCTTTGAAGAGGAGTTCTCCGTGGAAGTGCCCGACGAGGACGCCGAAAAGCTCCAGACGGTCGGCGATGTGACCAAGTACATCGAAGAGAAGACCGCCAAGTAGAGCGCTGCCAGGGGCTCTCAGGGCTCTCTCTCTTCCGGCTTCGCCGGATTTCATGCGCCGTTGAAAGATTCTGTGGCGGACGCCGTTGCGCGCCCTTATCTTGGCCTTTCCCGCATGTTTAACGAAGACACTTTCCATTACGCGATGGAGAACACCCGCGTCGTCCTCGCACCGGAACGCCGCATCGACACCTTTGGCAGCACCAGCTTCCGCTTCTATCTTCTGACGGAGTTGATGGACAGCGCCAACCAGGTCCGCGTGCGCGACGGCCGCTTGCACGCCGAACGGCCCCGCATCCTCGCGCCGGGACACTACTCGGACATGCTGCTGGAAGGCTTCGGCGAGCAGGCGCGCGGCTTTGCCGAGTGGCTCCAGCGCGGGGGCGAGAATCTCGCGGTCCTCAAATACGGGTTCCAGTTCCGGCAGACCGACCTGGTGGAAAACATCATCTCCAACCCGCTTGAGCAGGTCATCGAAAACGTCAAAGCCACGGTCAGCCGTTCGGAAGAACCCTTCAGCGCCATCATCCAGGGGGTGGATGAAGGGTGGGAAATATGCCTGTTGAAATTCGCGTCCGACCTCATCCAGCAGTCGGCGGGAACCAACCTGGGGGATTTCCGCAAGAAGGGCCTGTTATAGCACGGTAGCATCCGGGCCCCGGCGTGAAGACTCTCGTCAAAGCCCTCATCCTCCTTTTCCTCAGCGCCGTCATTTTTGGCACGTCGGGGTTTTTCATCTACCAACTCTTCATCCGGCCCCAGCGGGTCGAGAAGCAGGAACTCGCCGAAGGCACGCCCGCCCCGCCGCCGGACCCCGGCGGGCCGGAACTGGAGCGGTGCGAGCGCCTGGAAATGGAAGGCAGCCTCATCGAAGCGCGGACGGCTCTCCAGAACTTCGTCGCGAACTACGGCGGCTCCGCGAAGATGGCGGAGGCCAAGGACCACCTGGGGCGGATCAACACGGCCATTTTCTTTTCCACCTATCCCTCGCCCGAAAAGCAGGAATATAGCGTGCAAAAGGGCGACGTTTTGATGAAAATCGCCTCGAAGATGAAGACGACCCCCGAACTCATCATGCGGTCCAATAACATGACCGGCCCCATCCTTCGCATCGGCCAGCGCATCCTCGTCTCGCATCCGAACTTTTCCCTCGTCATCAATCGCAAGGAAAAGACGGTCACGCTCCTGGACGGCGGCAAATTCTTCAAGGAATACGGCGTCCTCGAATGGAAAGCGCCGCCGGCGCGCGGTTCCTCGCCGCTCACGGGAAGGGTGCGCGAAAAGATGGCGTGGAAAAACGGCCAGCAAATCGGCCTCGGCGCGAGGGATTACGGGAGCAGCGCGCGCTGGATTTCCGTGGGCGTCCCGAATTACACTCTCTACTCCCAAGACACCGAGGATGAGAAGAACCCCAAGCCCGCGGGGGGCATCGAGCTTGCCCGATCGGACATGGCGGAACTCTCCTCGCTGTTGAACAAGAACGTTCCCGTCACCATCGAATGAAAGTTCAACCGCTCGAATTTGAAAAGCCGATCGTCGAACTCGAGGAAAAGCTCGAGGACTTGAAGAAGCACTCCCGCATCCACGACATCGACTTCGACGCCGAAGTCCGCCGCATGGAGGCGAAGATCGAGCAGACCCGGCGCGACATCTACATGAACCTGACCGCATGGCAGCGCGTCCAGATCGCCCGCCACGTCGCCCGGCCTTTCGCGCTGGATTACTTCATGCGCTCGTTCACCGACTTCATGGAGATCCACGGCGACCGCCTGTTCGGCGATGACAAAGCCATGCCCGCCGGCTTCGCGATGGCCGGCGGCCACCGGTGCGCCGTCATCGGCCACCAGAAAGGCCGCGACACAAAGGAAAACTTGATGCGCAACTTCGGCAGCGCCCATCCGGAAGGGTATCGCAAGGCGCTGCGCCTCATGCGGCTCGCGGAGAAATTCAAGCTGCCCGTCGTGGCCCTCATCGACACCCCCGGCGCGTACCCCGGCGTCGGCGCGGAGGAGCGGCACATCTCGGAAGCAATCGCCGTCAACATCCGGGAGATGATGGTCCTGCGGACGCCCGTGGTCGCCGTGGTCATCGGCGAGGGCGGCTCCGGCGGCGCGCTGGGGATCGGCGTCGCGGACCGCGTCCTCATGTTCGAGAACTCCTACTACTCCGTCATCAGCCCCGAAGGGTGCGCTGCCATCCTCTGGAAACACCGCAACCAGGCCGCCGCCGCCGCCGAGGCGTTGAAGCTCACCGCGCACGACCTGGAAAAGCTGAAGCTGGTCGATGAAGTCCTGCCCGAGCCGCTCGGCGGCGCCCACCAGGACCCCCAGCGGGCGATGGCCGATCTCCAGAAAGCGGTTGTAAAACATCTGAAAGAACTTTCCGCCGTCCCCATCGACAAGCTGCTCGCCGACCGCTACCAGAAATACCGCCGCGTCGGCGAATACATCGAAGCGGCGAAGTGAGAGGCTGTGAATGACGCCATCGCCGCGATCTCCACGCCCTTCGGCGAAGGCGCCATCGCCATCGTGCGGCTCAGCGGCGCGCGCGCCGGCGCCATAGCGGACGCGGTGTTCCGCGGCAGGCGCGCCTTGGGCGAGGCGGAGGCGGGCCGCCGGCTTTTCGGCAGGCTCGTGGATGGCGGGGAAACGGTGGACGAGGTGGTCGTCTCCATCCATCGCGCCCCGGCGAGCTACACCGGCGAGGACGTGGTCGAGATAAATTGCCACGGCGGCATACTCGTCACCCGCCGCATCCTGCGGTTGCTGGTGGAGCGCGGAGCGCGCCTCGCGAACCCGGGTGAATTCACCGAGCGCGCCTTCCTGAATGGCAAGATGGACCTGACCCAGGCCGAGGCGGTCATGGACTTGATCACCGCCAGGACCGACCTCGCCCTGCGCGCCGCCGCCGAACAACTCGAAGGCAAACTCGGCGAGAAGATCGGGCGACTGCGGGAAATGCTCCTGGGCTTGCTCGCGCACGTCGAGGCGTATATCGACTTCCCCGACGAGGACATCGAGCCGGAAACCGGCGCCGCGCTGCTGGACAAACTGAACGAGGCCCGCGCCGCGAACGACGCGCTGCTGAACACCGCCGGGCAGGGAAGAATCCTGCGCGAAGGCGTGCGGACAGTCATCTACGGCGCGCCCAATGTCGGGAAATCGAGCTTGCTGAATCTGCTGCTCGGTTACGAACGGGCCATCGTCAGCGAAAGCCCGGGCACGACGCGCGACACCATCGAGGAAGTCATCAACTTCCGGGGCGTCCCGCTCCGGCTCGTCGACACGGCCGGCATGCGCGACTCCGAAGACGCCGTCGAGAGAGCGGGCATCGAGCGAACGCTCAAGAGCGTCTCCGGCGCGGACCTCGTGTTGCATCTCGTGGATGGCAGCAGGCCCCGCTGCCAGACGCCTCCTCCCGGCGGGGAGATCCTCGTGCTGAACAAGAGCGATCTCGGAGAAGACCCGGAGTGGCAAGGCGCCGAAGCGGTCAGGATCTCCTGCCGCACCGGCGACGGCATGGAACGGCTGGGAGACGAAATTCTACGCCGCCTCCTCGGCGGGAAGTGGAACGCGGGCGATTCCGTCGTGGCGATCAATGTCCGCCACCAAGCCTGCCTGAAAGCGGCCGCGGAAGCTTGCGCACGCGCGCGCCAGGGGCTGCTCGAACGCCTCCCGCCGGAACTGATCGCCATCGAACTGCGCGCGGCCCTGGACGCCGTCGGCGAAGTCGTCGGGAAAGCCGATGCGGAAGAATTGCTCGGCAAAATCTTCAGCACATTTTGCATCGGCAAATGAGGGATGGTATTCGTCTTGCTTTACCTTGGATTCGGCTTTATCCTGTATGCTGTCGAGAGACCTTTTTTCTTGACGCGTAAAAGTGGCGCGAAGCAAGCGCCTGTGAAATTTTCGAGAAAACATTGTGCTCTCTTCATAGTGACTTTTACGAGGACGAACAAAACATAAAGCGCCTCACCTTTCAGTCCTTGAAAGAGTATCCTCGGGTGAAGTAGTTTCGAATGGCGGCGGATAGGACGTCTCTCGGACGTTTCTTGAATCTCAGCGCCAGCGATGAGGACGTGACGCGACCCCGTCTGAAATCTCGCGTCCGCTTCGCTTCCTCGACTTATTCACCCAAATGAGCCTCTACGAAAAAGTTCTCCGTCCCGCGTTATTCCGGCTCGATCCCGAAACGGCTCACCACTTGGCGCTCTTCTGCCTCCGCTTTCCCGGCGCGCCGTCCCTGTTGCGCGCATTATCCCCGCCCGCTCCCAAACAGGAGCGCACCGTCTTCGGCGTAAAATTCCCAAACATCGTCGGACTCGCCGCCGGTTTCGACAAGAACGCCGCCGCCCTGCCCGCGTGGGAAGCGCTCGGGTTCGGTTTCGTGGAGGCCGGCACCGTCACCGGCGAGGCGCAGCCGGGAAACCCGAAGCCGCGCATCTTCCGGATTCCCGAGAACGAGGCGCTCATCAACCGCCTCGGGTTCAACAACGAAGGCGCCGCGCGCGTCGCGGCGCGCCTGGGCGCATTGAAAGTCGCGGGCCGCTGGCCGCGCATCCCTGTCGGAATAAACATCGGCAAATCCAAAGCCACGCCGCTGGAGGAAGCGCCGGGCGACTACCTCCTCTCTTTCCACACGCTTTTTCCCTACGCCGACTACTTCGTCCTGAACGTCAGCTCGCCCAACACGCCGGGCCTGCGTTCCCTGCAAAACGCCGCCGCGCTGGACGAGCTTCTCGCCGCCGTGCAAGCCGACAACTTCCTGCGGCCCGTTCCGAAGCCGGTGCTCGTCAAGATCGCTCCCGACCTCGGCTTCGACGAGATCGGGAAAATCCTGGAGATCGCCCTGAACCGGCGCGTGGCGGGCATCGTCGCGACGAACACGACCCTGGATAAATCGGCCATCGCGGAATCGAGGCGGCAGGAAGGCGGCCTCAGCGGTGCGCCGTTGCGGCGCCGGGCCACGGAGATCGTGCGCTTCATCGCCTCGAAGGTTTCGCTGCCCATCATCGCCGTGGGCGGAATTGACAGCGCCCCCGCCGCGCGCGAGAAGTTGGACGCGGGCGCCTCTCTGATCCAGATTTACACTGGCTTCATTTACAAAGGCCCGTCGTTGCTGGGCGAAATCGGCGCGCCCAGGGCATTGCAATAGAAGCGGCGTAGGCTCACGCCCAAGCCCAGGCCGTTCCAGGCTTTAGGCGGTAGGCGGCTGACACAGCCGCCTCTACAACCAAGAGCGGGCAAAAGTGCGACACCGCCGTTGAGTCGGCGCGCGCGGCGCGCTAGATTTGCCGCATGGAAACGCCACGTCTTGACGAATCGCTCGCGAAGAAAGTGCTCGCCGGGGAGCGCATCGACGCCGCCGAGGCGCGGGAACTGTACGACGCGCCCCTGAACGAGTTGGGCCAGCTTGCGAACGCCCGCCGCGAGCAGGCGAAGGCCCGCGCGTACGGCGGACGCGGCGCGGAAATTGTGACTTACATCATCGACCGCAACATCAACTACACCAACGTCTGCAACGTCTATTGCAAGTTCTGCGCGTTCTACCGGACGGAGAAGGACGCCGACCACTACGTCCTTTCGCTGGAGCAGATCGACCGCAAGCTGGACGAGCTTTCGGCCATCGGCGGCGTGCAGATTCTTTTGCAAGGAGGGCATCACCCCGGGCTGGGCGTCGACTATTACATCGATCTGCTGAACCACGTCCGGGAAAAATATCCGCACATCAACGTCCACGGATTCAGCCCGCCGGAGTTCAACCACTTCGCCGAGGCGTTCGCGATGCCGTTGAGGGAGGTGATTTCCCGCTTCCAGTCGGCGGGGCTGGGTTCCATACCGGGCGGCGGCGGGGAGATACTCGTGGACAGGGTGCGCAAGCGCATCTCGCCGCTGAAGTGCGACTCGAACCGCTGGCTCGAAGTGATGGAGATCGCGCACGAACTGGGCCTGAAGTCGAGCGCGACGATGATGTTCGGCCACGTCGAGACCGTGGAGGAACGGATCGAGCATCTGCGCCGTCTGCGCGAGCAGCAGGACGCCACGCGCGGCTTCACCGCCTTCATCTGCTGGACGTTCCAGCCGGAGCACACCGCCCTGAAGGCCGCGCCCGTCGGTTCGGCGGAGTATCTGCGGACGCAGGCGCTCTCCCGCATCTTCCTGGACAACTTCGAGAACGTCCAAAGCTCCTGGGTGACGCAAGGCCCGAAGATCGGCCAGGTGGCGCTGAAATACGGAGCCAACGACTTCGGCTCGGTAATGATGGAGGAAAACGTGGTGAGCAGCGCGGGAACCAGTTTCCGGCTGAACACGGAGGAGATCGCCTCGCTGATAGGGGACGCGGGCTACGAGCCGCGCCGCCGCAACAACTGGTACGAGCTGCTGAACTAAAAAAGACCCGCGGGGCGGATTTTCTCCGGCCCGCGGGCGACTCCAGAAACAGCGGCAGGTTTAGTCGGTGATTGCGATCTTCCTCGGTTTGACCCGTTCGGCCTTCGGCAAGGTCAGCGTCAGGATTCCTTGATCCATCCTCGCCTCGATTTTGGCCGAGTCGATCGCGGGGTCCAATTCGAAGACGCGGCGGAAATCGCGCGGCCGCGACTCGCGGTAAACCGTTTCCGCCTTAACCTCCGGGTCGGAGCGCCGGCCAACGATTGTCAGTTCGTTGTTGGTCACGGTTACTTCCAGCCCGGCCTTGTTGACTCCCGGCATCTCCGCCTGGAGGACGTAGCCTTCCTTCGTTTCGTGGATGGCGGCTTGCGGAGTCACAAAAGAGACCCGCCGCAATCCGTTGTCCTTCACTTCGTTTTTAGTCAATGTGGTGTCCATAGGGATTGGCGCGCGCCTTTTTACGACGCGCTGATTTCGATCTGTTTCGGTTTGGCTTCCTCGGCTTTCGGCAATGTCACCGTCAGGATCCCGTCCTTGTAGGAAGCGGTCACCTTGCCGGCGTCCACGGCGGCGGGCAGCGCCACGCTGCGATGGAAACGGCCGAAGACTCGTTCGCTTCGGAACGAGTCGCCCTCCTTGTTTTCCTGTTCCTCCTTGCGTTCGCCCGAGACGGAGAGCGCCCCGTCATGGACGGTGATTTCGATGTCCTCCTTTTTCAGGCCGGGCAGTTCGACCTTCACGAAGACGTGGTCGCGATCCTGATAGAGATCAAGAGCGGGCGCCCACGCGGCCAGCAATCCGTGTTCGCGGGCCGAACTCTCGGCGCCGGATTCGAAAAGCCGGTTGAATTCATCCCGCAACGACGCGAGCCGGTCGAACGGGCTCCAGGTCGAAAGTTCGGGCGAATAATAACGTATCAAGCTCATGGTATTTGTGTTCCTCCTTTAGGGTTATTGGTTAACGCCTTCAAAAGGGAGCTTATCACATGCCAGGACGCTTCAAAATCATAACAAGCTGGTAATCAGCATATTGCAAAGAACATGCAAATCGTTAAAGCGACATAACGTCACATATCGCGCAATTCGACCTGAATTTAAGGCGACAACATGGCACATGCAAACCATTCGTTTTTGAAACGCCTCAGCGGCTTTCTTTGTGACATCGGGGAGGCGGGATCATTCCGTCGCTTTCATCGCGTTGGAAAGCATGGACGCATAAAACGTGATGATCTGGTAACCTACGAATCCGGCGATCAGTAGATACAGGATTTTCGGTATCCAGGCGCTCAAGGTTTCGACCCGCGCCAGCGCTTCCTTGTGGAAATCCTCGGTCAGCCGTTTCAATTCGTCGTCGAGCTTGCCGGTCTCCTCCCCGAGCTTGATCGCGCGGGTCATCTTTTTCGTGAACGCCCCTGTTTTCCCGAGAAGCGAGCCGACTTGTTCGCCCGCCCGGATGGCCGGGAGCATCCGCCGCACGGTTTCCATGACGAGGGCGCTCTGGCTCGCTTTCCCCGCCTGGGTCAGGCTGTCCATGACGTTCACGCCGGACTGCAACTGCATCTCGTACGTCCCGCAGAAGCGTCCCAGCGAAAACGCGCGGCGCACCTTTCCAAACAGGGGAACGAGCCGCAGCAGCCTGTCGAGCCACGCCGTCTCCCTGGCCAGGCGCAGGATGAACCAGATGCATGCCGAAACGAAAAAGGCTCCCGCATACAGGGTGAGCAAATCCTTGCCCGCGGCTTTCATGTAGGCGGGGAAACCGCCGGCGGTGAACAGCGCCTTCAGCGGAAAGACCAGGGCGGAGAAGTGCAGGAGAAACACCGGGTAAGCGACGCCCTTCAGGATGGTGTTTCGCGATTCCGCCAGGGTCTGGAAATACCCGGAGAGGTACCGGCACCCGGTTTCCAGCCTGCCGCTCCGTTCGCATCCGTTGAGGATGCTTACTTCCAGGTCGCCAACCATCCCTTGTTGCCGGGAAAACGCTTCCGCCACCGTATCGCCCCTGGCGGCGGCGGCGATCAAGGCCTCCGCGAATTTCCGAAGCTTGCCGCCGGTGTCTTCCGAGATCGACCTCACCGCCGAGCCGAAGCCTGCGCCCGAGCGGAGCCGCTCCCCGAGTTCGTGGTAAAAATTCTGTTTTTGGGTAAGGCTGAGGCCCACGGGGTGTATATAAGAGTAGCGCCAACAATGTCTCCTGACGAGAAATTCATGCGGGCCGCCCTGCGGGAAGCCGCCAAAGGCGCGGGCCGCACGAGCCCGAACCCCGCGGTGGGCGCGGTCATCGTCGCGGGCGGGAGGATCCTCGCGCGCGGCCATCACCGCCGGGCCGGGCTGCCGCACGCCGAAATTGAGGCGCTGGCCGAGATGAAAAGAAGCGTCCGTGGCGCGACGCTGTACGTCACGCTCGAGCCGTGTTCCACGACCGGGCGGACTCCCCCTTGCGTGGACGCCATCGTGGAGGCGGGTTTCGCGCGGGTCGTCGTCGGAGCGGTCGATCCCAACCCGGCGCACGCGGGCCGCGGCTTGCGCCTGTTGCGGGAGGCGGGCGTCCGCGTCGATTCAGGCGTCCTGGGCGCGGAGTGCCGGGCGCTCAACCCGGCGTTCAATAAATGGATCGTGACCGGGATGCCTTACGTCATCGCGAAGGCGGGCATGTCGCTGGATGGCCGTCTCTCCCGCCCCCCGGGCGAAGGCCGGTGGATAACCAGCCGCGCCTCGCGCGAGCGCGTCCACGCATTGCGCGCGGGCGTGGACGCCATCCTTATAGGCGGGGGGACGTTGCGCGCGGACAATCCGCGCCTGACCGTGCGCGGTATTTCCGGCGCGGGCCAGCCGTGGCGGGTCGTCACGTCGCGCGGGGGGCGGCTGCCGCGGGGGGCGCACCTGTTTACGGACAAATGGAAAGACCGCACGTTGGTTTACGCCGGCAAACCGCTCCGCGCGATTCTCCGCGATCTCGGGCGCAAGGGGATAACGAGCGTCCTGATCGAAGGCGGCATGCGGGTGCTGGGCGAGGCGTTCGACCGGCGCCTGGTGGATGCCGTCCATTTCTTCGTCGCGCCGCTCTTTCTGGGCGGGCCGAAGAGCGCGGCGGGCGGGCGGGGCGCCGGTTCCACGGCGGAGTCGCTTCAAATCGCCGATCCTCATTACGAGAGGATCGGGGACGATCTTCACCTCTGGGGGGAAGTCCAGTGAAACGCGACGGGCTTGTCGATGTCCGGGTGGAGGCTCTTGTGGACGGGGCACGTTAACGCCGCTTGTTCCAGGGCCGGGTCTTTCTCCGCGCCGGCGGGAAATTGGATGACGGTTGCGAGCCGCGCGATGCGTCTGGGCAAGTCCGCGGACATTTCCTTGGCGACCTCGATTTTCATCCCCTTCAGGTCGATCCCTTTGCGCCGCGCGTAAATTCCCATGATGGTCGCCATGCATGTCCCAAGCGCGGCGGCCATGAGATCGGTCGGCGAGAAGGCTTCGCCCTTTCCCTGGTTGTCGACGGGTGCGTCGGTGACGACCCGGCTGCCGGAAGGGCCGTGCGCCGCCGTGCAATGGAGGTCGCCCTCGTACTCTATCGCGACTTTGACCATCAGCCGAGTTTCACCGGCGGCGGAGGAACGAAGACGGGCTGGAGCCTCGGCAGGGTTATCATGTTTTCCTTTTCGCTCAGGATCGCGTCCCGTTCTTTTCTCAACGCCTCGATCTCCCGCGCGAGGCTTTCTTCATTCGCGGGATTCGTCTCCCGTTTGCGCAATTCCTGGCGGAGCGACTCGATTTCCTTCCGCAGCCGTTCGTCGCGGGTGTCGTGTTCCCGCTGGAGCGCGGCGATTTCGTCCTTGTGCTTGTTCGCGGCGGCGGCGAGCAGGTCGAGCGCCTCCTGCCTTTGCTGGACGACCTTGCGATACTGGCCGCCGAAGACTTCCATCTGGCCCTTCTTGTCCGCGAGCGCCTGCTGCGTGGCGGCGTGCGATTCGTCCCGTTCGGCGGTGATCGCGTCGATCCTGCGGGAAAGGTCGGCGACTTGTTTGGAGAGTTGTTCTTTCTCCCCATCCATCCGCGATTGCTGCTCCCCTTTGAGGGCGGCAAGCTCCGAGGCGCGCCGGTCGAGTTTTGCCTGGAGGGCGTTCATCTCCTGCCGGGCGGCTTCCATTTCCCGGATGCTCGCGTCCTTCGCCTGCGATAGCTCGACGATCACTTTCTCCCGCGCTTCCAGGCGCGCGGCGAGTTCCGAACGATCCTTGGCGAGGTCGCTCAGTTGCTTCCGGTTCGCGGCCACTTCCCTGCCGGCAGCATCCCTGGCCTGCGAGGCCTGGACGAGGGCTTTTTCGCGTTCGGCAAGCTTGTCCGCGTGGTCGCCCGCCAGCGTTTCCAATTCCTTGATGCGTTTGCCGTGGGACTCGCGCGCTTTATCCTGTTCGGCGATGCGAGCCGCGAGTTCCCTGGCGCCGGCGTCGCGGGCTTGCGTGGCTTCGGCGAGCCGGGCGGAAAGGTCCGCTCGTTCTTTCGCGAGCGCGGCAAGCTGTTCGCGGCCGGAGGCGACTTCGCGCGCGACAGTGTCCCGCGCCTGGGACGCTTCGGCCAGCGATCCCTCGTGTTTGCTCACGAGAGCTTCCAGTTCCTTGATGCGCGCGCCGTTGTTTTTTTGGTGCTCGGCGAGGGCTTTCTCCCGGGCTTCGAGTTGCGAGGAAAGATCGGCGCGTTCCTTGGCGAGCGCGGCGAGCCGGTCGCGGCTGGAGGCGACTTCGCGCGCGATCTTGTCCCTGGCCTGGGCCGTTTCGGCGAGCGAACTTTCGTGCTTGTTGACGAGGGCTTCGAGTTCCTGGATGCGTGTTCCGGCTGTCTTCGCCTGCTCGGTGCGCTCCTGGAGTCGCGAGGAAAGATCGGCGCGTTCCTTGGCGAGCGCGGCGAGTTGTTCGCGGCTGGAGGCGACTTCGCGTGCGATCTGGTCCTTGGCGTGGGCTGTTTCGGCGAGCGCGCCTTCGTGTTTGTTGACGAGGATTTCGAGTTCCTGGATGCGCACGCCGGCTGTTTTCGTCTGCTCCTGGAGTTGTGAAGAAAGGTCTGCGCGTTCCTTGGCAAGCGCGGCGAGTTGTTCTCGGCTGGAAGCGACTTCGCGCGCGATCTTGTCCTTGGCCTGGGCCGCCCCGGCGAGCGAACTTTCGTGTTTGTTGACGAGGGCTTCGAGTTCCTGGATGCGAGTTCCGGCTGTCTTCGCCTGCTCGGTGCGCTCCTGGAGTTGCGAGGAAAGGTCCGCGCGTTCCTTGGCAAGCGCGGCGAGTTGTTCTCGGCTGGAAGCGACTTCGCGCGCGATCTTGTCCTTGGCCTGGGCCGTTTCGGCGAGCGAACTTTCGTGCTTGTTGACGAGGGCTTCGAGTTCCTGGATGCGAGTTCCGGCTGTCTTCGCCTGCTCGGTGCGCTCCCGGAGTTGCGAGGAAAGGTCCGCGCGTTCCTTGGCGAGCGCGGCGAGTTGTTCTCGGCCGGAGGCGACTTCGCGCGCGATCTTGTCCTTGGCCTGGGCCGCTTCGGCGAGTGCGCCTTCGTGTTTGTTGACGAGGGCTTCGAGTTCCTGGATGCGGGCGCCGGCTGCTTTTGCCTGCTCCTGGAGTTGTGAAGAAAGGTCCGCGCGTTCCTTGGCGAGTGCGGCGAGTTGTTCGCGGCCCGAGGCGGCCTCGCGTGCGATCTGGTCCTTGGCGTGGGCTGTTTCGGCGAGCGCGCCTTCGTGTTTGTTGACGAGGGCTTCGAGTTCCTGGATGCGGGCGCCGGTCGCTTTTTGTTGTTCGGCGTGCGCCTGGATCTGCGAGGAAAGGTCGGCGCGATCCTTGGCGATGGCGGAAAGCCTTTCGCGGCTGGAGGCGACTTCGCGTGCGATCTGGTCTTTCGCCCTGGAGGTTTCCGCGAGCGAACTCTCGTGTTTGTTCACCAGCGCTTCCAGTTCTCCGATGCGCGTCTTGCTCGCCTTTTCCTGTTCGGCGAGGCGGCTCGCGGCGGCGTCTCTGGCGAGGGAGGCTTCCGCAAGGGATCGCTCGCGCGCTTCGAGCCACGCGGAAAGGTCGGCAAGCTGCTTGCGGTGGACGGCGACTTCGCGGGCGCTCTCCTCCTTCGCGTGCGAGGCATCGGCCAGCGCCAGTTCGCGCTCGCCGAGCTTGCCCTCGTGTTCCCGCACGAGCGATTCCAATTCGTGAATGCGCGCGTCCGCCGCCTTTTCCTGCTCGGCGAGGCGGCTTGCCAGGCTCGCGCGTTCGTTCGCGGCTTCCGAGGCGGCTTTCTCCCGCTCCTCAAGCTTCGCGGAGAGATCGGCGCGCTCTTTTGCAAGGGCGGCAAGCTGCTCGCGGCTGGAAGCGACTTCGCGGGCGATCCGGTCTTTTGCCTGGGAAGTCTCGGCGAGCGCGCTTTCATGTCCGGCGACGAGCGCTTCCAATTCGCTGACGCGCTTGCCATGTTCGCCGGAGAGATTCGCGAGCGTCGTTTCGTGCCCGGCCGCGCGCCCGGCAAGGTCGTCGCGTTCGTGCAGAAGATTTTCGCGTTCGTGCTTGGCGGCGGCGATTTCCACGGCCGCGGCGGCTGCCGCCGCGGACAATTCGGCGAACGCTTTTTCCCGGTCGCCGAGCCGCGCCGCAAGTTCGCTCCGGTTGTTTGCAAGCTCCGTGAGGCGTTTCCGGTGCGAGGCGGCTTCGCGCGCGGCGGCGTCTCCGGCCTTGGAGACTTCGGAAAGGGCCTTTTCGCGTTCGGCCAGTTGCGCCTTGAGTTCCTCCCTGCCTTGCGCGGTTTCCGCCAGGGCTTTCTCGCGTTCGGCGAGGATGTTTGCGTGGTTCTGTTCCGCTTCCCGCAGCTTGGAGAGAAGGTCGTCCCGCTCGTTGATCAACTGGCGCCGGGCGGATGCGAACTCCTTGATGCCGGCGTCTTTTTCCTGCGCGAGACCTTCGAAGGATTTTTCGCGCTCGGCCAAACGGGCGGCCAGTTGCTCGCGCGCGGAGGAATGTTCCGCCAGCGCGGTTTCGTGTTCGCGCAGGCGCGCTTCCATGGGCGCGACGTTTTGCTTGAGGGCGGCGAGCGCCTGTTCCTGTTCGGCAAGGCGGCTCGCGAGGCTGTCCCGTTCGCGGGCGAGATCATCCCGCTCCTTCTGAAGCGCCGCGGAGGCGGCGGTCGCGGCTTCCCTGGATTCCGAAAGTTCGGCAAGGGCGCGGCGGCGTTCCTCGAGTTGTTCTTCCAGCCCGGCGATGCGGGTGGAGAGGTCGTTGCGTTCGCCCGCGAGGGTTTCGCGTTCGTTCCGGATCGCCTCCAACTGCCCCGTCGCGGATTCCCGGGCTTGCGAGGCTTCCGCCAGCGCCTTTTCCCGTTCGGCGAGGGTCGCTTCGTGGCCGGCGGCGCGCGCGCTGAATTCGTCGCGTTGCCGGACGAGGTCTTCCCTCTCCTTCTGGATGGCCGCGAGTTCCCCCGTACGGGCGACGTGGGCCTGGGTCAGGTCCGTCAGGGCGCGATGCCGTTCCGCAAGCTGGCTCTCCAACTCCGAGACGCGGGCGGAAAGATTGCCGCGCTCCCGGGCGAGGTCATCCCTTTCCTTTTGGACGAAAGCAAGCCTTTCGGCGCTGTCGGAAAGGCCCTCGTGTTCTTTGGCAAGGGTGTCGCGCTCGCCGCGGACCGCCGTGAATTCCTTTTCGCGGGCTTCGAGAGCCAGCCCCAGTTCGGCCAGCCGCGCCGCCATGGCCCCGCGCTCCTCGCCCCCCGCCGCGTGTTCCTCGCGAAGCCGTGCCAGTTCCCTGGCCGTGTTGTCTCTGGCGGTCGTGAGGGCCGCCATCGCCTTGTGCCGTTCGGTGAGGCGCGCGCTGAGATCGGCGAGCTTCTTCTCGAATTCGTTGCGCTCGGCCTGGAGTTTGGAAAGCTGTTTGTCGGAAGACTTCGTTTTCGAGAGGGTCTCGATCTGCTGTCGCAACGCGTTCTCCCGCTCTTCGGATTCGCCGATCTTCGCGGCGAGCGCTTCGCGGCCCTGGGCAAGCTCGGCGAGCGCCTTCCCGCGTTCCGCCAGCGTGGCCGCGAGGTCCTCCTTTTCCTTGGCCAGCGCTTCGATCCGCTGACGCAGCGCGCCCGTTTGTTCCTCGCCGGCATTGGTCAAATCCGCCAGCGCCTTTTCCTTGCCGGCCAAGGCGGTTGCCAGGTCGTCGCGCTCTTTTTGAAGAGCGGAGACCTGCTTGTCCAATTCGGCCATCCGCGTTTGGCCCTCGGCTGTCGCGCCGGCGTGCGCCTGCTCCTTCTCGGCAAGCGCGGCGGACGCTTTATCGCGCTCCTCGCGCGTGGCGGCGAGGTCGCGCTCCAGCGCTTCGCGGACTTGCGAGAAATGGATGTGGGCGTCTTCCTTTTCCTTCGCGAGAGCGGCGAGGTTCAAGGTGAGCGCTTCGCGGCTCTCGCCAAGGCCGGAGAGCGAGGCTTCATGTTCGGCCAGCGTCTTTTCCCGGTCGGCGAGGGTGGCGGCCAGCTTGTCGCGGTCGGCGCGCGCGGCGGCGAGGTCGCGCTCCAGCGCTTCGCGGGATTGGGAGAAATGGGAGAGGGCGTCTTCCTTTTCCTTGGCGAGGGCGGCGAGGCTCAAGGCAAGGGCTTCTCGGCTTTCGCCCAAGCCGGAGAGCGAGGTCTCGCGCTCGGCGAGGTCGGCGGCCAGCTTGTCGCGGTCGGCCCGGAGGTTCGAGAGTTCCCCTTCCGCGGCTTCCCTGGCGCGCGCGGCTTCCGCCTGGGCGGCGAGCGCCTCCTCTTTTTCCTTTGCCAGGGCTTCCAGCGCTTTCTCGCGCTCGGCGAGGGTCGAGGCGGTTCCTTCGCGATCCGCGCGCGCGGCGGCCAGATCGCGCCCGAAGGCTTCCCGGCTTTGCGTGAAGTGGGCGAGCGCGTCTTCCTTTTCCTTCGTCAGGGCGGCGACGCTCCGGCTCAGTTCGGCCAATGCGGCTTCGCGTTCCGCGAGGGTTGCGGCGATCTTGTCGCGGTCGGCGCGGAGGAGGGAGGATTCGGCGGAGATGTCTTCCTTCCCCTTTGAGAATATTTCGAGATCCCGCCGCATGGCGCCGAGCTTTTCCTCGAATTGACCCGTGAGGGTTTCGACCTGTTTCTGGTGCTCTTCGCGCGAGGCTGAGAGGATGGCGGCGGTTTCGTCGCGCTTCTTTTTGACCGCGGAGTGCTCTTTGACGAGGGCCTCGAATTGCTCCTTGTTCACCTTCAGGTCGCGTTCGAGGACGGAGATGGTTTCCTCGCGCGCCTTGATGGTCTTGTCGCGATCCCGCGCAACGGCTTTATCCTGGCCGCGTCCCTTGCGGCCTATGGCGAAGGCTTCGTCTTTTTGCGAGACCAGCGTGGTCCGTTCGCGTTCGAAGGATTCGTTGAGGTTCTTGATCTGCTCTTCCTTTTCCTGAAGAGCCGCGAGGGCTTTGTCGCGCTCGCGCGTGACGGAGGCGATGAGTTCCTTCGCGTCCTCGGCGCCGGAATCCCCGACGGTCTTCGCGGCTACGGCGGCTTCGCTCGCGGCTGTCAGTTCGGCGATACGGGTTGTGAAATGCTCCTTCTCCGCGGCGAGGGCGTCGCGCTCGCGGTTGAGGGTGTCGATCTGTTTCTGGAACTGCTCCTTCGCTTCCTCTCTCTGCGCGAGGGCGGCGTCGCGTTCCTGGGCCAGGGAAAGAAGTTCCTGCGTCCGGCTCCCATGGTCTTTCGCAAGCTGCGCCGTGGACTTGTCGCGATCCGCGAGCGCCGCGTCGCGTTCCCTGGCGAGGGATTCGACCTGGCTTTTCTGCGCTTCGCGCGCGGACGCCAGCTCGGCGGCGAAGCGCTTCCTTTCCTCGGAGGCCGTGTTCAGGTCGCGTTGCAGGGAGTCGAGTTCGTCCTGGTGCAGGGTCTTTATCTCGGCCAGCAATGCGCGGGCTTCATCCCGCTCTTTAATAAGAGTGAACCGGCCTTGTTCCAGCGCGGAGATCTGCTTTCTCTGAGCATCCGTTCCGGCAGCGGGACGGGAGGGGGGGATGACGCCGGGGCGTTCCTGGGGCGCTTCTTCCTTCGCTTCGACAGGCGCGATTGGAACCAACTGTCCCTCGGCGGGAGCGATTTGCCGCGCGAGCTTCAGCGGCGAGTCCGCGTCCGCGGGGGTGGGCGTTTGCTCCCTGGCTTCTTCCTTCGTTTCCACGGGCTGTTCGGCGGGAGCGGCCTGCGGCGGGGTCGCGCCTTTCTTGCCCGCGGATTGCTTGCCCAGCGCGAAGGCCGAGAATGACGGCTCCCGGCGCGGTTGTTTCTGGCCCGGCTGGTCGTTGATCGACCGGAAGCTGCGGACGCGCTCGGCGAGCTTGTGCCAGGGGAAGAAAATTTCGACGTCGTCCGCCGGGGTTATCTCGTTCAGGAAAATCTCCGGGCAGAGCCGCGAGATGCTCGAGAGCGGGATGGTCGCCTTGCCGCCCGCGATGTTCGACGACAGTTCGCTGACTTTGAAAAAGATGCGCTGCTTCAGGTCATGCGGGCCGGGCTTGAGAAGATGCTGCGGTATGCGGTGCAGGAAGTCGCCAACCTCCAGCGCGATCTTCGACGGCGCCTCGCCGCCGGCGGCCTTCTTGGGGTCCCCTTCGCCGGAAGCGGAATCGGCGACGGCCTTTGCGGCGGGAGTCGCGCGCGAATGCCAGGCGGGCGGCGCGGGCGGCGCTTTGGACGCGGCGACCGAGGAGAGAATGGCTGGGCGCGGCTGCTCCGCCTGGATCTCAATGGCGGGCTGGGCTTCGGGCGGAGGGGCGGGGGCCGGAGGGACGGCGGCGGCAGGGCGCGCTTCATCCGGCGCGGGTTCGGCGCGCTTCTTAAAGCGATTCAGAAAGGATTCGATCATCCGCTGGAGTCCCCGGGTGCAGGTTTCATGCCCGTGAACCGGTATTTAAACCCGGCGCCAACCCACGTCAAGACTCTCAAGCCGCGGCAGGCGCCGCGTTCATGAACTTCGCCAGCTTGTCGCGCAGTTCGTCCCGCTTGAACGGCTTCTGCAGGAAGTCGGTCAGGGAGTCGCGCAGGACTTCCTTTCCCTTCTCGTAGCCGCTGGTGAAAATGATGGGGAGATCGGAGCGCCGCTTGCGCAAACGGATGAAAGTCTCATCGCCGTTGAGTTCGGGCATCGTCATGTCGAGCACGACGACCTTTATTTTGTCGGAATTGGCGGCGTATGTCGCGACCCCTTCTTCTCCGTCCGCAGCGCATATCGAGGCGAATCCGAAAGTGCTTATGAGGCGTTCCGTCAGCATACGGACGCTCTTGTCGTCATCAATGATCAGTACCATGGATTTCTCGGGGTTGATCACATCTAGACCAGCACGAAGCGTGCCCCCTGAATCAGGCCAGGGCGAGGTTCGGATCGATATCCTCCAGGAGCGGGGAATGAAGGCCGCGCGCGAGCCGTTCCCGGGCGACGTAGCCGATCATCGCGGCGTTGTCGGTGCAGAGTTTGGGATCGGCCAGGAGGAGTTCCAGCCGGTCGCGTTCGCACGCCGCGGCCATCCGTTCCCGCAACCGGGAGTTGCAACTGACCCCGCCGCTGACGGCCACGGTGCGCAACGCGTGCTCCGCCGCGGCGGCCGCGGTTTTCCGCACAAGGACATCGACGACGGCTTCCTGGAACGACGCGCAGATATCCGCGAGACGCGCATCTTGCAAGCCGGGGAGCGCGTAGCGAACGGCGGTCTTCAATCCGCTGAAACTGAAGTCGAATCCCTTCGCCATGCCGCGCGGAAAGGAATACATGGAGGGATCGCCGTCTTTTGCCAGGCGGTCGATCTCCCGCCCGGCGGGGTAGGGGAGGCCGAGAAGTTTGCCGACTTTGTCAAAAGCTTCGCCCGCCGCGTCATCCTGCGTGCGCCCCACGGTATGGTAAGAGCCGAACTCCTCGATCCGCACGAGCAGGGTGTGCCCGCCGCTGACCACCAGCCCCAGCGAACGCACAACGGGACGGCCCGCCGCCAGGAAAGGGGAGAGGAGATGCCCTTCGAGATGATTGACCGCGATGTACGGCTTCCGACGCGCGAGGGCCAGGGCCTTGGCCGTCGAGACGCCGGTCATGAGGGAAGTCGCCAGCCCGGGGCCCGCCGTCGCCGCAAACGCGTCGATGTCCGCGATGTCCAGACCCGCCGTGGAGAACGCGCGCCGGAGCAGCGGTTGCAAGGCGGTGAGGTGGAGGCGGGAGGCGACTTCCGGCACCACGCCGCCGTACGGCTCATGCGAGGCCGTCTGGGAAGCGACTTCGCTTGCCAGCAGGGAATCCCCGGAGAGGATAGCCGCCGCCGTCTCGTCGCAGGAAGTTTCCAGCGCCAGGATGTTCATGCTCTTCTCTTTCCCCGAATTCGTATAGGTTGGCAAGCGATGAACTACTTCATCACCGGCACGGATACGGGCGTTGGCAAAACCTATGTGACATGCCTCCTGGTGCGGAGCTTGCGCCGGGCCGGCTTCGATACGGTGGGGATGAAGCCGATCTGCTGCGGGGGACGCTCGGATGCGGAATCGCTCCTCGAAGCTTCCGGCGGCGGTTACACCCTGGATGAGATAAACCCCGTCTGGCTGCCGATGCCCGCCGCCCCTTACGCAACGGAGCGCCTCGAGAAAGGAGCGGTCAATCCCGGAGCGATCCGGAGCGCCTTCGCGAGATTGCGCGGAACGCATCGCTCCCTCCTGGTCGAAGGCGTGGGCGGCTGGCGGGTTCCGGTTGCGAAGGGGCTCTTCATGAGCGACCTCGCGCGGGAGTTTGGCCTGCCGGTTCTGGTCGTGGTGCGGAATCGCCTTGGGGCGTTGAATCACACCGTATTGACGGTCGAACGGATCGTGGCCGATGGTTTGCAGTGCGGCGGCATCATCCTGAACCACGCCGATGCAGCTGAAGAAGACGAAGCTACAGCCGTAAATCGGGCTATTCTCGAAGAGTTATTGGAGGCGCCCGTCCTTTTCGAGATCAAGGCGGGTCAGAAGGCTCTTTCATTGGGCATCGTGTAGTGTTTTATTTCTGACACTAGTGTTCGTGTTTTGGACAACTGGGCGGGGGTAGGCCGCCGGGTTCTCTCTGTAAAACGCCCTTCGGCATGGGCGTTGCTAAGACGGAAGTCACTATGTTTATTCAAAAGTCGCTTCACGTTGACCGGACGCCCGAGGAAACCAGGAGAAGGCTCGCGTCCCAACTCACTTATCGCCGCAACTGGGAAGGGTTGAACAGGGTGGACTTCGCGGACGGGAAAATGGAGATCGCCTTCAATGCCGGCATGGGGGTGGCCGTGGAAGTGCAGATCGAGGAACTCCCCTCTCCGGGCGGAGAAATCCTGTTCCATTCCTGCCACGGAAATGTGGCGGTCGTCGGGATGATCGAGTTTACCGCGATAAAGGAGCGATTGACAGAAGTTACGCTAACCATGGATTACACCGCGGAGTCCCCGTTGCGAGCTTTCGTTGATCTGGTGACGAGGGCCGTCGACCGCTTCCTCAACACACAACTCGC
This sequence comes from Spartobacteria bacterium, assembly GCA_021324825.1. Classification (GTDB taxonomy): domain Bacteria; phylum Verrucomicrobiota; class Verrucomicrobiia; order Chthoniobacterales; family Chthoniobacteraceae; genus JAJPII01. The sequence goes on along the minus strand of JAJPII010000010.1, from coordinate 31,187 downwards.
CGCCATCGAACCCATGCTTCGGAACGGTGCGGAGGCGCTCAATCCCGGCGACGTCTATACGGAAGCATCGCCCGCGCTGGCGATCTGCTTGCGGTAGGAGGCCGGGTCCATCAGGACTTCCAGTTCTTCGCCTGCTTCGATGCGGATGCGGTAGAGCCATCCCTCGCCGTAGGGGTCGGTGTTAACCAGGCCCGGGCTCGATTCCAGGGCTTGGTTCACCTCGGTGATCGTGCCGCCGATGGGTGAATAGATGTCGCTCGCGGCTTTCACGGATTCCACCACGGCCACCGCCTGTTTCGGCGTGACGGCCGCGCCGGCCTTCGGAAGCTCGACATACACGATGTCGGTCAACTCGGCCTGGGCGTGGTCGGTTATGCCTACCGTGGCGGTCTCGCCTTCCATGCGCAGCCATTCGTGCGTGGGAGCGTATTGCAAATCGTCTGGAACATTCATCGGTGCAGGGGTTTCTTTTCGATGGCGGCGGGGTATCTCCTGCCGCGGATGTCTATCTCTATCTCTTCGTTGATGCGCGCGAACCTGGCGGGCACATAGGCCATCCCGATGCCTATATTCAAAGTCGGCGACAGCGCGCCGCTGGCGATCTCGCCGATGCGTGCGCCGTCTTTGAAAACGGCGTAATGCGCCCGCGGCGGCGGTCCCTTGTCTTTCATCTTGAACGGAACCAGGCGCTCCTTGACCCCTTCCTGGCGCTGTTTCAAGAGCGGTTCCCTGCCGATAAAACCGGGCTTCTCGAGGTCCACGAAAATCGAGAGGCCGGCTTCGAGCGGCGTGCGGGTCGGCGAGAGGTCGGAGCCGTTCAAGGGATAGCACATCTCCAGGCGAAGAGTGTCCCGCGCGCCCAGCCCGCACGGCTTTATGCCAAGCTCGGCGCCGCGCTCCAGGATTTCATTCCAGACGGCGGCGGCGAATTCGGCGGGGAAAAATATCTCAAACCCGTTTTCCCCCGTATAGCCGGTGCTGGAGACATAGAGCGGTTTGCCGCCGTGGTTCACCAGGCGTATCTCATTGCGGGCGGGCCGCGACACAGTGGGGCCGAAAAAGAGGTCGAAGAGCTGCACGGACTTCGGGCCTTGCACGGCGAGACCCGCAAAACTGGCGCTCCGGTTTTCCAGTTCGACCCCGGCCCGCGCGTGAGCCTGCATCCATTCAAAGTCCGTCGTCGTCATGGAGGCGTTGACGACCAGCAAATACGCGTCCTCGTCGTAATGGTAAACGATGAGGTCGTCGATGACGCCCCCCTCTTCATTCAGGAGGAAGGTGTATTGGCTCTCGCCCTTGCCGATGCGCTCGACGTTGTTCGTCAGCAGGTGGTTGAGCCAGTCCCGCGCGCCCCCGCCCGAGACGTGGATCTGCCCCATGTGCGATATGTCAAAGACGCCCACCGCCTTGCGCACGGTATGGTGTTCATCCACGATGCCGGAGTACTGCACGGGCATCATCCAGCCGGAGAACTCGACCATCCGGGCGCCGTGCCGCACGTGTTCGTCGTAGAGCGGGGTTTTCTTGGATTCGGGCATCCGCGGCGATGGTACGGGCGAGGGCGCCTTGTGTCAACCCGCCCGCAGCCAATCCAGCATCTCCCGCGCCCAGTACGTCACGATCAAGTCCGCGCCGGCCCGCTTGAACGCGGTCATGGTTTCCAAAACGGTCTCGCGTTCATTCAACCAGCCGTTGGCCGCGGCGGCCTTTATCATCGCGTACTCGCCGCTCACATTGTAGACGGCGGTGGGCATCTGGAAGCGTTCCTTCACTCGCCAGAGGATGTCCAGGTACGGCAGCCCGGGCTTCACCAGGATCATGTCCGCGGCTTCGCGTATGTCCTGCTCCACTTCGCGCAAGGCTTCGCGTCCGTTGGCCGCGTCCATCTGGTACGAACGGCGGTCGCCAATCGCCGGCGCGCTTTCCGCCGCTTCGCGAAACGGGCCGTAGAACGCGGAGCAAAACTTCGCCGCGTAGCTCATGATGACGGTGTTCTGGAATCCGCCGTCGTCCAGCGCGGAACGGATCGCCGCCACCCGCCCGTCCATCATATCGCTTGGCGCCACGATGTCCGCCCCCGCCGCGGCGTGCGAGAGCGCCGTCTTGGCGAGCAGGGGAAGGGACTCGTCATTGAGGATGCGGTCCGAAGCCAGCACGCCGCAATGCCCGTGGCTCATGTATTCGCACAGGCATACATCCGTTAGGACGATGAGGCCGGGCGCTTCCTTCTTTAACGCCCGCACGGTGCGCTGGATGACTCCCTTCTCCGCGTAAGCCTGCGCGGCGGTCTCGTTCTTCTCGCCGGGAATCCCGAAGAGAAGGACGCTCCGGATGCCCGCTTCGGCCGCTTCCAACGCGTGAGGCACGAGTTCTTCCACGGTAAACTGGAAAACGCCCGGCATGCTCGCCACGGGCGTTTTCGCGGTGATTTTCTCACTGACGAAGAGCGGCAGGATGAAGTCCTTCGCGTGCAGTGTCGATTCGCGCACGAGATCGCGCAGGGGAGCCGAGGAGCGGAGCCGGCGTGGGCGGTTTTTCATAGTGGCGCGATGGTGCTGACTCCGGTGGTGATGGCCCAGGCGTCGGCGGCGGGCATCCGCTTTAGCTCGTGCCCCGGCCCCCACGAGTCCGAATACAGGATTTCCTTCGCGTTCTCATTATAGCCGATGATGAGCCGCATGTGGCCTCCAAAACCGTGGATGGGCGGCGTCTCCGGCGCGAGGCCGACCATGCAGCTCCAGAGAAGCGGTATGCCTTCATCCACGCGGTTCTCGACGAGTTTCCGGAAGCGCTCCAGTTCGGAGGGCTTCTTCGCGCGGGCTTCCCGGAGGATGTCGAAATTCATCTCGCGATACAGGGACGCCGCGTCCGAGTCGGGTCCGTGGATGTCGATCTCGTTGGCGCGCCTCCCTTTTTTCGCCGCTCGGTTGTACTCGGTTGCCAGGGCTTGCAGCGTCTCAAAATCGAAGGGGATCTCGACCCTCGTTTTTATCCGCAGGCGGGCGGTCAGTTTCTTCAATGCATCGAACATCGCGCTGAAACTTGTCCCCCGTTGCGCGGAGGAATCGGCGATCTCCGCCAGTTCATTCTGGTCAACCTTTTGGCCGTAGTAACGCAGCACCCGCTCCGCGCTCGCCACCACGCAATACCCCTTCCGCCCCTGGTCGACCATCGGGACGCCTTCGATGAGGACATCGCCCGAAGGCTCCTTCTTCACATGCGAAGGGCCTGAGAAGCCGCCCTTGTTGTCGCTGGCGAGCGCCTCCTCCAGCAGGCCGCGCGGCTTTTCCACCGGCGTAATCGCGAGCCGGATGAACTCGGCGCGGAACGGAATGTCCCGCGACTTGACCTCCTTGATGCTGCTATACTCCAAAAGGAATTTCGCGCCCGGCGTCGTCCAGTTCTCCATCTCGGCCTTCACGGCGCTGGCGGCATCCTTGCTCCTCGGCGCCGGCGTTGTCTTTGAAAACGCGGAGACCGCGTCCTCGCACTTTTTCAGCAACGCGTCGAAGTCGTCCCTCGAGAGATCTCCGTTATCGCCCCGGTCGTAAAACAGGATGTCGATTTCCTTCGGTTTGCCGGCCTGGAACCGCAGGACGGCGGCGGTGACAGGGACGCCGAAAAGGCTGAGGCCCGGAGCCATCGTCTGGATGGCTTCCCGCGCGGCGGATGTCCAGCGGAAGCCGAGGTCCGGCTTCAATCCCGCCGGAGCCGCTTCCCACAAATCGCCTGCTTGCACGATGGGATCGAGCGGTCTGGCGGGCGCAGGCGCTCCTTGGGCGCTCCCCGCCGCGAGCAGCAGCGCCGCTATAAGGAAACGCATGGCTGCTGCTGGGTGAGGCAATGGAACGCCCCGAGACCCCAGATCAACTCGCGGCAGTCGATCGGCGCGATGACGTGCTTCGGGAATGCCACGCGCAGAACACCCGTCGCCCAGGCGTCGTGGTTGTCCGAGAAGGAGGGAAGCAGGACGACGTTGTTCCCGATGTAGAAATTCGCGTAACTCGCGGGGAGCCGCCGCCCTTCGCGCACGATTTTGGCGGGCATGGGAAGCGTCAACACTTCCAGCGGCGCGCCGTCCTCGGCGTGCATGCAGCGCAGTTTTGCCAGGTTCTCCTGCAAGGGGAGGTGGTTCGGGTCCTCAGGGTCTTCCTCGATAGCGGTCACGACTTTCGTGCGGCTGACGAAACGGGTCACGTCGTCGATGTGGCCGTCGGTGTCATCGCCCTCGATGCCGTCGCCCAGCCAGAGAATCTGCGTCACGCCGAGGAAATCCCGCAGCCGCTGTTCGATGTCGGCTTTCGTAAGGTCGGGGTTGCGATTCGGGTTCAAGAGGCACGACTTCGTTGTCAGCAGAGTGCCCGCCCCGTTCACATCGATCGACCCTCCTTCCAGCACCATTCCAGGGCGGAAACGCGGGAGGTTCAACTGCTCGGCGACACGCGCGGGCACTTCGTCATCCAGGTCGAAAGGCGGGTATTTCCACCCCCACGCGTTGTAATCCCAATCCACCACCGCAAGCTTCGGCTCCGCGGAGCGGACGAGGAAGATGGGGCCGTGGTCGCGGCACCACGGTTCATTCGTGCGGATCGGGAAAAAAGAGACGCGCTCCATCGGCACCCCCTCCCGCGCCAGATACGCCCGCACTTCCTCCTCCTGGCCGGCGTCGTTGACGTTGATGCAGACCTTCTCCGAATCGACCAGGACCTTCACCATCTTCGCCAGGACGGGCGTAATCGCGTCGTACGAATCGGGAAAGCTGATCCCTTCCGCACGCGGCCACGAAATCCAGGTCGCTTCATGCGGCTCCCACTCCGCCGGCATATGGAAACCCATTGCGGCTGGCGTCTTTTCTTCCGTGGCGGCGACGGCTTCCATGGGGTCTCCTAGTCCAAGAAACGTTTTCCGAGTCCTTCGTAAGCGTCAATCCTGCGGTCGCGAAAAAACGGCCAATGCGTGCGCTGTTCCTCCACGCGCGCCAGGTCGATCTCCGCCACGAGCACCTCCTCGCGCTCCGCGCTCGCCTTCGCGATGATCTTCCCCGCCGGATCGCATATAAAGCTCTGTCCCCAGAAAACAATGCCCGCCCCGCCGTTTGCCGTCTCATGGCCCACGCGGTTCGGCACGGCGACGTAACAACCGTTGGCAATCGCGTGCCCGCGCTGGATCGTCTCCCACGCGTCGTGCTGCTGCTCGCCGAATTGCTCGCGCTCCGAAGGGTGCCACCCAATCGCCGTCGGGTAAAAAAGCATCTCCGCGCCCCGCATCGCCGTCAGCCGCGCGGCCTCCGGGTACCACTGGTCCCAGCACACGCACACGCCCGCCTTGCCGCGCGCCGTATCCCACGCGCGGAAACCGAGATCGCCCGGCGTGAAATAAAACTTCTCGTAGTAGAGCGGATCATCGGGGATGTGCATCTTGCGGTACTTGCCGAGGTACGCGCCATCCGCATCCAGCACCGCCGCCGTATTGTGATAAATGCCCGGCCCGCGCCTCTCGAACAGCGACGCGATGATGACGACGCCCCGCTCCCGCGCGACAGCCGAGAGCGCCTCGGTCGAAGGCCCGGGCACCGCCTCCGCCAGCGCAAAACGGGCGTGATCCTCCGTCTGGCAAAAATACTGCGAGCGAAAAAGCTCCGGCAGGCAGATGATGCCCGCCCCGCGGCTCGCGGCCTCGTGGATCTTCTCGACGGCCCTCGCGAAATTCTCTTCCGGCGCCGGCGAACACCGCATCTGGATCAACCCGAGAGTCGCTTTGGAAGGAAGGCGCATCGCACCGCAAGTGTACGCCAGAGTCCAAAGGGGGAAACAGTAAAATTCTTACTGCGGCCCGCTTTTCTCGATCTCCTCCAGCCGCGAGCCGACGCGGGTTCCCGCGAACCGCAGCGACTTGAAAAGCATGAAGTAAAAAAGCCCCACGCTTGCCAGCGTCACCGCCCCCGTCGCCCAATGGTGGGACTTCATCCGCGAAAAGCCCGGCGCGAACGCCAGCAGGCCGAACAAGCCGAGCACCACGACCACCGCGTCGAAACTCGCCCGCTGCCAGTAACCGCCGCCCAGGTGCAGCCACATCCCGAATTCATCGAACGTAAGCGCCATGCCGAAAGCGTAAAGCCCAGCGCAAATTTCCTTCTGCCTCTCCGTCACATCCGCGAAAAGCAAAATCGCGCCCACCGCCGACAGCGTGAATATGCCGTAGTTCAAATGGTGGACATGCGTCCCGCCCATGTGAAGAAAAAGGTCCGGCATCTTCCGCGTCATGATGAGGATGACCAGGATCCGCGAGGCGATGAACGTCAGCAGGAACGTCGTGAAAACGATCCGCGCCAAATGGCGTTCGGGGGAAGGAGGCCGTCCCCTCATTGCTTCCCCCCGGCCCGCAACGCCTCCCGGGCCGCGCGCTTCGCCGCCTCGTCCTCCTTGTTGATCGCGGGCAGATCGAGCACCGCCTGCCATTCTTTACGAGCCAACTCGTTCCTGCCCAGCGCCACGTAAGTGCGGGCCAGCTCATTGTGATGAATGATCCGCTGCGGCGCCAATTCCGCCGCCTTCTTGAAATATTTGACCGCCTCCTCGTTGGAAGCCTCCGGCAGGCCCCCGTAGCTCAATCGCGCGATCAGCTTCACCACCGGATTCAGATTCGCCACCCCGTAATTCCAGCGGCCCAGGACGTGGTACGCATAGTCATCGCTCGGATCCAGCGAGAGCGACTTCAGCGCCTCATCCCTCGTCACCTTCGCGTACTCGATCTTCGTCCTGTTATCCGCGAAATCCGTCAGCTTCCCATAGCAAACCGCAAGACAAAGATGCGCCTTCGCACACCCGGGATCGAGCGACACCGCGCGCTTCGCATAAGCCAGAGCCGTCTCCCCCAGCCGCTCCGCCTCCTGCCGCGGATTCGTCCCGCCCGCCAAGTCGGAATACTCCTTGGCGATGCGCACCAACACCGCCGCATTATTAGGCTCCAGCGCCTCCGCCTGGAGAAAATCCGCCAGCGCCGCCTGCGGGCCCGCGCGGCCCTCCTGCTCGTCGCCATGCTGCACCAGCGCCACCATCTGCGCGTTCTGCGCACAGCCGCGCGCGGCAAGAAAAAACACAACGGCAGCGAAAAATCCGCGAGACATAAGAGAGACCCATGGCCTGAGCCGCACAACGCGTGCCATCTCCTCCCGGCCTGACCCTGGAATATTTTGCTTCCCTGCAAAAACCATGAACGCATTGTTGCCCAAACCGCGCCGCGCGGGCAAGAAGACACTCCATCCTAAACCGCCGAAGCATCACCCTTCTCCTAGGGGGCGCGGCGCGTCAGGAACAGCCCCGCAAAAGAAAAATCAGAGCCAGCACCGGGATCGGCACGCCCAACAGCCATAGGAGGATATAGCCCGCCGCCCCCGTTTCCTTCGATTCGACAGGCGGCAGAGGCCGCAGTTTTTCGATTTGATCCGATGTCTGCATATAAAATAAACGTCCCGGACCGCGGGAATGGCCGGGTCGAGGCGCTTGGGGAAAGATTGCTTGCCCCCAACCGCCAATGGCGGGATAATGCCATCCTACGCCAACCGAGGCGGTGAATGAGACGGGAAAGCGCGGTTAGCTCAGTGGTAGAGCACTACCTTGACACGGTAGGGGTCACAGGTTCGAACCCTGTATCGCGCACCATGCTTTTCCCTAAGTGTTTCTGACGTAACTCACTGATTTCAAGCGTAGTATGATACAGTAGCGGCAGAGCACGCTTCGCTGAAAACTTTCGGCATTTGTCAGTTTCTCTGTCACCCACTGTCACCCATGAAAGGGTCTCGCCCTTTTGAAACGGCGTCTCTAGTACGATCCGCCCGCCATTTCGAAATTGCTGAACATTTCCCCGCCCTTGCTGTACGTTCCTTTCGTGGACCACACCGGCACTCTCGGCCCCACGCACTTGTTCATCAGCTATGCTGTTGAGGACAACGCACTTGCGCTGTGGTTGGCGAGGAAGCTCGCTGCGAGAGGGCACGCCGTTTGGTTCGACCAGATGAAATTGCTTGGCGGTGAACCTTGGCCACAAACAATAGATGACGCCATAAAAACACGGACCTTCCGGATGATTGCCCTCATTTCCGAGCATTCGCTTCGGAAACCCAAACCGACCGGAGAGCGCGTTCTTGCCCAGCGCCTTGGCGAACAGCGCGGCATTCCAGACTTTTTGATTCCCCTGAAAGTGGATGGGAGTGAATTAGACTGGCTGACGACGACCACATCTTACATTTCTTTTACGCGCGGCTGGGCTGACGGATGGCGAGCGCTGCTGAAAAAGCTGGATTCAATATCCGCCCCTCGATCTCTTGCAAACGCGGCCCCCTTAGCGGCCACCAGCTTTCCGCGAGGCGAGGATTTATTAAGCGCCACCCCGGAGCAATTATTCGCGAACGTCATCAACGTAAAACGCTTCCCGTCGATATTGAAAGTGTTCCAAATGGTTGCCGATCCTGGGGCTGAAAAATGGAAGCAAATCGAAAAAGACTGGGCGTTCTATGAGATATCCCGAGACGTTCTTGTCTCGCTGATAGCGCCTCCGAGTGAATTTTCTCAATATATCAAACCTACGGTAGAGCAGCTTCTTTGGGCAGAGAGTGAATTCTTCCGGGGGGTGCGGGCTCGCAACATCGCCGCGAACCTCATCATGAAAGCATTGTCCCGTCGTCTGCTGCGTTCAGGCTGTCTGCAACACCCGAATCCAAAACTCACGGAGACATTTTTTCTGCCCGAACGCTATCTGGATAACGAGAAGCTATACTTCGTCGGCTTCCGAGGGAGAAAAACTTGGCTACAAATAAGAGGCCGAGTGACCTTTCGGCGGGCCGCCGGAGTGAGAGAAGTAAACTATCATCATTTTGCCTTTCGATTGCGCTTGGCGCGTGGGCTCGACAAAGCTTTCCACATTCAGATCACTCCAACTCTCGTTTTCTTCACCGAGAAAGGTGAGCCCATTATCGATAAAAGCGTTGGCCCACGGCGGCGGCGGATGACGAAAATGTGGTATAACGACAAATGGTTGAGCCGCGTGCTGGCAGCGGAACAATTGCTCACCAGTCTGCTTCCCGCTGGCGACGATGATCTCACGCTCGAACCCGGGCTGATCCGAATAACTTCACCCCGTGGGCTTCATGAGGAAATCCTCGAGCAAAAGTTCGATCCGTCGCAAGAAGAAATCCCGTCAGAAGAAGATACGAGCGAAGAGGAACTCGTTCTTGACGAAGAACCAGGGGTCGACGCCGATGAATAACGTGTCCGTATTTGACGAGCCGCACCTTGAATTTTGTGGCGGCGAAGTCCTTGAGCACCCCCGCGATGGACTTACCCTATTCGGCCCAGTGGACTCTTCGGGCATTGAGAAGCCTTCGCGTCTGTCCTATGGCGTGATAGGAACGAAAATCGGTCTTGCGGCCTTTCGCGACTTCGCTAACGCGATCAATCGTCCTATCGCCACGGACGACCGGATGGATGAGACCCTATGGCCGCATTTTCCTGGTTTCGAGGAAGCCTTTCACTCTGTCTTGCCGTCGGAGCCGGCTTGGGTTGAAGAATTGGACGAGCTTGTCGTGAAGAACGTCGCCAGCAACAAAGACGATCATCAGCGGGTTTTTGGAGTCGTATCCTTGTTTTTGAGCCAGATTAGAGCGGCCAAAAAATCGGATCAACCATTCCATTTCTTCGTCGTGGTTGTCCCCGATTTCATTTTCGCTACATGTCGGCCACTCTCCCGAGTTCAAGATGGCTATGGGCATCGTGTTAATAAACGGGAACAACGAATGCGTTCTGAAATGGGCGACTTTTTTGAGGCGTATGAGCCCGAACAATACTCTCATTCCTTGGATTTTCGCCGCCAGATTAAAGCGCGGGTGATGGAATTAGAGACACCTATCCAGATCGTACGCGAATCAACCCTGCGCCTAACACCCGGCAAGGCACAATTTGGGATGAGACAACTTACTCCTCTTTCTGATAGAGCGTGGAACATAGCGACCGCGTTCTACTACAAAGCCGGGCGGAAGCCTTGGAAGCTTGGCGGCGTTCGAGACGGGGTATGCTATGTAGGAGTTTCCTTCAAGAATACAGAAACAGCCCATAATGCGTGTAGCGCGGCGCAAATGTTTCTCAACGATGGAGACGGCGTGGTCTTCCTCGGAGATGAGGGAAAATGGTATTCAGAACGAAATGGCGAATACCATTTGAGCAGAGACAGTGCGAAGCGGCTGCTCTCTGGCGTGTTAAGCACCTACGAAGATTTGCACGGCAAAAAACTTACCGAAGTGTTTCTGCATTGCCGCTCTACTGTCAACGAGGAAGAATTTGAAGGATATCAACAGGCGTGCCCTGAAGGTGTCAAATTGGTCGCCGTCCGCGTCGCTCCTGAAAGGCTTGGGCTGCGACTATACCGGGCCGGCACGCGTCCAGTCCTACGTGGGACTTTTTGGCAAGTATCGCAAAAACGAGGATTTCTTTGGGGTTCGGGCTTTAAGCCCCGCCTGCGCACCTATGACGGTTCGGAAGTGCCGCAACCACTCTGCATCGAGGTGCAACATGGAGAGGAAGATGTCGAGCAAGTCGCGAGGGACATCTTTGGCCTTACCAAGCTCAATTACAATTGCTGCAAGCTCGGAGAAAACCAACCCGTTACAATCCACTTTTCCAGCGCGGTAGGGGAAATTCTCGTCAGCAACCGATTGGTTAAAAGCCACAAACCGAATTTCAAATATTACATTTAATGACCGCTTGCAGGCTGCCGTATTGCCTCGGCGTTGCCGAGCATTGTAGTCAAGCCACCAGCTACTCTACTCGAGAAATAACCTGCACAGCTCCTGCACAGGATATTGGAAACCAAATTTTAGGTTCGTTATCAATCAGTTGCCACAGGTAGAGGACCTCTCTGGGATGACTGACTTACCTTATCTGTTTGTTTTGATTAACACTTCTATGTTATAATTATCTACACATGGTATGCACAGTTACGGAAGATCAACGACTTACAGCGCAAAGCTGCACGGAACCTGCACAAAGAGGGACGAGAGGCATGGCCTTTATCATCGACAAGGAAGAACTAAAACCGGGCCTGATTATCTTCCGCCGGGGCGATGTAGAACATCGGAATTGGTATTGCAGGATTAAGCTGCCGAAGGCAGACCGCTATAAAACGGTTTCCCTCAAAACGTACGACCTGCACGAAGCACGGGACCGCGCCTATGACCATGACGCGGACGTGCGGTTTCGGATTAAGCACGAAGTTCCGATTTTCGACAAGCCCTTTAACGAAGTCGCAAACGAGTATCTTGAAGCCCAACGCCAACGCGCGAAGATGGGTGAAATCGGGCATGAGCGCGTTCGGAAAATAGGATCCTCCATTAGAGGACATTTGAACCCCTACGTTGGCAATATCCAGATTAGCCTGATTGGTCAGGATCGCTGGGCTGGTTATCCGGCGTGGCGGCGCGAACACGGGAAGGGGGCAGTTTCGTGAGCAGGTCAGCGATTCAACCGTAAAATTCGAGATGATGATTTTCCGGGCCATCATGGAGTTTGCGATCAAGAAACGCTATATCACGGCCAGCCAGCGTTTTGAAGGCAGGCCGCAGTTCAAGACCATGCGGCGGGATGCGTTTACGATAGAAGAATACCGCGCCCTGCATACGCGGGGCCGGTCATGGGTCAAGGCGGCAACCAAGATTTCAAGCATCTGGTATCGTACCGTGACCTATAATTTTGTCCTTATCATGTGCAATACAGGCATGCGCCCGCCAGAAGCCAAGAATTTGCGTTGGCGGGATATATCGAAGGGCAAAGACAAGGACGGGCGCGATCTTGTCATTTTGTCCGTGCGGGGAAAGGGCAAATCCCGGCATCTGGTGGCCCCGCCTAGCGTCGGGGAATATCTGGACCGTGTTAAAGCCATTTCAAAATCAACCGCGCCAGGTGATCCGGTTTTTACAACCAAGACTGGGAAAGCGACCAAATCGCTTTATATGGATTTGGTTTCCCAACTACTGACAGAAGCCAAATTGCGCGAAGGCCCGTCAGGAATTCCGCGTTCGACGTATTGTTTCCGGCATACCTATGCGACATTCCGGTTAGGTGAAGGCGTGGACGTTTATTTTCTGGCGCAGCAGATGGGAACGTCTGTTGAAATGATCGAGCAGCATTACGGCCATGTGAATACGGTCAAGCACGCAGACCGCGTGTTGCACGGCATGGGAAGCTGGGAAGTATTACCGGATGATCGAGCCAATCCGGAGAATAGCAAGAGCGGGAAAGCCGGGGCGGCCCGCCCTGGCCCCGAACGGCGCAGAAATTCAAAGGGCAAGCAATAGCCGTATTGCTAAAGCGCGGTTGAAACAGCGCAGCGGGTCCGGTGCGCCAACCGCCGTACCTTTTTGCCGTCCATCCCATGCGCCGCTGGCGCAAGGAAAATGGGATGTGATGAGCCACCCCTCAAAACCGAGAGAAAGCTGGATCGAGTTCGATCCGTCGCGGTTTCTTACTGCCATTCGCTTCACCCATCGGGATTACAGTGTTCGAACGCTTAGTTCCGGATTTTCCTTCCAGCCGTCCTCATAGTTCCCCTTGAAACATTTGCATCACCCCTTCGTGCAGTCTCTTGCACCCTGCCATTGACCGGCGCTTCTCGCGTCAACAGGAAAATCGGCTCCCCCTTGCAGGTCTCCCCCAATTTTCCTGTATGACGCTGCACCGGTTCGATGGCGGACGGGATGCATCGCCCGAAAGGGTCATGCAAACGAAGGAGAGACTACATGACAACGGAAAATCAAATCGCGAAAGCCAAGAAAGTTCCCACCTTCGTAATCTACGAGCGGAACGCCGAAGGCAAGCTGACCCGCGCGGGGGCGGCATTCGCCCACGGCAAAGGAGCAGGTTTCAACATTCTGGTTGGCGATAAGGTCTACACGGCTTTCCCGCCTTCGCTCAACTCAGCCCCGGAGAAAAGCGCCTAACGGCGCTTTTCTTTCCCAGAGGAGGAAACCATGACCGTACTTTATGCAATGCCATACGATCTCGACGCTTCGGGATTTTATTTCGAAAACTTGGAGGAATACCAAGCACGGGCGAACGCCAACCGCAACCGATGGGGCTGGCCCGTTGAAGAGTATGAAATCCAATTCATCGACGGTGACGCCATCGATGCCTGTCTTTTTGAAGCCCTTTGCGTTCATCAAGGCACCTTCGCGAAGTTTCTCGCGGCCTACGAGGATTGGGATGAAGATCGAAAGCGCAAAGCCATCATCGCCGTTGGCGAATGCGGCTATGCTTTCGAGATTGCGAAGGATCATCCCGACGACCTCGACATTGATATTTATGAGTTCGATAGTCTCCGCGAACTGGCCGAGCACTTCGTGGACGAAGGTCTATTCGGCGAAATCCCCGAACGGATACAGTGGTGTCTTGACTTCGATGCCATCGCCCGCGACCTGCGAATGGACTATGCGGAAACCGTTATCGCGGGGAAAACCTTCGTCTATCGCTGCTCCTAAACCAAAAAGAAGCCGCAGCAAATTCGCTGCGGCTTCCGCTCTCCTACATGCTGGCCGACCGGTCGAAATCGTCCCGCGCCTTGCCTTCTCTCTCGCGAAGCCGTTGTTTCATGCTTTCTACGCGCGCCGCGTGCCGCTCTTGCGCGGTGCGACATGGCCTGACGCCCGCTGGCGTCAACGCCAGCGGCGGCGCTGGTTTGGGACGTTGCTTTTCGAGTTCTTCAATCTGCTTTTTGGTTACAATCTCTTTGTCGCCGCCAGCATTCGGCTCGGTTGTCTTACCATCATGCGCCTTTTTGAAGTCCTTATTGAGTTTCGGGGCGTCGGGAGGCCAAGGGTCGTCCATAAAAAGAGGTGTTGATTACTCGGGCCGGTCTTCCTCTAGCGACCTGCCCACGTCGGCAAATTGTCGCTGTGATTTTGCGGTCTTTGCGCGCTCAAAGGCAATTTGCAAGCCCAGCACGAATTGCCCGGCGCGCTTCTGGTCGACAATCGAGACAATATGCACGAGGCGCGCCCCGTAAATCATCTCCACCTTCTGGAACTTGAGTTCATAGGCGAGGTCCTTTGAGAGGCTGGGCATGCGTCGCAACTCGTTGACCCGATCCTCGGGGAGATGCGGCTCCATCGCCTGAAAATGCACCGCGATGGGCAGCGTTACATCGAACTCCTTTCCGCCGATGAAAATCTTGGCGGCGGTAAAGCGGATGCGCACCGTGCGCATCAGTAAAGAATAAGAAATCATCCACGGCAGGGGCAGGATTTTGACGACAATCATCACCGGCAGGAACCAGATCGCGAACCACATGAACATATAGGCGAGATATTCCTGCCTAATGGCCCAACGCACGGCCAAAATGGCATAGCCGATAGTCGCCAGTCGCACGATCCACTCCGCGAAAACATAGGCTTTAAATGGGATGTATCGGGTCTCCACCACGATTTCCTTGCCGTCGTCGCGTTCGATGATCGGTGGCCACTCCGGGAAACCGGGAACCGCTTCGTTCAGTCTCATACAGTGGTAGGTTGCGCCATGAACCGCCGATAGGGTTCAAACAACGCGTGTTTATCGTAGTAAGCCCGTTGCAGTACCATCGGCGACCAGGTGGGGCGAATGATGAGCTGACGCAGGTATTTGTCATCCCGCCCGAAAAACCGTGAAATCTCCTCCGCCGTCATGAGCGGATGAACATGCTCATTGAAGGACTGACCAGTCGCCCCTTGCCGCGTCCGCTGATCGTATCCTGGCTGGCTTTGATTGACGGACTGAATGGTTGTATTTCCGAGCCGCTTTGACACCCACTCCAGCGTCTGCATGTCCGAGTTGCCGAAGAATTGCAGCACGCCAGAATTGCCGATGAAAGTCTCCCACCGCTTGCCGTAGAGCGCCTGCAACTGCCCTAAATCTTGCAAAATTGGCCAGAGCTTGCAATCCAGCCCCGCGATTTGGCCCGCCGCATCTTCCAGGCTCTTCATCGTGCCGAGAACCGCGAATTCATCCAACACCATCAAAACGGGGTGCGCCGGTTTTGCTTTTTCTTCTTCCAACGCCATCAGCATCAGGTTGACGAACAGGCGCAGCCATCGGGCACAGCTCCCCATTCGCATTGCCGGGAGACTTAGATAGACGGTTACGTTCTCTTTCTTGAGTTGCCGCAGATCGAGATCGCCTTCTTTTAACACCCGTTGCATCTGAGGATATCCCAAAAACCGGACATGCCGACGAAGGTTTGATAGGACCGAACTTCGCTCCGTCTCTGCCTTGTTGAAAAATTGCGCGGCTAGCGTGCTGACGGCGAAATCCGCGCAGACGCTCTCGATCATTTCGTTTTCAAGTTCCTTGCCGCAATCCGCGATGCAGTTATAGACGGAGATAAGGTTTCGCTCAGCGGCATAGGCGGGCGAAGTCGCCACATGGAGAATGACGCCTTCCAAAAACTGCTTGGCGCTTTCGTCCCAATGCGGGTCTTTTACGCCAGGGTCAGGTACGATTAGGGCATCCGCAATGAGACTGGCATCCCCAATCAGGCTGGAACTGTCCTCATTGAGAACGGACAACGGATTGAAGCTGCCGCCGTGATGGTCCGACACGTCACCCGCCACGCCGAAGGGATCGAGGACGACCACTTTCTGGCCGAGGACATCGGCCCGATAATCGGCGGTAAATCGCGCCAGGTCGCCTTTCGGATCAATCGCCAAAACCGAGCCGGGATACGTAATCAGGTTCGGAATAATGACGCTGCGGCCCTTGCCCGCGCGTGATCCCGCGACGGTGAGGATATGACGGTCATCCGGAACACCGACCGCGTTGCCGCCGACGGCATAACGCTCCATCCGATCATCTGGAAGCCGGATTTTTTCGACAGTGGCATCGATGACGCCAAGGAAGATGCGGCCTTCGTCGTTGGCAGCCTGGAATTGCAGCGAGGCCGTCTGCGCGACGTTGACGCTGGTTTCAAAGCTCGCGCTAGGACCAATCCCCGCGCCATGGTCTGCCGACCCGCGCGGAAAGTCGGATTGGAGGGCGTTGGGTGGAGGTGCGATCATCCGTCCAAGGAGGATGGAGAGTCAGTGCCGCTCCACATTGGTGTTTATCAAGCCCCAGATTTTTTTTGAAGGTTCTTTCGTTACGGGCTTGCCAGGTTCCGAAGATTGGGGCGAAACATCGCGGGGCAGGAAGTTCATCGCCGCCATTTTTTGAGCGACGAGAGCGTTGAGATCATCGATCTTTCGGCGAATTTCCTCAAGGTCCTGGGGCGTACGCGCCGTATTCTCGTCGATGGAGTGCTGGAGAACGGAAATTTTCCGATCAAGATCATTGGGCAGCGGTGAAATTGTAATCGGCTCTGGCGTGGGCGTCCCCTGCGAGGTGCCGCTCACCGCCGATTTCGGGGTAGCGGCCCGAGCTGTGCCGCTCTCAGCCAGTTTCTGGATGCCAGCGATGCATTCATCGAGTTTGGAGACAATGCGTTGCGTATCCTGCCGTTGATTGTTCAGTTCGATAGTGTGCTGGATGCCGGACGTGCGTTCGCTTATCCGGGCGATTTCCTTGTCCCCGTCGTCGGCGGTCGAGGAAGCGCCTTTGCCGCAGAATTTGCAGAAACATAGCACGACTAGCACGATAACGATCAGGATTGCAAGAGCGATCAGAACCCAAAGCAAAGGGCGAACGTCAATAGGGGCTGGGATGACGATGGGCTGAGGCGCGGGCGCTGCGGCTTGTGATCCAGCGACGGGCGGTGGTGCTGTGCCTTGTGCCACAGCCGCCGGTGTTCCGCTACTGGATGTCGCGTCCGCCATCTGAGATGCCCCCGTTTCGCCGGATGATTGACAACCGGAGCCAACTCGACAAGCAAAATCAGTTCAACGATTTCGCGCGCATCCCGCGCCTTTCGAGGGAACCTTTAGGATCAAAAAGGCCACCGTTCGGCCCGCCGCGCTCTCGAAGAGGGGATCTATTTTTTACTTTCGTTTGTTGATTTCAGGCCGCGCTCTAATGCATCTAGTTTGGAAACAATTTCGTTGACATCGTTCTCTCTTTCTTGCGCATCGACGGCTTCTGAAACACTGGATGTTTTTTCGCTCAGCTTTCCAAGTTCCAGGGAGAGAGCGGCGGAGCGCTTCGAAGCATCATAATCCTTACCGGCTTGAGCAATCCAAAATGTAACAATCGCAATAAGGATGCTCACTATCGTTAACGCTGTGCCTATTCTGCTACTGATATACCCATTAAAGTCGTCAACCCGTTTGCTAAGAAATGATACCTCTTCCATGAATACGTTTACGCTTTGTCTTATGGTTTCCCATTCCATATCCGATAACGCAAATAAAACTCCTGCATCCTTCGCACTCTTTAAATGATCATCTATGGAGTCGAGCAATTTATCATTCAAGCCGAAAACATAGAGGCCGCTTGCTCGAGTCAGGTTCTTGTCACGATCTGCAACTCGTATTCCCAGCCACGGCAATAATTTCTTAGTGTGTTGATATTCTTCAAAGACATGGGCAAAACGATCAAAAACGATTTCAAGGCAATCACGGTGAATATTGTTGATTTGTAGAGAGAACATATCACACAACATTAACTCCGTTGCGTCCTTCGTTACGGGATCGCTTAAGTCATGCTGGAAGCCGTTTTTATCGGCTATGAAGTCTACGAATTCGCGAACAGCTGCGGTTTGGCTAAATTGGCGATTCGAATAAAAAACACATTTATGATGGAACGCTGAACTACAAGCAGCTTGTTTGAGTAAATTACCGACCGTCGCAGATCTCATCCTCTGAAATGCTGACGCGCGGGCTATGGGTATATAGGCACCAACCGTTCCTCAGTACTGGCTCTAAGCGCAACCTTCAGCAATTCAGAAGACTTTCTGCCCTTTAAGAGGATATCTTCCCGCGACATCCCAGTTCTTTCAGCCATGCGCCTATACAACTCGCGCAATTGATCCGGATCTACTTTTTTCGAAGCCTTTTCGCCCTCACTCGGCTCGGCTGCCATGTGCTCCTCCATTTTGACTTTGGGTTCCTCACTAACGCCTTTAAACTCCTCGTCCTTCGAAATCCTAATTCTAACCCCAGTGGGAATGAGAACTATTCGATCTGCGGGAACCTTGATCGGCAGACCTCCCGGAATTTGGTTTTCTTCCGTACCCATGATTTCAAGTTTCTCGTCGTCCGCTACTTTCACCTTTTGATCCATACGGAATTCGATCACCCTATTGTGATGAACCCTTGACATCATACCGGCCCAAAACCTTTCACCGGCATTGGCAACCTCGATCACGATGGATTTTACCGTCTTCACTGCTTCAGCAGTCTCGCTCCCCTCGTTCGATCGCTCCTCTGCTACTGACTTCGAATCGCTCTCGGGAACCACCCCGACAGCCGCTTCAAATTCCCCCGTAAACTCCTCACCAGAAAAACACTTCTTCGCAGCCGGGGCACCGCCCTTCGCGCTGGCGGTCTGCGCTGTTCGTTCGATTAACTCCCCGGCGCTTTCCGATATTTCCGGATCAGCCATAGCGATCATAGATATATCGTTATGCTCTGAAAGTCAAGATTCTCGGGCGATATGCCTCCAGAGCGGGAATTAAACGCGAAGTGATCCAAATCGCCAATTTTGGGTCACCTATCCTCGCCGTTAAGCGGCTGGATTCAAGCCGAAAACGCCGAAATTCACCAAATCCGTTTCGCGTAACGACGTTCCTCGCGTCCGACCGCGTTCAGATAGATCGAGGTGGTTTTGATACTGCTGTGGCCCATCCATTTTGAGATCGTCGGCAGCGGGATGTTCTGTTCGGCGCATGCCATGCCGAAGCCATGGCGCAGCCCCTTGGGACAGGCATGTACGCCGAAGATTTTAACGGCGCGCATGGCTTTGCAGACGATCCGATAGCCAGTTTTTCGAGAGAATGGCCATAGCCGGTCTCGGCGCGGGGACGCCAGAGCCTTTAATTCTTGCAAGTAGGGGCGGGGCAGCGGAATTGCCCGAAACACGAGCTTTTTGCGGCGTTTCAGGCTGCGCAGGACAATGACGCCAACGGCGGTGTCGATCCGTTCGGGTGACAGTTCCAGGGCCTCGGAAATGCGTGCCCCAGTGAAGTAGAGCATCAGGCAAAAGGTCCGTTCGCGTGCGGCGAGGGTTTCGGCATGCGCGCGAAAACGACGGCGTTCGGCCCCGGTGAGGTATTTCCGCCGTCCCTGGCGGTCGTAGATGTCCATTTCCGCGAATTCACGCGCTTCACCGCTCATTCACTCCCCCCTGCGGTGTGACCCAAAATTGGCGATTCTGGGTCACATCCAGTCGCCACCGTAGGGGAAAACCACCAAGGAGCGGAAGATGACGACCGGAAGAAAACTCAGTTATGCACTTGCCTTAGGGATTATCGCTGTGGCGGGGCTGGCCCTGACGAAGCGGGCCTCTGGCCTCGCGCCCATCGACCACCAGCCGATTGCCACGCTGCGCGAAGCGCTTAAGAGCAGCGGGCAAAAACGCATTGCCCAAGGCATGCAGGACGTTCTGGCGGTGGACGACAAAGGCCAATACGTCCCGGCGGGCGCGCCGTTGATGCTAACGACAAATACCGCCAGCAACGCATGGACGGTTTCAGTACTCGACGACAAAGCGGAAGGGAGCACCGTGCTGATTGGCAACGACCTTCAAAAGGTTTCCTCAGACGAAATCCCCAGCCTGCCAACCTTCGACGCCGAAAAAGCCAAGGCAACGCTCGACGCCGTCAATGCTTTGGGTTCGGGGTATTACTCGGACAAAATTCAGGAACTGGAAAAAGAGGAAGGCTGCAAGCGCGCCTTCACCGGAAAAGTGAATTATATTTTGAAATCCGCGCTGGCGATGGCGTGGGCCAGCCACAAATACAAGCACGATAACGAAATCATGAAATTCAAAATCGATGGCGAAGACATTGAGATCCCTCGAGGAAAACTGTCTGAACTGATGAAAAAGCGGGTAAAGGAACTGGAGGCTAAAGAAGCTGGCATGCGCGACGCCAGCAACGATCCCGAGCAAGTTGCGCAGATCAATGCTCAACTGCAAAAGTACGAGGCCGATGATCGCGCCACCGAAGCGCGGGATCAACCGCCGGATTTTAAAAGCCTGACGCCCGCTTTCTTCGATCTATTGGTGGCTCCAAATGGCGTTTTTCACGTGCTGGCCGTCGATCCTTCCGGCGCTTGCGTGGAGGTCGCCGCTGGCAAGGATTTTGCAGGCAACAACTAAATGCCTGCGGCTTGCAGCGCATCCTTTGCCCTTGGCGAAGCCGGGGGCGGTGCCGTCACCGGGGCTGCGGGCACTGGCGCCAGCGGGGATGCGTTTTGCACAAATACCGCCGTCAATGGCTGCGCCATCACGCCGCCGGTCGAAAATTTCTCGCTGGCATACGAAGTGCGCCCAGCGACCGGCGCGGCATTCTCGACGATGGAGGCCGCGTGGTCATGCTTTAGCTCTGCCGCGAACTGAGCATCCCGCGTTATCGCGTCATGGACGCCAGCGACCATGTTCGCATCCGTCGGTCTTTCACTATCCAAATCCTTAGCGACTGGATTATATCCGGCAATCAAGCGATTGACCTTGCGCAACTCGTCCGGGCTTTCGCTGGTTCGCAGCAATTCGCGGCGGCGGTCCTCTAATTCCTCGACGCGGTGTTTCACCGCGTGACGCAAATCGCCACGGCTGATTTCGATGTCTTCGCCGTCGATGGTGAAGCGAAGGACTTGCGCGTCGAGTTCCTCGCGGCGCAGTTCCGCCAGCCGCGCGTTGAATTCCTGCCCTTCTTCGCGCTCCCGCTTCGCCTTGTCCTCCTGATGCGCCTTCTGCGCTTGAAAAGCGGCGGAATTGGCGACAAGCACCTGGTATTCTGATGGAACAGAGGTCTGGAACGCCAAGGACTCGAGGCTTACCTCGTTCGCTTTTCGAAACGCGGCGGCCAGCGCGAACTTGCCCGCCGCCTCAAGCTGGTCGATTTCCTTCCGAATGCCGTCATCGAGAACGACGCCCATACAAACCCCCAATCTAAAGTTTGAAATATATAAATTAAGATATGGTAAATACGCCGTGGCTTCCTCGAAAAACCGGGGCGGCGGCTTACGCCGCCCCGACCGGCTCACTCGAGCCGGAACGGTGGACGGATAACCGGGCCCGGTTCGCGTCCCAGCCGGCGCATCAGTTCCAGCAGGATCAGCAGGTATATCCAAAGGAGGATAAAATCCAGGTACTGCTTTCGCCGCGCCTTGCGGTTGAAGTGGTCTTTGAGGTTCTGCATGACGTTCTCCTGTTGTCAAAGTTTCGGACAGTTCGTGCAGGGCGACCGGCGCAGGGCTTGACGCAGGCATCCGCAGGAGCGGAACGCAGAGGAGCAGGGCTTGCCCCTTGCCTGACCGAGGAAAGCTTTGCGCTAGAACTGCATCGGAGAACTGGCTGACACTTTGCGGCAGGGACAGCAGCGGAGAGAACCGGCACCGCTTCAACGGACCTGCGCGGGCGGCGTGGACATTGCTTTTACCCGTGCTTTCTGATATGCTGGGGCCGATAGGAGAAGCTATGATCGTCACCGTCGAACTCCCCGACACCATCGCCCGCCAGATGCACCTGGACGGGCCGGAGGCGCAGCGTCGCGCCTTGGTCACGCTGGCCGTCGAGGGCTATCGCGCGGGTGAGCTATCGCGCGGGCAGGTCAGCGAACTTCTCAATTTGTCGGTCTGGGAGACGGAAGCCCTGCTGAAGGAGCGGGGTTGTGGGCTTGGCATGACCGTTGAAGAATTCGAGAAGGACTCGGAACGCTTGCGGGCGTACCTCGCGCAGTGAGCCTTGTCGTCTGCGATACGACGCCGCTCAACTACCTGATTTTAATCGGGAATATCGACGTACTGCCCCGCCTTTTCGACAGGCTGCTGGTGCCGCCCGCCGTAATTCGGGAGATGCAGCACCGCAATGCGCCGCCGCCTGTCGTCGCTTGGACGGCCAATCTGCCGCCATGGATTGAGATCAAAGCCCCCCGGACGGATTTGCACCTGAATATCGGGGCGGGCGAGGACGAGGCCATTTCCCTTGCTGTGGAACTCGGCAATATAGCCCTGCTTGTCGACGACAGCAGGGCGCGCGCGGCGGCGACAAGCCGTGGCTTGATAATCTTCGGCACACTCGCCATTCTAAACCAAGCCGATGCCGCCGGCTTGCTTGATTTCGACGCGGCTCTTTCCCGGTTACGGGCGACCAACTTCCGCCTCGACGATACGGCTGTCGACCCGATCGTCGCCCAAGTCCGCGCCCGTAAGCAGCGGTAAGTTCCAGCTCCGTTCCCCTCCTTTTTCTGACCTCTTCGGCAGGCGGCAGGCCACATACCAAAGTATGTAAATGGCGCGCTTAAGGTCCTGTTAACCACAACCATTGGTAGAATTATGGAATGCGCCGGTTAGCGGAGTAGCGAGATGCGTTTATGTAAACAAAAACTGTCTCGGCAAGGGGGCTAAAATCCCCCGTTGCATCCCCCGGTAGCCGCAGCGAAACGCAAGGCTGCGGGCCGCTGGCGCGGGGCGTTTTTTTGGATGAGGGCATCCATGGCACGGCCAACAAAAAACGCGGAGGAGCGGCGCAGCCGCCAGGTGATATTCCGCCTGACCGAGGCGGAATATAACGCGCTTCGCGCGCTGGCTGATCGCGCCGGATTAGCGCCGAACGAGCTCGGGCGGCGGCTCCTTAGGCGGGGGCAGCGGCGGCTGGTCATTAAGACCTATCGCCGTTGCGATCCGGCCTTTCTGGCCCATCTTGGCCGGATCGGCCACAACCTCAACCAGGTTGTGAAAAACGCCCATATTTTTGGGCGCGTGTCGCCGCGTATCGAGCGGCTTTGCGCCGCCGTCGATCAAATGATGGCGCAGGCCATCGAGGAGGGTTGCGATGATCCCTAAGATCACCAGCGGCGGCACCAGCTTTAAGGGGGCATTTCAGTATTACCTCCATGACAAGGGCGCCGATACTTGCGCTCGGGTGGCCTGGACCCACACCGAGAACATGTGGACGGATGACCCGGAGAAGGCTTGGAAGGTCATGGCGTTCACCGCTAACGCCCGCGACCGGCTCAAGGAAGCTTCCGGTCGATCTCGGGCGGGCCGAAAGCTGCAAAAGCCGGTCTTTGCCCTCTCCTTGGCTTGGCATCCCGAAGAGACGCCGGATCGTGACCACATGGTCGAAACCGCCCGCAAGGCGATTGCGGCGCTGGGGCTGCAGGAGCACGAGGCCGTGCTGGTCGCGCATAAGGATGAGCCGCAGCCCCATGTGCACATCGTCATTAACCGGGTGCATCCGGTTACCGGCATGGCCGGGAACGTAAGGAATTCCAAGCGCAAAATGTCGGACTTCGCCCGCCTCTACGAGCGCGAACACGGCACCATCTACTGCACCCAAAGAGAGGAAAACCACATGCGACGCCAAAAGGGTAAATCCACGCGCTATTGCGATCCGAATATCGTGCAGCCTTGGAATACGACCGTCGCTGGGAAGGATTACGCATCGGCGTTGCGGGCGCGCGGCTATTATCTGGCGCAGGGAGATTCACGGATCGTCGTCATCGACGCGCAAGGCAAACCTCACAATCCGACCCGTCATCTCAATATCAGCGCCAAGGAGTTTCGGGCGCGGTTGAGCGACCTCGATTTGGACAGATTGCCCGCGGCCGGTAAAAAACACGCGCGTGTGCGTGCCAAGACTTCCGCCCGCGAAAAAAGGGAAACACGACGCGAAAAAGAGGCCCGCCGCGAGGCCTTTGAAGACTTGGCCAGCAAAAAGATTTACGAATTGCGCCACAAACACCGGGAAGAGGAAGCTGGTCTGACCACGCAACAGAGAATGCAGCGCACCTTCACGCAAGAGCGTCTCGCAAATTATTACGACTTGCAAAAGAAGAAGATGGAGATTGCCTTCCTGAGAAAGAAAATCAGACAGGCTCGCGTTTGGGACCGGCTTTTGGGTGTCACCCAAAAGGATCGCGACCTACACCGCGCCAAAGTTCAGAATTACAGGTCAGCCCATGCCCGCTACCGCGAAAAAATGAGTCATGTCGAAAACCAGCAACACCAATCATTGGCTGAACTGCGGGCGCGGCATTGGGCGGAGGCAAATGCGCTGGCCTCTCGCATTGAAGAGTTGCGCCAGACCGAAGGCGGAAAGGATAAATTCTTGAAGAAAGAACGCGGTGGTTGGAAAGCCGATTTGTCGCCACTCAGAACAGTCCAGCCGCCACAGGATGGAAAAGACTTGGAACACGCCCGGATAAAACCACAATCCCCATCGTATCCCCGAACGATATGACGGCATCGAGTGCACCAGTGGCGCAGGACCAGGCGGAAGCGGCGTTTGAACGCCGGATGGGAGCGGTGGCGCAGGCCGTGGAGGATTATCACACGTACCTGCTGAACTATCTCTCCCGTCTGACCCGCCAACACCAAGACGCCGAAAACCTGCTGCAAGACCTCTGGCGTCACGTTCTCCTGAATTTTGACGAGGATAAGATCCACGCCCTGCCGTTGCTGCGGCGAAAAGCCTATCAGATGTTCGTGGATCACTATCGCAGGCAGGTGCGGCGCGGCGAAGTGCTTTCCGACAGCGTGCCGGACATGCCAGCCTCCGAGACGGCAGCCGCTTCCTTCTCGGACGCGGGCGAAGCGGCGCTGCGGCAGAAATTCTGGGCGGAATACCCGGGCATCGAGCTGACCGAGCCGCAAAAGGAAGCGCTCTGGCTCCACGCCCGCTATGGGTTTACCTTCAAGGAAATCGAAAAACAGACCGGCACAGCAGCCTCCACGATTGGCGACTGGATCACTCTGGGCCGCAAGAAACTGGCGGAAGCCATCAACCAAGAAGCAAAACAATGAAACCAAACGTACCAAGTTCTCGTTTTGAGGAACCGGAGGCCGACCGCTTGATTGCCGCGTTCGGGATCAAGCCTTCCCACGAAAACAAACAACAGATGGAAGATTTTCTTCGGCAGCAGAAGGAGAAATTCATCGAGATCGAGCGCCAGCGCGGCACCGAGAAAACGCGAGGCCGTGCGCGCGGCTAGGAAGTCGCAGGCACCCGCGACGCAGTGAAAAGGCCGAAGGGATACCGTTCGGCTTTTCTTTTTTGCCGTTTGGCTGCACCAAGCTACTTAAGGAATTCAAAAGGCTCCAAGCCGCGATAGTTTGGCCTCCATTCAAGGGCGTCGATGAAGCCCGGCGGAGCTTCACGCCGTTTCACCCAAATATCGCGTATTTTCACCGCATCCTCCGGTGAAATTTCTTCCGCAGCGAATACAGCGCTTATACAGCAGTGCGCCTGGAGACTGTTCAAACGTCCGACATCGAGTGCGCTCAAATCCTGCGACCACACTTTTGGAAATTTTCGACGATCAAAGGCTACCGCGCAGACTTGCGGGGTAATGGGAAGTGTAATGAGCCGAGGCACGTTGTCTTCCCCAAAGATATGCGCTGGATTATCTGAAGTGAGAAGCGAGGGTTCAACAGTCTTCATCAAACTCACTCCCCAGCACTTCTTGAATAACGCAAGATGTTCGAGCGAAGGGCTCACTGGGTCTGGACGGACACCCAAGCTTTGCTCCAAAAATTCCGCCTCTAAATTGGTGTAAACCGATATCCGTTCATCGCCCGTCCGGTTTTCGTATGCCGGGTTGCGAAAATGAAGATTTAGCATCGTGATTATTAGCCCGAAATAATTGTATTCGGAGCCTGCATTTTCTCCTGCCCAAATTCGCGTCGCCAGTTTGCCGTAAATATCTTCGTACTTCTGATGCAACGCTTCCGCCGCAACCGGGCTGGCTGCGGAATTATAAAAGTCCTCACGACATTGATCCTCCACTGTAACCGAGCCGCTGAAGTTTCGATCCAGCCTATAAAGCTTAGACTTTCGCGTTGCATCGCTCCCCTCTATAGAGAATTGCTTCAAATACACCGCTGGCAGGTAGTGCTGCTTTTTCGGCGGATTATTCATGTGTTAGTGGTATGGGACATGGAGTGGAACACACTGTATCTTCGGCTCTCACTGTAAATATTCAAGACGATGAAGGCCCCCTTGGCAGCGTCCACAAACCAGCCTGTCCACCGGACCCTGCCAATATCACCGCAGGCGCACCGAAGACAGCCTTAGCCACACCGCTATACTTCAAGCCCCAGGCTGTCCTCCGTGCCGTTTAATGTGCGCTGTTGGCGTGACCAAGTCCCACCGCTTGGCAGCGTCCGCCACCATGACGCCCGCCGGACACTGCCAATCCCTCCGCAGGCGCACCGAGACAGGCTTTTCCCGGAACGCTGCCGCTTCGCTCACGCTATATCACGCCACCCCTGTCTCCGTGCCAATTCTAGCGCCTCCGGCGGATGATTGCGCCGGCCCGTTCGCTTACGCTCACTTCCCGGCTTGGTGCCTCCGATCCTTCGCCCTGTCAAGGGCATCCAAAGGCTGTCCCTAAAGGGCACCCTCATTCGGACCCACCCATTGACAGGCCGCTTGATCTCCGGCGCTTGCCCTTATCATTTTGCAATGGCGATGCCTGTGCAAAATCCACCGAGGACTAAAGTTTCAGTTCGGGCCGATACATCAGCCTTACTCGTTCCCCAATACCGGATTTGCGTTCGATACGGGGCGCACTTCAATCAGCCCGGCACCGAGACGCACATGGGCTATTAGCATCCCAAACAATTCATGCTTGCTCTCAAGCAGACGGCAGGAGACCGCCCCATCTTTATCAACATATTTCATGATCCATTCAGGCTTCTTTGAAGGATCGTGCAGATAGTCTTCCCCCAGGCCGTCGGGTGCACCAGACGATGCCTCCCGGATGCTCAAGAAAAGAACTTCGATCAGATCATTCCCGTAGAGCATTCGCCCGCAGTATTCCAAGACATCGGTCACCGACCAGCAGTATTTAATGATTGAATGCCCATCTCCCCATTTAATTTCCCATTCTGGCTCAGTTTCGTAGGGCATGGCTCGAGGCAAGCTATGGCGATTTGTTCGTAGTTCCGATCCAGAAATGCCGGAGATAGTGCTGCGGAACGAAATGCTGTCGTTTTCCTGACATGTTGTGCCGATGGGGTCCAATCATGGCAGCACCTCGTTCTTTGCGCAAACCGAGAATACCACGCACTACAGGCAGCTTTTCACGCATCGGTTATCGCGGCGGGCAGCGGCGTATCAATAGGTGAAACCAAATTTGATGCCCACACACCCATGCCACAGAAAATCGAAAGCCCGCCTGTTGAGACACCTGAATTCATCGGACTTTCCGACGTTGCGGCTTGGCTCGGGCTGCCGCTTTCCTCTGTGCGTGAATATGTCGCCCGAGGATTGTTGCCTTCGTATAAGCTCGGACGGCACCGCCTCTTCCGAAAACGCGAGTTGCTCAATGCCATGCGAGAAAGAACCATGGCCACGCTCGACGACATTCTGAGGTGATCCAGGACGGGCGCTATCCCAGCGCCCGTCCCGCCGCCTCGGGCGTCATCTCAAACCATTCCTTTCCTTCGGTCTCGGTGACCAATTCCCGGTAGTGCTCAAATAGCATCTTCGGACTGTTGCCGGCCTCTAAGGCCACTTGCGCCGCGCTCTTGGTCACGGCCAAGCGATAGGAGCAGTAGGAATGGCGCAGGCCGTTGTGAAGCAAGTTCACCCGTGGCTTGCCGTTTTCATCGTTCAGCACCGCTTTTGCAGCGTGAAACAGGCGCGTGAAATGCACCTCGTTGCGGATGCCCGGCAGGATCGCGCCGGATTTTTTGGCAAACGGCCTCAGCCAGGCGTGGAGCGCCGGGCAGATCGGCACCAGCCGGCGCGTCGCCGTCTTGGATTTGCTGCGGCCCACCTCGATAAAGCCCTTCGCGAACCAAACGTCCGACCATTCCAGGCGCAGGATTTCAATGCTCCGCAATCCAGCCAAGCCGCCCAACGCAACGAAAGGCACAAAGCGTTCATCCACATATCGCAAGAAGGTGGCGAACTGTTCCGGCGTGTAAATTTCGATGGCCCCGCCTTTCTTGTCGTCGTGCCGCGTCGCAAATTCGGCCTCCGTCTTCTCGCCGCGCGGCAAGTGGTTTTTATCCCGCGCATAGGAAAACAGCGTCAGCAACGCCATCCGGTAGTTGTTCTTCGTGCGCTCGCCCGCGTCCTCCATGCCGTTGAGCCACCGGTCAATGTCGTCCGCCCGGATTTCCCGCACCTGCCCGGTGAAGGCTTTTGCCGCCCGGTTGAGCTTGGCCTGCAAATCCTGCACGTAGCGTTTGGATTTCTTGCCCTCGATGGACAACAGATATTTCGCAACCAACTCGGGCAGCGTGATGGGCTGTAATGCGCCGCGCCGTGCCTCTTCCGCGCGATGCTTGGCGAAAAACTCCGCCGCTTGCAGGAGGGGCGTTTCGCCCAGGATTTTCCGCGCCGCCGCGAACTGCCGGGCCACTTCGGTAATGCTGATATCAAAGGGGCGGATGATTTCCACGGCATCCATGATTGCCGCCGTCTGCTTGAGGGTGAAGGTGGCGACGTGCGCCTTGCCTTCCGCCAATTCGGCAATCAGTTGCTTGGCGCGCCGCTGCGCGTCATCGAGATTACCGACCCGCTCCCGCTTGCGTTGACCCTCCGCGTAATACGCGAGCAAATAACTCTCCTCATTCCGGCGCGGAGAACTATAGATTGGAATTTTGATGCCTTTGCCTTCAACGATTGCCGCCGGGCCGCGACCGCTTTCCGTGGGATTCAGTGTAATGGAAGCCATAAATGAATTGATTGTCACCCATTTGACACCCAAAGCAGTATTTTGTCAAATACCATCGTGCGTATTGCGTATTCGAACCCTGTATCGCGCACCATCCCGCCATTACGACCCGGCGTGACGGGGAATGTCTGATCGTGCCGGAAGCCTGTATTCATCGGCATTCCAGGGCATTCGACCATCTTTGCCGCTGTGACCACGTGTGACCCGTTTTGACCCGCCGGGACTAAATCGTGTGACGCTATGTGTGACGGGAATTTGCGCGGGACGGTCAGCCTTTGGACCGTTTCGTTGGCCGGAAGCAAACTCGTATCCGTGTAAACATGGTCGCTCAACCGGCGGTCGCTGTGGCGCATCAAGTGCATAAGCACGCGCTGAGGCGTTCCGAGTCGCTGGATGTTCGTGCAGAAGGTGTAACGCAGGGAGTGGAAATCAACGACCCGGCCCGAGGCGTCCAACGACGGGATGTCCGCAGCCTCTAAATCGCGCTTAAATTGGCCGCGCTTGCGAAAGAGCGGAGCGAATACCTTTTCGGTGGGAGCGATCTCCCGCGCCGCGAGAAACGTCCGCAATTGCTCGCCAACCTCCTCGTGCAGCGGAAGCGATGCTTCTTTCCGGTTCTTCGTTGTGGCCGCACGCGCCACGATCTTCGGCCCGTCATCGAGGCGCACGTCGCCGCGCTCTACTTCCATCATTTCGCCGAATCGTAAACCGGTGGTTGCCACGACGAGATATACCGTGCCACGGTCGCCGGACTCATTCACGAGCTTCGCGAATTCTTCGTCCGAGAGTGCCCGCCGCGGACGCCTCTTTTCGCCGTTCGTCGGCAAGAGATCGACCGACCGCAGGGGATTGAAGGTGATGCGCCCTCGCTTCACCATCCAGTTCAGCAAGGTCCGCGCCGAAATGAGGAAGTCATTTATCGTCTTGGGCGAAAGTTTGCTGCCGCTCATCCACAGCACATAATCCTCGGCCTTCACGTCCTTGGCGTAGGCCCAGCCGCATTCCTTGACCAATCGGGCGATACGGTTCCGGACCCCAACAAGATATTGGTCATCCCGCACCTGCTCTTTGGTGGCAATCCAATCTTCGAGATGCCCCTTGAGGAGCTTGTGTGCGGCCTCCCGCTGAACCTTGGGCGCGATGA
This sequence comes from Spartobacteria bacterium, assembly GCA_021324825.1. Lineage (GTDB taxonomy): Bacteria > Verrucomicrobiota > Verrucomicrobiia > Chthoniobacterales > Chthoniobacteraceae > JAJPII01. The sequence goes on along the minus strand of JAJPII010000010.1, from coordinate 1,249 downwards.
TTCCCGCCGCCTCGCGTTCCTTTTCCTCTACCATTTCTCGAAGCTTCTTTTCCGCCACTTGGAGATTCGAACAGCCCAAAGCGACTTGAGTAATTTTGGCGTCTTCTTTGAGCCGATAGCGGCCAGTGTAAAGCTTCGATCCCGGACGTTTGAAAACATAATTGGTCATATTAAAACACTCCTATTCCGTTTCGGGCGACAATCCTTGCTTTGCCAAATACGCCTCAACTGCTGGCCTTGGCAGGAAGGAACGCGCCCGGATTTTGCTTTGCTTTGGCAGTTCGCCTTCGTCTATCAATCGGTAAACGGTGCGGACAGACGCCCGAATCGCCACCGCCGTTTCCTTTATCGTCAGTTTATTACTTTGCATCGCTCTCTTCCTCCCTTTCGCCGGTCAAATACCTCCGGCAGCTATCCCGAGCGCTCTGTTCCAGTGCCCACCATTTCGTCCCAAGCACCGTTAGGTTCGCCTCGTATTCACCGAAGGCATCCGAGGGGTCGCCACCTTCCGGAATATCCAGAACCAACCCGTCCCGCTTTTGTTCCACGAATCTGAAAGTGTCTTCGTCGAAAAGGAATGACTCCATCGACACGTCCGACGCTTCCTCGACGGCCCTGGCTGCTGGCTCAATTTCGTCGGCAAGTGCTTCCCAGTACTTTTCGGGATTTCGAAGAGCCTTGGCGATCGACACCGCGCTCAGTTTGATTCCGTGTGCCTCCTTCAGCCATCGGCTGATTGCCCGCGTGCTCATGCGTTTGGATGCTCCATGGATGAAGGGGAATAGAGCGGGCAACACTCCGCGCGCGCTGAACTCGCCCGCTCTCGACTCGCGCAGTAGGTCCTCGCCTACATCCTGAAGGGTAATTTCTTCTTCCATCTCTCACACTTTACAAAGTTCCCACGTTTTCGCAAGAGAAGTTTACATTATTTACACTCCAAGGCTCGCCGCCTGTCGGTCTGTCGCCTCCCCTATTTTACCCATACGCCTATGGCATCGACTCCACCAGACAGCCTCCACCGGCATCGGAGAAACGACGCCACTCGATCTGCATCACCTGAGAACCCAATTCGCAAAGTTTCGACTTGCAACCTCCCTTCTCTTCCCAAAGCATCGGTCATGCATTGCCGATACGGGGGTTGTCCCGAATGGCGCTAAGATAAGGGCGATTTAGCTGGTCCAGTCGAGGGGAAAAGGGGACAGTGGAAGGATGTCAACCAAGACCCCGTTTTTCCAAGCGTTCGGCCCAT
>JAJPII010000023.1 GCA_021324825.1 Spartobacteria bacterium | reverse complement strand
ACGATCAATGCATGGAGTTGGCTTAGCTCGAATGATTCCTCCTCGGGATGCGCCGTAGTGACGAAATACTCCTCCTTGAGCACTTTATGCAGGTTCCGAAAGCTCTCCCCTGCGCATCGGCTTGAAAGGTGAAAAAAAGCACGCGTTCCTCTGCGCCGGACTCGGCTGGGTGACTGGCACAAGCGCCAGACGCATCAGCAGACTGCGGGCGGAATTCAAAAATCGGAGAACTGCGGATAAAACGCAAATGATCGGGACGAGCAGCGGGGCCATTGAGAGCCGGAACCAGGAAGGCAGCATCAGCCTGCCGATGGGCGTAATGGACACTCCTAAAGAAGATCGGGGCAGCGAGTTTTAGCCTCTCTTGACCTTCGTCGATGTGAATGACGCCAAGAATTCCTTTGCGTCCGATGCAATTCGTGCAAACATCGGTTCGTCGAGCATGTCGATTTCTAAGGGATAACAGTAGCCCCAGTAGAAGTAGTCTTTGAAATCATCCAGCGCAGCAGGATCGAATAGCTTCCCGCTGGTGCCGGCGACGAGCTTGAAGTAATCGGCATCATTTTCGTCGTTGCCTTTATCGATCCATGTGAACGCATGGAGCGCTGGGTTATTTCGGAAAGTCTGTTTGAATTGGCCATTCCAAAGCGGGAGGAAGTCCTTTTTTTGATTCGTGTCCTGATATCCAATTCCGATCACGCCGATCTCTTTCGTCAGAATGTTTAAAAAAATGAACGCCGAAAGAATGGGCGTGTGCCATCCTTTTACGTTCAGCGAACGATACAAACATGGAAGATCGGTTTGCTCCTCAGCGTTACACGCCGTAACGATCTCCTCGCAATCGACAATGACGCGGTTAGTGATTGTCCCGAGCATCTTCGAGAACTTCTCTTTCGCCGCCTCCTGATACCGGTTTACTGTCGGGTAGGCTGCGAGAAAGGCTTTTGTTTCTTCTGTATTCATATCTGTCAGTTTTCCTAGTCGATGGTATCGTGCAAAAATCAGGAACTCGTCAAGTATAATGGAATAAGGCTTTTCCAGTTGCTTCTTCAAGCTGTCGAAAAGTGCCAGAAGGCCCTTCCAGGAAATGAAGCCGATGCGATCCGCGTGCAGGGACCGCAATTGGAAGAGATCCGGCGGTGCCTGGCTGTCTCCAGATATGAAAAGGAACCAGCAGTTCGATTCGCCGACCTCTTTCGCCCCCCCTGTAATGTGGTTTTCGAACTGTGCTCTATTCAGCGCGTTTGGGAATCTTTTGGTTTCAACAAACAGGAATTTATTACGGGCGATCTGAATTCGCGCATCGGGACGACTATTCTCAAGCGCCCATTGAGCGTTGAACTGGTACTCGTTTGAAACGTCGTCGAGGAGGAGTCCTGAGTCGCGGCAAACGTCCCGTAGGCACTTTACAGGGAGCTTGCGGAGAAGCCAGAGCAGGAAATTTGTGCATTGGTCTTCCTGCACGTGCGTTTCAAGCAGCGCATCACACAGGCTTCGGATTTCACGCATATCGCTTTTCAGTTTCTGTTCGAGGGAGATGGAAGTAAAGTCCCTTCGTCGCATGGGCCCTGGAAATTCCCCTCCGACGTTTGGCCGGCTCGCGTGGACATTGTCGAACTGAAGTTCCTTGATCCGATCAAGAGCCTTCAAACTTTTGAACCACGGCGAGCATTTGCCCATCGAGGTCTGCAAGGACTGCGTATGGATCGGGAATCTCCTGTTTCGAAATCCCCACCGTTAGCCTTTCTTCTCGGCATCGGGTCACAATCGCATCCAACATTGCCAGGACTCTCGGCGCTTTGCCATGGCAGCGAGCCATCAGATCGCGGTTTCCCATGTCGTTCAAAAGCTTCAGGACTTCGCCGCACTGCTGTTCAATCACTTTGAGGCTGCGCAGGTACCAGCCTTCTTCCCAGTCCATCTGTGTTTCGTCAAAATCGGCCCATTCCCGCAACAGCGCAATCATCTGGGGTTCGTGGCAGCTCTTTGCAGTTCGTATTGCGGAAGAGATGTCAATTTTGTCAAAGCAGTGGAATTGATGTTCTAAAATGCTCCGTGTGATTTCTACTCGCCTAAAGCTTACAGCGTTGGCAAGGATCTCTTCCGGGTTCTCGAACCTGAAGCGCCCTGAGTCGAGAATCTCGTTCACAATGGCGACCGAATTGACAAGGCTGGCTAGGTGGAGAAGCGGATCGGCCAGCGTGTCGAAATCCCAACCCTGTGATATAAGCCGTTTGACTTCTTCAAGATCGTTCTGCCGAATGCAATCCGAAAACGCGCGTCTGTGTTCGGCACGCTCCAAAATAGTCATGGCCTCGGCAGCGGCGCCGTGAGATACAAGCAGTTCAACGACTTTACGCTGGCGACATGCCGCGGCCTGCCGCGCGGCCCTGTCGTCTCCCGCATTTGGATTTGCGCCGTGGCGTAAGAGCAACCGCACCACATCGATTCGTCCGCGCCAGGCGGAAGCATACAACGGTTCGCCTTCGTTAAAGTCCACTTCCGCGCCCTTCTGGAGGCAAACGGAAATCTCGGCGACGTTTCCAATTTTCGCGGCTTCGACCAGTTTATTGCTCATTTCGCTCGGCAACGGCTTTGCTTCCTCTTCCATAAGCATCAGCCTCGGCTCCCGAGTCTCCGCCGTCGGGCCTCCTTCAATCGCTTTTCATGCTCTCTTTCGCAAGCATTGACCGCATTGCGGCACGCTTCAAATTGATCGCTGATCTCAGGAATCTCGCTCTTTCGGAGAGCACGGTGCGCTAGGATTTCTTGGAGTTTCTGCGGATGGCGGCGTAACTTAGACCCGTCGTAACGTCCGGCGGACCTACATTCGGAGATAAAGCTGTGGTTAGGTCGTCTCTCGCTTATTCTCGAAATAACGCAGCAATCGGCGGTACGGTTTCCATTGTGAAAACCATACCGTAATCCCTTTAAATAGGCGTTAGCGCCGGCGAGTGGCTCGCAGCTTCGCCCGAAGAGCAAGAGTCGATCGCGGCTGTCGAAAATTACCGGCTGAACTTTGCGCATGACAGCAAGACTCGCGATTGTCCCGCTGATATCTGGAGCCAGCGCGGCGAGCGCCCCCTCTCTGATGTCCGGTCAGCGCGGAGCGCTTCTAAATTGGGGAAGGGTTCGAATCCAGCCGGTTCAGAAGGGAGGACCGAAGCGGGTCTATCCTGGAAATAATGGTTCAACAGCCGAGATGGCTTCTAAATCCGCAAGCGTAATTTCGCTGATCGATGGCCCTTCCGAAGAAAGGCTTTCGGCTTCGCAGACACGCACGAGCGTGCAGGCGCGTAGGTTCTCCCACAGTGGGTGCAACGCTTTCCCTTTCACTGTGATCGTGCCGAAGGTGTAGCGGTAGACCAATGTGCCGGAGCCGTCGAAATCGACTGCGGACAAGAATGAATAGAGGGCAAACCGCTTGGCGCCGTCCTTTTTTTTCAAACGAAATGCCGAGTTCCGGGCCGCGCTCGCTTTTCTCGAAGCAGGGATTTTCGGCGCGTGGATTGATGGATTTTCGTTCGCTGGATCTGATCATGGTGTTGGATGGTTGGCGGTTTCGGCTGCGTGATGTTTCTTCATCCGAGGCGTATGTCCGGGATTGTGGGCAAAGCGATATTCTCGGAGTTGTGACCAGCGGAAAACCGTGCGCCGGGCTTGCTCCATCAGCCGGTGAAATCCGTGCTGCGCCGTGGCGGCTTTTCGCGCCACGGTTTGACCGAAAAGCCTTGCCCAAGCCGGCGCACGTTGGACAATGGCGATGGGGATGCGTTGTCGATTTTCCGCCAGGACATCCAGCGCCGCTTTCCGTGAACCGGGCGGCAGGCGTTCGAGCAGACGCTGTTTGTCGGGCGTGTGGATGGCGCAGGATTTTCTTCCGCGAGAACAGGCGACATAGGCGGCTTTGGCATCGAGCTTTTCCGCTGCGACAACGACATGCTCGCAGGTCCTGCCTTGGGCTTTGTGCGAAGTCACGACATAGCCGTGGCACCATTGCTGGAAAGCAGCGGGTATGACGTGACCTTCCCTTGTCGCGAGAGAACCGTCGGCCTCGACGCGCTCGACAGTGAGCACTTGACCATTGATCAGGTCGAGAGGTTTGCGATTGGCACGGATCAAGACCTTGTCCCCGGCCGCAATCTCAATCGAACGTATCCGGCCAACATCGAACGCGGCTGCGGCTCGCAACGACAGATCGCGTTCCTCGCCGCCAGCCGTCGCCACGACAATCCGCCGGCCTTCCACGCGCCGGACTTCAGCCGCTTCACCCGCTTTCCATTTTCCGACGGGACTGGCGAATACGATTCTTTGGCCGACCGCGTAGTTTCGCGCATTGCGCTTCTGCTGTGCCGTCCAGCGCAACGAATCGAAGACCTCGCAACGAGACGTTTCACCGGGCAGGTTTCCGTGTGCTTTCAGGCCGGCTCGGATGGCATCCGTGAGACGATAGTTTTCCTGCCATGTCGGAGCAACGGCGAGGCATCGGTCGAGGTGGACGCCGCCCTCGCAAAGCCGTAGAAACTCAGCGGCGGCGGATTCGAGGTAGTTCGCTCCTTCCTTGAGCCAGCCCATCGCGTCCATCGCCACCAATCCACCGCGGGCATCGCCTGCCGCCATTTTTTGAATCGCCGACTTATATTCGGGCGCGAATTGCTGGCGGCGAATTTCCGCAACTTCGCAACGGCCAAGCTCGCTGTGGGTTTCCAGGACGCGCAGAAAGTCCCCCGCCTCCACGCTGACATGCTGGCGCACATCGCCCACGAGCAGCACGCGCATTCGATGCTGCTGAACGAGGCGCAGCAACTCGGCGCCCTGACGATTGGATTGCAAACCCGCTTCGTCGCAAATCACCACCGCATCGCGCAAATTTTCACGCCGTGAGACGTTTTGCAAAAAGTCATCGACCGTCGTCGCGTTGGAAAATCCTTCCCCTTGCAATACTTTCGCAGCCGCCGCCGTTGGGGCGATGTGGTGAACACGATGATCCGCCAAGCCGCGTTGCACTTCCCGAAGCGTCGTGGTTTTCCCCGCACCCGCGACGCCCCGAAAACTGAACACGCGATCTTTCGTGGATAGGATGGCGCGCACCGCTACGCGCTGTTCCGCGGAAAGCGACGAACCCGGTTCAAATGCGGCGTTGAGCGGCGGCAGCGTCGCTTTAGTGGCGTTTACGAACGCCACGGCCCATTGCTCCAATTGCAGCCCGCGTTGCGTCGCGCATTCCGAGCGCAACGCCGTATCCGAGGTGAGTCGCACTACGCCGGCCCCGCCGCCTGCCAGTCCGCTTTTGAGCATTTCCAAATCGACCGCTCCGAGTGCCTGATTGAGCGCCTCCGCGAGAATCTCATGCTCCTTCGCGACACTATGGCGCTCGAAAAGATGATCCACCCCCGTTTGCAGCGCTTCCGCTTCCACCCCACCAGGCTTCGCGCTCCGGACATTGGCACGGGCTTGCTCTTTCAACGCCGACAACGCCTCCCGTTCCGTTGCCGCCAATTGGCCAAGCTGTTGATGTCGCACCGCTGGCGTCGAAATTTCGCTCAACTTCGCGCTCCTGGTTTTCCGCGTGATTTGAGCCACATCCCCGGTCGTAGGTTCGCGCCCATGTTTCGCTCGAAAGTTTTCAATCTCAAGCTCGATCTCCGCGCGCCGCTTGGCGAAGCGCTGGCACAGCCCATCGCTGACGCCTTCAATCTCAAATCCGGTCACCTGTCCCTTGGCATCGCGCGCTTCCCGAATGCCGTAGCCCAGCGCCTTCACTTTTCTCGCCAGTTCATTTTGATAAACCTTCCCGGCGTATCGAATCGCTTTGACCATCTCGAATTCATTGAGCGCGAACCATCGGCCATTCCCGGCGCACGTCGCGTTTGCCACCACGAAATGCGTGTGCAATTGCGGATCGAGCGCCCGGCTCGCATCGTGAGTGAAAGCGGCGGCGCATACGTTGCCGGTGATTTCCGAACGCCTGGAAAAGAGGGTGTTCTTCTGCTGGGCGGCGAATTGTTCCAGTTCGGCGAAAGCAACTTTCGCCGCCTGTTCATGGGCGGTGCGCAAACGCTCATCACCTCCGACCATCGCCATGATCGAAACCGATTTTTGCGCGGAACACTGAAAATCGAAGAAGGCGACCCGTTGACCCTTGGTGCGGGGCGTCAATGGTTCTCCGGTGTCAGGCCGTTGATTACTCCGCAATGCCTCGAATTGCTCCGGTAGCACCTCGTTCACTAAACCGAGCTTTTCCGCCCCTCGCCCCACCCACACGCCACGAACTTTTTCGCCCTCGGCGTAATAGTCGTTCGCCGAGAGATGATGGGCAAGGTAGGTCGAACCGTTGCGGATTTTCGCCATCGTGAACATGCGGATGAAGGATCAAAGTTGACTTACGAAAGACGAGGGTATAGTATGCCGAGTATGCTGCAAGAAATTTATAATAGACGCAATATGTCAAAGCCGCACTTTGAGTTTGTTGAATCCTTCGAATGAACTTCGATTGGCATTCGCCCCGCGTGCGAACAAATCCGAAGATATCATTAACCGACGCGTGAAAAACTTCGGATCTCTTCGAATCCGAGCGGGGCACAGTTCGAATCAGTTCGGATTTCTTCGCATGAACGCAACAAACCCATCGGTCTGAAAATGCCCGGAAAACCTTTCCAATCGAAGCTGGAGCCGTTTCTTACGTTGATCAGGGAATGGCGACACCAGCGGTGGAGCTACCCGCGCATCGCCGAAGCTTTGCGCAAACAGCACGGCATTACGGTTGCGCCGAGCACCATTTTCTCATTCGTCAAAGTCCGTTCCAGGAACCGCAGGATTTTCGCGCTGCCGGAGGCGAAACCGCCACTCGCGCCTTCTTCGGAGAAGAGTCCCCCGGCGCACGATTTCTTCGAACAATCAACGAACCCCAAAAAGCATGAAAGAAAGCCCTACAACCTCGACATCTGAAATCAAACATCGCCTCGTTGTCCCGATTCAAACGCGGGGCAACATCGGAAAATCGACCGAAGCCATTGCCCGATGCGAATGGATGAGCCAGAGAAAGGTCGAATGGAAGGGCTACGATCTCGATGGGTTTAATCGTACCCTCAGCACGACCTACCCGGATGAAGTGACGTTCCTCGAAACCAGCCGGGAGCCCGAGGGCGAAATCATTCGTATCCTGCGTCGCATCACTCAGGCGGACGTGACGGTCATTGATCCCAGCGCACACATGAACCGGACAATCCTGAAAGCCTTCCAGATGGTAAAGTTTTCCGAACTCGCCGCGAAGTGCGCAGGCGCGCGTTGCGGTGATGATTTTTCCCATCGACGAGGTTTCCGACATGGATGACATCTCGGAAACCGTCGAAACTCTCGGTGACACCGTTGACTGGATCGTGGTTCGCAACCGGGTGAAAATCCCGACCACAAAGTTTTTCGACGGCAGCGAAATCGAGCGAATTCTCCAAGACCAGGGAGCAGCCTTTCTCGAATTACCGAGCCTGCTCTCCGACATCCGTAATCATTTGCGCGCCCACGAAGTGCGGCTGGGACGCGGGTTGTCACCCGCCGAGGCGCTCAAAAATCCGGCTCTTAAAATCGACCTCGCGCACCGGATGATTTTGGAGGAGTGGCTTGGTGAACTGTTCCGCCGTTTCGACGCCATCGCTTCGCATCTGCTTCCCAGCGTGGCTGCCACGAAAATCAAACCCGCGCCAGCCGTTCAGTCCCCGGCATCGAGAAAACGAGGCAGGACCATCAACGTGGAAAACATCCTGTGAGCGACGACGACGGCCAAAATTCATCACGACAATATTGGAAGGCAGCGATCTCATGCCTGCCGAGCGCGGAGAAGCGGAATGCCGCCTGGGAATTTTACTTGGAAAAGCTGGCCGGTGGCGGCGCAGGCGAAACCTTGAGCGGCCTCATTCTTCTCATGGAAGCCAACGGCGTGTTCCTGTTGACCTTGCCGGAGAAATTTCACGGGGAACTGACCCAGCCCATCACCGAGCAACTCAGCGCCCTCCGCGAAGAACTTCGTAACAACGTGGAGCGGCAACGCGCTTCGCTGCGCGCCGCGGATGTCGCAAACGAGAGTTTGGAGAAGGCCAACCAAGTCCTTGCGGGCGCCAGCGCCGAACTCGCCGGCAAGGTGTCCGCCGCAGTCCGCCAAATCGATGTCATCGAACTCGCCAAACAAGTGCATACCCAGCTTGCAAAGTCCACGGTTGAGCCATTGCGTTTCGCGTTGCATGACTTGCCCGAACAATCCAAGCGGATCGCCGTCGCGACCAAGGCTGCCGAGTCCAGCGTGGAGATATGGCGGCGGGTGCATCTCGGCGGAATCATCCTCAACGCAAGTCTCGCCGCTCTTTTGACTGGCAGCCTGCTTTTTGGCTTCGGTTGGTTTCGACTTCAACGTCACTTCAATGAGCGGCTGGCCGCTGAAATTGCCCGGCTCACCGAAGGCGGTGAGACATTCAAGGAAGCCGCGCTGCTCAATGTCCCCGTCCACATCATGCCGTGGACAGATCAAGACGGAAATCCCGTGCCCGGCGGCTACGCATTCGTCATCGACCAGGCCGAGGACGCGGCAATGCAAACAAACGACGGCCGGAAGTGTGGCGTCATCTTTTTTAAAGCTCAACGCCCACTCGATCAAATCGAGGAACTGCGCGGACTGCTCAACGATTTGCCGAAGTCGAAGGAGCGATGATTTTGAAGTGGAAAACTTCGTGCCCGCATTCACAGGATTTCAAACCCACCACGAGCCGGCATCGAGTGGTTGTTACTGCGCACGCTGTGCGCGGCTTCCGCCCCGTCACAACCACTCCATGCCGTCTCCCCCAACAAGTGACGCGCCGGCGCTCCCTTGAATTCCGCGCCCGTGCGTGTTGGAACGCAAGACGACTTGCGCGGCAGGTTCTCGTGCCTGCAAAAGCCATGCACGAAACCTGCGAAGCGCGGTCTTGCTTAGGATGTGTGTTTTGCTTCGCTGGCTCGGCCAAGAATCAGTGGGGCCGAGCGCTTCGCGAAAGTTGCAATGAGTTCGCTCAGTTGCCGCGCGGCTGTGCGCTCATTGCCGCGCACACTGGCTAGGGGGTGGGGTTTCTGTCTCAAAGATGTTAAATATTGTTGAGTGGACTTTAACGGGAATCCGCAACTTTTCCCGTTGCGTCCCAAGCCGGTTCGCGGATTTCATGATTTGACAAAATGGCATACCCCGCATACCGTAATGCGCTCATTACTTCAACTAAACCATCATGCCCAAGAACATCGATCCCCAGTCTCTTCCAAAGAAAGTCGTCTCCATCCGCATGGATATGCTCCCGCGATTGATCGAGAAAGCGGAGGAACTCAAACAAAATCCCAACCAGTTGGCCAACCTGTGCATCGAGGGCGCCCTCGACGCCATGGATGCCGAAGGTGTTTGTGAAAGCCCCATCGTCCAGCTCTACCGCACCCTCAAAGGTAAAGCCTCGCTGAGTTCCAAGGCGGTGATGGCCATCTGCTCCCTGATCGTCCCGGAAATTTACGAGATTGAGTCCCATGAAAGGAAATTTCTCCTCGATCTGATTAACAAGCATGACGGCCCTTTGACTTCCAGCGTCCTCAAAGGCTACCACCAGCTTGCCGTCCAGATGAACATGGATCGCCTCGAACACGAAAAGCAATTGGCGAAATTGCAACGGACGCCGAAGTCCCGTTAGCCGGCCCCACGATCAGTCATGCACCGGAAAATGAACCCGGATTACCACAATTTATCGAGAATGACTGAATATCGAGCCCGTTGCTTCGCGGAGGCGCACCGAGTGCTCGCAGTCATCCCGGAACGTTCTGCGCACATTCTCATTCTGTTCCAAGCCAGGGAGTGACGCCAACGCATGTTTTCCGCAAAGAAGATCGCTTGCGCGCAAGATATTCTGGCATTGTTGAACTGTCGGCGGCTTCCGGCACGTTTAACGACGGGAGAAACGGCTGCGGTCTTGGGATTCCATGAACATGACATCGCCGGACTGGTCGCGGCGAAGCTCCTTTCACCGCTCGGCAAACCAGCGGCGAACGCCCCAAAATACTTCGCTGCCGTTGAGGTCGTCACGTTGTCACAGGATCGTGATTGGCTTTCGCAAGCGACGCGGGCGCTTTCGAAGTATTGGGCGGAGAAGAATAGTCGCAAGAAAGGATCGCATTCCGGGTTTGCTGGCCTCACCGGATCATCAGGAACGGCGGCGGCATAGAGCTAGGAAGCAAGCTTAGTCTAGTTGTGCGGCTTCTGTCCAGTTCGCTCGCAGCGGCATCGGAACCAATTTTCGCGCGTTGAGGGTTTCGTATTCGTCAAGAGCCGGGCAAATGACAACCGCGCCTTTCGCATAAGCCTCGTGGACGGGCGTTGCTGCTGTGTCCAAGGGCCTCCTGTGCGAAGCGTTGGGGATACCCGCAGGATTTGGCACGTTGCGCCCAGGCATGGCGGTAGCTGTGAAGACTGACGCCATGAATTCCCGCAACCCGGCAACGGCGGCTGAACTCGGCGGAGCGATGATTCGCCGAGGTGCGCTTGATCGCCGGGAAGAGATCGCCCGAACTCGGAAGGGATTCGAGAAGCTCTTGCAACCGTTTTCCGATGGTGAGGCGGGCCGGGGTGCTGTCGGGGCCAAGCTTCTTGCGACGATAAACCAGGATTCCGTTTTGCCGGTCAATCTGTGAAGCGGTGAGTTCGGCGGCGTCGCTCTGAGCGGCTCCGGTTTCATACAAAAGCGCGTAGTATGCGCGGCGCTCCGGATTGCGCTCGCTCTGCAATATCCTCTCGTGCTCCCCGGGAGTGATTGCGCGTTTGCCCTGGCTGCGGATTTTGGGCCATGCCGCTTTGGCAAGAACCGGCCATGCGAGCCATCCGAGATTGACCGCGAGATTGTGCAGGCGGCGAAGATAATGGGACACGGAATTTCCGTTGGCGTGCATGATCGTCAGGAGGTCTTCCCCCGTTGTCTCGACCAGCGGCTTGTTGCGGATCGCATTGTAGGCTCTGCTCCGCAATGCGCGGCCACAACGCTCCTGGGTCGTCCCGATGCCGTGCGTTGCCATTTCGTCCATGACAGCCTGCCACGTGCGTTTGATCATTTTTGGATCATGGGCGGCCAGGTAGGAGCGGCCGACCGCAAGGGTGATCGTCGGCTGCCGGTGAGCCTCATTTATGGCGTGAAGCAGGCTCACGGCTTCGGCCTTGTCCCTCGTTTTGAGGCTGCCCTGTTTGGCGCTGCCGTTTTCCTGCCAGTAAAAACCGCCGTTGCTACGGCGATAGAGTCGGTATTTCAGTTGCACGTTCATCTCCGGTGTAAGGAGATAACACGCGCCAAGGTGGTTGCGTTACCGGGTAGCGGCGGAGTCTTGGCAGAGTTGGCGCGAATTTCGACGCGCTTTTCGTTCTGCTGGCAAATCCGCTGGCAAACTGGCTCCGCAACCGGCTACCGTTTGAAGGAAGTCACTTACCATAAGCGACTTGCAGTTTGGCTCCAGCGGTAGGATTCGAACCTAATTATTTTTGCTGATACTGAGGCACTTACGTTGACTTGTGCCCAATTTGTGCCCAAATATTCCTCTGATGAAAAGGCAAACCTGGCCAACGATCCGCGAACGCAAAGGGGGGAAATCAAGGGTATGGATCGTGGATACGCGCATACGTCGGGATGGCGGCAGGACAATTGAATCAGGCGGAAGGGTTGCGTTCAAGACAAAGGGCGAAGCCGAGACCTTCGCCCAACAGGCCCGCGTCAAGCGCGACAATGATGGCAAGGCGGGGCTGGCGATCCCGGAGAAGCTGCGGGTCGAGGCGCTCGAATGCGATGTGATCCTCCAACCGCTCGGCGTGTCGTTGCGCGAGGCGGTGGACTACTTCGTGAAGCACGCCCGGCCCGCCGGCGGCGTGAAAAAGCTGACAACGATCAAGGATGAATTCCTTCGTGCCAAGGAGGAAGCCAATCGAAGGGCCGAATACCTGCGGGTACAACGAGCGGTTCTTGGGAAATTCTGCGCCACCTTTGGTGAGCGCGCCGCGAATTCTGTGCAGCCGGACGAAATAAGCGAATGGATGCAGACTCAAAATTGGTCGCGGCGCACGAGGCGCAACTATCATCAGGACCTCTCCAATTTCTTTGGCTTCGCGCTGGCAAAGAAGTATTGCGCGGAGAACCCTCTGCATGCCCTGGACAAACCGATTGCGGAGAATCCAAAACCAGAAATCTTCACCGTGGATCAAGCCAAGGTGCTGCTTGCTGCGGCCCAAGCAAAAGGCGGCCGCATGGTGCCTTTCGTCGCACTGGGCTTGTTCGCCGGTCTTCGAACGGAAGAAATCCTGCGCCTCGATTGGCGGAGTATCGACCTCAAGGAAGGGCAAATTGAAGTCGCTTCGGATGTTTCAAAGACCCGCGAAATCCGCTACGTGACAATTCCCAAGAATCTTGGAGCTTGGCTGAAACCCTATCGAAAGGAAAGCGGCCCCGTCTGCCCGAAGTCGTTTCGATGGCATCGAAGTGTGCTCAAAAGAGACGCCGGAATCGACAAGTGGCCGGACAACGCCTTGCGGCACAGCTTCGGATCATACCACTACGCCCAAAATGATAACGTCGAATTGACGAAAGCGCAGATGGGCCACGGTGAAGGCACGAGCCAAACCTTCTTCACCCATTATCGAGCGCTGGTGAAGAAGGGCCATGCGAAAGCCTATTGGGCGCTTGTACCCGGCATGATTTGAATAATTGTCAGGCGGCCAACGCTTAACCGACATCAAAGTTCAATTTGTAGAGTTTCTTCAGAATGCCTTGAACGACATCTCTAAAATCGTCGATCTGGTCATCGCTCACGCCCACAGTAACGCGCTCGTGAATAAGTTTGCACCGAAGACGATAAAAATGGTCCACCTTCTTCCATGTGTCAGCGCTGATTGTGACATATTTCTTGACCTCGTTTTGAACAGCAGTTCGATTGGCGAACAATGTCAGAAGCTTTGCGTCGTTATAAGTAGTGCCAGAATCGTTAACTAAATATTCTTTAAAGGCGATTTCGAGTGTACTATCGAGTACGATCAAAGCGATGCGATTTCGCTGTTCGAGTTGTGTCTTCCCGATCAAATCTGCGGCAATAACGCCTTCGTAGAGTCCCTTAGTCCACGGTTGCCGCTTCGCAACTTGTTTGTTCTTCTGGATAACGATCTCGGCGTAACGAGGTCGCGATTTCGGCATTGGCGGCAAAAATGACTTCTGAACGGAGGGAAAATCGTCGATCTGCACGTCCGTGATGGCGCCTGCTGTATATTTGAAAACCTTGTCCGGCCAATCGCCCATCCAAATTCGTGACAGCGCCGCAAAGTCCCTTACAACCTGAACCAACCAGCCTTGGAGAGCCTGAAATACTTCGTGTTTTGTGCTTACGTCGGATTTGCTGCTGTTCCACGGCATCGAGGATGCATTTCCATTGAGAAAGACCAATACTTTTGTAAGCGACACCTTCGGATGCGGTAGGCCAGCAAGTCCCTTTGTGAAGCCCATTTCAAACGTCTTCAGTGCTCGCGCGACAAGTCGGTCATTACAGTAAACATAAACGCCGTATTCCCCCGCTGCGGGGCTGGATTCATTGCTGAGACCGGCTAATACCTCAACCCTTATTGAATGGTCGTCGGCAGTGGTGAGTTGGCCACTATACCGGCGTGGTGAAAATTTTGGCGGATACGCCCAATTGTCGAAAAACTGCGGCACTATCGGCTCTTTATTAAGAATTATAGTAACCTGTTGGTTGGTGAGGAACCGCGCGTAAGTCGCGCCCAGATGTTCGCGTAGTTGCGCGATAGCCTCCTCGCTAACCGGCATGCGAAGCTTTTGAAGCTCCACTACTGTCGTCCCCTCGCCAATCGTGTCCACTTCATATACAGGAAGCTTCCATTCTTCGTCCGCAAGCCATTGGTCGTCAAAATCGACTTGAAATGTCTTTGCCCTGTAGAAACCATCTTGCATTTTAAAGAGGGTTTGGTTAGCAAAGGAGGATGAGGAGCAAAGTAGAACGTGTGGCGAGCCTTGCGATGAATTTGAGTGGCAAATATATGAGCGACTATGGCTCGTATAAGAGCCGGCACGACTTCACGCAGAAGCAGCTGATGGCCTGCCTGATATTGCGGGCGTATTTGAAGACCACTTACCGCGGACTGGTGGACCTTTTGGGCGGCCATGCGAGGCTGCGGGAGGCCTTGGGTATGGAGGAAAAACTGCCGCATTACACCACACTGCAAAAGTTCAGCGCTCGTAGCGAGGTGCTGGCCATCGCCGACGCGATCATCGCCAGGATAGGCCAGGCGGCTTTGGGCAGGCGCACCACCCCGCAAGAAGAGCGGGAGATAGCGATGGATGCCACAGGCATGGAGACGAGCACTGCCAGCGCGCACTTTGTCACTCGCTCGGGTCGCCAGAGGCGGCGTTGGGTAAAGCTCTCGATGACGGTGGTGTGCGGAGCGCTTTTGCCTTTGGGCTTGGTGACTGGATGGGGGCCGACCAATGACAAGTGCGAGGCCGGAGAACTTCTGGACAAAAGCTTGGAAATGCCTGGCGAGTGCCTGCCTCAACGGCTGTTTGCTGATGCGGGCTACGACGCGGATTGGATCCACGCCGCCTGTCGCGAGGAGTGGGGTGTTGAGAGCGTCATTAAGCCGGTGTGTCGCCGCGCCGATGGCACCTTGGGCGGAGAGTATCGGCCGCAAATGACCAGCCGACGCATGAAATCCTGCGGTTACGGGAGGCGCTGGCATATCGAGTCCTTCTTCAGCGGTCTCAAACGCATGACCGGATCCGCGCTCACCGCCAGAAAAGACAATAATCTGCTCAAGGAAGCCTCCATTCGGGTTCTGGCTTACACCCTCTTCAGGTAGAGGGCCTCTCACGGCGAAAATGATTTCAACACAGCAAAATGTCTTTTCTTTCAGATGGCGGGTTCGAATTTTGATGTCTTGCGCGAGAGCGACCACAGCTCGCTTGGTCCCCACGCCAAAAATGCCGATCGTTTCTTCCGTCGGTTTTGATCCTGTTTGTCCTGGCCCAATGATGTAGTGTAATTCCGCTTTGGGTAAACCGCCTGCATTGTCTTCTACCACTATGGTCTGCTGCTGCTTATCAAGAGTTACGTGAATGGTTGTCGCCTTGGTCTTTGCTCCCCTGACCCACACGTCGAGCCCATTGTCCACGAGCTCACAGATTGACCTGTTCAGGTCGTAGTCAGCAATAATGGAAAGAAAGAGCCTCTTCGACGGAGTCGCGTCTAAAATATCGACTTCTTTTTTCATGGAAGGTGAAGAAATCTTGTAGGAATGTGGCCATTCTTATCAACTGTCATGTAGGGAGGCAATACGGAACTTCTAGGCAAGCCCGCCTTCCTAAGAGTTCTCATATAATCTCGCCTTTCGAAGGCTCTGAGCCAGGAGAAGTTGGACAAAAAGGCAGGGCTGCGGCAGGAGGACCATTTCCCTTTATCGAGACCGGCAACCCGGCAGTCAAGATCGCGCCCCCTCTGCCGTTCTCTCGGCGCTCGATCTAGAGTTTCATGTAGCGCCGCGTTCCAAGGATCGGACGAAGGAATTGAAGGCGATTCCTGACCCGCGAGACGCCCTGGTAACGGGGCGGCCCTCAAATGCCAAAAGACACGAGGATGGAATTCACACAATCTCACATAATCCTGCAGCGAAAACAGGGATATTGATTGTGCTCACATAATCTCCTATAATCTCTCGTATGAAGTGGCAGGATTTCAGATTGAGCAAAAGGCTGCTGCTGTCCCCGGCGGCGGCGGAAGCCCTCTATAGCGCGATCGCGGAAATCGACGCGGTAAAGAGTACCTACGTACTGACCAACATGCTTCTTCCGCAGACGGTTGAACGCCTGACGCACTCGGTGATCGTCACCTCGACCGGCGCATCGAACCGCATTGAGGGCAATCGCCTGAGCGACGTGCAAGTGGAGGCGCTCTACCGCAAGATGCGCATCAAGCCGTTCAGGACGCGGGATGAGCAGGAAGTCGGCGGTTACATCGAAATGCTGGAGCGCATTTTCGAGAATTACCGGGACATCCCGATAACCGAGAACCAGATTCTGCAACTCCACAGAGATCTGCTGGTCTATAGCGAAAAGGACGAAGGCCACAAGGGGCGGTACAAGTTCGGCCCGAACCGCGTAGAAGCGAAAGACCGGTCGGGAAAAGTCGTTGGCGTTATTTTCGAGCCGACACCCCCTCACCTCACAAAAAAAGAGATGGATGAATTGATCGCGTGGTACGGCTGGGCGCAGACGGAAAAATTCCGGCACCCGCTCATCCTCATCGCCAATTTCATTTTCGAGTATCTGGCCATTCATCCATTTCAGGACGGCAATGGGCGCACGAGCCGGCTGCTGACCAATCTCATGCTGCTCCAAGGCGGTTACACGTTCGCCTCGCTGGTCTCGCATGAGAAACTCATCGAGGAAACGAAGGCCGAATATTACCTGACCCTCAGCAAGACACAGAGGACCTGGAATACAAAGACCGAAGACGTGACGCCGTGGCTGACATACATCTTCGGCATTTTCCGGCGTCAGGCAAAATCGGCGCAAGCGCTTCTCGAAAGCGATCAGTTCGAATATCTGCTTTCGGAAAAGCAATTGGCTCTCTGGAATTGGGCGCAAGGGATTCCTGGAAAACAATTCAGCCGCGGAGATGCGATAGATGCGCTCGGTATCGCGCCGAGAACGGTCGAGCAGATCATCAAAAAGCTGCTCGATATGAACAAGATCGAACAGCTTGGGCAAGGCCGCGCGACGCGTTACCGTGTGCGCGGTTGACTGCGAGCCTCCATGGACGGAAATAGCAAGACTCAACGGACTGAGTATTTTCGCTCGATCCGTTGAGTAAATTGCAAGGCCCTATCGGGCAATGTTGCGGGTGAGGCGGCGAACTTCGTCATCAGACTGTCTGCCTCGGTGTTTGGATTGGCCCCGAGTGCCAGGAACAGTTGGTAAGCCTCGGCGAAGTCCACGCGCCGTTCTCCAAGCTCGATGCGCGCGACCAAGCCGTGTTCGCGTCCCAAGGCCACTGCCAAATCCCGCTGCGTCATGTCCGCGCGGCCCCGGAGCATTCGGATGTGCTCGCAAAATATCCGAGAAAGAGGGCCATGGGCCGTTTTCAGCATGCTCGCATTTTCGGCGCGGCCCCACCTTGCTTCCAAATTGAGAGCAGGATACTCTCGGGAACTTGGAATCTTTATCGGCCGGCTTTAACGGCCCTTGGCGGTGGCGATGTTCGAGTGGAAGATCACACCCGATACGCTGGTGACACTTGCGGGCTTCCTGTTAGTCGCCTGGCAAATGCGCGACGGCAATCGGCAGCGGAAAATAGAGTCGCAAATCCAACTTCAAGCCGTGAATCGCGAATTGCTTACGCTCGGATTTTCGAATCCCGAATTATTCAAGGTCTTGGAAGATGCCGAGGACGTCGATCCCAAGATCGAAACGTACTATTTGCAGTTATGGCTGAATCAATTCTGCCTGTTCGATGCCCTAAGCAGAAGCGGCGGTTTCAAGCGAGATGTGCGCGACAGCCTCGAGATTGATTTCCGGGACATGATGCAGATGAACAACATGCGCCGTCTTTGGAAGAAATGCGGTAAATTTTACCCGGCCTCGTTTCAGGAGTCGGTCAATGACATCCTTAACGAGGCCGGGCATAAGACGCCGAAACCGGCGATGAAACGCCTCAGGAGTTAAGAACCTGGCGGGCGATCTTTTCGAATACCTCGCGTGGCATTTTCACGAAGTCTTCGCCGACCGGCTCGGACAGGTGGCTGCGCTCGGCAGTCGATGGAACATAACCCTGGATGAAGAGGTCGCCCTCTTCGGTGAGGATGGCAGCGGGACAGCCGCCACCGCGGCAAAGCATCCGGTCTCTCGGACCGTCTGCTCCAATGATTTTATGGATTGTCATAGTGTTTATTGTTTTTGTTTGCATGACACAGAATGGGGTATTCTGGTTCACCGGCAACGGAGGCGGGCGTGTTTGATCGGAGCGGGAATCGGAAATACCTAAATCGTCAGGAGCGGAAGGCCTTCCACCGCGCTATCGGGGCTGCGACAGACCCCTCACGAAAGGCCTTCCTGCTCTGTCTTTTCTACACCGGGTGCAGGATCTCCGAGGGATTGAATCTTGTGGCAGGGCGAGTCGATCTGGCGAACGACGCGATCACCTTCGAGACGCTCAAGCGACGAAAGACCGGATGCTTCCGTGCCGTGCCTGTGCCCGCTGAACTGACCGCCATTCTCGGTTCTCTTATGGAGGGGAAAGGCCCAGACGAGCGTCTTTGGAAGTTCTCCCGTCCGACCGCTTACCGCTTGGTCAAGGCGACGATGAAAAAAGCGAGGATCGTCGGCGGCATGGCCTGTCCGAAAGGACTTCGCCACGGTCACGGTGTCGCATGCGTTGCGGTCAAGATTCCCCTGACGACCATACAAAAATGGCTCGGCCACGCTCGCATCGAAACGACAGCGATTTATCTGGATGTGCTGGGCGAGGAAGAACGTGCCTTGGCGAAGCGGCTTTGGTAAGGCATTTCAGGCATTTGTATGGCATTTACAAATGGGATTTACCAGTGTATAATGCCATTATGACGACACAAATTACCATCGACAGCGCGGGCCGCGTCGTTATTCCGAAGCCGTTGCGCGATGCCCTCGACCTGTCTCCGGGCGACGCGCTCGACCTTGAAGCCGTCGGTGAAAGCATCACCTTGCGACCGGTGCGCGCCGCCGCACCCCTTGCCAAAGAAAAAGGCGTTTGGGTCTTTCGTATCGGCCAGCCGCTCGATTTGCTGGAAACCGAAAGCGTGCTGGATCAAATTCGCGCTGAGCGCGATTTGCATAATCTCGGAGCGGAGGCGTGAAAGCATTTCTCGACACCTCGGTTTTGGTAGCTGCGTTCTACGGGGATCATGTCCATCATGCGCCAAGCCTAAACCTCTTGACTCGGTTCGATAAAAAGGACGCCTGCTGCGCGGGTCACAGCCTCCTGGAAGTATATTCGGTTCTGACCCGAATGCCGGGTAAGCACAGGATCGGCAGCGAGCAGGCCATGCTTTTCATCGGAAATGTCCGGGAACGTCTGACTCTCGTGGCGCTAACCGGTGACGAGTATGCAAAGGCGTTGGAAACCTTCGCGGAATTGGGTGTGGCGGGCGGCGCGATCTACGACGCGCATCTGGCGGCTTGCGCCCTCAAGGCGCGGGCGGCGGCGCTTTACACGTGGAATACCGGCCACTTCGCGCAATTCGGCCCGAAGGTCGCCTCCCTCCTGAAAACACCGAAGTAACGGAATCGACTTCGCCGATGATGCCAAATTTTGCCGATGAATCTGCTTGCGAAACGGCGGGGCGGCGCTAGCATCTCGAACCGTGAACCAGAATACCCCATTCTGGTTCATTTATCGTCTGAAAGGGGTGTTCTGCGCGGGAAAGCCCGATCTTCGCTCGCCCGTTTCAGCGCTGCCTCCTTGTCTGCCTCCGACCGGGCGCTACGGCTTCCCAAAATGGACCGCCGCTCGGTGAAGGAGAAAATGGGCCATACCCAAACAAACTGAGGAGTCGATTACAGCGTTCCCCATCGAGATTTCTCCAGTACTCGGTCAGTTTTTTGCAAATGGCGGGACTCTGCCGGCCTTCTTGATCGATACCTGGCAAGGGCTGCCGGAGAAGAATCGATGCGCCGACGCCGAAATCCCCGTTCCAGTCTTCGTTCAAGTGAATCCCGGAATGGCCGACATGCTCCCGGATGGGACGACGAAAGTCGTGATAGATGCCCAGGGATTCCAGCTGATTCCGTTCTTCGTCGCTTTGAGTTATAGCGACAAGCATTTGCCGAAATATATAAGCGTAGATCTTGTAGTAGATCGGGCGGTCGATCCCGTAATTCTTCGTCGTATGGAGACAGCCTTTGTAAGGCGTGGAGAAATCAATCGAGTGGTGCATCCAGAAATAATCGGTGCCCTGTTTGGTGATGTAGTAGCCATAGTAAACCCTTCGATATTCAGCGAGCACCTTCTCGTCGGTGATCCAAGGGCCGATTAATCCCGAAATTGCTTTGTCGGGAGCGGGAACGGAAAGCTGAACCTTCAACTGCTTCGTGGTCATTTTAAGAACACTGGCAATCGTTTTGAAAATGTCCTCTGATACTCCGGTGTCCTGATCCTCGATCCTGTGCAGCGACCGCTTCTTCGCGGCAATTGCGTTGGTGAGATCAGCCTCTCTTGAATTTGCAGCCGCGGGATTTTCTACCTCAGCCATTTTCTCGGCGAAGGCCTTGGTGCCGCCGTCGTAGTCTCTCCATATTTGAATGAGCGACTTTAGCTCTTCGGCAGTGAGTTCGACGTTTCGGGTTCTGCGGGGCCTTCGCGCGGCGACCTTCATTGCTGTGCTTTTAGGATTTGCCATATACGACCTTTCCGTTTGGTGCGGCGAATCGTGTCCGGTCATGTCCATCCGTGTCAATTCATTGTGACCGAAAATGTCGGTGCGCGGCGAAAAGAGGCAATCGTTGGCCTCTATGCGATTTGGCGAAATCGGTCTAAGCGTATCGGCACATTTTCGAACGCATGAACGAACACAAGAACACAAACCGGGTGACGCGCCGAACGGCTGACAGCCAAGACCTGCTTACGAAAGACGAATTGGCCAAACGCCTGCGGCTCACACGCCGGGGCATCGAATGCCTCGTAGCACGGCGTGTTATTCCGGTGATCCGCCTTAGCCATCGCTGCGTTCGCTTCCAATGGAACTCAGTGCAAACCGCGCTTGCCCGCCTCGAAGTCCGCGAGATCGGACGCTGACCAGTTTCACTCAAATCAAATCCACAACAATACCTACTACCCATGAACAACCGTTACCTCACCCTTGGTGAAGATTCACCTGCCGTTTTGCGAGGCGTCCTATGGGCGCTCGCGACCGGCACGGCAGCCGTCCTGTTCGTGCTCGCGACTTGGTTGGGGATCCAGCGCGAGCAAATTGTGACAGACCGGCGCGGGCGGGAGATGGCCGAAAGGGAGCGCGATATCGCCTATACCGAAAAAGATGCCGCAATCCAATCGTGCAATGAACGCCTGGCTCAGGCGGAATCGGCGCGTGCGACGGCGGAAAACCAGGCGCAGTTGGCGCTTCAGGCGAAGAACACAGCTGAGGCGCAGCGCGACGAAGATGAGCGGCAATTGACCGCGGTGCGTGCCACACAAGCCAGAAGATTGACGGGAGGGGGGACGGTGGAGCCGCAGGCGATAAAGTCGACGACGGCTGCGGGAGAAACGCCTTCCGCTCAGGCGGCGCCCAATGTTTCGCCGCCGTCCGCGACGGAGATCACCGACTTCATCCGGGCGCATCTGGCCAGGATGATGGGGCCGGTGGAGTCTCAACTCGGCGATTATACCGAGGAAGTCGATTTCCATGACAAGCCGCACGCTTCGTTGAGAAACATCGAGGCTGAGAGGGAAGGTTGGGCACAGAAGTGGCCGAGGCGGATCATCCTCAAGGATGAAGTCGTGCCGCAGATGAGCGCCACCACGGACCCGGTGTTCGGGTGGCGGGCGACGGCGGTTTTCAACTGGCGGTGGTTTTTTGCGGGCCGCTCGGGAGCGGCGGTGCGGGGCGTATATCGCGATACCTGGAAGATCGTGCCGACAGCGCAGGGGTTAAAGATCATATCGGAGCACAGCGTCGATGCGATAACGGGGCGTTCCCGGGATTGATAACGGGATTCATAAAACAGAAGGACCGACCTATATGACAAGAGTCATCTTCACCGCGGGCGCAAAGGGAGGAACCGGGAAATCGACGGCTCTCCGATTTCTAATTACCTGGCTGCAAGATGCCGGCATCGAGCCATTCCTGATCGACGCCGACGATGAAAATTCAACCCTGTCGCGCTTCTTCCCGCAGGCGCTCAAAGTCGAACCGCGCCGAACAAAATCATACGACGTGATTATGAATCTCGCCGAGACCGGCGCGCATCCGATCATCATCGTCGATCTGAAGGCGGGCGTCGGCTACGAGATGCTGGACTGGTTCGCCGACGTGCCGTTTGAGGAACTCAAGGAAATCGGCGTCAGTATGGTCTGCGTCGGTGTTATCACCAGTTCGCCCGATAGCGTCGGCTCCGTGCTGCGCTGGGTGGATTTCTTGGGCAAACAGGTTCAGTACCTCATCGTCAAGAATCTCAAGGACAGCGATGCCTCGCGGGTCGAGGCCGACAGCATTCCGTTTCCCGAGTACGACCGCACGAAGCAAGCCCTGGAATTTCGCAAGCGTTACAAACCCGCCGAGGTGCTAATGCGCGGGCTTGATCCCGAGTACCAGTGTGAACTGGAAAAGTTCAATCTGACCATCCGTGACGTACTGGCCCGCCGTCCCGGAGTGCCAGACCTCCTTACCCCGCTTATCGTCCGCTCCAAGCTGCGGAACTATCAGGCATCGCTTTACGCGCAGTTTGATGCGGTCAAAGAACTCCTCTTGCCATGAGTGCATTTCCCTTCCCCAAACTCCTGGCTTTCCTCGAAAGCGAGGCGGATAAGGTCGAATTCATGAAAGTATGCGCCGAGGCCGGTATCGGTCCGGCTGACATGGAACTGGCCAAGCTGCTTCTGGCCTTCCAACTCTACAAGGCGTTCTACGCGCGCATCCCGCGCGAGATAAAAGGCGTGCATAAAGCCGCGCTCGAAGAATTCCGCGGCTTTCGCGACGAGTTCAAGTTTCTGGCGGATCGCACGGCGAGCGACGCCGTGAAAATCGAAGAATGGGCCGGGCAGATAAGAGCGACAATCGCGGCAATTCAGCCGAAGGCCGTCGCGGAAGCTCTGCATAAGCGTCTCGTCGAAGAAACGCTGGCCTCGATTGGCGGCACGGTCCAGGCGCTTGCCGCCGCCTATGACCGGATCGACAAGGCGACGGCGAAACTCAACGCGGCAAGCGCCTGCGCGGAGGCGGGCATTTACCAATGGCAAGTGATCAGCCTGCGTCGGGTCTGGGCGAGCGCATTCATCGTCTGCGCGGTCTTGCCATGCTTCGTGATCCTGCTGGTCTGGTTCGTCTTCATCAAACACTAACATGAAAAGCATAACATCTATTATTGACACCCTGATCGCCCGTTTGTCGGGCCTCGATTCCAAAGAACCGGTGATTCCTCCCGTGGAGAGGCTCGCCCCCTACGACGGTCGGACACCACTTATCCAGTTCGGCGAAGATCAAATCTGGACGCTGAACGACTCATACCAGGGTACGCAAGTCTTCGGCGGAACCGGCAGTGGTAAAACCTCGGGCAGCGGCGCGGCAATTGCCCGGTCGCTCCTGCGGCAGGGCTGCGGCGGTCTGGTTCTCACGGCCAAGCCCGACGAACGGGCGCTGTGGGAAGATTATTGCGCCGAGACGGGCCGTGAATTGACGGTATTCGGACCGGATACCGGCCTCGTCTTCAATTTCCTGGAGTATGAATATGCGCGCGGCGGTCTCGGCGCGGGGCTGGCAAGTAACGTGGCCGGATTGTTCGTCGGAATAGCCGAGGCCAATCAGGGCAAATCCGGGTCGATGGACCCCTATTGGACGAACTCGCTTAATCAGTTGCTGTGCCGCGCAATCGATCTGACCACGCAAGCCAAGGGAACTCTTTCCCTTTCGATGCTCCGCGATCTGATCATGTCGGCGCCGCAATCGATGGAGGAAGCGAATAGCGATGGCTGGAAATCTTCTTCCTACTGCGCCGAATGCCTGTGCGAGGCGGCGGCGAAATGCACGGAGGAAAACGCGCCGGATTTCGACCACACCAACATCTATTGGCAGCGCGAATTTCCTTCCTTGGGCGACCGCACCCGCTCGTCGATAGTTTCGATGTTCAGCGTGATCGCTGATGGATTCCTGACCGGACCGATGCGCAAACTGTTCTGCAAGGGGCTGAACATCCTGCCGGAAGAAACTCATGTCGGCAGAATCATTCTCGTGGATTTGCCGGTCGAAGTTTACAACGAGGTCGGCGTTCGCGCCCAGCTTGTCTGGAAACTCTGCTGGCAACGCGCAACGGCGCGACGGGAACCGGACAAGGACGGCGGGATGCCCTGCTTCCTGTGGGCGGACGAGGCGCAATTCTTCACATCGTCCGGCGACCTCAAATTCCAGGCGACCGCGCGCAGTAAACGCGCCTCAACGGTCTATCTGACGCAGAATCTCCCGACTTATTTCGACCGCGTTGGCAAGGATCGCACCAACGCCTTGCTCGGCAATCTTCAGACCAAGATTTTTCACGCAAACGGGTGCCACGAGACGAACACTTACGCCGCAAACACCATCGCGCGCGGGGTGACTACGCGCGCCAGCACGAACGTCTCGGCGCAAGGCATGAGCTTCGGCGAGAGCGAGACGGTCGATTACACCGTTCCTCCGGCCGAGTTCCAACGGCTGCGTAGAGGCGGCGAAGAGAATAACCGCCTCGTGGACGCCTTCATATTCCAGGCCGGGCGGGTCTGGCCCAGCACCGGCGAGAGTTACCTCAAAGCCTCATTCAAACAACCCGAAACGCAAAGACTGATATGAACGACAAACCGAATCCGACGCAGAATTTCCTGATTTCCGCCATCTCGTGGTTTCTCGGCGACTTGCTGAGGCCGGTCAGATATGTGATGCGCAGTCACATGGGCATCCAGCACTCGGCCCTGATTCCCATACTCGCCTCCTGCCCGTTGTATGGCGCAGGATTTTGGTACGCCGCGACATTCTTCAGCGAAGTAAACAAGAAGGTCGTCATCCTTTATGCGGTCTTGATTCTTGTCGGCTACTTCCGAAACGCCGACCAGGCCAATCAGCGCCGCCGCGTGCGCGATTGGGGTGTCAATACCTGGTCTTCGGGGGAGTCCTTATGGGTGCCGGTGCTCCTCTTCACCTGTCGCCGCGTTTACCGCAGATGGGGGAGCAAGCCCGTCGTGCGGCGGCTTCTCGGCAAGCTTCTCACAGCCGATTTCGTTTATTACGTGGCCGAGCCGGTAACATTGCTGCTGGCATCCGCGGCGCTCTGGTCGATTGGCTCGTCGCTATACCTCTATCCCGTGATTCTGGCGATTGCCTTTGTCGTCGTGCGCAACGACGCCAAACTATGGCTCTATCTCAAGGCGCACGAGATCCCGGATGGCAAGATGCTCGAACGCGCGGTCAAGTCGGAGTTCGAGGGGCCGGTTCCGGGCGCTGGTGTTATGCTGGCGCAGCTTTCAACCGCGCCTGTCATGCGCGGCGAGATTGAGAATGAGAGCGTCTTTGATCGCCTGAACCCGGAACTGCAATCCCTGCTTTTGAAGGATCGCTTCGGCCACAGCCAACCTCGGGCATGAAAAAGCTGAGCACGAGACTAATCCTGCAACTCGTCTCTCAATCGCCTGGCTTCCTTCTCGTCGAGCCTTTCGAGCGGGGCGTCCGGCGTGAAACTCGCCAGCCCTTTCGGGGCGCGACGAGCGGGCGATTTGGAATTTTTCAGCCGTCGGATTGCGTCGCGTTGCGCATTGGCACTCTCTGGAATCCGGGGCGTTCCGGCGGGGGCCTGCGACGCGGAAACGCCGGTGGTGCTTGTATTTTCAGCATCGGCTTCCAACATAGTGATGACCGCGCGACGCGGCTTGGACCGCACTTTTACGAATGCGTGGATGGTGGAGAAATCGACTTCGACGCTCTTCTGGGCGAGGAGTTCCGCGATGCGGCGGTAGGTCGTTCCGCGACGACGTTCCGCCGCAATGAATTGCCGGTAGGGTTCCAGTTTGGAGGGCGCGTTCGCCATCGGGAAACATCCTCGAACAAACTCAAACAACTGTCCAACAAGTTTGAGCGTTGTTTGAGTTTGTTGGAGGTGCTGCGGCCCTCCCTCGTTGCTGTGCAAGGGAAGATGTCTGTGGGATTTTTTGCTGGTGAAGGCAGGTCGCAAAATGAGGTTGGGAGCAGTGTTGGGACAGGAACACACTGGAAGGGAGAGCGGCGATGCTTCGGATAACGCAAAGCAAATCAGCCGAACAGGCCAAGAGCTATTATGTCGATGGGCTGAGTCGGGAGGATTACTACAGGGAGGGGCAGGAGCTGGCTGGAAGATGGCAGGGGCGCGGCGCGGAGTTGCTGGGGTTGGAAGGCGAGGTGACTTCGGATGGCTTTTTCGACTTGTCCGAAAACCGCGACCCCGCCACCGGCGAGCGCCTGACCCCGCGCACCAAAGACAACCGTACGGTCGGGTATGATTTCAATTTTCACGCCCCGAAATCCGTCTCGGCGATGTACGCGCATACCGGGGACGAGCGGATCGTGACCGCCCTGCGGGGCGCGGTCGGCGAAACGATGCGCGAGATAGAAACCGAAATGCAAACGCGGGTCCGCATGGGCGGCGTCCAGGAGCAACGGACGACAGGCAATATGGTCTGGGCGGAGTTTATCCACAAAACGGCCCGGCCTGTGGACGGCAGGCCGGACCCGCACCTTCATGCGCATTGCTTCGTGTTCAATGCGACATACGATCAGCTGGAGGAGCGGTGGAAGGCCGGACAGTTCGGCGACCTAAAACGGGACGCGCCTTATTTCGAGGCGGCGTTCCATGCCCGGCTTGCGATCAATGTCAAGGAACTGGGTTACGGCGTCGAGGGAAAGGGCCGCTTCTGGGAAATCGACGGCGTTCCCCAAAGCGTTATCGACAAATACTCGCGGCGGCGCGACCAGATCGAGGCGTTGGCGGAGGAATTGGGCGTCACGGACGCGGCGGATAAAGACAAGCTTGGCGCGACGAGCCGGGAGAAAAAGGTGAAGCTGTCGATGGAACAGCTTTCAGCGGAGTGGGCGTCGAGATTGAATCCTGAAGAAAAGGCGGCGATGGACGCCGCGCGCCAAGGCTCGCGCGGCAAACAGACGGAGACTGGCGGCGGGGCGTCAACGGTCGAGCAGTCGCTCGATCATGCCATGAGCCATGTCTTCGAACGGGTGAGCGTCGCATCGGAAAAGGAGGTCATGGGGGAGGCGCTCCGTCACGGCGTCGGAGAAGTTGGCGTCGAGGAAATGAAGGTCGCATTCGCGGACGACCCGCGCATCATCCGCAGGGTGGTGGACGGCGAGCGCCGCTGTACGGCAATTGAAGTGCGCGACCAGGAGAAGAAGATCGTCGCTTTTGCGAAAGAAACCCGCGGCGTTCTCGATCCGATCAAGATTGCGTCGCACGAGTTCGGCGATGCGCGGCTCAACGAGCAGCAACGCGCCGCGGTGGCGCATGTCCTTTCAAGCCGCGACCAGATCACGATGGTTCGTGGCGGCGCCGGTGTCGGCAAGACGACGCTGATGCGTGAAACGATCACGGCTATGAACGAAGCGGGCTATCAGGTATTGCCGCTAGCGCCGACGGCGGATGCCTCGCGCGGAGTATTGCGCGAGGACGCAGGGCTTAAAAACGCGAATACCGTCGAAAGCTTCCTGGTCAACTCCGAACTTCAGAAACAGATGGCCGGCCATGTGATTTGGGTCGATGAGGCGAGCCTCCTGTCGGCCCGGACGACGGAACGCCTGTTGAATGTCGCGAAAACCAATGCCTGCCGTGTCGTGCTGTCGGGCGACACCGCCCAGCATCATTCGGTCGAGCGCGGCGATGTGATGCGCCTCTTGGAACAGCACGCAGGTCTGCAAGCGGCGGAGGTGCAAAGGATCATCCGGCAAAAGGGCCAATATAAAGAGGCCGTGGAGGCGGTCCGCGACGGGCGTCTCGACCACGCCTTCGCGACCCTGGAAAAAATGGGAGCCATTCAGGAAAATCAGGATATTGGCGCTCTCCATAAGCAGCTTGCCGATGATTACGTTTCGCTCGTGAAATCACGGAAATCGGTTTTGATTGTGGCTCCCCAGCATCAGGAAATCGCGGCTGTTACCAAGGCGGTGCGCGAAAAGCTGCGGCAGGAAGGAAGGCTTAAAGGGGATGAGCATGTCGTCACGCGGCTGAACGATTTGCAATTGACGCAAGCGCAACGCGCCGACCCGCGAAATTACGAGCCGGGCCGCGTCGTCCAGTTTACTCAAAATGCACCCGGCTTTAAGCGTGGCGAGCGTTTCGCCGTGGTGGATTGCGCGGGCGGCTATGTGACGGCGCAAGACGCCTCGGGTGCTACGAAGACCTTGCCGCTTGGAATGTCAAAGCGCTTTCGGCTTTACGCCCCGGAAAGAATCTCGCTGGCGGCGGGAGATCGGGTGCGCATAACGCAGAACAGGTTCGCGAAAGCCGGCCAGCGTTTGAATAACGGCAGCCTTCATGAGATCGCCGGAATTGCGGTCAACGGCGACATCAGGCTGAAAAGCGGAGCCGTGTTGGCAAAAGATTTCGGGCATTTGACCCATGGCTATTGCGTGACCTCCTACGCGAGCCAGTCGAAAACGGTCAATGTTCCGCTGATCGCGCAATCCTCGCTGAGTTTCAACGCTAGCTCGCTCGAACAGATTTACGTCTCGCTGAGCCGAGGGAACGAGGGCATCCGCATTTACACCGACGATCTCAAGGAATTACGCGAGCGCGTCGCCCGTTCGACGGCACGCGGCAGCGCCATGGATTTTGCGGGGGACGTGCCTGAGCACGGGCTGCGCCGCACCATGCCCGATATTCCAGCCGAGATGCGCCGGGCGTGGTGTGCCTGGCAGAAGCGGAAGGAGAAGGCGGCTTCCCGTTCATACGAGAAAGAAATCCACACGTCGCGCGGCGTCTCGAAGGAGGGCAAGGGACGCGAGCGCGGCCTCGAACTGGCCATAGGAAGATGAACACCACCGAAGAAAAGAACCATCAGAGAGCCTTCATCGCCGCCACGAACGGCGAGTATCCGCCGATGATCCGTTTCAAGTTTGCGACGGAGAACGTCCATGCGTTCGCCTACGCCTACCTGACCAGCATTGAGTACGACAAATCCGGCGTCGTGACTCTGGATTTTACGAGCCACAAGGTCGTCATCGAAGGCCGCCGGCTCGACGCGCTGTTCGGCTCGCTCGTGAACCATCAGGTGATTTCCGTTCGGCAGCAGTCGGTGACGGATGCACGTCCTCCCACCGGCGAGTGTTGCGTGGACGGGCTGACGATCAAGGAAATTGAAAGATAAAACTGCCCTTCCGGTCGAAGCGGAAGAGTGGAGTCCGAGAGAAGTAGCAAACCCCGTAGCGCCGACGCAGTTCGTTATTAATTTCGCCCATCTTCGCATTTTGCCCTCGACTTGCCGAAGGCGACCATTAAATTTCCTGAAAAACCTCGAACAACACCCTTTTTATTTCAATGAACCTGCCAAAAGAGAAATATTATCACATCTTTCGAGACTATCGGTTGGCGGAACACAACCTCATAAATTGCCGACTAACATGGTTTTTGACCATTCAAGGGTTTCTATTTGCCACTTACGGCCTTTCAATACAAAAGTTAGCCGAGGTTCAAGCACGGTCGTCAAGCAATCTTCAAATAGGATCAGTATCTCATTTGAAAAATGTGCTCTACATTATCCCTGTGATCGGCCTTCTGATTTCTTTTCTCGTTATGCTCAGCGTATATGCTGCGTTTCTGTCGCTCAAAAGACTAAAAGTCATTTGGGACGAAGAAGTAAAAAATTTAGAGGGGCCGTGGTTACCCGATCCGGCAGCATCAGGGGTTGGAAACGCTTTATTCTACGGCCTCAATGCTCCCTTTGGGATTCCGATCGTTCTGTTGTTCTCATGGATTGTTATCCTTATATGCTTAATTTGGAGCAAGGTGTGAATCCTTGGGTAATAACATCGAGTGGATACGGCTTGCAGGCGGAGATGGCAGGTCTCTGCCAGCATCATCCCTCAAGGAAGATAAGACATAAGCCGCCGGGATTGCAACGAGCCCCGCAGCCACCAGGGAAAAAGATGTTAATACGATCCATCCCGACAATCTTCTGAGATGCGGAGGGTCGCTCATTAGTGACAATTTATCAATAATCGATTGTTTCATCTCTCTGGAATTCGTCATCGCTTGCAATCTCCTTCGCTGTAATGGAGTAAAACTACTGCCGAAGTGTAACGAATAGATCGGTATATTACCAGTGGAATGATAACAATGCACAATCGCGTAGGGGGTATTTGT
The DNA here is from genome assembly GCA_021324825.1 of Spartobacteria bacterium. Taxonomy (GTDB): domain Bacteria; phylum Verrucomicrobiota; class Verrucomicrobiia; order Chthoniobacterales; family Chthoniobacteraceae; genus JAJPII01. The sequence continues at coordinate 149,834 of JAJPII010000023.1, read as the reverse complement.
AAATGAAGCGGTAAAACATCGACTTATTTCGTTAACTTGGCGCAATCTTTTGTAAATTATGGAGGTTAGGAAACAAATTTAGCACATGAGTTGTGGCGGGGAGGAGAGCGCTCGGTGCTCTGGCGGCTCGGCTACCTGACGTAGCATGATGATATTTTATTTGGTGGTCAACGCTGGTCAGCAACGGATCGCCGCCATATCCCGGTTCCGGCGATTTTGGCTGCAACGCGTTGAGAAAATCCGCCGCGCGCTGCGCGTGAGCGGCGGCGCGGAATATAGCGCGGTTGTCTTCCTTTAGGATTGCGAGCCAGTCGCCGATATAGGCGGCGTGGTCCTGGCGGATTTCGGGAGTGATGCCGAGGGATGCGCAAAGGAAGGCGGCTCCCAATTCGGCCACGAGTTCTTCGTTCGCGTAAACGGGGTCGCCGAACATTTTCCCGAATTCACGGTTCAATCGGGTGCTGTGCCCGCTCCAGTGGGTAAGTTCGTGAAGGAGCGTTCCGTAGTACGCTTCCTTGCCAATGAAGTGTTCGAAGGGCGGCATCTGAACGACGTCGCGCGCCGGAGCGTAAAAGGCTCTATTGCCCCCGTGGTGGACGACCGCGCCGGTCGCGTTCACAAACGAGTCTGCCGCTTCGATTCGTTCGTCGAGTGAACGGGGCGGTTCCGGTTGCGGGCAGCACTCGGCGGGTAATCCGTCGATCTGTTCGACATTGAAGACGGTGTAGCGCCTGAGGAGGCGCATATTCTTCTCAACCTCCGCGCCAGCTTCGTCGGTTTGCGTAACTTCGAGAGGTTTGGTGAATACGACCATGCTGCCGCGTTCGCCTTTACGAACCTGACCGCCTAAAAGTTGGGCCTGGTTGTAGGTCATCCATTTCGGAGAACTGAATCCCCTCCGCATCGCCTCGATCCAGAGGAGAAGGACATTCACTCCTCGATAGGCAACCCCATTGTGGCGAATGGGAATTAACACCTCGCCGCCTGCGCGAACATTTGTCCATGGCTGGTTCCATGATCTGACGCCGTTCTCCAAATCCGCGACGATCTTCGCGGTGATCTGGGCGTAGAGGTCTTTGCCGCTCTCTTCCATTGCACCCTCCTTCGCGGTTGAGGGGCGGGCGCTAAGCGCCCGCCCGGTTGAGTTCACTGTCCACGCTTTTCTTTTATGACCCGCAGAGTGATGCGCCCGTCGAGTGGCACGACATCGATCTGGAGGTTGAAGCCGTTGCCGTCTTTGTGCGGCCAGGCCGATCCAACGCGTGTCCAGAAGCCATTTCCTTCTTTTGCATCGCGGACATGGTAGGCGATGTGAGTTGGGGCTCTCGTGCCGACGTTTTGCCCCTTGTTGCGAAAGTCTTCCTCTGTGATCTCAAACATGTAAGTCTCCTTTGTTGAGTTGTCGGACCGCGTGATTGCGGCCTGATGGCCAGGCGACCAAAGGCCCGGTAAGCCGGAGCGCGAGCGTTTCCGGTCAAGCTGAAAATCGGGGGAACCTTTAGGGGGAACCGATTTTCTGCTTTACCGGACCGGCGGGGCCTTTAGCCATGCCATCAAGAAGGCCGCATAGCGTTCCGATGCTTCTCAAAGGAGTCGCATGATGATGAAACGAAGCTGCGACAAAAAAGGTGGCTGCGATCAATGGCCCCCCTCGGCTCCCGCATGTGCGAGGTGGAAGAAGCTGTGACGCGGCGGCGGAATACTGAAGGGCCAGCAAGCATGGCAATTCGATAGGCAGAGGAAACGAGCGGCGGCGGCACGGCTGAATTCCGTTCGCGGAAATGGGGCGGAATGAGAAATGAAACTCGAACGGGGTGAGCTCGGCGGCCCGATGGCTTCCGGACCGGCCACGACTTGTGTCGTAACCGGCCCAGGGATTTTTCTGCCGCATCCATACTCAGTCTGCTCCGTCAAGGCTGAGGTGTTGTTGGTCTACGCCTTCCTGATCGAGCTTTGTCGCCCGCCTTTTCCTCAGGCCTGCGGAGCGTGATGCGCCCATCGAGCGGAACCGCGTCGAGTTGGACGGTGAAGCCTTTGCTGTCCTTGTGGCTCCAAGCGGAGCCGATGCGGGTCCAAAAGTCTTTTCCTTCCTTCACCTCGCGCACATGGTAGGCGATGAGGGTCGGCGCGGTGGAAGGCGCTGTGTTATTCGCGGCTGGCTGTTGCTTGCTATCGGTCATGTGAATCCTCCTTGGCTGAGTTTTTGGACCGCACCATTGCGGCCCGATGGCCGGGCGTAAAAAGGCTCCGTGAGCCGGCCGTAGTGCTCACGGTCGATTTTTGTCGGGGCGCTCACAGGGAACACCGTCGATCCGCCCGGCAAGCCACCTTCTCCCGTTCGACCTGGATCGAGCTCTGCCATCCGGGCCGGCGGGCGACTTCGGTGAGGATGTCCACACCGAAGGACTCCTGCAGTTCCGCCGACAACCTCCGCTTCAAGCTGCTGATCGTGGAGAGGCTGCACCCGTACCGGCGAGCCACCGGCTCCATCGTCTGGCCACAGGCAGTGGCGTCGAGGATCGCCTCGAACCGGTGGTCATGGGTGTCCATGAACTCATTCCAGTCGAGGTTACGCCCGGCCGTTATTGCCGGGTCGTCATTCTCGGTCGTGAGGAGTTCGCCCAGCCTAATCGGCTCGCCGAGTTCCGGGTCGAACCCGACTTCCTCCTCGAACGACAGCACCATAGAGGAGTGGTCGAGCTGGGTGCCTGGTCCCATCACATCCGTCCTGCCGCCGCTGTAGGAGCGCCGACCTGACTTCAGGTGCAGGAGGCAGTAGTACGCCACATTTCCAGGAGTGACAGATTTGCCCCTCCCTTCGAGGTTGTGCAGCATTTCCGCCGCCATGGTGAGGCCGTCCTGGATGAGTTCCTCATCATCTTCGGCGCCGACTTTGCGCACGCCGGGGATTGCACTCCTCAGGCGTGGCGCGATTTCCTGAACAAGAACAAGTCCGGCTTGTGGACTCATGGTGGTTTCCTTTTTTTCTTGGGTTGAAAGGTTGCCACTCGGGATTTACCGAGCGGCCACCAGCGGTTTGGTGACCGCTGATGCGGCGGCTTGCTGTTGCTTGCGATCGGTCATGTGAATCCTCCTTGGTTGAGTTTCCGGACCGCACCATTGCGGCCCGATGGCCGGGCGAAGAAGGGCCCCGTGAGCCGGAGCCCTTCCGCGCCTATTGATCGTCGTGTGTAAATGCCGCCGCCGAAAAACTCCGGGCACGCTCTTGCGCAATGAGCAAACCCGCCGACAGGCGCCGACTTCGGTACGGAGGCGGGCCGGACGCGGTTTAGCGTGAGCGAAGCGGAAGCGTTCCGTGACCGGCCCGTCTCGGTACGCCTGTGGTGGGATTGGCAGTGTCCGGTGGGAATCGCGGCGGCGGACTCTGCCAAGGGGTGGCGCATGACATCTTCCGGCGGTCGAAATCGAAGCGCTTCGAAACCAAATTTGCTCGCAACGGATTGGACAGGCCGGATCGTCATAACGTGGCCTCCATGATGAGATCATTGAAGTCCGTCCCTGGGCGCGAGGGAACGATGACGCGAATTTTCCTTCCTTCCTCCCTCCATCGAAGTGCGGCCACTCGTGCCGCATCGATGCCGACGACATCGGCATCCGCGGCGATGGTGACGAGGCCGGCATCTGGTGCCGGCGGCAGGATCAATCGGCGCAAGCCGCCGGCGCTTAGGGCTGCCCATGTCGGAATGCCGGTCGCCAGTTGGACGGAGAGACAGGTTTCGATCCCCTCCCCGACGGCGATTTCGTTTTTGGGTGTGCCGAGATGACAAGCGAGGCCCCCGACCTGGCCGAGCGTCATCTTTGCAGGTGTAGGTTCCACGGGTGCCTTCGCCGACCCGTCGGGCGCCAGATATGTTCGGTGCAAAGCGAGCATGCGTCCTTTGGCGTCGCTTATCGCGGCGAGCATCACCGGCCAGTAGGTTCGGGTCGGCTTGTGATAATGATTTGGCAGGAAACGTATCGAGGGCGGGATTGCGGCAGAAATTCGCCGCATCCTGAGATAGGTTTCGACGACGGTGCCGACCGGAGTCCGGCTCCTTTCCCAAAGCGCGGAAAGGAACGCGAGCGGCACGGCGGGTTCTCTCGGCTTGGAACGCTTTGTTGGGGTGATGAATGGGGCGAGCGAATGTAGCGTTTGCCAAAGCGCTTCTTGGGAGCAGCCGGCATGGCAATGGTAAAGCGTTCGTTCCCTGGTCTGAGTAATCGCGAGCGCGTTCTTATAGCCGCAACTCGGACAGTCGGTATAGGCGGTTTTGTTGATCTCGCTTTCGCGTGAGGCTTCAGGTGAAAATCTCGTCATGGGAGAACTCCGTGGCTGGGATCAATTGCGAGTGTTGGAACGAGAAGCGGATGGGCGAGACGCCTTGATGCGCTGGTCGAGCCAGTCGTCGATTTCATGTTCGAGCCAGCCAACCGCGCGGCTGCCGAGCAAAATCGGCCGAGGGAATGTCCCGTCCTGCATTCGGGCATAAATGGTCGAGCGGGACAGGCCGGTTCGGGCTTCGACCTGGGGGCGGCGGAGAATTCCGACCGCCGGCTCGGTACTGCTTTCTGACATGACGGCTCCTGGGCTGTTGCGAAAGGAGGTGAGAGCCGTTGCTTACTTTTGCCGTCGTCTTATAACCATCCTTGTAATTCGCACTCTTCAAGAATGGCGCTCAAAAGCCGGTGATCTTTCAAGAGCGCGGCAATATGGCGCTCAATGGAGCGGGTGCTGGTGCCCTTGCTAAGGTCGGAATGGCCGAACCGTTTCGCGGCTTCGAGGACATCGCTCTTGATCGACTCCGCAAAGGAGTCGGAGGCGACCAATTTGAGCTTCTGTTTCCGGCAAACCCAGACGATGGCGCATCGGATGCTGCGCCATCGTCGGTCCGTCCTGACCTGTTTGGCGGCGCGCGCCTTTTCGCTCTGAAGAACCGCAGAATCTCGCATGGCGGATGAAACGCCGAGCTTATTGCTGGCGCTGATGATCTTCGCGAGGCTTTGCGCCGTGTTGTCAACGACTGCGGGGTGCGTATGACGCGCAATGGTTTTCAGAATCCGGTTGGATTCGCTGACGAGAGAATTCCACTCGGGACGGGGGAATTCATCTCCCTGAGAATTGCCGATGCGGAGATAGATGTCTCCCAGCGCCGCCAACCCGGGGCTGTTTGTCTCGGAACGACGCACCGTTCCTCCGGTTTGGCGGATTCGAGTTCAGTTAAAAACTGGAATCACAAGCCGAGGGGTTCTTTTTCGGTTTCGGGAAACGGGTTAAGCGACAACCATGGGGTGTGGGGCACCCTCGACACGCAACCCGTCGAGATAATCGGCCCACTTTTGCATCATCTCGCGGCGCTGTGGCAAGTGTGTCGTGCGGTTGTATGCACGACCGTTCGGGTCACGGACGGCATGGGCGAGTTGGTGCTCTATATAGTCGGGGCGGAAACCGAGAACCTCATCTAATAGTGTCCGTGCCATTGCCCTGAATCCATGGGCGGACATTTCATCTTTCGTGAAACCCATCCTACGGAGCGCCGCCAAGATCGCTACTTCGCTCATGGGACGTGTTCCCGTGCGGGCGCTCGGGAACACGTAGCGGCTAAATTTTGTCCTTGGATGAAGTTCTCGAAGAATCGCAACGGCCCGCGTTGAGAGCGGCACAAGATGGGTCTGCCCCATCTTCATCCGCTCCGCCGGAATCAGCCACTCGGCTTGTTCGAGATTAAATTCCTTCCATTCCGCGTTCCGGAGTTCGCCTGGCCGCACAAAGACCAGGGGCGCAAGGCGAAGAGCGCATCGGGTGACGAAATATCCTTCATAACCGTCAATAGCGCGCAACAGGCCGCCGACCGCTGCTGGATCGGTGAGCGCTGCATGATGAGTCGTCGCACGGGGAGCCAGCGCCTCCTTTAGGTCTTGCGTGGGATCGCGCCCGGCGCGGCCTGTTGCTACCGCATAGCGAAACGCCTGGCCGCAGTACATTTTGGCTCGTGCCGCGATCTCCCCTGCCCCCCGGTCTTCGATGCGGCGAAGAACGCTCAAAACCTCTTGCGCGGTCAGCGCTGCTATCGGCTTGGGGCCAATCCACGGGAATATGTCGTTCTCAAAAATCTTCAACTTTCGCGCAACGCTTTCCGGCTTCAGCCGCGAAGAGAATTTTACGAGCCACTCGCGCGTCACTGCTTCAAAGCTGTTCGTGGTTAATTCTTCCTTCGCGGATCGCTCCGCCCTCCTGTGTTCACTTGGATCGATCCCTTCGCCAAGAAGCTGCCGGGCGGCCTCGCATTTTTCGCGCGCACCGGTGATCGTGGTGCCTGATACGTGGTTTTTGCTGCTGGCTAGAGGGACTTCTGGATAGGTGCCGAGCGACAGGCGTTTCTCCTTGCCGTTAATGCGATATTTCAATCGCCACCATTTTCCGCCAGCAGGCGAAACTTCGAGATAAAGACCGTCTCCATCAAAGAGTTTATATGCTTTTTCCTTCGCTTTCGCTGCGCGAATCTTGGCATCCGTCAGGGACATGGGGGCAACTCCTTTTTCCGTTTGTCCAGTTGCCCCCAATGTTGCCCCACTTTTGGGTCGGAATGCAAGGGGTGTCAGGAGAACAGCCGGGAGGCAAAAAGCGCTCAACCCGTTGTCTTATATGAATATCTCGGAATGTCCGGGACTTCTCTGGAAGAGGTCGTGGTGCCTGGGGACGGTAACAAACAGTTCCCCGAAGCGCTTGAGATGCTTAAAACTTCGTCTCGCTCCAATCTCGAGTTGCCCCAAAAGTTGCCCCACTCCACTAACGGCGGAAGGCAGTATACCTCGCGCTCCAGATTCTACAAGCGGTGCCGTCCGGATCGCACAGTGGACAATTCGACTCGCGAGGGTAACCGGACAACACGACACACTTGGTTCAGCGCTGCGATGATTCAGAAGTGGGCTGATTTATTTGGAACGGTTGCGCGACAAGGGCGAGGGTGAACCTTCCTCCGTGGCAATGTAACGAGTATCTTTGATCAAGGAGGGATTCATTTTGAGGGCAAGCCTGAACCGCTTGAACAGATGAAAACGATGTGGCGCGACCACACTCCGTTGTGGAACGCGGAAACTTCTGCCACAATATGTGGCTTGCCAGACGCTTCGAAAATGCTAGACTTCAGGTTGCCCTGTGAATGCCAAGCCAATGTACCAACAGCCGAAACGTAAGCGTGCGTCGTCTACGCCCGAGCTTGAGAGAATGGCTGATGGCTCCGTTTGTCTGGAAATCGCGAAGGCTCCCGCCAAATCCCCTCATGCCGAGGACGCGCAACGAAGAAAAGCCATGGAGCGCTCCGTGGACTCGCCCTGCGATTTTGCGGACCGGATCGGGCGGCAATATGCCAGTAGGAAAAGCGACGCGGAGCGGAAAGCGAACGGGGTTTTCTTCACGCCGGAACCAGTGGCACGTTTCATGGCTGGATTCGTTGCTGGTCGAAAGGCTTCGGTGCGCCTTCTCGATCCTGCGGCTGGTGTGGGCATGCTTATTTGCGCGGCTGTCGAAAACCTGATTAACACCGGCGCGGTCACAGAGATTGCGGTGACGGCATTTGAGATAGATCACGATTTGGTAAAAGGTCTAAAGTTGGTCTTGGAAGAACTCCGCTCTTGGGCTGCCGAGCATGATGTTTCCGTGGAATTCACGATCAAGAACGAGGATTTTCTTCTATCCGAAAGCCTTTTGGTCGACCTGCTTAGCGCCACACGAGCAAGCACGAAATTCGATTTCGTAATCGCAAATCCCCCGTATTTCAAAATCGGCAAAAACGATCCGAGAGCGGCTGCGGCTTCAGAGGTGGTTTACGGTCAACCGAATATCTATTCACTGTTCATGGCGGTGAGCGCCAACATGTTGAAGGCTGGAGGGCATTTCTTATTTGTAGTGCCTCGGAGCTTTGCCTCTGGACCTTATTTCGCGCGCTTTCGCAGATGGTTGTTTGAACGGATACGCCCGACGCACATTCATGTTTTCGACTCTCGAAAGGACGCATTTGGGCGGGATGAAGTGCTGCAAGAGAATGTGATTTTTTCAGGCGTGCATGATGACTCTTGGCGTCAAAAGACGGAACACGTGAGCATGTGCATTTCTTCCTGCCACGGGCTTGCCGACCTGGCAGACGCACGTGAGGTAAAGAAACCCCTCTCGGAGATGATCGCGGGGGCGGACACAATCCTTCGAATTCCAGGTTCGTCTGAGGAAGAGGAGGCATTAGCCAGGGTTGAACGCTGGCACGGCTCCCTGGAAAAATACGGATTGAAGATTTCGACGGGGCCGGTCGTCGCGTTCAGAGCCACACGGTGGCTGCGGAAAGAGGCTGGAGATACCGTACCATTGATCTGGCTGAATCATGTTTTCCCCATGGAATTGCATTGGCCGAATGGGGTGAGAAAACCACAATACATCGAGCGGGCCGCGTCAGAGGGGAAGCTTCTGGTTCCAAACAAGAACTATGTGCTATTGCGTCGCTTTAGCGCGAAGGAAGATGCCCGCCGGCTCACAGCCGCCCCGCTTCTCGCCTCGCATATTGATGCCGATGCGGTTGGTCTAGAAAATCACCTCAATTACATCTACCGCCCTGGGCGTACAATGAGTGCAGATGAGGTTTGGGGATTGACGGCTCTATATAGCAGCAGTCTTTTGGACAACTATTTCCGGTGCGTAAACGGCAACACCCAAGTGAGCGCCACCGAACTGCGTACCATGCCACTGCCGCCGCTGGAAAAAATTATTGAACTTGGCAAGCGAGTGCAGCGCCAAAGGGAAGGTCTCATACGGATTGACGCCACGGTAGAGGAGGTTATCGGATAGAATGAGCAAGCTAACCGACGCGCGAAAAATCCTCGTAGATTTTGGATTACCTCCTGCCCAGTATAATGAGATGTCCTGCCTTACCCTGCTCGCCCTTGCCGGCGTCAAACCGAAGGATGCCTGGAAAAACGCTAAGCGGAGCCGCACAAGCGTGAGTAAAGGGATCATGACATTCGTTCGCGACCATTACGGCAAGAAATACGCGGAAAACACGCGCGAGACATTTCGCCGTCAGGTTCTGCACCAATTCGTTCAAGCACATCTTGTGCAATACAACCCATTTGAACCTGAACTTCCGACGAACAGTCCGCGGGCGCATTACGCTTTGCATCCAGACGCCGTGTCTGTTTTGCAATCCTTCGGTGGACCGCGATGGGAAGCGGAGGTCAAGGCGTTCAAGGAGAAACATGGTTCGCTTGCCTTCATATACGGTGGTCACCGGGCCGAGCAGACTCTCATTGCCATTACGCTGAGAGGCGGAAAGAAAATCAAGATGTCTCCGGGGCTGCATAACGTGCTCGAAAAGGCGGTGGTGGAAGAATTTGCGCCACGTTTCGCGCCCGGTGCAGAACTCCTTTATTTAGGAGATACAGCGAAAAAGGGGCTGTTGGTTGACGCCGAAGGACTCAAAGAGGTTGGATTTCCCGTTTCCGACCACGACAAATTGCCCGATGTCGTTCTTTTCGACCGGAGTCGGAACTGGCTCTACCTCATCGAAGCCGTTACCTCTCATGGGCCGATGACGCCGAAGCGCCTAGTCGAACTTAAGGCTTTGCTGAAGAACTCCAAAGCCGGGTTGATCTTTGTCACCGCGTTCCCGGACAGGACGGAATTCCGCAAACACATCGCGGACATCGCATGGGAAACTGAGGTGTGGCTGATGGATATTCCCGAGCACATGATCCATTTTAATGGCGACCGGTTTTTCGGGCCGCGTAATCCCGATATATCCTCGGGAAAATGAATCGACAACTTTTAATCTAATTCGGTGTATCCGGAAAATGAAATACATATCGCCTTGCGCTGAAATTGAATCAGGCATGCGCTCTGGGTTTCTTGAGGTGGTGGCCAATATTTTTTAATTGGTATGACCATCAAGAGCATTCAAGAGCTCGTTTATTTCTTTCAGCCCGAACGAGACGCGCGTCCTATTTTCCTCCTCGGTGCCGGGGCAAGTTTTCGAGCCGGAGTGCCGGTCGCGGCTGAAATGGTCAGACAAATCGCAAGGTTTTCCTACGCCGTCAAGGAGCTGGGGACTTTGCCCGAACATGCGGTCGGCGTGATGGAAGGAGACATTCAGCGCTATTTAAGACAGCAGAGTTGGTATAAGGATGGGCAACCAGGCGAAATGTTTCCCTACGCCGTCGAACACCTCCTTACGCCCAGCGCCATCCGTAAGGCATTTTTTTCTACGATGATGAGCCGAGCCAACGGTCCGACTGAGGGGCATCAGGCCTTGGCGGACATGGTTCAGCGGCAACTTCTACAAACGATTTTAACGACAAACTTTGACTCCCTGGTAGAAGATGCCCTCCGTTTGCGGCAGCCGCAAATCAAGGAAATCGTCGCCGTGAATCGGGCAGCAGGCGATATGGCAGCATTCTCGCCATATAATCGGGCACAAGTCGTATATCTTCACGGCGCATTCGAATACTACCGAGATCGGAACTCCATCGACGAAACCAAACGGATGGACAACGTGGTCGTATCGAAGCTCCGGCATATGATTGCGTATGCTCCGCTGATAGTGATCGGGTATCGGGGATACGAACCGAGCGTAATGGAACATCTCCTCGGTGAGGGGGTAGCAGAGTCAAATCAATACGCTCACGGCGTGTTCTGGTGTGTTCGTAATCCAAGTGAAATTCACGACAATGTAAAGTCGTTTGCGTCGAAGATTGGTTCGAACTTCACGCTGGTTCAGATCGCTGGGTTTGATGAGGCGATGGTCGAACTGAACCGGTTGCTGTCAGGTCGTGCAGCCTATCAAGGAATTCATTCCGCCTCGGGCACGGCCTCGTCTCAAAGCCTCAAGAGCTACGATCTTACAATCCGCGAGCATTTGACGATGGATTCGCTGGAACCAGACCAATTGATCGCGATGGCGAAGCAGTATGCGAGCGCCATCCTGAAGGTCGATCTTAAGCCAGACGAACTTCAGCGCTTTCTGGAATCGTATTCATTTGCGAGGCGAGACGAAAGCGGAATTCTTCGGCCAGCTCTTGGGCTGTACTTGCTGGCGGGGAAAGATGTCACCGACCAGCATCCCTATTTAAAGACAATTTTGCTGCGCGATGGCAAGCAGCAGACGGTTTTTCCTGGAAACCTTCTCAAGCAATTCAATGACCTGCGAGAATTGCTTTTGTCGCCGGACATCAATGCGGTTGTGCGTATTAAGAGGCCCGACGGAGCGGTGGAAATGAAATCTTATCATGATCGCGCGATTTTGGAGTTGCTGGTGAATCTTATGGCACATCGCGATTATCACTCGAACGAGCTTGCTACGATTGAATACCACACTGGTCGATCAATACGTTTTGTAACACCCGGGGGCCTGCCATGCCGTGTTTTCGCCGAACTGAAGCCAGATAGTGCCGGCTCCTTTCAACCAAAGCGGAACACGCGGGAAATACGAAACCCAGTCATTGCCGATGTTTTCTTTTCGCAGGGAGTAATGGATAAAGCCGGTACCGGTCTCGTTGATGCGGTGAGATTGATGGAAGAGCACTACGGCGCAACGGAATTCTCTGTCGGCACTCAGAACGATCACGTCTCCGCCGCATTGATCCAGGCGCTTGCGACGGGCGACAAGGTGGCGCAAACCGCCTATCCCGTTGGCCAGCGCGAGGTGTTTCTGACAAATCTCTTCCCATTTATTTCTTTGCCATTGGTGCTTTTCCGCTTACCCCTTGACGGGGCGTACGATCAGCGCCCGATGCCGCGACTGTTTCCCGAAGGCATCGATGATCCTGGGCGCGAAATGGTTTTTGTTCGGCATGACAGCTCACTTCTATCGTTCGCCGATTTCCGTAAATTCGAGCTTTTCGCGAAGCGGGTAGGTTATCTCGATTATGTCACTGAGGAGGCTGTGAAGGGATTCATAGAGAATCCCGATAGTCGAAGATTATACGTTCAACTGCTTGGCAGACATTGGGAGAAATTTCTTAAGGGCAAGATGGACTTCGGGTTCTACGTCGATTACAAAGCGAGAAGAGCCTATTTCTTGCCTAAGAACGGAGCAGAAAATGTCTATTCATATGACTCCCCGCAAAGAAAAAACATCCAGCGAGCCGTTGTTAAGAAGCGAGAGACGCCGACTCGTTTAGAATTCGAAAACGAAGGAATTACCTATTCGGTAGTTCAATTTGGAGAGCGATGGGCCGTTCAAACGAAGCCGTTTTATGTTTTCACAAAGTCGGACGGCAAGACGCCTCTGACGGGCGTTTATCAGACGAGGAAGGCGACCCGGAGATACAAATTTGATCGAAACAAAGCAGTCGAGGCTGATATGAAATTCTGGTCTTTGTTCTTGGCGGGCCAAAAGCCGACAATGGATTTAGGACACCCAACTGTTTCCGACCTCGTTCTAAGCGCGAAGTACCTTGAAGCCGAAGCACTAGAATTGTGAACGGCACACCAATGCAAATCCGGCTGCGGTCTTTGAGTGAGCCAAAACTGATATTCGGCGGCAATTATACCCATTTCGACCCGAAGATTGCCCTTTCGAAGGCGGGACCTGTGGACAGGCGGGCCTCTGATCTGAAGCGAATACCGGTCGCGCTCGTTGGCCCGGAATCTGAACTCGAAGCCGCTTTGAAATGGATTGAGAAGCTCGGAGCTCCTTTAATTGACTCAGCGAATAACGCGCTTCGATTCCCGAATTTTCCAGGGACGACAAAAGCGTTCGCTTGCCATTTCGATATTGACACACGATTTGTGCGGGCGCTTCCTGAAAAGGAATATCTAATGGCAATGGCGAAATCCGGGACCGAACAATTTGAGGGCCTTTTAGACGTTTATGGTAGTGTAATTGCAGGACTATTCGGTGACGCGGGACCAGCGGTGGTCGTGGTTTGCTTTCCTGAGGATTTGGCGGAGCTTCGCGTTCAAAATCCCCGACTGAGTTATTCAGAACGTCGTGCTTTGCAACGACGACAGGACGAGGCCGATGATTTTCAATTGGATTTATTTGAGAGTTTTAGCGCAAAAGAAAAGACAGCCGCAGCGGAACTATTCCCACAAGCCGAAGAACTCCTTTTCAGAAACTTTCATCGGGCGCTAAAGGCACGCTGTATGGTCGAAAAAAACGCGGTACCGTTGCAGATAATTCGAAGGCATACGTACATTTCGGCCGAAGCGTCGCAGTCCGACTCCGCAAGGGCGTGGCACCTTTGCACAGCTCTCTACTACAAGTCCTCAAATATCCCGTGGCAACCTGCTGATTTGGCACCGGGCACATGTTTTGTCGGGATTTCGTTCCACCATTTGAAACGTAGAAGCGGAGACATTCTTTATGCGAGCCTCGCTCAGGCATTCTCGACAGATACCGAACCGTTTGCGTTAAAAGGCGAAACCCTACCGGACAGACAGGTTCGGGATAAGCAGCCTTATTTAATGGCCGCTCAAGCGGCCGGTATCGTAGCGAAGGTTGTCGCGCAATTTCGGGCGCGTACGGGAACGAATCCGGCGCGTGTTGTAGTCCACAAATCTTCGTCGTTTCAACCGGAGGAAATTGACGGATTTATTTCCGGTTGCGGCTCGTCCGTCCCCGCGTGTGACATGGTGTGGATGCGCCCAACAGGATTTCGTTTGATCCGAAGGGGAACACACGAGGTCGAGAGAGGAATGCTTGCCTGCGTGGAGGACGAAAAGACGTATCTTTTCACGACGGGGTACGTAGACTGGTGGAAGGAATACCCTGGCCCCCACGTTCCGGCCCCATTGGAAATTGCAGCCGCAAATGATACGGACATTATCGAACGCGCGAGGGAAATACTGGCTCTGACAAAAATGAACTGGAATAGCGCGGACGGGATGGGGCGGCATCCGATCACCCTGTCATTTGCGCGCCAGGTAGGTGCGATCATGACGGAACTTGACGATGACGGCGAAATTCAGCCCCTGTACCGTTTCTACATGTAAGGCACCCAGTGACTCTGCGAAAAGAGGCTCGCCATGATCCTCGACGCCAGTTTTAGGGAGAAGGCACAGCAGTTTCAGGCACTTGCGTTCAAGGAAATGCACGACCGGGATCACACGATTTTCGTCAACTGCCTGGTGTTCGGTCAAAGTTTGTGTCCATGCAGAAGCGGGCATTCCGGAAATACTGGGTCAAGAATCAAGGTGTGGAGTTTTGCCCGAGTGATACCAACCATCAAAATCTTACGACTCCGGGTATAAGGTGCGGTGTCGCCCTTCCACACAAAATCGGATTGCATTTTCTGTCCCTCATGCCGCATACTGCGGACAAGGACGACGCCGTCAAACTGCTTCCCCTTCGCTTTGTGGATTGTCATCACCTGGATTCCGCTCGGATCGTCAATGCCTCCCAACAGTTGATCCTGGGCCAACCCGGCCTCGACCGCAGCCCGCGCTCCCGTGTAGCGCCCATCGCGTTGCCAGATTTCGGTCAGGTTGCCATTGATCCGTTTGCCTCGATTAAAGGCGACGAGGTAATCAAGATGGTACGCAATCTTGGCGAATTTCGGCTCTTTACTCGCGCGAAGAACCTTTTTTAGCCGTGACCAGTCCTGCACTGGATCACCAAGAAACGGGGAAGCTCCGACCTCTCGAATCAACTCGCCCGTCACTTGAACTAAGCCAGCTTTCGGCTCGTCCCCATCCCGGACCCTATCCGCCCATTTCTGGATTTGCTTTCCTTCCTGCGCCCCTGAAGCGCGTTTGATATCGGCCAACAATTCGAGCGCCTGAGCGAGGGTTTGGGAGAAATCCCCTTCGTTCGCCGACTCTAACAAAAAAGCTGCGAACCGCGAGGCAAGTAGCGCTTCCGTTTCATCGAAAAGCAATTTGTGCGGGATCGGCTTCTCGCCTTCGCTCAGATGGCCGGAAATTCTGACCGCGGAAGCACCCGAAATGCAAAGGATGGCGACGCTTTCCGGAAATTCGCCTGTTACGTTCTTGATGGCCTTAAAAATAATGCCGAGGGCCTGCCGCAGCAGCTTCGGATGGTCGAGGCCCTTTAAGCTGTACCCCAGCCTTGAGATGCCTTTGTAAGGTGCGCCGCGATAATTACCGGCCAATATGTCCCGTCCGAACACCGCAATTTCGGTCGCGCCGCTCCGGTGATTTTGTCCCCCGAGGTTAATTTCCATGGGATCGAGCGCCTGCTTGATGGCCTCGATGCGTTCCGGACCGATGCCCTCAAGGTGATCAAAAATTTGCTGGTCTAGATCGGCGAGGCAGATGATTTGAGCGTGAGGCGACAGCAACTCCATGCATCGCCAAGCATCCGGATTCGTATCCTGAGCCTCATCGACAATGAGCATTGGAAATCGCTGCGCAACGATATTCCTCAGAATGCTGCTGCCTTCCAGCAACTCGACTGCGGCACGAGCGAAGAAATCGAAGGCGATCCGTCCCTCCTCGCGCCAGAGCCTCTCGCGTTCCTTCTTCCATTCCGCCCAAAAGAGATCGCCTTCCTTGGCACCGCTCGACAGCGCTCTTTCATCATGAGGAAGAAGTATCCGAATTTTCTTGGGCGTGCCGAGCAGGTAGGAATGGCTGCACAGCAATTCCCAAAAGAAAGAGTGGAAGGTCTGGATGTCCAGTGCGGCGCGCTGCTCCTTGCTGCTCTCTGTCTTTGACGCTTCGACGATCCTGGCGACCGCCGCTCGCGAGAAGCTGAGGAAAAGCACTGACTGGCCGGGCTGCAGGCCGTTTTGAATGCGCTTTATGGCTTTCCACAGCGCAATCGTCGTTTTGCCGCTGCCGGGACCTCCCGTGACCAAGGCGTGCCCTTGGCAATCCAAGAGCGACTGACGTAGCGGACAAATTTCGATCATCGTTGTCTTAGCTGCGAGGCGCTCGCTGTAGGTGGCGGCGGAGGAGGATGCGGGGGTTGCTGCGGAGGCGGAGGCGGAGGCGGAGGCGGAGGGGGCGGGGGCGCGAGCGCCGCAGCTGCCTGCTCCGGAGGCTGCGGATTGATTTGCGGTTCAGGAGGCTTCGGGAAGTGACCGTAAACCTGCGTAAGGAAGTTTACGACCGTGGGAGGCAATTCCTGAAGACCGCAACTTTCAAGGAGTCGCGCGGCCCATCCAGCGCCTTTTTTACCGCTGAGCGCCGTCTGCGTGATAGCTCTAATTTGATCATCAGGCGGTCGGGCGGTGGGTATGGCCAAATGACCGTTTTCGTTCGCCTCACGGAGCGCGTTCAAAAATTCCCAGAGCCTATCGACCGGAACCTCCGCCGCGACCAGTTGCTCAAACCCTCCGTATTGATGCTCATAATCAATAGTGAACGCATCCGTGAACTTCTGTTTATTGGCAGGCTGACGCTGTTTGTTATCGTAAAAAGAAAAGGTCTTCAGATTCAGGTTTTTCAAAAACAGCCCGAATTTTGGCATCTGCCCGTCGCTCTCCGCATCGAAAAACGCCACTCCGGCGATATCGAGCGGCTGTAACGCGGGATCTTCCTCCTCCATCTTGCGAGCGACCACTGGCATGGCGTGAAATTCTGTGACACCTTCGACCAGAATCGCCCCTTTACCGAGCATGCATTCCGTAAGGCCCTGCCTCGCGAAACGCTTATAATCGTTGTCCTTCAGGCCGCTCGCCTCGGAAACCCGGATCACGGAAACTGTCCCGTCATCGGCACGATTCAATTTGTAGGTCTGCTTCGGCTCAAACCGTTCGATCACGAAAGGCGAGTGCGAGCTGACGAAGGACTGGGTCGTTTTCTGCAGGAGGTAATCGGCGATCCGTCGCTGGGTATGCGGTGGTACCGCGATTTCAGGTTCTTCCATTGCAAAGATGACCGTGCCCGGTTTCAAATCGGCGATGAATGTGAGGAGTGCCAGAACCAGAATGTTCAGGGTGCCCGTGCCCACAAGTTGAAACGGCACGTGGTTCTGATCCTTCGACATCGCCAGAAAGAAGGAGATGGTCTTGCGCAAATGCTCGCGCGTCAGTTGCGACACATGCAGCTTCGTGACGCCGTTCTCTGCCGCCGAGGGAACGTATTTGCCGAGCCGTTGCTCGATCTCCTGAAGCACCGTAATCAATTCAGGGGCGTCGTTTTCGATGTGCAGCCCACGCAGCCGTGTGATCGTTTTTTCCCAAAAACCCGTCTGCACCCCCTTAATTCGTAAAATCACATCCAGAAGCGAGCCGCGCTCCAGACTGAGCGCTCGCGAGCCGGTGCGCAGGGCGCGCAGGTATAGAAACCCGAGAAGCCGCTTGATGTGTTTTCTAACAGGGCTGAGGTCCCCGTCCTCGGCATTCGGGCTGTGAGAAAAAAACGTCTGCGCCTCGAATTCGTCTTCCTCGATGTTGTACTTGCCGATGGTCTCCAAGCGAAGACATTCGGAATTGGGTGGATTGGCTTGCGCGATCTCCCCCATACCGAGGACGCGTTTTTCCGTGGTATGCCAAACCTCCAAATTTGCCGCGCAGGCGTTCCGCACCTCGTCCGTCAATTCAGTTAGGACGACTTCAATTCTAAACGGCTTCGATTGGGGCTCGGCTCCTTCCACACCCTCGGCTGCCGGCGTCAAATAATCCGCGTTGTAAAAATCGAACTCCTCGACCGGCGGAAATCTGTTCAATCGATCTGGTCCCAAGACAAGATCAAGCGCCTCGCAGATCGTGCTTTTGCCGACATTGTTCGGGCCCACGAGGAGCGTATGCCCGTCGAAAAGCAATTCCGCCTGTTTGATGCTGCGAAAATTGGAAACCGAGAGGCGCGCCACTTTCATACAAATTCCTTCAGGATGCTTTCCTATACAGAGAACAGGAGATCATAGCGTTTTGCGGAATGACGTCCACCCTTGATGCTTTCGCCAATGGAGCCAGGCAGAGGGAAGCCGTTTGCGTGTGCGCGCTTCATTGGGCGGCAGCGGATACTCTGACTTGTGCCCAATTGTGCCCAAAGGCGCCCAAAACTCACGGGATTTTGCGTGTTTTGACGTCAGCTTACGTGAGACCCAAAATTGCCGTAACGCCGTGTATTTATGCGGATTCTGAGGCGATTTCAGCCCCTTTCGAACTGGCTCCAGCGGTAGGATTCGAACCTACGACCAATCGGTTAACAGCCGATCGCTCTACCACTGAGCTACGCTGGATCAAATTTGATCGGCGATTTGCCGGGAGAATTACTCTGCGCCGGTTTAAGCCGCGGGCAAGCCTTTTTTGAAATTTCCGGGGACGGGGTCCCGCTTATTTCAGAATCCCGGCGTGGAGCGCTTTCTCGATCTCACGGCAGAGCCGGTCGTGCTCTTCTTTGGTGATGAGGTCGTGGTTCGCGAGCGCACAGACGTACCCTCGCCCGTAGTCGGCGGTGGGACACGGGTGTTGATCCGTGTGCCGAGGCCATAGACCACAGGAGACGGCTACGGGGTTGAGCACGATTTTTAAATCGAACATTCCCAACAAATGCGCGGCTTTTGAATCCCAGTTATTATCATAGATTCCGAAAAATCTATTAAATATGGCAAACCCTGTCAATGGACAACCTTATTTGGCTTTCGGGTAGTCCCTGGAATCCCTACCGGTTCACTGGAGCAGTGTGAGGATGGCTTTCTGCGCGTGGAGGCGATTCTCGGCTTGGTCGAAGATGGTTGCGGCGTTCTCTTCGAAGATGTCCTCGGAGATTTCTTTGCCGCGATAGGCGGGCAGGCAGTGCATGATGAGGGGGGCGGTTTCGCGCAGGAGGCCGCGGTGGATTTGATATGGGCCGAGCTGGGCGGTGCGGTAGGCTGTTTCGTCCTCCTTGCCCATGCTGACCCAGACGTCGGTGTAGAGGACGTCCGCTCCGGCTACGGCGGCGTGAATATCGTCGGTGCAGAGGATGGGAGCGCCAGGGGGAAGGGCGGGTTGGTAGGCGGGGGGGGCTGCGATGCGAAGCTGGAAGCCGAGCCGGATGGCGGCCCATATCCAGGAACGGGCGACGTTGCAGAGGCCGTCGCCCAGGAAGCAGATGGTTTTCCCTTCCAGCGAGCCGAGTTTTTCGCGGATGGTGAAGAGGTCGGCGATTATCTGGCAAGGGTGTTCCTGGTCGGTCAGGGCGTTGATGGTGGGCAGGCGGCTGAATTGGGCGAATTCCTCGACGTCGCTTTGCGCGTAGGTTCGGATGACGGCGCCGTGGACGAGGCGGCCAAGGACGCGGGCGGTGTCTTTTATCGGTTCGCCGCGGCCGAGTTGGGAATCGGCATTGGAGAGGAAGATGACTTCGCCGCCGAGTTCGCGGATGCCGACTTCGAAACTGACTCGGGTGCGGGTGGAGGATTTGCTGAAGATGAGCGCCCAGGACTGGCCGCGAAGGGGCTTTTCCGCGTGGTTTCCGCGCCCGGCTTTCATGACGGCGGCGAGATCGAGCGCCTCGGTTATCTCCCCGGCGGAAAGCGATTCTATGGAAAGGAGGTTCTTCATCACCTTGGAGTTTCCGAAGCGGGGAGAGTACCGGGAATTTCGCGAATGGAAAGATGGAATATTCAGAGGGCGAGGACGACTCCGCGGAAGATTCGGAGGGCTTCGTCGATCTCGGCCCGGGTGACGTTCAGCGGGGGGAGCCAGCGGAGGGAGCGCGCGCCGGATGGGACGCACAGGAGGCCGGCGGCATGGAGGAGATCGGTGAGCGTGAGGGCGGGCGGACGGCTGCCCGCTCCGGGGAGGGACATCCCTTCGGAGAATTCGATGCCGATGAGGAGGCCGACGCCGCGGACTTCTTTTATGAGCGGGCTGCCGAGGGCTTTCAGTTCCCGCAGGGCGTGGGCGCCGAGTTCTTTGGCGTTGGCGAGCAGGTTTTCCTCCTCGATGACGGCCAGGACTTCGCCGGCGACGGCGCAGGCGAGCGGTGTTCCTCCGAAGGTCGTGCCGTGGGAGCCGGGGCCGAGGAGATCGGCCAGGGGGGAGTCGCCTCCCTTTTTTAATGCGGTCTTGCGGTTGGATATCCAGACGGCGCCCATGGGGAAGCCGCCGGCGATCCCTTTCGCCCAACTGATGGCGTCGGGCATGAGGTCATCGCCGGTGAGCGTTTTCCAGCCGCACCAGTCGCCTGTCCTGCCGAGGCCGCACTGGATTTCGTCGAACAGGAGGAGGATGCCGTGGTCGTCGCAGATGCTCCGCAATGTGCGGAGGAAATGGGGATGGCACGGGAGGATGCCGACCTCGCCCTGGATCGGCTCGACGAGGACGGCGGCGGTGCGCGGGGTGATGGCCGCGACCACGGCCGGCGCGTCGTTGAAGGGAACCTGGAGGAAGCCTTGGACCGGGGGCTGGAACCCGGTCTTGACCTTTTGCTGGCCGGTGGCGGCGATGCCCGCGAGCGTCCTGCCGTGGAAGGAATCGTCGAAGGTGATGATCTCGTAGCGGTTGCGGTCCGTTTCAACCCATTCGCCGACGTTGTGCCTGGGGGCTGGGGGGGCGGTTTCGTTGCCGAACTTGCGGGCGAGTTTGTAGAGGGCTTCGTTGGCTTCGGCCCCGCTGTTGCAGAAGAAGACTTTGCCGGGGTGTCCGACGTAACCGGCGAGCTTCTTCGCGAGCAGGCCCTGGGGTCTGTTGTAATAGAGGTTGGAGGTGTGGACGAGGGTTTGCGATTGCCGGGTGAGGGCTTCGGTTATCCGCGGATGCGAATGGCCGATGGAGCAGACGGCGATGCCGGCGCCGAAGTCGAGATATTCCCTCCCCTCTTCGTCCCAGACGCGGCAACCGCGTCCGCGGGCGATGGCGAGGTTGAAGCGTCCGTACGTCGGAACGACGTATTCCGAGAAAAGGTCGGCGGTGTTCAAGCCAGTATCTCGGTTCCGATGCCGGCGTTGGTGAATACTTCGAGCAGGATGGAGTGGGGCACGCGCCCGTCGATGAGATGAACCTTCTGTACGCCCCGCCCCAGCGCGCCGGCGGCGGCTTTGACCTTGGGAATCATGCCGCCTTCGATGATTTCGTCCGCGAGAAGCTTCTCGATCATCTCGCGGGTGACGGACGGGATGAGCGAATCTTTTTCCTTCGGGTCGCGCATGATGCCCGGGACATCGCTCAGGAAGATGAGCTTGGCCGCACGGAGCGCGCCGGCCACGGCGCCGGCGCCGATATCCGCGTTGACGTTGAGCACGACGCCGTTTTCGTCCTTAGCGATGGGCGAGACGACGGGGACGGCGTCCTGCGCGAGCGCGCTTTCTATTTCCGCGAGATCGGCGCCCGCCACTTCGCCGACGAAGCCCAGGTCGATCTCGGAGCCTTTTTCCCTTTGCGGCGGGAGTCTGCGGGCCTTGAGCACGCGCTTGCCGGAGATGCCGACGGCTTTGCCGCCAAATGCATTGAGCGCCTCGACGATGCGCGGGTTCACTTCGCCGTCGAGCACTTCCTCGACGATGCGGATGGATTGCGCATCGGTGACGCGCAGGCCGTTGACGAATTTCGGTTTCAGGCCCGTCTCGCGCATCCTGGCGGTGATGGCCTTGCCGCCGCCGTGGAAGAGGATCGGGTTGATGCCGACGGCCTCCAGGAAGACGATGTCGCGCAGCAGCCGTTCGATGACGTGGTCATCTTCCATGGCGCTGCCGCCGTATTTTATGACGAAGAGCTTCCCCCGGTATTTCTGGATGAAGGGCAGCGCCTCTATCAAAGCTTCGGCCCGGACGAACGGTGTGGACATTTACTCTCCCATGTTTAGCTCGACGTATTTAACCGTGAGGTCGGTCGTATAGACCGTGTATTCCGCGGAGCCGAGCTGGAGGTCGATGGTAACGCGAAATCTCTCATTGGCAACAACCTCGCGGAGCTTGGAGGCGGGCGTTTTGCCGGCGATGCCGTTTTTGACGGCGCTGACGCCGTTGTAATAGATGTCGACCATCTCCTCGCGCACGCGTGCGCCGGAGTAGCCGATGGCGTCCAGCAGCCTGCCCCAGTTCGGGTCGCCGCCGAACCACGAGCATTTTACGAGGGTTGACCGGGCGACCGCCCGCGCGGCGTTTCGCGCGTCCTGGAAGGTCGCTGCGCCTTTTACGTGGACTTCGATCTGTTTGCTGACGCCTTCCCCGTCCTCGACGATCATGCGCGCCAGGCTCGCGGTGACGTAGTTGAGCGCCCTTTGGAAAAGCGGAAACCCGGAGGCCTTCATCGGGCGGCTCTGGGCCGCGCCGTTGGCGAGCAGGATGGCGGTGTCGTTGGTGCTCATGTCGCCGTCCACGGTTATCCGGTTGAAGGATTGTTCGACGGCGACGGAGAGCGCCTTCGCCAGGTCCTTTTTCCCGATGGCGGCGTCGGTCGAGAGAAAACAAAGCATCGTGGCCATGTTCGGGTCGATCATCCCCGCCCCTTTCGCGATGCCCCCGAGCCGGATGGTCTCGCCGTCGATCACGCATTCGACGGCGATTTCTTTGGGAAAGGTGTCGCTCGTCATGATGGCCCGGGCCGCCTTCAGGCTGCCGTCGCTTCGCAGCGCCTTCGGCAGTTCCTTGATGGACGCCTCCATTTTTTCGATGGGGAGAGGAACGCCGATCCTCCCCGTGGAACCGACGAGCACCTGGCTTCTCTTCACGCCAAGGGCTGTCGCGGCGGCCTGCGCCATGCGCTTCGCGTTTTCGATTCCGGCGAGGCCGGTGCAGGCGTTTGCGTTGCCGCTGTTGGCGACGATGGCGCTGATTTCCGCGCTGCGCATATGCGCCAGGGAGACGCGCACCGGCGCGGCTTTGACCTTGTTGGTCGTAAATGTCGCCGCGGCCACCGCGGGCGCGGAGGAATGGATGAGCGCTATGTCCGGCTTGTCGAGGTTCCCTTCCTTGACGCCGCAATGGCGGGCCGCGGCGAGGAACTTCCTGGGCGCGGTGACGCCCCCGGCTATCTCGATGAAAGGCGAACTCATAGCGCGGTGGATTCCGGCCAGCCGTGCATCAGGTTGAAGGACTGGATCGCCTGGCCCGAAGCGCCTTTTACAAGATTGTCGATGGCGCTGAGAAGGATGACGCGCCCCGTGCGCGGATCGCGGCGCCACGCGATGTCGATGAAGTTTGTATGGGCCGCGTTCTTTACGTCGGGGTAGGAACTCTCCCCGAGCAGGCGCACGAACGGTTCGCCGGCGTACGCCTCTTCCATCGCCTCCCCGATGCCGGGCGAGAGGGCCGCGGCATGGATCGTCGTCAGAATGCCCCGGTTTATCGGGACGAGGACGGGCGTGAAATTGACCGTCACGCGTTCATTGGCCGCGGCGGAAAGCTCCTGCTCGATCTCCGGCAGATGTCTGTGTTTGGGAATCGAGTAAGGGCGGACGCTCTCGTTGCATTCGACGAAAGAATAGTCCAGTTCCGCCTTGCGGCCCGCGCCGCTGACGGCGCTGAGGCTGGTGATGACGATGCTCGCGGGGTCGATGAGCCGGCGCTTCAGCAGCGGGTAAAGAGGCAGGATGACGCTGGTGGGATAACACCCGGGCGAAGCGACGAGGTCCGCCCGGCGTATCGCTTCGCGGTGCAACTCCGGCATGCCGTAAACGCCCCGCCCCAGCAAGCCGGGCGCGGGATGCGGCGCGCCGTAAAACTCCTTGTAAACCTCCGCGTCCTTCAATCGGAAATCCGCGCTCAGGTCGATGACCTTCAACCCCGCGTTCAGCAGCGGCTCCGCGAACTCCGCGGCGAGCCCGTGGGGCAGCGCGAGGAACGCCGACTTCGCTCCCGAAGCGGCGACCGCGCCCGCATCCGAAGGGGCGAACGCCAGCCCGCCGAACTTACGGTTGCGGAAGCGCGGGTAGAGCGCCTCCAGCGATTTCCCGGCATTCTGGCGGGAGGTGAGGCAAACCAGGTCCACGCCGGGATGCCGCGAAAGGAGCCGGATCAATTCCTCGCCGGAATAGCCCGTGGCGCCAATGACGGCAACCTTTTCGACATGCATTTCCGTGAAAGATAGAACCCCCGCGCAAAAAGGGAATCTTCAAAATGAACCCTCCGCTCGCCGCCGCCTCCCATTGACAAATGGAGCGTCGATTTCGATAGTAAGGGTGATGAATCTCGACCTGAATAATCTTCTCCGGGATTGGCCGCACGAGCCGGGACAAATCAAGGTGAGGAAGATCCTCGGCAACGACGGCAAGGAGAAGCTCCAGCTCCGGATCGACCTGGGCCTCATCCAGATGGACGTGGCGGGCCGCCCCGACGGCCAGCGTCCCCACGGCGTGGAATCGCTGCTGGCCTATCACCAGGCGCGCGCCGGGAAAAAGACGGAGGAAGGCGAGAGCTACGCCTTGAGCGCCGAGGATTGCGGGGAACTGCAACAGGAAGGCATCCAGTATTACCACCGTTACATCAGCTTTTTCCAGTTGAACGACTACGCGGGCGTCATCCGCGACACCCAGCGGAATCTCGACTTGTTTGACTTCACTTCCAAACACGCCGAGCGCGAGGACCTGGCCGCGGCGATGGAGCAATTCCGCCCGTACGTCCTCATGATGAACACGCGGGCCAAGGCGTCCATCGAACTGGATCGCGGAGACTTCGACGCGGCAGTCAGGCTCATCGAGAAAGGGCGCGCGAAGATCGTCGCCGTTTACCAGGAGATGAACGCTCTCGAAGGGGCGGAGAAAAGCCCGGAAGTCGCCTTTCTCGACGAATGGATGCAGGAAGTCCGGGCCAGGCGTCCGCTCAGCAAACTGGAGATGATGCAGCGGGACATGGAGAACGCCATCGCGCTCGAAGCCTACGAGCAGGCTGCGGTGCTGCGCGACGCGATCCGCGCGTACAGCAGGAAAAATTCCTAGAGCGTGTCGTGCACTTTTGCCCGCTCTTGGCTGTAGAGGCGGCTGTGCCAGCCGCCTGGAGAGCGGGAAGCAACGTCAAAGCGCAAGGCCGTTCCAGGTCTTTAGTCTTAGGCGGCTGGCACAGCCGCATCTACAACCAAGAGTTGATCTCCCTCACGCGGATGCAGGCCGCGTAGCTGTCTCCCCGCACGTTTTCCAACGGGGGAACCCGCAAGGCGCACTCGGGTATGGCGTAGGCGCAACGGGGGTGGAAGGGGCATCCCGGCGGAGGATCGACCGGCGAAGGCGGATCTCCCTGGAGGACGATCCGCTGGCGTTCCTTCTCGCGCTTCGGGTCGGGGACGGGAATGGCGCTGACAAGGGCCTTCGTATAGGGATGCAGCGGACGTTCCACGACATCCCTGCCGATCTCGACCAGTCTGCCGAGATACATCACCGCCACGCGATCCGAAATGTGTTTTATGACCGAGAGATCGTGCGAGATGAAGATCATCGTCAGCCCCATCTCGCGGCAAAGGTTCGCCAGCAGGTTGAGTATCTGCGCCTGGATGGAGACATCCAAAGCGGAGACTGGCTCGTCGGCGATGATGAGCTTCGGCTCGACCGCGAGGGCGCGCGCGATGGCTATCCGCTGCCGCTGGCCGCCGGAGAATTCGTGCGGGTATTTTTTCACGAAGCGCGCCGAAAGGCCGACTTTCTCCATCAGCGCGCCGACCCGCGCCGGGAGTTCGGCGGCGGGCAGCCGCCGGTGCGCGCGGAGCGCTTCCGCCAGCGTGTCGAAGATCGTCATGCGCGGGTTCAGCGTGGCGTATGGGTCCTGGAAGATCATCTGGAAATCGGCGCGCGCGCTTCTCAAACTCCGGCGGTTTAGCTTTCCCAAATCCCGGCCCGCCAGGATGACCGCACCGGAAGTGGGCCGCAAGAGCTGGACGACCGTCCGTCCCAGGGTCGATTTGCCGCAGCCCGACTCGCCCACCAGGCCGAGTATCTCCCCTTTTTTCAACTCCAGCGAGACGCCGTCCACAGCCTTCACCGCGCCTGCGCTCCGCCGGAAAAAGACGCCTTTTGAAAGGGGGAAATGCGTCTTGAGATCGATGAGCTGCAGAAAGGGAGAGCCGTTCATCGGTTTCTACTGGTAGACCAGGTCGCCTTTGCCGGGCGTCCCTTTCACGATGTCGGCCACGATGAAGGGGCGGTTTTTTTCCGGGCTGACCATGAGGATCGCGGTCTGTTTTCCCTCGGAGAAGCTTTCGAGCGCCACGCCGACGCCGGGGTATTCGAAAGCGCGCATGTCAACCAGCGCAAAGTTGAGGGCGGAGTTGACGAGCGCGATGGAGCCGATGAGTTCCGGACGATGCGGAGGCGGGGCCGCCTGCGCCGCCTTCGGGCGTTTTGGCGAAGCGGCGCATCCCGCCGCGGCCAGGGCGCACATGCAGGCGATTGCGGAGAGATGCCGGCGCATGCCCAAATTTCAATGCACCCAGATTCCCCGCAACGGCGCGCCATAGGGCCGCGGCGCGTAAACTTCGCGCCCGGGAAGCAGGCGCAGCGCCGCAAGGGTGTCCGTATCCAGCCGGGCGGTGGCGGCGAGTCCGGCGTTTTGCTGGAACAGGAAGATCGCCCGCCGCGTGGCGGGGCCGGGAAAGCCGTCGAGTATCCCCCGGTAGTAGCCGTAGCGGGAGAGCGTTTCCTGCGCGCGCCGCAACATTTGCACCTGCACTTCGGCGGGCGCGTTTTCATACGGCGTGCGCGCGTAGAATACGCCGTAGTCGGGAGTGGAGGGCGCCACGGTTCCGGCGTAGCGTTCCTGCGGAGGCTCGGGAGTCGGGGTGGGCGCGGTGGGCGCCGGCTTTTCCTGTTGATGCAGGAAATCGCGATCCGATTTGTAAACGGAAGTATCGGAAGTTGTCCCCGCCCGGGCTGCCGGCTTCGGCTCGCCCGCGATTTTCAACGAGGAGAGCGTCTCCTGGTTCAACGCGCCGGTCACTTCCAGTCCGTTCCGAATCTGGTACCGGCGGATCGCCGCCGCCGTTTCGGCCCCCGCTTCGCCGTCGACTTCGCCAAAGTAGAACCCCCGGCTTTTCAACTGCTCCTGGGCGGCGCGGGTCTCCTCGTCGGCGCGCGCGCCGCAAACAGCCAGCAGGATCAGCAGCAGGAGGGCTCTTCTCATGGAAAACTTCAATTCTTGGGCGATGCGGGGGGCTTTTCCTCCGCGGCCTTGGCGAGCCTGTTGGGAGGCGCCAGGCGTTGCGTCTTTTCGTAGTTGACGATCCCGTCCGCGATGGCGCCCGCTATCCGCTGCCGGTAATCGGCGTTCGCCAGCAGCCGCGCTTCCAGGGGATTGCTGATGAAGCCTCCTTCCACGAGGACCGCCGCGTTCCGCACGTTGCGCACGACATACAGGCTGCGGCTCTTTATCCCCCGGTTGACGACATCCACCTTCATCACGAGCGAGGCCTGGATGAAGCTGGCGAGCGCTTCGCCGTTATCCAGCGGCTGCATCTCCGGTTTCACGAACAAGCCGACCCACGTCCAGGCGTATTCCGGGGGTTCCTTTTTGTCCGCGTAGTAGGTCTCCACGCCCTGCGCGGAAGGTTCGCTGGATTGGTTGAAATGAAGGCTGACAAAGATCGACTTGTCGATCTGGTTGGCGATGCCGGCGCGTTCGGCCAGGGAGACGTACGTGTCGTCGCGCCGCGTCAACATCACCGGGAAATCCGCGCTGCGGAGCATCTGCTCTATCCGCAACGCCACGTCCAGAGTCAGGTCTTTCTCATGCAAGCCGTGCGAGGTCGCGCCGCCGTCGTTGCCGCCGTGGCCGGGGTCCAGGACGACCATCGGCAGGGAGTAATCCGGGACGATCGCCGTTTCCTTGGGGCGCTCCACGTCGGGAGCAACAATGCAGGTGAAGCAGCCCAGAAATACCACGAGGCCCACACACGGCATGCCGTTGCGAACGGCCGCGCCGCGCCAGAGCCGGCCCTTGAAGCCCGGAGCCTGTCGTAATGCCTTCACTGACATGGAATAGAATGCTCCGGGATTGGACGGAAAGCACGCTTTTCTTGTTCAGAAATTCTGGAAAACCGCCTTACCTGAAAATCGCCAGGATCGGTTCAAGCTCGCCCGCGCCAATCGGACGGAAAGTCGCGGGCATCCTCGCGGCCCTTTCCAGCAGCGCCGCTTCGACCTCCAAATCGGCCAGATGCTCCTTCAAATGAGCCGCTATCGCCTCCGCCGCGGGCAGTTCCTTCGGCGCGTCGGGAGCAAGGCCCAGGCGGCCGACGCTCCATGTTTCCAAGGCCGTTCGCAACGCCTCTTCCAGCGGGGCTTGCGCCAGGCTCTTCCCCTTGAGGAATTGCTCCATCCACTCCGTCGAGGACGCCGTGCCTGAGATCACGCCGAAATCCTCGAAGCTGCGGCCCAGCATTCCGCCGTTGGTGTGGAGGGAACCGTCATATTCGATCCGCACGAAAAGATTCGGCGCGCTTCCCCGTCCCAGCTCCGCGAAGAGCATCCGCACCAGGTAGGGCGCGCCGTAAACCTGCTCGAAAGCGGTCTTCAACGCGGGGCTGAGGGAATAAGCGGCCAGCCTCCGCAGGGAAACATCGCTCGCCGAGCGGGTAAAGCCCTCCGTGCTCGCGACCTCTATCGCCGCCATGCGAAGCCGCTCAATATCCCCCGGGTGCCCCACCGCCCCCATCGCGATGCGGTCGTAAATCTCGAAAATCTTCTGGCGTTCCCGCCCGGCGCTCAGGAAAAGAATCCCCGCGGCGCAACTGAGACAGGCGATGGGGCCGCCGCTGGCGAGTTGGTCCTCGATGTACTCGCGCCGATTGGCGATCGCCTCGACCCAACGATACGGTTCCTCGATCATGGGACCTGCTGTCTATGGACTTCCGCTATTTCTTCCGGTGTTAAAGTAACAATGCCCGCCTCCGAGACGATCTTGACCAAAGGGTAACTTCGCCCCCTTCTGTCTATGCCGCCCGTGGCCGTATCCATCTCCGCCGCGGTATCCAGAGCGCGCAATGCCAGGACGAGAGCGTCCGTGCGCCCGAGTTGCCGCAACGGAGCCGCGCCCCATGTGTTTTGGTAGTGCAGGACGCTGCGGACCGCCGGCGACCCCGAGCCGGTGGCCGCGAAGTCCGCCGCTTCGAACTGGGCGCCCATCGCGTCGTAGAAATAGAGGCGGGCGATCTTCTGCTCCGTATCGAATGTCGCGAAGATCGGCACCACCACGCCCACCCCCTGCATCACGAAACCAAGATTGTCGCGCAACAGCTTCGAGAGCGCGCGCACCTTGCCGTCCACGCTCATTTCCTGGAGCTGGCTGCGCCGGTAGAATTGGAAGGAATGCTCCAGCGTCCGAGCCATTTCCCAGGCGGTCGCGGGAACCCCCGCGATCGCCATGAGGGAATGCCCGTCGATCTCCAGAACCTTGTCCGCGTGTTCATAGACGACCACGTTGCCCGCCGTCGCCCGCCGGTCGCCCGCGACCAGCACGCCTTCCGAGAACTTGAAGGCGAGGATCGTCGTCGCCTGCGTCTGAGCCGGGATCGCCGCCGCGCCCGCGGTATTGACCGCGGAGCCCTCCGGGTAAACGCCCTTTCTCCGAAGCAATCCCACGAAATCCGGGTCGCCCGCGCCGGGGAGGTCCATCACTGCCCCGTCCGTTGTCTGTAGCGCTTCGACTGGTTGGGGTCCACCTTGCGCATGCGCTTGAGAAGATCCCTCGTATCCGGCTTCGAGATATCCGGCGCCTTCGGCCCTCCGCCGTCGCCTTCTTTCGGCCCCCACGGCGCGGGAGCAACCGGTTTTTGCGTCCTGTCAGGCATGGCTCAGGTTAAGATAAAATCGCGAAAACGCAAGGCCCGCCCGGCGCTTTCCCGGTTGCGAAATCAGCGAGGGGACTTGCATTCATTCCCGGAAGTGACAGAGTCTCTCGATGCGCCTTCTGATCGCACGCTACGCCGCCTTCGCCCTCCTCGGGAGCGCGTCCCTGGCCCATGCGCAGAACCCGAAGCCGGCGCCCGCCGATGACCTGCGCTCCATACGCCAGCTACTCGAGCAACAAGGCCGCCAGATCGACGTCCTGACGCAGCAGGTCGCGAAGTTGAGCCAGTTGCTCGAAGCGGCCCATCCCTCCCCGCCCCCTGTCCAGAACATGCCGCCCGCGCCGGAGTCGAGCCCCGCCGCTCCCTCCCCCGCCCCCGCCTCCGCCTCGTCAGGCAGCCCCGAGCCCCCAAAGGCCGAACCGGTCGACGTCGGCACGACGCACGTCGTCACGCGCGGCGAAACCTTGACCTCCATCGCCCGTCTATACAAAGTAAGCGTCGGCGACTTGCAGAAAACGAACAACATCCATAATGATCGCACCTTGCAGATCGGCCAGACCTTGACAATCCCTTCCGCCAAAAGCGGTGACAGCCATAAAAAGGAGAAGCAATAAATGGACGAATCGCAAAACTGGTTTTTGATGAAGCACGATGACGGCAGCCTTTTCGGCCCCATCTCGCTGGATCAGCTTTATTTATGGGCGACCGAGGCCCAGATATCCCCCCTGGATAAAGTCTCCACCGACGGAAAAAACTGGATGAAAGCGCCCATGATCCCGGAACTGGAAATGGACTATCTGGTTGAAGTCGGCGAGAACCAGTATTACGGGCCGACCACCGTGGGGGCCGTGAAGGAATTCGTAAGGATGGGCGAGATAACCGCCGACACCGTCATCACCAACTGCCGCGACGGCGCGGCGCAGATGGTCAAAGACCTGCCGATGCTCCGCGACGAGGAACCGGTGCGCACCAGCATTCGCCTGAGTTTGCAGCAGCGCATCCGGGAACTGGAAGAGACCCTGGCCGACGAGCAGAAAGCCCGCGAAGACGCCGAGCAGCGTTGCGAGAGGCTGGAAGCGCGCCTTGCGGAGCTTGAGCCGCAGTCGTCGTACTAGAGGCGCGCTCTTGGTTGTAGAGGCGGCTGTGCCGGCCGCCTAAGCGTCAGCGGAGGATGAGCTTGTAAATCAAGCCCAGGATACCGCTGCCAATGACCACGGGAATGATGTCCCATTTCCATTTCAACATTCCCGCGAAGGCCGTCGCGCCCACCATCACCGCAAACCAATCGACGCCGTGCTCCGGAACAAGGACGCGAACGCCAAACCAGACGGCAAGGTTCAGGACCACGCCCACCACGGCGGCGGTCACGGCCGAAAGCGCGGCGCTTAGCTTGACGTTTCCGCGCAAACGTTCGATGTACGGCGCGCCCAGGAAAACCCAAAGAAAGCAGGGAGCGAAAGTCGCCCACGTCGTGATGAAGGCCCCCAGCGTGGCGGCGACAATCGGGGAAAGACGTCCGGGAGCCTTCCAGCCGCCCATGAAGCCGACGAATTGCAACACCATGATCAGCGGCCCCGGCGTTGTCTCGGCCAGCCCGAGTCCGTCCAGCATCTGACCGGTTTTCAGCCAGCCGTATTTTTGCACGGCTTCCTGCGCGACGTAAGGAAGCACCGCATACGCGCCGCCGAACGTGACCATCGCCGCCTTGCTGAAAAACACGCCCTCCTTGAACACGGTGTGATTCCAGCCCAGCCATAGCCCCGCCAGGATGATCGGCGCCCACCACAAGGCGCCGTTGACCACGATTATCTTGATCGTTCGCGCCAGCGACGGCTTCGCATGTTCGGGCGATTCCCATTCCTCGCCCGACTCCCCCTCGTCCTTCGCCCGGTGACCGCGGGCGAGGCCGATCAAAGCGGCGCCGAGGATGATGAGCGGAAACGGCGCGTGAGGCGGAAAATAAATCACGGCGAACGCGAGCGCTGCGACGCTCCACATGGCCCAGGTTTTCAGGGCGCGCTTTCCGATGCGAATCACCGCGAACACGACGATGGCCGTCACCGCGGGCTTCAGTCCGTAGAAGATCGCCGCGATCCACGGCACGGCGCCCCAGGCGGCGTAGACATAGCTCAACGCCCACAGAACGAACATCGACGGCAGGACAAAAAGCGCGCCCGCTGCGATGCCGCCCCAGGTCTTGTGCAGCAGCCAGCCCACATAGATCGACAGTTGCTGCGCTTCCGGCCCCGGCAGAAGCATGCAGTAATTGAGCGCGTGGAGAAACCGGGACTGGCTGATCCATTTCTTCTTGTCCACGAGCTCGGTCTGCATGATCGCGATCTGCCCGGCGGGCCCGCCGAAGCTGATGAATCCCAGCTTCAGCCAAAAGCGTAATGCTTCATAAAAGCTGGGGCGCTCCGTTGGAGCCGTCTCGGGAGTATTCATCGCCGTTGGAGGAATGTGTAAAGCCCGTCGAAGCATTGGAATCCGCGAGCCAGGATTTCCTCGTCGGAGATTCCGTGTTTTCCCCAGCCCTTGAACACGCGGTCGAGGCCGACGCATTCCGTTCGCTGGAACCTCGAGTCCTCCACGTCGGCGTCGTGGATCATCTCGCCGATCCTGCTCACCGCCTTGTCCTGGATCGCGAACCGCTTCGCCAGCGTTTCAAACGTGCAATCGTTTCCGTGATGCGAGAACTCCGCATCGAGCATATCAAATGGAATGGCCTCGCGATTGACCGGAGCCGCCGCCGCGAAGAGGAACTTCGCCCCGGGATCAATGAATTTGCGGATAAGCCACGCCGAGCCCACCCGATCGATTTCGGGACGCCGCCGCGTAAGCCATGTTTTTCCCCGGTAGCTCTTTGCGTCGAGCTTCGGCCGGGGCTTCTTTGCGGAGCGGCCCCCTTCGGCGCGCCGGAACAGCATCTCCACGTCCTGCGCCGCCGGGTTGTCGAAGAAATCGATCTCACGTATTTGCCTGAACTGCCGCCTCAACCGCTCAAGCTCGGCGGACGCCGTCTCGGGATCGGCGCCCTTTCCGGCGATGCCCCGCAACGCCTTGCCGACCTCCTGGTATTCCTTCTCGCGCGCTTGATTGAACAGCTCGACGAGTTTCTCGTTCGGCATCCCTTCGATTTCCCGCGCGCGCACGAGGGTCGCGTCGCCGCTGTGGTCGCGGATCTGCTGCGTCAGCCACTGGAAGCGCTCGTAGTGGGCGGGCTGATCGGGAAGCAGGTAGGCGGATGTCTTGATCGGAACCGCGCCGAATTTCTTGAGTTTCCGCCAGACGGCGACGCGCTCGGTGTTCTGCTTCGTCGGCAGGGTGTAGAGCAGCAGGAGCCATGTGACGGAATTATTCAATGGATCGAAGATTGTAAATGGAATACCTATTGCATACCATGAGCACGCTTACATCCGCACGTCTTATTTTGCGCGAAATAGAAATGAAAGCATTGGCGCTGATTTTGTGCGCCTGTGCCGCGGCCGCCGGGGAGGCCGCGGAACTTCGGCTAAAGCAGACTATCGTGCTGCCCGGCGTGAACGGGCGAATCGATCATCTCGCGGTTGATGTTCGCGGCGCGAGATTGTTCGTCTGCGCGCTGGGCAACAATACGGTGGAGGTCGTCGATCTGCGCAAGGGCGGGCGCGTTCGCTCCATCGGCGGGCTTGGCGCGCCGCAAGGCGCCGGATATGTCCCTGAACCGAGCCGCCTTTATATCGCCAATGACAAGGGCGGGATCGTCAACATCTACGATGGCCAGAGCTTCGCTTCATTGGGAAAAATCGCTTTCGAAGACGACGCCGACAATGTGCGCTACGACAGCTCCGTGAAGCGGATTTACGTGGGCTTCGGCAGCGGCGGCATCGGGATCGTGGATGCCGTGAACGGAAAACAGATCGGTTCGATCAGGCTTTCGGGACATCCCGAAGCTTTTCAGCTCATGGAAAAAACGCCGCGGATGTTTGTCAACGTGCCCGCCGCGCGCCAGGTGGCCGTGGTTGACCGCGACAAAGGCGAAGTCGTCGCGACGTGGAAGATCGGCGGAGCCAGCGCGAATTTCCCCATGGCGCTCGATGAAAGCGGCCGCCGCTTGTTCATCGGCTGCAGGACGCCCGCGGAGCTGGCAGTCCTGGATGAGGATACAGGCGAAATGATTTCCCATCTGGAAATTTCCGGCGACGCCGACGATCTCTTTTACGACGCCAGGCGGCGCCTCCTCTACGTCGTCTGCGGAGCCGGCAACATCGACGTGATCGAACAACTCAACGCGAACGCCTGGAGGCGCGCCGCGACGATTCCCACCGCAGCGGGCGCGCGAACAGGATTGTTCGTGCGGGAGATGAACAGTTTGTTTGTCGCCGTGCCGCGTCGCGGCGGCCAGGCAGCGGAGATTCGACGATACGAAATCCAATGAGCTTTGCTAACGCCATTCGTGCTTGGGGTATTTGCGCTGAAGCTCCTGCTTGGCCTTGGGATACGCTTCTTTCCAGAACGTCGCGAGGTTGGACGTCACTTGAATCGGGCGATGGTTCGGCGCGAGCGCCTGGATGACGACGGGGATGCGCCCCTCGGCGACAAAGAGGCTCTCCTCCACGCCGTACAAGTCCTGGATCTTCGCCGCCACGACCGGCGGGCCGGACGCCGCGTAAGCCGCCCTGGCTTTTCTTCCGTTTGGCAGGGAAATCCGTTCGGGAGCAAAGCGATCCACCCATCCCTGCTGGCCGGTCGAGAGCCACGACTTCACTGTCGCCCATACCTCCCTCTCCTTTATCTCTTTATAACTGAACGCCCCATGGCAGATTTGCTGAAGGAGCGCGCGCCGCCCTTCCTCGCCCAACGCGGGCAACTCCAGTTCCGGCATCCATTCGCGCAGGCGCTCGACGCGGATAATCCATTGCTCGACGGCGTGATCCCAGTTCTTCAGCGGGCAATTCCCCGCGATGACTTCCGCGGCAAGGATCGCCGCGGCCTCTTCCAGCGGCGGCTCGGCCGCCTGCCCCGAACGCAATACCAGGTCGCGGAAACAAACCTCGTCGCGCGCCACGACACGCCGCTGCGCCGGATCGTAAAACACCTCGCGCCGTTGTCGGCAGCCATCCGGGAAAAGCTCCCGCAGCCATTCCTCGCGGATGGCGGTCGCCAAGGTCAGCAGAACTTGCAGTTCGCCGTCCTTGCCCTGCACCTCGCGGATTTCCGAAGCGACGAGAAGCTCGCTCTCCCGCACCGCGCTTTCCCGCGCGAGCACCCCTTTCCGTCCGTGGACGAGCTGGCAGCGCAATGTTCCCGGCTCGCAACGCCGCGCCACCTGGTCGGGAAACCCGGCCAGGATGCATTTCCTCAGCGCTTCATCCGGCGGCTCGCTTTTCGGATCGCTTTCCGCTATCCGCAGGAACTGCTCCGCAAGCTGCGCCGCCTCGCGCGCGGCCAGGGCGTTGACGCCGAGGCGGCGGCACGCCTGCGGAGCGAAGTTGTTCTTCTCCGCGTAACGCAACGCGCGGAGGAGGAGGAAAAAGTCGGAGTCCGCCTCTTCGCCAAGGATGTCGTCGCGCTCATTTTCCGTTTGTTTGCCCTCGCCCCGGCGAAGAAGCGGACGGCCCTGGGAAAGCGCGGCGATACGCGCTACGGCCGGCACGCAGCCAAGCTCCCGCGCGGCGAGGAACATCCGGGCGTAACGGGGATGGATCGGGAAGGCGAGCATCCGGCGCCCAATCGCGCTGATCCCGTCTCCCTCGACTGCTCCGAGTTCCCGCAGAAGCTCCTCCGCGCGGCGAAGCGACCTCGCATCCGGCGGCTCCAGCCACCGGAAGGCGGAAGGATCGCGGACGCCGTTCGCCTTCAGCGTCAGGACGGCTTCCGCCAGGTCGAGCCGCAGTATCTCGGGCAATTCGCGGGCGGGCCGCCCGGCATGCTCGCGCTCCGTCCAAAGCCGGATGCAACATCCCGGCGCGGTCCTGCCCGCGCGGCCCGCCCGCTGGTCGGCGGACGCGCGGCTTATCTTTTCGACGAGGAGCGTGTTGATGCCGCGATGGGGATCGTACCGCGCGATGCGGGCCAGCCCGCTGTCGATAACCAGCCGCACGCCGTCGATTGTCAGCGAAGTCTCCGCGACGTTGGTTGCGACCACGACCTTCCGTTTGTCATAACGCCGCAGCGCCGCGTCCTGCTCGGACACCGGCAACTCCCCGTGCAAGGGCAGGACGACGCAATCCACGGAAGTTCCCCGAACGGCCTGGATCGTCCGCCCGATCTCGTAAGCGCCCGGCATGAAAATAAGCGCATCCCCTTCCTGCCGCTTCGCCGCGCGCTCGAACTCTTCCGCCGCCAAGTCCCAGACGGGGTGTTCATCGAACCGCGCCGGCTTCGGCAGATAGCCGATCTCCACCGGATACGCCCGCCCGCTCGACGCCAGCACGCGGCAGGGCTCGAGGTATTTCTCCAGCAAGCCGGCGTCGAGCGTCGCGGACATGACGATGAGCTTGAGGTCGGGCCGCCGCGTCTCCTGCAAATCGAGCGCACGAGCCAGCGTTATATCGCCATAAAGATGCCGTTCGTGGAATTCATCGAACAGGATCGCCGAAACGCCGCGCAACGCCGGGTCGCCGGAAAGTTGGCGCAGGAGCACGCCTTCCGTCACGAAGCGGATGCGCGTCTTCTCCGAGACCGTCCGGTCCAGGCGTATCTGGTAGCCGACTTCCTCCCCGAGGCGGACGCCGCGCTCTTCCGCGACGCGCGCGGCGAGCATCCGCGCGGGCAGGCGGCGCGGTTGCAGGACGACGACTTCGCCCGCGCCGAGCAGCCCGTGATCGAGCAGCATCTGCGGGACTTGCGTCGATTTGCCGGAGCCGGTGGGCGCCTGTAAAATAAGGCGTCCGTGCGCGCGCGCTTCGGCGACGACGGCGTCTTCGAGATCATGGATAGGGAGACGCATGCGAGAGTTTTAAATGACCATGTTGATCGCGTTTAACAAGCCCTTCGGCGTCCTTTCGCAATTCACCCCGGACGGTTCCGGGCGCACGCCGCTCTCGGCATTCGCGTTTCCACCCGGCGTTTACCCCCTCGGCAGGCTCGACGCGGAGAGCGAAGGCCTTCTCCTCCTGAGCGACGAACCGGAACTGAACGCCGCGCTCCTCTCCCCGGAAAACCGGCATCCCCGCCTCTATTGGGCGCAAGTGGAAAACATACCCGCTGCCGATGCGCTGCAAAAACTCGCGCGCGGGGTGTTCCTCCGCGACCGCCGAACCTTGCCGTGCAAGGCATGGATTCTCGATCCTCAGCCGGTCGTCGCGCCGCGCGATCCGCCGATCCGGTTTCGAAAAAACATCCCGGACTGCTGGATCGGCCTGGAGATTATCGAAGGCAAAAACCGCCAGGTCCGGCGCATGACCGCGGCAATCGGCCACCCCACCCTTCGTCTGATCCGCGTCCGCATAGGCCGGCTGGAGTTGCCGGACCTCCACGGAGGGAAATGGAAGGTTCTCCGCGAGAGCGAGCGGAAGCTCGCGCTATCGTGAGCAGAAAGGGAATTTTTTTAACCACGGATAACACGGATAACACGGATGAATAAAGAAAAAGGCAATCCCTGACAGGTCGGCGGTCTGGAACTTGGAACCTCGGACTGCGCGCAATCTCGGTAGACGCTTCTGCCTTCTTTCATCCGTGTTATCCGTGTTATCCGTGTTATCCGTGGTCAAAAAACTTCTTTCAATCCGCCAGATTTCCGCGGCGCCCGCCGCCCGGCAAGCATTCGTTATTCATCGAGACGCCACTTCCCCACGCTTTCGGTGAGGGATTGCATGTCGCCGATGGAGAGGAAGGGCGTCCCCTTGCGTGTGCGCTGGAGGAGGCCTGCCAGCACTGCGCCGGGGCCCAGTTCGATGAACAGTTCGCACTGTTCCTTGTCCAGCAGGTATTCGAGCGACTCGGTCCAGCGGACGGTGCTGGTCACTTGTTCGCGCAGGGCGTCGCGGATTTTATCCGGGTCGCTTACGGGCAGGGCGTCCACGTTGCAAATGACCGTAAATTTCGGCGGTTCGAGGGTGGTGCGGTTCAATTCTTCGCCGAGTTTTAGATACGCGCTTTGCATCAGGCGCGAATGGTACGCGCCCGCCACCTTCAGCAGCACGGCGCGGCGGATGCCGTGGCCGGAGGCGCGCGAGACGGCCAGCGCGACTTTGGACGATTCTCCCGAGATGACGATCTGCCCGGGACTATTGAGGTTCGCCACGTCCACGTCGGTTTCGGTCGCCAGGTCGCGGGCGGCGGTTTCTTCCGCGCCGATGAGGGCGGCCATCGCGCCGCGGGTTTCCTCGCAGGCTTCCTGCATGAAGCGCGCGCGTTGCGCAACGAGGCGCAGACCCGTTTCGAACGAAAAGGTTCCGGCGGCGGCGTGCGCGGTGAATTCACCCAGCGAAAGCCCCGCCGTGGCGTGGACGGGAAAATCCCCGATCTCTTCGCGCAACGCGGCGAGACATGCCAGGCCGTGAATGTACAGGGCTGGCTGGCAATGAACGGTTTTTGTCAGTTCTTCTTCGGGGCCTTCGAATGCGAGCTTGCTGATTGAGTACCCGAGGATGTCGTCGGCTTGCTGGAAGAGGCGGCGGGCGGACTCATAACGCGCGCTCAGGTCTTTTCCCATCCCGGGCGTCTGCGCGCCCTGGCCGGCGAAGAGTAATGCGATCTTTTTTGTCATGGGGAGAGGGTGATTAGCCTGGCCGCACATTCCGCCGCGCGCTCAAGCAAAGCCGCCGCGTCGCGCACCGCCCCGGCCAGCGTCAAGGGGCGGTCGCACAGGGACAAGGTTGCATCGAAAAGCGCGTCGAGGCGAGCATCATTTGCAACGCTCCCGGCGAGGGCCAGCACGGGCTTTTGATGGGCGCGGGCGAGTTGGGCGACGCCCGCGGGGGCCTTTCCTTCGACGGTCTGCGCGTCGAGGCTTCCTTCGCCGGTGATGACGAGATCGGCAGCCGCGATTTCGGTTTCCAAATCGAGCGCCTCGGCAACCACTTCGAAGCCGGGCTTTAGCGTTGCCCGGCAGAATGTCATCAATCCGAAGCCGAGTCCGCCCGCCGCGCCCGCACCCGGCGCGTTCCGGAAATCGCAACCCAGATCGAACGCGGCGACTTCGGCGAGATTTTCCAGGGAGAGCTCCAATTCCCGCGCGAGCCGGGCTTCCGCGCCTTTCTGGCCGCCGAACATTTCCGTGGCTCCGCGCGGCCCGAGCAGGGGGCTGCACACGTCGTCCGCCGCGAGGATGGCCGGCAGCGCCAACCCTTCCGGCGGTTCGATGCGCACCAGCGAGAGGAGGTTGACGGGCAGCGGCTCGATCTCCTCTCCGTCGCTCGTGAGGAATTGGTAACCCAGCGCCGCGGCCATGCCGATGCCGCCGTCATTCGTCGCGCTGCCGCCCAGGCCGACGATGATCTTCTCCGCGCCCCGCTTGTTCGCGTCGGCTATCAGTTCTCCCGTCCCGTACGTGTTGGAGCGGAGAGGGTCGCGCCGTTCCGCATCCACGCGCCAGAGGCCGGACGCCTCGCTCATTTCGATGACCGCGAGCCGCTCCGCCTCCATCCAGGCGTAGCGGGCGGGCACGGTTTTCCCGAGCGGATCGCGGACGCCAAGGGTTATCCAGACGCCCGTGCGCGCGGCGCGAATCGCTTCCGCCGTCCCCTCGCCTCCGTCGGAGACGGGGACGGTTTTCAACACGGCGTCCGGCCAGACTTTCAGCAACCCTTTACGGATGGCTTCCGCCGCCTCGCGGGCGGAGAGAGAGCCTTTGAACTTGTCGGGCGCTATGATAATCCGCACCTCCGCAAAATGCCCGCCGGCCCGCGGATTTTCAACTCCGCTCTCCTCCATTGCAATAGGTTGCCGAAGGAGGTTATCCTAAGCGTGAACTCTGACGCGCCCCGGAGGGGTGGTAGAGTGGTCTATTGCACCGGTCTTGAAAACCGGCACGCCGCAAGGCGTCGTGGGTTCGAATCCCACCCCCTCCGCGCAACAGCTCCAGATGATCATCTCCCGAAAACAGGCTGCGCGGCTCTCGCTTCGCGCGAAGATGTTCCTCGGCCTCGGAACGGCGCTCCTCTTGTCGCTGGCGGTCGCGCTCCTCTTCGACGTCGCGCGCACCGCGAAACTGCCGATCGCCGCCGGAGTTTTGCTGGCGCTCCTTTTTGGAGTCGCGGCGGTGGGGGTCATCCTGCGGGATATCGCCTCGCGCCGCAGGACGGAGGAAGCCCTGGAGAAGGAACACCATCTTCTCAGCAGTCTCCTCGATGCCGTGCCGGACGCGATCTTCGTGAAAGACCTCCGGGGCCGTTATATCCTCAGCAACCGGGCGCACAGGGAGTTCCTGAATCTCTCCACCCCGGCGGAGGTGGAGGGGAAGATCTCCGCGGATTTCTTCCCCCCGGAAGTGGCCGAGCGCTACCAGGCCGACGACGAGGCCGTGATGAAAACGGGCGAACCGCTTTTGAATCACCTGGAGCCGGCCGTTGACCGGGCGGGGAATCTCCTGTGGCGTTCCAGTTCGAAAATCCCGCTGCGCGGCCCGGATGGGAGAATATCCGGCCTGGTCTGCCTCAGCATCGACGTGACGGAACGGCAGGAAGCGGAGGAGAAGCTGCGGATATTCGCCGCGCAACTCCAGAACAGCAACGACCAGTTGCAGGAGTTCGCCTCCGTGGTTTCGCACGATCTCCAGGAGCCGCTGCGGAAGGTGATGGCCTTCGGAGACCGCCTCAAGACCAAGTGCAACGACGCCTTGAGCGACCAGGGGCGCGAATACCTGGAAAGAATGCAGGACGCGACACGGCGGATGCAGACGCTCATCCGCGACCTGCTGACCCTCGCGCGGATAACGAGCCAGGGGCAGCCGTTTCAGCGGGTCGACCTGGCGAAGATCGTGCGCGAAGTCGTATCCGATTTGGAAATCCGCATCGAGCAGACGCGCGCGCGGGTGGAGGTCGGTTTCCTGCCCGTCATCGACGCCGACCCGGCGCAAATGCGGCAGCTTTTCCAGAACCTGCTCGGGAACGCCCTCAAGTTTCAGCGCCCCGGGGAGCCGCCGGAAGTCATCGTCTCCAGCAAGATTGTGAGCCTGCGCGAGAACACGCCCCCAGGGGCGCTCCCGGGCGACGAAGCGTGCCAGGTCGTCGTCCAGGACAACGGCATAGGATTCGAGCCGCAGTTCGCGGAGCGCATCTTTGCGATATTCCAGAGACTCCATACCCGGGACAAATACGAGGGGACGGGCATCGGGCTTTCGGTCTGCCGTAAAATTACTGATCGCCACGGCGGAAACATTGTGGCAAAAAGCAGTGACGGTGAGGGCGCCGCATTCATCGTAACCCTTCCCTTGAAAGAACGCATGAGAGGAGCCGCATGAAAAAAGTAGGAAAACCCATCACCATCCTCATGGCCGATGACGACATCGACGACCGCCGGCTGACCAAGGAGGCCCTGGAGGAGAGCCGTCTGGCGAACGACCTGCGTTTCGTGGAGGACGGCGAGCAGTTGCTCCAATATCTGCGCCACGAAGGCAAATACGCCGGGGATGAATCCCCAAGGCCCGGCTTGATCCTGCTCGACCTGAACATGCCTCGCAAAGACGGGCGGGCGGCCCTCGCGGAGATAAAGGGCGTTCCCGAACTGCGGCATATTCCCATCGTCATCCTGACCAATTCCAAGGAGGACGAGGACATCTACCGCAGCTATGACCTCGGCGTGAACTCCTATATCGTGAAACCGGTTACTTTCGAATCGCTGGTGGACATCCTCCACACGCTGGAGAAGTACTGGTTTGAGATCGTGGAACTCCCCCCGGAGCCGGCCTGATTTTTTTTTTGAAGAAATATCGCGGGGGCATTGAACGTCCCCCGCGGAGCGCTGTCTGAGTTAATGGTTTAAGTGATTCGGGTCGGCGCATGTGTTTGTAACTCCTTGGTCGTGCGCTGCCCGAATCCTTTTTTTTGGGAATTGCGTGTGGAAGCGCCAGCCGCCAAGCTGAATGCCCATGGATCGTGACGCCTCCCATTCCGGCCATTCCGACGATTCCGACGCCCCCCTGCTTGGCGTCCGGGGGTGCCTCATCGATACGCCGCACCTCGGCAGGCTCCGCGAGCGCAAGGATACCGCGATCCTCATCGAAAACGGGCGCATCGTCGATATCGGCGCGTACAATCTCCTGCACAAGAAAGCCTCGAGCAAAGCCCGCTGGCTTCACAACGCCCGCGCGGCCATATTCCCGGGACTCATCGACCTCCATTCCCATCTGCCCCAGTATCCCGCGGTGGCGAAGGGGCGTTCGGAGCTCTTGCCGTGGCTGCGGCAGACCGTTTTCCCCCTCGAACGCGAGTTTGGCGAGGCGAAGGCAAGAAAAGAGTCGATGGCGTTTTTCCGAGAACTGGCCCGGCACGGAACGACCACGGCGATGCTCTACGGCTCGGTGAACGAAGCGGCGTGCGAGGCGGCGTTCGAAGCGGCGGAGAAGAGCGGCCTGCGCGTCATCATGGGCATGCTGATGATGGACATCGCCTCCTACGGGGCGTCCCAGCCGAAGAAGGTCATGTCCATCGCATTGCTGGAGAGCGAGAGGCTCTGCGAAAAATGGCACGGCGCCAGGGCCGGCATGCTGGAATACGCCTTCAGTCCGCGGTTCGCGGTCAGTTGCAGCGAGAAGCTCATGAAAGGCGCCGCCGAGCTTGCCGCGAAGCACTCGGCCTTTTTGCAGATGCACCTGGCCGAGAACTTCGAGGAACTGGAGAAGGTCAAAAACCAATTCTCCTGGGCCGCCGATTACGCGGATGTCTATGACAAGTGCGGACTGCTGACGCCGCGCACCGTCCTGAGCCATTGCATCCACCTTTCAGATCGCGAGATGGATGTCGTGGCCGCTTCCGGCGCGCGGGTCGCCCATTGCCCGACGGCCAATCTCTTCCTGGGGAGCGGCGTCATGCCCATGGAGAAAATGCACGACCGGGGCATCCCCATCGGCCTCGGCAGCGGCGTCGGCGCGGGCACCGAACTCAATCTGTGGCAGGTGATGCGCTCCGCCATCGAATCGCAGAAAATGCGCTCCTACTACGACGGCGACGCCCGCGTCCCCTCGCCCGCCGAAGTCTTTTACATGGCCACGCAAGGGGCGGCGGAAGTCCTCGGCAAGGAAAACATGATCGGTTCGCTCGACGTCGGGAAGGATGCGGACTTCATCGTGGTGGACTACGGAGCCTTCCTTCCGTACCGGAAGACGGCGCGGCAGCAGCGCGACGAGTTGAGCGCGGAAGACTTGCTGAGCCTCTGCATCTACCGCGGGGGGCCGCACGGGACGATGGAGACATTCGTGCGGGGAAATTCCGTGTACCGCGCCGCGGAGCCGGATCTTTTCTAAATGCACGACCCCGTCGCTATAGCCCTGGCCGAGGACATCGGCGCGGGGGATGTCACCGCCGCGAACTTCGTCCCTGAAAACCAGACGGGCCTCGCCCGGATCGTCGCCCGGCAGCGCGCGGTCGTAGCCGGGGCGGAAACCGCGGCGGAAGTCTTCGCCAGGGTGGATGGACGGCTGGCGACAACCATCCTGCTCGCTTCCGGCCGCACGGCGCAGGACGGCGACGCGGTTCTTGAAGTGAAAGGCCCCGTCCGCTCCATCCTCACGGGCGAACGCGTCGCATTGAACTTCCTCCAGCGGCTCTCGGGCGTCGCCACCCTCACGAAGAAATATGTCGACGCCATAGCCGGCATTCCGGGCGCGAAAGCCCGCATCCTGGACACGCGGAAAACCACGCCCGGCCTGCGCGCGCTGGAGAAGGCCGCAGTGAAGGCTGGCGGAGGGCAAAACCACCGCTTCGGCCTCTTCGACATGGTGATGGTGAAGGACAACCACCTCGCGGCAAGGAACGACCCCGCGTTCCTGCGGGACGCCATTCGCAGCGCGAAAGAAGGCTATCCCGGCATCCGCGTCGAGGTCGAAGCCGACCG
The DNA here is from genome assembly GCA_021324825.1 of Spartobacteria bacterium. Lineage (GTDB taxonomy): Bacteria > Verrucomicrobiota > Verrucomicrobiia > Chthoniobacterales > Chthoniobacteraceae > JAJPII01. The sequence continues at coordinate 106,271 of JAJPII010000023.1, read as the reverse complement.
GCTCGACCAGGTGAAGGCGTTCCTCCAAATCGACGGGATAGACGTCATCCTCCTCGACAACATGACCCCGGAAACGATGCGCGAGGCCGTGGAAATGGGCGCCGGCAAAGTCCTCTTCGAGGCGAGCGGCGGGATAACCCTGGAGAGCGCCGCGCGCGTCGCGGCTACGGGGGTGGATTTTATCTCGATAGGCGCGCTGACCCATTCCGCGCCGTCGGTCGATTTTTCCCTGGAATTGCAGGATGCGGCCCCTTTCACTTGACGCGCGGCTGCTCCGTCTGTTGCGCGAAAACCCTGGCGGCGACATCGCGGAAAAACTCGGCGTCCCGCCGGAAAGCGCGCGGGACAGAATCCGCGTCCTGCGCGAAGCGGGCTACGCCATTGAAGACAACCGGCTGATCGCCGCCCCCGACCGTCTCATCGCCGACGATATTCTCTCCCGGCTCGACCAGCCCGGGTTCGTCAGGGAGATCATCGTGTTCGAGGAAACCGGTTCGACAAACGATGTCGCGGCCCAGCTTGGCCGCGGCGGAGCGGCGGAGGGACTCGTCGTTTTCGCCGAAAGACAAACCTCCGGCAGGGGGCGGCTTGGCAGACGGTGGGAGTCTTCGGCGGGCCGCGGCCTCTGGTTTTCGCTCCTGGCGCGCCCGCAATTTTCCATGCGATTCTGGCCGCGTCTCACGACCTGGGCCGCCGTCGCCGTCGCGCGGGGAATCGAAGATTCCACACCGTGCGAGGGGAAGATCAAGTGGCCGAACGACATTTACGTGGCCGGGAAAAAAGCGGCCGGCATCCTTACCGAAACCCAGATGGACGGCAATCCGTTCGCGGTCGCGGGCATCGGCGTGAACATCAACCAGGAAGCGGCGGATTTTCCGGATTCCCTTCATGGCAAGGCGGGGTCGCTTCTCATGGCCGCGGGACGCCCGCTGGATCGCATGGAAATCGCGGCGAAAATCCTCCGGCGGCTGGATGCGGCATATCCCCTCATCGAATCCGGCTTCGAGAAAATAGTCGCCGAGGCCCGCGCCCGAAGTTTTCTTGAGGGACGCTGGGTGGAAATCGGGAGCGAACAAGGCGTTGTCGAAGGGCTGGATGAAGAAGGCGGGCTGCTTCTCCGAAAGCCGGATGGCCGGCTGATCACTCTGCGCGGCGGCGAGGCAACGCCCGCGGGGGAAAAGCGTCTATAGCTCGCCCGGAGTCAATCCGGTATGCTTCGCGATATTTTGGAGCGCCTCGAGAATCCTGCGCGCTTTGCAGGAAGGCCACGCGCTCACGCCGGATGAAGAAGGAACGCCCCTGCGACTTCCGGCACGTCGGCTCCGCTTTCAACGCGATCAGCCAGGATGCGCAAGGCCGGCGCCTCGACTTTGCGCGATGCCTCCTCTTTCGTGGCGCCATAGCAGAGCGCGCCGGGGAGCGCCCGAATCTCGGCGATCCAGCGCCCGTCGTCCTCATGATCGAGCTCGATGGTAAGCTGAGGCATTAGCCACCATTGCCATAGGCGCGCCCGCCAGTCAACGCGTTGCCTTCGGTCTCAATGCCGTTAATTCCTTGAAAAACCAGCGTGACGGCGGGCGGTTTTGCCCTTGTATTTCCCGGTTTGCGAAGGGGGGTGAGTACGGTTCCTGCTTAAAAGTCAAATCAGGGACCGATGCATATAGAACACTCCGAGTTTCAGGACCAGCTTTTAAGGGGGCTGGCCCATAAGATGAATAATATCCTGAGTCTGTTCCACGGGTATCTCGGTCTGTTGATGGATGACAAGCAGCTCGACGCCGCCACGCTTGCCGGGCTGGCCCGCATCAAAGAGGGCGCGGGAGCCGCTTCGGAGTTGATGGATCGCGCGGGTTCGCTCGCGCGCCCTTCTTCGCTCATCTGGCGCGAAATCAATCTTTGCGATTTTCTCCGCTGCCTCAAACCGAGCTTCACCTCCTATCTCCGGCAGAAATCGACCCTCGAGATCAATTGCTCCGATGAAGTGCCCCACATCTGGGCGGATATGTCTCACCTCCGGGTCGCCACGCTCGAGATCGTGCGGAACGCGTGCGAAGCCAGCCCCAAAGGCGGAGTCGTCACCATCACGGCGGCCGCGGAGTCGCCCGTGCCTCTGGGCCTCAGCAGCGCCGCGCAGCCGATCACCTGGCTTTCACTCACCGTCACCGATCACGGTCCGGGCATACCGCCGCACCTGACGGAAAAAGTCTTCAGCCCGTTCTTCACCACGAAGCAGAAACAGAACGCCGCGGGGCTGGGATTGACCGTGGCGCTGGGACTGGTGCAGCGGATGGGCGGCGTGGTCCGGATCGACAGCCAGCCGGGGCATACGGCCGTGCGCCTTCTCCTGCCCTCGCGCTCGGAGACGATGTAACCCCCGTTACACGGGTTCGCCGATCAGGTCATAGACCTGGTTCCCGACAACCCGGACTTGCGCGAACTCGCCCACGGGCAGCGGGCGCGTGAGGATCACCTGGCCGTCCACGTCGGGCGCGTCGGATTCGCTCCTTGCGATGAGCGGTTGTTCCACCAGGACTTTGATCGTGCGGCCCGCCATGTTCCCGCAAAGCTCGCGGGCGATCTTTTGCTGCAACTTCATCGCGCGCTTGTAACGGGCGTTCTTTGTCCGCGCGGGGACTTGATCCGGCATCTTCGCGGCGCGCGAACCTTCCTCGCGCGAGTAGGAAAAAACGCCGAGCCGCTCAAAGCGCGCGCGCTCGATGAATTTCAGCAGGGACTCGAAATGCTCCTCCGTCTCGCCGGGAAAGCCGACGATGAACGTGGTGCGCAAGGCGATGCCGGGGATGGCCGCGCGCAGGCGCGCGATCAAGTCCTCGATGTGTTCGCGGGAAGTCTCGCGGCGCATCAATTCCAGCATCTCCGGATGGATGTGCTGGAGGGGCATGTCGATGTAGCGGGCGACCTTGCCGCTCCGCGCGATGGCTTCGATCAACTCGTCGCTCCAATGCGCGGGATGCGTGTAAAGAAGCCGCACCCAGAAGTCGCCCTCGATCCGCTCGATCTCCTCCAGCAACCGGGTGAGAGTCGGCCCGCGCGAGGAATCGACCGGCTGCGCGGGGCCGGAGCGCCGCTCCCAGAGGTCCATCCCGAAATAGGTCGTGTCCTGGCTTATGAGATTGATCTCCTTGACTCCTTCGGCGACCAGGTTCCGTACTTCCTGTACGACGGACGCGATGGTCCGGCTCCGGTGCCGTCCGCGCATTTGCGGTATGACGCAAAAGCTGCACGGGTGGTTGCACCCTTCGGCGATCTTGAGGTAAGCCGAGTGCGAGGGGGTGAGGCGAAACCGGGGCGTATCGTAATCCGGGATATAAACGGGCCGCCGCGTCACGAGATTGAGCGGCTCCCATTGGTCGTCGCTCAGCACTTGCGCCACGATTTCGCCCGCGCCCGCGACTTGGTCCAGCCCGATAAAGGCGTCGATTTCCGGCATCTCGGGAAGCAGCTCCCTGGAAAAACGCTGCGACATGCAACCCGCGACGATCACCTTCTGGCCGCGCCGCCGGCGGGCTTCGAGTATCGCCTCCACGGATTCCTCCTTCGCCGAGTCGATGAACGCGCAGGTGTTCACGATGAGCACGTCCGCCTTGCCCGCGTCGGAGGTGATCTCCATCCCCCGTCCGAGGACGCTGCCGAGCATGATCTCCGCATCCACGAGGTTCTTCGCGCAGCCGAGGCTGATCATTCCAACTTTTGCGGCCATGTTATTCGATCGAGACAAACGTGTCGTAGTTGATGACGACGCCGTTCTTTTTGATTTCCACGGCGCCTTTCTCTCCGACGCTTATCCAGAATTTGTCTCCGTGCAAGATCAAGCCTTTCGCGTCCGGGTACAGCCAGTCCTCGAATACCGGCGGAGAATCCGCCCCGCCCCTGCGAACAGTGACCCACGCTTTCTTGAGCGGCTGGAGAATGATTTCGTTTTCCTTGCGCGGCGGCGGCGTGGGCGAAGGCGCCGGCGTCCCTGTCGAGCCGGGAGAAGGCTGGGGGCGCGAGGCGCCCGCGGCTTGCGGCAGAATGGGCGCCGCGAGCGCGAGGGCGGACGTGGCGCGCGGAACCAGCGGGGTGTTCATCGGGATGGGGGTGGCGATCTCCACCGCGGCGGTCGAGGGCGCGGGCGCGGGCGTGGGCGCGAAGAGATTGGCGGCCTGCGGCTGCTTCTTCGCGCCCGGCTGTTCCAGGAAGCCGAGACGCTGGGCGCTCACGACCAGATACATGACAAATATCGCGAACGTCATGACGGCTCCGGCTATCGCCGCCAGGATGAGCATCGGCTTGGTCGCGGATTTCTCGCGGCGGCGCAACGCCGGGCGCGCCTGGGGCGCGTTGGCGAGGTATTGGTAATCATTGCGGCCCACGGGGCTGCCGACGTCGAATGTCTCGATGAAGTCCGACACGTCCACGCCGAGGTATTTCGCGTAGATGACGAGGAAGCTTTTCGCGTAGGCGAGGTTGGGAAAATTCGCGTAGGTGTCGTTTTCCAGGTCGAGGATGCGCTCGGGGCGCAGTTTCGTGGCGCGGGCCGCGTCTTCCACGGAGAGCTTTCGCTTCAGTCGCGCTTGCTGGAGTCTTTTCCCTTCGGTGTTCACCGTGGTTCAGGGAAACGCTTCATCGAGGTCCTTGAGAATCTCGCGCGGCTTGGCGCCTTCGCCCGCCGCCACGTAGCCGCGCTGTTCGAGGATGTCCACCACCCTCGCCGCGCGGGTGTACCCCAGCCGCAGCCTGCGCTGAAACAGGGAGGTGGACGCCTTTTTCTCCTGGCGCATGATCTCGATGCATTTTTCCACAAGTTCTTCGTCTTCCTCGCTCACTTCCTCCGGGGGCTGCGCCCCCGTCTGCAATTTATCATGGATTTCCGGCTCATAAACCGCCGGGCTCTGGGCCTGGGCGAAATCGACCAGGCGTTTGATTTCCTCATCGGTTACAAGCACGCCTTGTGCCCGGATGACCCGGGACGTGCCGGGCGGCACATAAAGCATATCCCCCTGCCCCAGCAGGCGTTCGGCGCCGTTTTCGTCCAGGATGACGCGGCTGTCGATCTTCGTGGCGACCTGGAAGGCGATGCGGCTCGGGATGTTGGCCTTGATGACGCCGGTGACGATGTCCGCACGGGGCGTTTGCGTGGCGACGATCATGTGGATGCCGGCGGCCCGCGCCATCTGGGTGATGCGCGCGATGGCGCTCTCCACGTCGGCGGGGGCGGTCTGCATCAGGTCCGCCAGTTCGTCGATGATGACGACGATATAATACATCCGCTCGGGAATGATGATGTCGTCATCCCGCGGGACCTGTATCGGAGGCGCGCTTTCCCCGTCCGCCCCGCCCGGTTCCTGGACCGGCAGGCCTTCCGCTTCGAGTTCCTTTTTGGACTTCGGCTTGGGGCGGGCGTTGAACCCGGTGATGTTCCGCACGCCTGTCTTCGCGAAAATCTTGTAGCGCTTCTCCATCTCGTCGATGACGTAGCGGAGAGCCAGGAGCACTTTCTTGGGATCGGTGACGACGGGGACGATGAGGTGCGGCAGGGAATTGTATATCTGCATCTCGACCACCTTGGGGTCGATCATGATGAGCCGCAGCTGGTCGGGCGTGAACCGGTACAGCATGCTCGCGATGAGCGCGTTGATGCAGACGCTCTTGCCGCTGCCGGTGGTTCCGGCGACGAGGCAATGGGGCATCTGCGAGAGATCGGCGAGGATGGTCTTGCCGTAAACGTCCTTGCCGAGCGCGAGCGGTATCTTTGCCTGGGTTTGCAGCCATTCCTCGGATTCCAGGAGTTCGCGGAGCGTGACCTTCTGTTTGCGGGAGTTGGCGATCTCGATGCCGACCGTGTCCTTGCCCGGGATCGGCGCGAGGATGTTGATGCGTTCCGCGCGCGTGGAACGGGCGATATCCCGCTCCAGGCTCACGATCTTGTCCACCCGCACGCCCTTCGCGGGATAGACCTCGTAGCGCGTGATGGTCGGCCCTTTGGTGATGTCTCCGGGCGAAACGCTTATCCCGAACTGCGCGAGCGTGTCGATGACGGTGGCCTGTATCTGCCGCAACTCCTCCGGGTCCGCGGCGCGGCGACCCGCGGTGTCCGCCTCGTCGAGCAGCGTGAGTTCCGGGAGCTTGTAGTCATCCATCCGGGCGGGCGCTTTCGGGACGAGCTTCTCTTTTTTCTTCGGCTCCGGCACGGAGGTGTCGATGACCTTCGGCGCGGGCCGCACCGGTATTTCCTCTTCAAAGGGAAGCTCGCCCGGCTCCGGCAGCCGCACGCCCTTTTTGGTGAGGGTTTTCTCCAGCTTCCTTGTCTCGCGGGCGAGCCGCTTTTCTTCCAGGACGAGCCGTTCCCGCTCATCGGCCTTTTCCATGCGGCGGAGGCGCCAGCCTTGCAGCCATCTCGGGGGCGCCGCCAGGACGGCGCGCAACGCCCTAACCGGCTGGATGCCCGTCATGAGGATGACCGTGATGACGTACAGGCAGAACAGGAGTATCCCAGCCCCGCCGAGGCCGAATAAATCCCGCAACAGGCGTTTCCCCAGCCAGTACCCAAGCCAGCCGCCCGCCCCGCCGCCGTGGCTGCGGATGTTCATCGCCGCGGGCCAGTCGTGGAGGAACCATGGCTGGATCTCGATGAGGCAGGCCCCGGCGAGGATGGAGATGAATATCCAGACAAACCGGGCGCGGAGATGGTAGGAGGAGGAAAAGAGCTTGATCGCCCCCAGCACGAGCATGACCGCCGCGACCAGGTAGGAAGCCGCGCCGAGCAGGAAATAGCTCGACCCCGCGCCGATGGCTCCGACCCGCCCCATGATATTGTGCGGACGCCCGTTCGCGCCCGAAGTGTAGCTCAGCGGAAACCAGCCGGGCAGGTCCCTCGGTTCGTAGGAAATCAACGCCAGGAAGAGGAGCGTCCCCAGCCCGAGGAGGACGAGGCCGATCACTTCGTTGAATGTGCGATTTTCCTGGGCGCGAGCGACCATAGTGACGACATCAGGCCGGCTGCATGGTCCCCTTGAATTTCGGCGCGTCCTCCTCGACGCCGAAATTCCCGGAATGGAGGCGCTCGATCTCCTCCATGTCGTCCTCCGTCAGGGGCGGGCATTCCGGCGCCGCGGCGAATTCGCGGAGTTGATCCTCCCCGTAGATATTCGGCAGGGTCGAGGCGACGCGCGGGTCGGCGAGGAGCCATTGCAAGGCGGCCTGCCCCAACGTCCTGTCCGCGTTTTCCAGAAACCGGAGTCGCCCGACTTTCCTGACGCCGTTCAGGAGCCAGCTTCGCGGACGGTGGTTGCGGTGGTCGTTCGGCGGGAAAACGGTGTCGGCGGTGTAACGGCCTTCCAGCATCCCGGAGGAATGCGGGACGCGGATGAGAAAAAGCGTGTCGCGACCGGCGTCCTCGGCGGCTTGCTGGATGGCGCGGCCGGGGTGCTGCTCCAGGATGTTGTAGATGTGCTGGACACTGGTCAGTTCGCGTTCCCGGATGCAGTCGACGCCTTCGCCCTGCCAGCCGATGGCCGGGCCGAGCGCGATGCCGTAGTGGAGAATTTTCCCCTCGCCCTTCAGCCGTTCCAGGGTTGTCCAGACGCTGTCATCGCTTACCTGCTCCATGCGGATATTGTGCAATTGCATGAGGTCGATGCGGTCCGTCCGCAACCGCTTGAGCGCCGCGTCGGTGGCGCGGACGAGCGCGGCGGGCGAGAAATCCTGCGGAATCTCGCGCTGGCCCCGGCGCTTGTCGCCGTGGTTGACGAAGTCGTACCCGATCTTGGTGGCGATGACGATTTCGTCCCGGCGCCCCTGGAAAGCCTTGGCGATCAATTCCTCGCTCAAGCCGTTTCCGTAGGTGTCGGCCGCGTCGAAAAGAGTGACGCCGAGATCGAACGCCTTTTGCATGAGACCCACGGCCTCGCCTTCCGTGAATTGCCCCCACCAGCCGGTCGAAACGGTCCAGAGGCCAAAGCCGACTTCGCTGACGGAAAGAGTGGTTCGGGGAAAGGTGCGGTATTTCATGACGCTATCCGTAACGAATAAGGCAGCGCCGCCTTTTTGCCAAGAGCGGGCGGGCAAGAAAATTGCTTTGCCAGCAAGGAGTCATTCGCTAATCTTCCGCGGTTCCGCCCGCAACCAACCAAAAACATGCAGCCATTACATACTTATAACGTCATCCCCAAGTTGCCCGAAGAACTCGAACCGTTGCGGGATATTGTCTTCAATCTCTGGTGGACCTGGGAACCCGCGGCGCGGAAACTTTTCCGCCATCTCGATCCCGACCTGTGGACGAGGACGAACCATAATCCGCTGCGCATGCTGCAACTCTCGCGGCAGGCCCGCCTGCTGGAAGTGGCGGGCAACGACGACTTCAAGCGCGAACTGAAGGTCATCCACAAGAAATTCAAGGACTACCTCGCGCGCAAGGACACCTACGGCAAGACCCGCCCGGGCGGCCCTTCGAAGAACCCCGTAGCCTATTTCTCGGCGGAGGTCGGCTTCCATGAATCCGTGCCGAATTATTCCGGCGGCCTCGGCATCCTCTCCGGCGACCATTGCAAGTCCGCGAGCGATCTCGACCTGAATTTCTGCGCGGTCACGCTGTTGTACCGGCACGGTTACTTCAAACAGCAGATTAACAAGGACGGGTGGCAGGAGAGCGTCAGCCTCAACCAGAATTTCCATCATCTGCCGATCAAGGAAGTCCGCAAGGACGACAAGCCGCTCCTCATCTCGGTCGATCTCCTGGGGCGCGAGGTTTACGCGAAGGTCTGGGAACTGGCCATCGGAAGAATAACCCTCTATCTGCTCGACACGGACGTGGCCGAGAACAGCGCCGAAGACCGCCTCATAACCGCCGAACTGTACGGCGGCGACCTGGAGATGCGCATCCGGCAGGAGATCGTGCTCGGCATCGGCGGCGTGCGCGCGTTGAACGCGATGGGCATAACGCCGCAGGTCCATCACATGAACGAAGGGCACTCGGCGTTCCTTTCGCTGGAACTCATCCGGCGCGGCGTGCAGGAGAAGAACCTCGACTTCTACAGCGCCCTGCAAGTGGTGGCCGCCGGCAACATCTTCACCACCCATACCCCCGTGCCGGCGGGCAACGACGCCTTCCCGCGCGATCTCATGACCCGCTACTTCGGGCGCTACCCGCAAAGCGTCGGACTGACCTTCGACGAATTTTTCCGCCTCGGACAGGAGAGTGTCGAACCCGTGGACGCCTTCAGCATGACGATCCTGGCGTTGCGCACCAGCAGGCACTCCAACGGCGTCAGCGCGCTGCACGGGGAAGTGAGCAGGCAGTTGTGGAAGAACGTCTGGTCGGGCGTCCCGGAGGAGGAAGTGCCGATCACCAGCATAACGAACGGCATCCACACCAAGACGTGGACGGCGCCCGAGTTCGCGGCGCTCTTCGAGAAATATGTCGGCAACGACTGGGAGGAGCACCTCATCGACCAGGAATTCTGGCGCGGCGTCATCGACATCCCCGACGACGTGCTGTGGGAAACCCACCAGGCGCTGAAACTCCGCCTCATCGAATTTGTCCGCAGCCGCGTCCGCGCGCAGCGCGAGCGCATCGGCGAGTCGCCGGAGAAAATCCGCCGGGTCAACCAGCTTCTCAATCCCGAGATACTCACCATCGGCTTCGCGCGGCGCTTCGCCACGTACAAGCGCGGCACCCTTCTCTTCACCGAGCCCGAGCGCCTCGTGAAAATGCTGACCAACACGCAGCAGCCCGTCCAATTCATCTTCGCGGGCAAGGCGCACCCGAAAGACGACGGCGGCAAGCGCTTCATCCAGGAAGTCTATAAACACACGCGGGAAAAAGAGTTCGAGAACCGCATCGTCTTCGTCGAGGACTACGACACGAACATCGCGCGGCGCCTCACCCAGGGGGTCGATCTCTGGCTGAACACGCCGCTGCGTCCTTACGAAGCGAGCGGCACCAGCGGCATGAAACTGCCGCCCAACGGCGGATTGAACCTGAGCGTGCTGGACGGCTGGTGGTGCGAGAGCTACAACGGCAAGAACGGCTGGGCCATCGGCGCGGAAATCACGCACGGAACCGTCGAATTCCAGAACGAGGTCGACGTGGCCAGCCTATTCCAGATACTCGAAACGCAGATCATCCCGCTCTATTACGCCAAGCCGGATGGCCGCCTTCCCGTCGCCTGGCTGCAATTGATGCGCGAGTCGATCCGGAGCGTCACGCCCGTTTTCAACACGCATCGCATGGTCAAGGAATACGCCGAGCGTCTGTACGAGCCGGCCGCCGCCGCGCGCGCGAAACTCACCGCGAACGGCTTCGAGAAAGGCAAGGCGATCAGCCAGTGGAAATCCCGCATGCGCAAAGACTGGTCGCAGGTCCGGATCATCGACACGCAGGTGGAGAACGCGGACAAAGCCAGCATCGTCGTCGGCGAATCGCTGAAGATATCCGCCAAGGTCCATCTGGGCGTTCTGACGCCGGATTTCGTGCGGGTGCAGGCCTATTTCGGCGAGAATATGGATAACAAGATATCCAAGCCGACCGTGATAGACCTTTCCGTCACGAGCAGCCCCGGCTCCTCGGGCGACCATGTCTACGAAGGCTCCATCCCCGCGCCGGAAAGCGGCGCCTATGGATTCAACGTGCGGGTCATCCCCACCCACCCCGACTTGACGCAGGACCACGAGCTTCGCCTCATCACCTGGGCGAAATAGGGGGGGTCAGTAAAGCTCCGCGTCCTCCGAGAAGACATGGCCTTCCCGGATGGATGCGAGACGCTTGCGCATCCCCCGGTCAGACTCGGGGCGGTTCAACCGCTTGAACCAGACGCCGAAGGCGAGCGACAGCGTCGAGGCCAGGCCGATGGAGAGCAGGACGATGGCCGTCACCTTCTGCGCCCTGCGGTCCATTTTCGCCGCCAGGAGAAGCCCGGCGCCGCAGCCCAAAGTCGTCTGGGTCAGAACGGTCAAGCCGGGCGTGGTCCAGGCTTCTGGGGTGTTTGGCGGAGTCATTTCCATAAAGCTTAAGTACGAGCGAATATGCGGCGTCCGTCGTGAAAAACCAACTCCAATCGCGCGGCTCATAAAATATAAATTTTGGATAAGCATCTTGCATGCGAGATGCTTGTTCACTTTCATCTCGTCATGGCTTCATCTCTCTATGTCCTTATCCTCGCCGGCGGCAGCGGAGAACGTTTCTGGCCGCTCAGCCGCAAAACCAAGCCGAAACAACTCCTCGCCCTTTTCTCGGAGCAGACCCTGCTGGGGCAGACGCTCCAGCGGCTGGAAGGGCTGGTCCCGCCGCAAAACATTCTCATCCTGACGAACTCGGATCAGGAAAAAGAGGTGCGCGCGACATGCGGCCGGCTTCCGCCGGAAAACATCGTCGCCGAGCCCGCCAAGCGCGACACCGCCGCCGCCGTCGCCTTGGCCACGGGCTGGGTCGCTTTGCGCGATCCCGACGCGACGATGATCGTCCTCCCCGCCGACCACCTCATCCAGGATGAAGCGGGCTTCCACCGCACCTTGCGCACCGCCGCCGCCGCCGCGGAAAAGACCGGCGACCTCGTGACAATCGGCCTGCAACCCACCTGGGCCTGCCCCGGTCTCGGCTACATCGAATTGGGCAAAAAGCTCGATTTCGACCCGGGCGCGCCCGCCGTGCACGAGGTGCTCCGCTTCCGCGAAAAGCCCGCGCCCGAGCTTGCGGAAAGCTTCCTGAAACAGGGCAACTTCCGCTGGAACGCCGGCATGTTCATCTGGACCCTCCCGTCCATCCTCGACGCATTTGACAAATACACGCCGGAACTGTCGGAATTCATCGGCCAGATCCGCCAATCGCCGGACATGGGGAAAATCCTCGCCGAGCGCTTCCCGAAACTGCCGAAGATATCCGTCGACTACGCCATCATGGAGCGCGCGGCCCGCGTCCTGGTGGTCGAAGCCGCCTTCGATTGGGATGACGTCGGAAGCTGGACAGCCGTCGCGAAATACCTCCGGCAGGACGAAGGCGGCAACGCATCCAACATGGCGCTGACCCAGATTGACGCCGCCAACAACATCGTCTTCTCCAGCCGCAAAACGAACATCAGCCTGCTGGGCGCGAAGAATCTCATCATCGTCCAAACCGACGACGCGCTCCTCGTCTGCGACCGCGAGGAAGCGGAGAAGATCAAGGCGCTGGTCGGGAAAGTGCCGGAAGAACTGCGTTAGAGGTTGTAGAGGCTGTAGAGGCGGCTGTGCCAGCCGCCTAACCAAAGACCCGGCGCTTTTGGCTTTTTGCCCGCTCCAGGCGGCTGGCACAGCCGCCTCTACGACGACGCCGCCCCAGGGCGAACGTCACTTCCAAGACCGCAGAGCCGAAAAAAAGCCGCGCGCCGCGTTATCGCCGCCTTCCGCGTCCCAGACGTGAACCCCGGCGCCCGATTGCGCGAGGACGTAATACCCGAACGCCGCCTGCCCGATCGCCACGATGCCGGTCGCAAGCTGCCCGGCGCCGAAAAGAACGCCCAGGCTTATCTGCCCGATTGCAACAAGGCCGACGCAGAGCTGCCCGACGCCGGCAAGCACGCCGAAACTAAGCTGGCCGATCGAGACGACGCCGCACGCCGCCTGCCCTATCGCCACGACGCCGACAGCCAGCCGCCCGACGGCTACAAAGCCCCTCGCGACTTTCCTCCTGCCGGTTTCGGGATTTTTCCCGGCGGTGTAGTGGAGGAACGGCATCCCCGCGATTTGACGGTGCGAGGTGAATTCGTGGTAGGCATGCCCTTCGGGACTCAGGTGCGATTTCCATGTGCCGAAGGAGGTGTCCTTCGTTTTGTATTCGACGGCTTCCAGGAGCAGGTTTCTCATCTTCCGTTCAACAGGCGGTTGATGGTCGCGGCGGCGTAGGCCGCCCCGAAGCCGTTGTCGATATTCACCACGGTGACCCCGCTGCCGCAACTGTTCAACATGCCCAGCAACGCCGCCAGGCCTCCGAAGCTCGCGCCGTACCCCACGCTGGTCGGAACCGCGATGATCGGCCTGCTCGTGAGGCCCGCCACGGCGCTTGGCAGCGCGCCTTCCATGCCCGCCACGACGATGAGGACGTTGCACGCCTCCAGCCGATCCCGCACCGCGATGAGGCGGTGAATCCCCGCCACGCCGATGTCGTGGATCCGCTCGACCGCATTGCCGAAAATCTCCAGCGTGACGATGCTCTCCTCCGCGACGGGAAGATCCGAGGTCCCGGCGCAAATGACCCCCACCTTGCCGCTGTTCTTTGGCAACGGCTCTTTTTCCAGGGTGATGCAGCGGGCGCGCGCGTGAAAGACGGCCTCGGGAAACTCGGCGGCAACGGCGTCGTAGTGTTCCCGCCGGGCGCGCGTGGCGAGCAACACCGGGTCGTTGGCGACGATGACGCGCGCGATGGCCCGCACGTCTTCGGCAGTTTTGCCCTCGCAATAGATGACTTCAGGAAAGCCGCGCCGGTCCCTTCGCCCGGTATCGACACGGGCGAACCCGAGGTTGACGAAGTCCTCCATTCACTCCTCCGGCGCGGCGGAGAGGAGCAGCCGCATCGGGATCATGTTGGAGATGAAGAAACCGTGCGCCTTGAAGAAGCGCTGGCTCTCTTCATTCGCCCTGTCCGTCAGGAGCGTGATGCGCAGAAACCCCTTTTCCCTGGCGAAGTTGATGGCGTACTGGAGCAGACGGTCGCCGAACCTCTGGCCGCGATGCTCCCTGTGGACGACGACATCCTCCAGCACCACGACGAACCCGCCCTCCGCCGTGCTGATGGTGAAGAGCAGATTGAGCATCGACAGGATGCGGCCATTCCGCCGAAGCACGAAGATGCGCCCCCGCTGCGGTTCCTCCAGCAGGAGCCGCAGACCGCGCGTCTGCTTTATGCGATTCGGTTCGAAGTCCTCTTCCTGCGTGAAAAGATCGACCAGCAAATCGGTCAGTTGCGGCAAGTCCTCCAGCGTGGCCGGCTCTATGATCTCTTTATCCATGAGCCGCCAGGCCTGCCAGGATTTCCTCCCGCGGCACGCGATCGCAGAATTCGCCAAAGGTCTCGCCGGCTTGCTTCTTGGAATCGAACACCCTCAGGAGTTTGTCGATGAAGATATGCACGTCTTTCGCGATGATCTTGCCTTTCAGCAACTCGTTGAAGCGGCGCTTGTCGCCCAGGCGCCCGCCTATGAAAGCGTCGTAGGCGTCGACCATCTCGCCGTTGACCTTGGTGCGCGCGCCGCGGAAGCCGATGTCGGCTATCTGGTGCTGGCCGCAACTCGAAGGGCAGCCGCTGAAGTGGATGCGAATCTTGTCCTTGTACCAGCCGCTCGTCTCCTCGAGTTGCTCGACTAGGGCCAGCATCCGGTTCTTGGTCTCGGCGACCGCCAGGTTGCAAAATTCGATGCCGGTGCAGGTGACGCATCCCTTGCGGAAGTTGGACGATTCGTACGGCAGGCCCGCCTGGTCGAGTTCGCGCTTCAACGCGGGCAGGTTCGCTTCCGGGATGTTGAGGATAAGGAGATTCTGCTTGTTGGTGAGCCGGATCGCGTCCAGGCCCGGCGCGCAATACTTCGAGGCGAGCTTCCCGAGCAGGCCAAGCTGGCCGTCCCGCATGCGCCCTCCCGCTATGTTGACGCCCGCCCAGTACAATCCCGGCTGCTTTTGCGCGTGGATGCCCAGGTGGTCGGTCTCCTGGTCATGCGGCACGCGGAAATCGGAATGCGCGTCGGGCTTGAAGTCCAGACGCGCCTCGACCTCCGCGGCCACGCGCTCCACGCCCCAGTCCGCCACGAGGAACTTGAACCGGGCCCTGTTGCGCCGGAGACGGTAGCCGCAATCCCGGAATATCTCGCTGACGGCGCGAACCACCGGCCACACCTGGTCCGGACGCAGGAAATACGGGAGCGTCTGCGCCATGTGCGGCGAGGAGGAAAGGCCGCCGCCGACTTTTATGCCGTAGCCGGCTTCCCCGCCGCGCCGCAGGCCGAAGACGCCGGCGCAATTGATGTCCGGCTGCGCGCAATGGATGTGGCAGCCCGCCACCGAGATTTTATATTTCCTCGGCAGGTTGGAAAAATCGCGGTTGTTGGTCATCTCCCGGCTCACCTGTTGCAACTGCGGCGTGCCGTCGAGTATCTCCTCCGGGTCGATGCCCGCCACCGGGCAGCCGACGACGTTGCGCGTATCGTCGCCGCACGCGCCGCTGGTGGTGACGCCCACCGACTCCAGTTCCGCGAAAATTTCCGGCATGTCCTCGATCCGCAGCCAGTGAAGCTGGATGGTCTGCCGCGTGGTGATGTCGCAAAAGCCGTGCGCGAACCTGTCGGTAAGCTGGGAGAGAACCGCGGCCTGCGCGGCGTTGATCTGGCCGCCGGGAAGCTTCGTCCGCAACATGAAATAGCCGGAGTCCTTCGGCTTCTGCCGGTACACGCCGTACCATTTCATCCGCTCGAAATCGTCATCCGCTATCGAGGCGAACCCGGTCTTCGCATAGCGGTAGATATCGTGGATGACGTCGAGGCCGTCTTTCTCCTGCTTGATTTTTTCTTGCGGCGTCAGCGGGATGAGGCCCTGCTTTACCGCGGCGAAATCGGGATTTACTTCGATCATGGGATGCGGGTTTGGAATTTAAAACGGGCGGCGTGTTTTGCAAGTTTTTTGGCGCGGGATCGTGTTGACATGGCGGCGCAACGGCGTAGAATTCGCACTCCCTTGGGAAGAGGGAGTCTATGAAACGCACCTATCAAGCCTCTAAGCGCACGCGGAAGCAGCAGCACGGTTTTCGCGCGAGAATGAAGACCAAGGCCGGCCGCGCCTGTCTGGCGCGGCGCAGGCAGCGCGGGCGCAAGCGCCTCCTGCCCGTGGGCGTCGAGATTCCCTTCGCCCGGCACACCCAGGCGTAAATTGGCTCGCGGCGGCCCGCGATGCGACTTCGCTTCCCAAAGACCGCGAGGCTGACCCATGCCGCGGAGTTCCGAAGAGTCAAAGCCCAGGGAACGTCCTTCCACGGAAAATTACTGATCTTGAGCGTGCTAAAAAATCCGGCCCCGCCGGAAACGCAAACCGGCGTCAAAACCGGCCTCATCACCACCCGGCGCCTTGGGAACGCCGTCGTGCGAAACAAGCTGCGCCGCCGCATGCGGGAAATCGTGCGGGCCAGCCTCCCGCGCCTTGCCGGCGAGGGAAAGTTCCTCGTCGTCATCGCGCGCAGGGACGCCGCCGCGGCTTCGTTCGCGGAGTTGCGAAATGAGTGGTTGCGCTTGGCGAAGCGAGCCGCTCTTTTAGGAGAGGAATGTTGATCCGCCTTTTCATCCGCGCGTACCAGGCGCTTGTTTCCCCCCTGCTCGCCTTCCTCGGCGGTCCCGCTTCCGGCTGCCGGTACGAGCCGTCGTGCTCGCGCTACTTCCTGGAAGCGGTGGAAAGACACGGGGCGCTGAAAGGGTGCCGGCTCGGGTTGCAAAGAATCGCGCGCTGCCACCCCTGGGGCGGCGCGGGCTTCGATCCGGTTCCAGAAAAGGATTTGCATGGATCGTAAAGGCGTCATCGGCATCGCGCTGGCTATCATCGTCCTGGTGGCGTGGGAGTACCAGTATGCGAAGACTGTCCGCACCGCCGCGGCAAACCGCGCGGCGGCTGCGCCTCTTCCGCACCTGACGGGCACGGCGGCGGCATCCGCGACCCCCGTCCTTTTGCCCTCAAAACCGGCGCTCGCGTCCGCGCCCGAGGAGAAGCTGGCCGCAAACGGCGCCGCCGGCGTTTACACCTTCACGAACCTCGGCGGCGGCATCAAGCAGGTCACATTGAATAACTATCTCGCCGAGCAGGGGAAAAAGGTCACGGTCAATGCGCTTGGCGCGGGGCCCATCGGCGGCCTGACGGAGCGCCCGGGCGAAGACGCCCGCGCCGTTTATTCCGTCGAGCGGAAGGAAAACCAGATCGTCTGTTCGCGCACGGGCGAGGACCAGATGGAAATCGTCAAGCGCTTCACCCTTCCGCAGGCGAACACCGGCAAGGATCAATATCTGGTCAAGCTCGACGTCACCTATACCAACCGCGGGGCGCAGGCCCGCCAGTCGGACGGGTATTATATAGATATCGGCTCGGCGTCCCCCATCCACGCCAACGACCGCTCCACCTATACCGGCTTTGACTGGTACCACGGGGAGAAGGGGAAATTTGTCGATGTGAATTGGTTCTCCGCCAAACAGATACCGCTCATCGGCATCCAGACGAGCGCGCCGCAGACCGCTTATAATGACAACGCCGACTCCGTCCTGTGGGCGGGCGTGACGAACCAGTACTTTTCCACCATCCTTTCGGCGGCGGCGAATCCCGGCAAACGCGTCTGGGCCGCGCGGATTTCCGAAGCGCCGCCCTACGGCATCGAAGGCGCGTTCGGCGCGGCGGGCTTCAAGCTGGAGCCCGGCCAGTCGCGCGAGGAACACTACGAGCTTTATTGCGGCCCAAAGGCTTATCCGTTGCTTAGAAAGCTCGGCAATTCCGAGGATGAGATAATCAATTTCGGCTGGACGAAGTGGATCAGCATCTTCCTGCTGAACCTGATGAATTGGCTGAAGGGCCTGTTCGGCAACTATGTCGCGGCGATCATCGTCATGACCATCTGCATCAAGTCCGCGCTCTGGATCCCCCAAAACGCGGCGACCAAGTCGATGAAGCGGATGCAGGCGCTCCAGCCGAAGATGACCGAGTTGCGGGAGAAATACGCCGACGATCCCTCCCGGATGAACCAGGAGCTGATGAAGCTGTACAAGGACTACGGGGTGAACCCGTTCGCGGGGTGCCTGCCGATGTTCATCCAGATACCGATCTTCTTCGGCTTCTTCAACATGCTGGGCGGCGCGGTGGAATTGCGCGGCAGCGGGTTCCTCTGGGTCAAGGACTTGTCGCAGCCGGATACGATCGCCATGCTCGCGGGTTACCACATCAACCTGCTGCCGCTCATCATGGCCATGACGATGTTGTGGCAGATGTCCATCACGCCCAAGAGCGGCGACCCGGCGCAGCAGAAGATGTTCATGTTCATGCCGCTCATCTTCGTCTTCTTCTGCTACAACTTTGCATCCGCGCTCTCGCTCTATTATACTGTGCAGAATCTCTTCTCCATCGCGCAGCTTTACGCCACGCGCAACCAGCGGGTCCCCGCGTTGCAAAAGGCTGCCGCGCCGAAGAAGAGAAGGTCGCCATGAGCCAGAATCCCAAGGATATACTCGACACCATGCTGGGTTACCTTGGGTTTGTCTGCGAGATCAAGGAATTCGAGACCGGGCACGGGCTGACGTTGCAGGTTTACACGCCCGAGAAGGAACGCCTCATAGGGCGCCACGGCGAAACGCTGGAAGACATCCAGTTCCTCCTGAACCGTCTGTTGCAGGCGAAGGCCAAGGAAGCGCCGCGCGTCCAGGTGGACGTCGAGCACTACCGCGAGATGCGCGAGGACGGCCTCGTCCAGAAAGCGCGCCAGCTTGCCGACCTCGTGCGCAAGACGGGCCGGCCCTTCCACCTCGAGCCGATGAACGCGTACGACCGGCGCGTCGTCCATAACGCTTTCAAGGACGACCCGGAGATCGCGACCTGGAGTCCGCCCGAGGAGGCGCGCATCAAGCGCATAACCTTAAGGAAAAGAATCGCGGGCTAAAAAGTCGTTTGACTTTATTCAAATGCGAGTTTGACAAGCTCGGGGAGGCGGTGCATCTTCGCCATCCCCCGCCCGCAGTTTAATTGCCGAATTATGATAAGCCAACTCCTCGACGACGCAGCCAAAGTCATCACCAGCCCCCAGGTCCTCATCAACGTCGTCTCCCGCCGGGTCCGGCAGTTGAGCCAGGGGCACCGGCCTTTGGTGGAAGTCGGGCCGCGCATGGGGCTTTCAGACATCGCGCTGCAGGAGATCATCTCGGGCAAGCTCACGTACGAGGAAGCGGAACCAACCCCATCCGTCGCGAACGGAGCGCCCAACGGCAGTAGTGGGCGGTGAGATTGCCACCAACCGGAAGGCGCTCCGGGACTACCACATCCTCGAGCGGTTCGAGGCGGGCGTCGAGTTAAGGGGGACGGAAGTAAAGTCCATCCGCGCGGGCTTCATCAACATCGCCAACGCCTACGCCCGGGTCGAGAACGGCGAAGTCCGCCTTTACGACGCGGACATCCAGCCGTACGAACGCGCCAGCCACGAACAGCACGAACCCCGCCGCCCGCGCCGCCTTTTGCTGCACAAGAAGGAGATCATGCGGCTGTTTGGCCTCTGCTCGGTGAAGGGCCACACGCTGGCGGCCTTGCGGATGTATTGGAAGGAGAGCCGGGTCAAGGTCGAGATCGGCGTCGGCAAAGGCAAGGAAGCGCACGACAAGCGCGAAGACCTCAAGAAAAAAGCCTCGAAGCGGGAAACCGACCGCGAGATGGCGCGTTTCAATCGCAAGAACGGATGAAGGCGTCCCTCCTCCTATTGATCGTTCCCGCTGGTCTCCTGGCGCAGGAAGCCTACCAGGTGCAGCCCGGCGATACCGTGCTGCGGCTGGGTTGGAAATACGGCGTCAATCCCGAGGCGATACGGGAGGCCAACCACCTTCGTTCCGATTCCCTGCCAGTGGGCCGGGAGATCATCCTGCCGATAACCGCGAAACATGCGGAACCGGTCGCTCCCTCCGGGCCGGTCGCGATCCGCGCCATTCCCGTTGTTCCCGCCGCGCCGCGGGTCCTCTCTACGGATGTGAAGGAGCGCCTCCTGAACGCCGCCCGCGAATTGGCGAGCCTCCATATCCAGTATAATGAGGCGTGGACTCCGCCCGGCCAGCGCATCCCGTGGCGCATGGATTGTTCCAATACCGCGCGCTACCTTTATGAAGCCGCCGAAGGCATCGACCTGGGGCGCACCGCGTCCGACCAATATGAATTTCTCCGGCGCCGCCGCCGAGCCTGGGGAGTGCCGGTGGGCGACGACAGGATGCCGAGCATCGAAAAACTTCGCCCCTTGCTGAGGGCCGGAGACCTTCTTTTCTGGGAGAATACTTACAGGCCCGAGCGGCATTCGCCCATCACGCACGTCATGATCTTCCTGGGCGAGAATGGCGACGGGCGCTGGATCATGGCCGGATCGCGCGGGCGACACGCGGGCGGTCCAAATATTTATCCCTTCGATCCCCGCCAGCCCGCGGGCGGTTACTCCTTCTTCTTCGGCCTCATACACCACACGGGACGTTTTATCGCCTACGGGCGGCCCGTCACGTAGCCAAAAAAAATACCCCGCCTTCTCAAATTTGTTGGGCAAACATACATTTTTGAGTTGCAAAGGTTTAGAGGGATGATATTTAACCCGCTTTATGGGCCGACATGTCACCTTGCTGTTGATCTGCGTTTCCCTCCTGACCCCCCTCGTCCCCGCTCCCGCCGCCGGGGTCACCGCCGTCCTCGCCATCAGCGTCAAAGACCAGAAGATGGCCCTCATCAAGGAAGGCAAGAAGATCGCCACCTACGCCGTCTCCACGTCGCGCTTCGGGCTGGGCGACGGCTTCGGCAGCTATAAGACGCCTGTCGGCGTCATGATGGTTTGCGACAAGCTCGGAGGCAATCTCCAGCCCGGCGCGGTCATCAAACACAAAACGGCCACGGGCGAAGTCCTCGCTCCCGACGCCCCGGGCCGCGACCCCATCGTCACGCGTATCATTTGTCTGCGGGGTCTGGAACCGCAGAACCGCAACGCCCTTCCCCGCGCCATCTACATCCACGGCACCCCGCAGGAAAGCGCCATAGGCAAGCAGGCCAGCTACGGCTGCATCCGCATGCGTTCCAGGGACATCATCGCGCTCTACAACGCCATCGACGTGGGCGCGTGCGTCGAGGTCTCCGAGAAAAAGCTCTCCGCCCTCCTGCGCGACCCGGTCACCGTCCCCGTGGAGACGACGGCGCGGCTGGTTGCTTCCGCCGTCAACTAGGTTCGGATGAACGATTCGCAGCCCCCGCTCGGCTTGCTCAAGTCCGAGCCGCCGCAAGAAGAAAAATTTGCGGATTGGGACGCCGTCGCCGCCACGGAGGAATTCCGCCAACTGCTGCGGCGCAAGGCGCGCTTCATCGTCACCGCCTGCGTCTTTTTCATAACCTATTATTTCGCGCTGCTCGTTCTGGTCGGCTACGCGCCCCGCCTCATGGAGCGGAAGGTCATCGGCGTGGTGAATATCGCTTACCTCTTCGCCCTGTCGCAATTCTTCATGGCGTGGATCATCGCCGCGCTCTATGTCCGCGCCGCGGCGCGCTATGACGAAACGGCCACGCGGATCGTAAGAAATTTCCGGGGGCCGAAATAGATGTCCGCGCCGCTGTGGATGTTCCTGGCGTTTGTCGGCGCCACCCTGGTTATTACATGGTGGGCCGCGAAGCGCTCGCACGGCAGCGACTCGTTCTTTGCCGCGAACCGGCGGATCACCGCCTGGCAAAACGGGTTCGCCGTCTCCGGCGACTATATGAGCGCCGCTTCCTTTTTGGGGATCGCTGGCCTCATAGCCTTCAGCGGCTATGACGGCTTTATGTATTCGGTCGGGTTTCTCGTGGCTTACCTTACCGTCCTTCTGGTCGTCGCCGAACCGTTGAGGAACGCCGGCAAATACACGATGGCCGACATCCTCGCTTTCCGGCTGAGCCCCCGCCCGGTGCGCGCCATGGCGTCGCTCAGCACTTTGACGGTGAGCATCTTTTATATGATCGCCCAGATGGTGGGCGCCGGAACCCTTGTCGCCCTGTTGTTCAAGGGGTCGGGCATCACCTATGAATACGCCGTATGCGGAGTGGGCGCCTTGATGATAATCTATGTGACCTTTGGCGGCATGCTCGCGACCACCTGGGTGCAGATCATCAAAGCGATCCTGTTGCTCGGCGGCACGTTCCTGCTGAGCCTCTTCGTTCTCGCCAGATACCATTTCAGCCTGGGCGAATTTTTCGACGCCGTCTCGCACGTCACCTACACCGTGAAGGGTCACGCCGTTACCAGGAACTTCCTTCAACCCGGCCTCAAATATGGTTCAGGCTACGGCCCTCTCGATCTTATCTCCCTCGGCCTCGCGCTCTTGTTTGGCACCGCGGGGCTGCCGCACATCCTGGTGCGTTTCTATACGGTGCCCGACGCCAAGGCCGCGCGGTTAAGCGTGGTGTGGGCCATGTTCCTCATCGGCGTGTTTTATATAATGACGACCTTCCTGGGCTTCGGCGCGGCGACTTTGATGGGGCCGGACTATATCACCGCCAACGGCGGCACAAACATGAGCGCGCCCTTGCTGGCCAAGGTGGTCGCGGGCGATGTTTTCTTTGCGTTCATCTGCGCGGTGGCGTTCGCCACCATACTCGCCGTTGTCGCGGGGCTTACGATCAGCGCCTCCACGTCGTTCGCGCACGATATCTGGACGAACGTCATTCATAAGGGCGTGGAACGCAGCAAAAACGAAGAAGTAAAAGTCGCGCGCCTCACCGCGCTTGTGGTGGGCGTCGTATCCATCGCCCTCGCCATAGTGCTGAAAAACGCCAATGTCGCCTTCCTCGTCGGCCTGGCGTTCGCAGTCGCGGCCTCGGCCAATCTTCCCGTCATATTGCTTTCGTTATTCTGGCGCAGATTCAATACGGCCGGGGCCGTCGCCGGGCTTGCCACGGGACTCGCGGCTTCCATCATCCTGATACTTATCAGCCCCAGCATCATGGGAATCGACGCGGCGGACGTAAAGCCGGCCCTCCGGCACTTCATCCAGTCGCCCGCGATCTTTCCGCTTTCCAATCCTGGCATAGTCAGCATCCCCCTCGGGTTTATCGGAGCCGTTCTTGCCTGCTTGCTTACCCGCGAACCGGCGGCTGAAGCGAAGTTCGCGGAGTTGAAAGTGCGCGCGCATACCGGCATTGGCGCCGAAAAAGCGATAATACATTAGCGCTGCTAACAATATTGCTTGCTTTTCGTTACTGCCGCATAATAATGGAAGTTAATGAATACACCCACGCTAACGAGCTCGCATCTTCAGTTGCTGCTCGATCTTACACGCAGAAAAGAAGCCATTGCGGCCGACCTGGAACAACTTGAACGGCGTATCGCCAGCCTATACGACGGAAAGCATGTCGACGCCGAAGCAACAACTCCGAAAGTCGGACGCCGCAGAGGACGTCCCCCCGGCAAAAAGCCGAAAGCCGCGCCGGTTGCCAAGTCAGGGAAGAAGAGAACGACCCGCGGCTCATTGAAAGAGAAAGTGCTTGAAGTGCTCCGTTCGGCCGGCGGCGAAGGCCTGGCCGTAGGCGATGTCGCCGACAAGATTGGCGCGAAGAAAGCCGCGGTCAACGTCTGGTTTTATACCACGGGCAAGAAAATCGAAGGACTAAAGAAGATCGCCCCCGGGCGGTTCGCGCTTAAAAGCTAGAGCGTGTCATGCACTCTTCGCCCTGAGCGGTCGGCGCTGTCATTGTAGAGGCGGCTGTGCCAGCCGCCTGGAACGGGATGCAACGTCAAAAGCGACAGGCGGTTCCATGCCATTTTTTGGCGGCTGTGCCAGCCGCCTCAACAACCAAGAGCGGGCAAAAGTGCATGACGCATTCTAAAGACTAAGCTTCATAGAGCTTCTCGATCATTAGCAACGACTTTGCATTGGACATGACCCCGGGTTCCATCTGGTTCATGACATAGGCAAAGGCGATAGTGTTCTCAGGATCGGCAAAAGCCACGCTTCCCCCCGCCCCAGGATGCCCGAACGCACTCAGGGAGGGGCCGAACGTCGCGCGTTCCTTTGCGCCGTTGTTGTCCAGCGGATCCTTCATGAACCCCGCCGAAAAGGAGGTGTTCATGTGAAGAACACGGTCGGGGCCGTTCACTAGCGGCTGCTTCATCCAGCTTAGAACTTCCTCGTCAATATACTGGCGGCCATCCATGCGCCCGCCGGCAGCCAGCATTGCGTAGAAGCGCGCCAGCGCCTTTGCCGTGCCGATGCCGCCGAGGGCCGGCAGGGAGGCTCTTCTCATCTCGGAGGAATTCATGACGGTGACGCCTTGCAATCCCCCCGGGGAAGAGAACGCCCGCGCCGTCAAAGACCTTTGGTCGGAGAACGCTATGTAAAAAGGATCGTCCATGCGCGGCCCGACGCGCGGTCCGTACACAGTGGCTGCGCCGGCGGTTATTTCCTCCGGCATGCCGATCCAGAAATCGAGTTCAAGCGGGTCGGCAAACATCCGTCTCCAATATTGTCCCAAGGGCAGGCCGCCGTTCAGGCGCCGGACGACTTCATCGAGAAGGAATCCGAGGGTTCGCGGATGATAGCCGTGCCCTTCCCCCGGCGGCCAAAGGGGGCGCTGGGCCGCGAGCGCGGTCACGACCTGTTCATAGTCGCGAAACGGGGCATGCGAATCGAGGGCCACCAGGCCCGCCTGGTGCGAGAGAAGCATGCCAAACGTGATCGCCGCCTTCCCCGCCCGCGCGAACTCCGGCCATATGTCGGCCACGGGCGTCTTCAGCGAGACGTTGTTTCGCCGCATCGAATGCAACACGCACGCAACGGCGGGGCCTTTGGTGGCCGACCAGACCAGCACGGGCGTATTCTCCGTCCATTTCCGCGCGCGTTCGCGGTCGCAATAACCGGCGGCCAGGCTTAGCGCCTCCGAGCCGCCCCGCCATAACGAGACGGCAGCCCCCAGTTCTCCGCGGGAGGAAAAGTTGTCCGCGAAAAGCTCGCGTATCCCGTCCAGGTTCACAGCAGATGCCGGATGGACGCGAGGTCCGGATCGTTCATCGCGAACTCGCGGTAGCGCTTGTCCATCTGGAAGCTTCGCTCCACGTTGCGCAAAGCCTGCTCTGAATTGCCGAGCGCGACGTCGTAGCAGGCGAGATTGTAAAAATAGGTCGGTTCCTGTTGCATCGCGGGCGGACCGGCAAGGAGCGTCTCCCTCGCCTCGCGGGTGCGGCCCAGTTCGTGCAGGCAGAAGGCCGCGTGGACAAACCCCGCGGTGGCGTCGGGGTGCAGCCGGCAAAGCTCATAGCCGAGCGGCAGCGCCTGGCTCCAGCGTTTGGCCCGCATGAGGATGAGCAGGCGCATCTCGATGACCGCGCTGCTGTGCTGCACCGCGGCGTCCATGGCGTCCAGCTCGGCGATGGCGTCATCTAGCATGCCGAGTTCGGTGTATCCCTGCGCCGCGGAGATTCTGCGCTCGAAATCAGTCAACCAGAAGTTCCTCCAGTTCCCGCACCCGCCGTTCGAACAGTTGCAAAGTGCGCTCGACCGGTTCCGGGGTTGACATATCAACGCCCGCTTTCGCGAGAGTTGGCAGGGGGAAAAGCGAGCCGCCGGATTTAAGAAAGTCGAGATAGACATCGACCGGCCCGCCCGAGAGGACTTTTTGCGAGAGGCTCACCGCGGCGGAAATGCCGGTGGCGTATTTATAAACATAGAACGCGCTGTAGAAGTGCGGGATGCGAAGACACTCGAATTCCAGCTCGCCGTCGACGGAGAACTCCGGGCCGAAATAAGCGTCGAGCAGGCCCCGGTACGTTTGCCGGAAGGAGTCGAGCGTCAAGGCTTCGCCGCTCTCCTCCATCGCGTGGATGCGTTTTTCGAATTCGGCGAACATCGTCTGCCGGTACAGCGTGCCGCGGATGTCGTCTATCTCGCGATTTATAAGATAGGCGCGCATCCGCGGGTCGGAAGTCCTGGCAAGCAGATGATGCGTGAGGAGGTTTTCGTTGAACGTGGAAGCGACTTCCGCCAGAAAGATCGGGTATTCGTAATCCTGAAAGCTCTGGTGCTTCTGCGCGTACCAGGTGTGCATCGAATGGCCTGCCTCGTGCGCGAGCGTGTAGATATCCGAAAAAACGTCGTTCTTGTAGTTCATCAATATATACGGCGGGTTGCCGTAGCTGCTCGATGAAAAGGCGCCGCTCCGCTTGCCCTTGTTCTCGTAGCGGTCGCACCAGCGCCCGCGAAGGCCGCCCTCCAGCGCGGAAACGTATTCCGAGCCGAGCGGCGACAACGCGGAGAGAACCGTATCCACCGCGGAATCGAACGGTATATCGCTTTCGAGATCGGCCACCACCGGCACATACGTATCGTAGTGGTGTATCTCGGGCAGCTTCAGCACGCGCCGCCGCAATTCATAGTAGCGGAAGAGCGGGTCGAGCCGGCCGCGCACCGCCGCGATGAGGTTGTCATACACCGAAACGGGAATCCCGTCGCCAAAGAGCGACGCCTCCAGGGCCGAGGGATAGTTGCGCGCCCGGGCGTAAAAGACATCCGCGCGGACCGAATGCGCCAGCCCGGACGCGAGCGTATAGCGGTGATCCTGGAACTCCGCATAGAACTGGTGAAACGCCTTCTTGCGCAGCGCCGGGTCGCGCTTGACGAGGAAGGAGGAAAAGGAGCTTTGGCTCAAGGGCCGCTCCTCCCCATTTTCGTCGAAGAGCGTGCCGAAGGTCATATCGACATTGGTCAACTGCGAGAACGTTTCGCGATGGCCGTGGATCGCGCTCGCGCCCAGCGCGAGAAGCCGTTCCTCCGAGGCCGCCAGCGTATGCGGCTTGAGGCGGCGCAGCTTGGTCAGTTGCGTCTTCCAGGGCGCAAGCAGCGGGGCGGCGAGGTGCGCGCCGAATGTCTTGTCGTCTATCGCCTGGATTTCCGGCTGGATGAAAGAGGTCGCCTCCGCGATCCGCGTCAGGAGGTTGCTCAGCAACCCCTCGCGCTCGAGGTTCGCGCCGTCGGCACTGTCCTCCGAGGACTTGAGCATGGCGTAGTGGTAAAGCCGCTCGATCCGCATGCCGAGCGCCTTCTCGAACTCCAGGCATTCGTGCAGCGACTGCGCGGACTCGCCGATCTTCCCCTTGAAGCGCGACGCCTCCCCGTAAGTCTCGCGCAAGACGCCAAAACTCTCCTCCCAGCTTGCGGAGGTGGGATAGAGCAACTGAAGGTCCCAGGTGTCCCGGGCGGGAACCTGGTCGCGTGTCGGGATTTGCTTTGTCTGCATGGGCTAGAAAACCATGGGCTGGCCTTCGGTCATTACGCAAACCTTGTCTTCCAGGCCAAGCTTTCTTGCCGACGCGGTCAGCCGCTCCGGCGGTTCATCCAGCGGCTCGTAACTCAGCCGGAAGCTGCCGTAGTGCATGGGGATGAGTTTCTTCGCCCCGAGCTGGATGAAGGCTTCCACGGCCTCCTCGGGGTTCATGTGAACCTCGCGTCCGCTGGGAGGGTCGTACGCGCCGATTGGCAGCAGCGCGAGATCGATGGCGTGGCGCTCGCCGATCTCCCGGAAACCGTCGAAGAACGCGGTGTCGCCGCAATGAAACACGGAGCGGCCCTCCGCTTCGATGACATAGCCGCCGAAGCCGCGGTGCGAATCGTGCAGCATTCGCGCGCCCCAATGGTGGCACGGGGTAAGCGTGATCGTGAGCGGGCCAAACTTGTAGCTCTCCCAGTAGTTCAACTCGTGAACGCTGTGGAAGCCGAGATCGTGAACGAGGTTGCCCACTTCGAACGGAACCACGATGGGCTGGTCCTGGGCGATCTCGCGCAGAGTCTTGCGGTCGAGGTGATCGAAGTGCGCGTGCGTCACCAGGACGAGATCGATATCCGGCAGGTCGTGCAACTCGATGCCCGGATGCCGCACGCGCTTGATGACCTTGAGCCACTTCGCCCAGTTCGGGTCGATGAGGATGTTGACGCCGCGCGTCTGGATGAGGAACGAAGCGTGGCCGATCCAGGTGATGCCTATCTGCGAAGGCTCCAGCTTCGGGAAGAGCGCCTCCAGATGGTTTCCGAGCCGGCGCGTAAAGAGCGACGGGATGAGAACCTGGGTGAGAAAATTCCGCCGGTGCCACCCTTTGCTCGGCTTCAAGCCCACCTTGCGGGCGGCCGTCTCGCGCACGACTTTCACGTGTTCTTCCGAGCCGTCGCCTGATGCCGTTTTCCGTTTCACCGCGCTACGTTTTTTGACAAAAGGATTTGCCACCGCGAAGGTCTCAAGTATTAGCCGGTTTTCGCCCGGGCGCAACGAATTTGAAGAGCATCCCGACCAAACACGCGTTGCGAGAGAGCGTGCGCGAACGGCTTTCGCGCCTCACGCCCGCGGAGATCGCGGAGAAATCCGCCGCCATCGCGGAGAAAATCGCGGCGCATCCCGCGTGGAAAGCGGCGTCCACCGTCTGCCTCTTCGCGGCGCACCGCGCGGAGCCGGATATGGAACTGCTTTGGCCGGCCGGCAAGCGCGTCTGCTATCCGCGGATGGAGGGGAACAGGCTGGAGATGATCGCCGTGAACGGCCCCGGCGACCTTGCGGCCTCGCGCTGGGGCCTGCGGGAGCCGACCTCCGCGCCGGGCGTCCCCGTTTCGGAGATCGACATAGTGCTCGTTCCAGGCGTCGCTTTCAGCAGGGACGGCGGACGGCTCGGGCGCGGCGGCGGCTATTATGACCGGTTC
The DNA here is from genome assembly GCA_021324825.1 of Spartobacteria bacterium. Classification (GTDB taxonomy): domain Bacteria; phylum Verrucomicrobiota; class Verrucomicrobiia; order Chthoniobacterales; family Chthoniobacteraceae; genus JAJPII01. The sequence goes on along the minus strand of JAJPII010000023.1, from coordinate 77,859 downwards.
CTGGCGCAACCGTCGCTGAAAGCTCGCCGCATCGGCGTATGCTTCGAGGCGCAGATCGTGGAAAACGTGCCGCTCGAAGACCACGACGAACGCATGGACGAGGTGCTGACAGAAAACGGCTGGAGTCATACTGTTCCGCCCGGCGCTCCCTGAGCGGCGTCCGCATCGCTCTCGTTGTAGAGGCGGCTGTGCCAGCCGCCTAAAGAGGCCGCCTGTTCCCGCTCCCAGGCGGCTGGCACAGCCGCCTCTACAGCCCCTAAACGGGCAGCCGCATGAGGAATTTCGGGATTCTCGTGAGCACCGGCGTGCCCTCGCTGCTGAGTCCTATGAAGGAGCCTTCCGCCACGCTGTCGGACGCGATGACGTGGTAACTGTGATACGAAAATTGCTCCCCCGGCGCGAGGCGCGGGAACTTCCCCACCACTCCGTCGCCTTCGACGACGATGCGCCCGCCGCTCTCGTCGGTCACCACCCATTTTCTCCCCTTTATCGTCACGACTTCGAGCGACCCGTTATGAATCGTGATGTGGTACTCGAAGGGATAGGGCCGGTCGGGCGGCGCCTCCAGGTGCGGCATGTAGACGACCTTGTCGATCGTCACAACCAGGTCCTTCAGTTCACGGAGTGCGCAGTCCATTCGGTGCGGGCGCGGCGAGATAGTTCTTCACGTCGGCTTTCTCCCGGATCTGCGCCAGCAGCGTTTGCACCGCGTTCTGCCGCTTCTGGTCTCCGAGGAAGGCCACGAGTCTCTCCTTCACTTCCACAAAAGGCATCGTGCGCGCGCCCTTCCTGTCCGTCACTTTGATGATGTGGTAGCCGAATTGCGTCTTCACCGGCCCGCCGACTTCCCCCTTTTTCAGCCGGAAGGCCGCGTCCGAAAATTCCGGCACCATCTGCGCCCGCGAGAAAAAGTTGAGGTCGCCTCCGCTGCCTTTCGATCCCGGGTCGTCGGAGAATTCCTTGGCAAGCTTGTCGAAGTCCTCGCCCTTCTGGATGCGCTCCAGGATGTCCCTGGCGAGCTTTTCCTTCGCCGCGAGGACTTCCGGGGTCGCGTCTTTTGGCGCGGCGAAAAGGATGTGGCTCGCGCGCACCTGCTCGGGCATCTGGAATTTGGCCGGGTTCTTGTCGTAGTAATTCTGGGCCTCGGCTTCGGTCACGGCCCCTTTGTCGCCGATCTGCGAGTCGATCCACTTCTTTTGCTGGATGGCCGAGCGGATGCCGTCCTTTATGCTCTGCACGGTCTCCCCGCTTTTCTGCATCTGGACGTTCATCTCCGCCTCCGTGGGGAAGCGCGCCTTTATCCGGGAAAAGCCGAGGTCGATTTCCTGGTCGGTGACCTTGACGCCCGCCGAGCGCTTCTTGACGAGGCGCTGGAGGATCATCTGGTCAAGGACGGCCCGATAGCCTTGCAGCTTCTGCTGCGGATCGAGCGCGTCCACGGACCGTCCGCGGCTGGCGAGAAGCTTGCTCAAGGTGTTATCGAGTTCATCGCGGCCAATCTTGTCGCCTTCCACTACGGCCACGGGATCCGGGAGCGTGACGGCGGCCGCGGGCTGGGCCGCTTCAGGCGCGGCGGGCGGGCCGGGCGGCGCGGGCGAAGCCGTGACGCTGGCCGCGCGCGCCGAGAGATCCAACAGACAGACCGAGAGAAGATAGGGGACGATCGATTTCATTTCAGGCGGCAAACTGGCATGCTTCCATGGCGGGCGCCAGCTAATCTTTCCCAAGCTCCCGAGCGTGGCGCGACGCCTCCCTGGCGTCGTCCTCGCGGCCAAGCCGCCCGAGAATCGCCGAGAGCATGACGTATTGCGCGGGTTCATCCGGGTTGCGCCGGATCGCTGTCATCTCGGCGGCGTACGCGTCCGCCGGTTTCATTTCCCGGAGATCGGCGACCGCCATGAGATTAAAGGGCTCCGCGCTGTGAATATCGAGCATGCCTGCATGCCGCAACGAGAGAAGCGCGGAGCCGTTTTCATTTCGCGCCATGCGAATCCTGCCCAGTTCCATGAAGGAATCGTAATGCCACCAATGCGCGTCCGCGTATTTCTGGACGAGAGTCGCGGCGTCGGCCGGCTTCAATAACCCGGCTTTCGCTTTCACGAGGTCCCAGACTTCCGCGTTCCGCGCGATCGCCTCGTCGAGGATCGCCAGCGCTTCGCCGGGATTGTTCTCTTCCGCGCGCAAGCGGGCCATGGCGATGGACGCGGGCCACGTCCGCGGGAAGCGGGCGGCTGTCGCCGCGGCGTCGGGCCTGGCGTAACTGAGGAATTTCCCAGCCTCCTCCTTGCGCCCCGACTCGGCGAGATTGATCCCGAGGTTTATCCGCGCCGGAACGAAGCCGGGATATTTTTCCACGCCCTCGCGCAACACGGCGATGGCCCGGGGATAATCCTTCCGCCGGCTGTAGATGAAAGCGAGGTTCGTGTAGATGCGGGGGGACGCCGCGTCTTCCGCCAGCATGTGGCTGTAGAATGCCTCCGGATCGGCCCATTCGGCGCTTCGAAACGCGGTGCGCACGCCGAGCGCCACGCAGGCCGCCGCCGCCAGGCCGGCCGCCGCGGTTTGATAGCGGAGCGGCAGGGCCGCCGCGCAACCGGCCGCGAAGAGCAGGAAGCCGATGCTCGGGATGTATATCCAGTGCTCGGCGACCTGCGCGTTCAGGGGGAAGAGGTTCGAGATCGGCAGGAACCCGATGAGAAACCAAAGCGCTCCGAAGAGCCGCAGCCGCCTGCCCGGCGGATTCTTGAAGGAGAGCCAGGCAAAGCAGAAGAGCGTGGCCGAACCGATGAGGGAGAGATACTCGGAGCGGATGCTCCTTTGCCAGCCGGCGAGGCTCTTGTAAGCCTGCGGGGAGAAGACGACGCGTTCCATGCGGAGGCCGTCCGGGAAGAGTAGCAGGCTGGTGTAATCCCCCAGCGCGCGCAGCATCAGCAAGACGCGGGCGGCGAAGGAGTCGCCCGACGCTTCGCTGATCGGCGTCCGCGGAGCGGGGAGATGGCGCAGTGCATAATAGGCGCCCACGACCGCCGTTATTCCAAGAAGCGGGGCCAGGAGCGAACGGCGGGGACGTTCAAACAAAAGCGAGAGAACAAAGAGGCCTAGCCACACGAGAGCGATCTCCTTGGAACACAAGCCGAGGAGGGCGCAAACGGGCGCCAGCGCCAAGAAGCCGATGCGCGCGGCGCGGCCGGAAGCGGCCCGGCCTTCAAGATAAGCCAGCCACGCGAGCAGCGAGAAGAGCGCGGCGAGGCTGTCCGCGCGGCCCGCCACGTAGGCGACGGCCGCGTTGTGGATGGGATGAACGACCCATATCCACGCCACGAAAAAGGACGCTTTACGGCTCCGTCTCTCCGGACCAAGAATGCCGGGCAACACCCGCGCGAGCACGCAAAAGAGAAGACAGCCGCCACAGGCGTGCAGGAGAATATTCGTGAAGTGATAGCCGAACGGGTTCGCATTCCAGAGCCAGTAATCGGCCATGTAAGACAAGTTCTGCACCGGGCGGTAATAGACGGAGAAGGAATCGAGAAACAGCCAGTGCCGGAAGACTTCGAGAGCGAAGACCGGGCTTTTGAAAAAAGGGTTCTCGCGGACGAGGTAGTCGTCGTCCCAAAGGAAATCGCCGTGCAAAGCGGGCGCGTAAACGAGAAGCGCGGAGACGAGAAAGACGCAAAAGGCCGCGAGCTTGCGGCCGGCGACGAAGGAAACCGCGCTGGAAAATCGCTTAGTGATACGGCGACCAGAACGTGGTGTCCGCCACGTCGGAAAGGGCGTTGAAGGTCGGCGTGTTGACCTTCGGCACGGTATCGACATTAAAGGGCCCGTACGTATTTCCGAAAATGTCGGCCCCCGTGGCGTAAAGGGGGGTGCCTGTCTTCAGATAGTTCTTGAGATCGGTGAAGTTGGTGGTGGCGCCGGACAATTTGCTGTTGTCCATCGCGTATTGGTCGAGCGCGCTGTCGAGGATGCGCAACTCATCCAGCGTCCGCGTGGCTTGGGAACGCTTGCGGCCGCGGATCCAGTTCGGTATGGCGATGGCGGCCAAAAGACCGATGATCGCCACGACGATCATAATCTCAACCAGGGTGAAGCCCCCGCGTCTCCGGCTGTGGAACATAGGAACAGTCTCCTTGGAAACTCAACATCCAGCTGCCCGCCCAGTTCGCGGGCGGACAACTGGATGTTCCCATGAATTTTGCCATTCCCGGTCTTAGAAGGGAGACCAGAAGGCGTTCGGAGCCACGTCCGAGAGCGTGTTGAATGCGTTGGTCGGGACTTGCGGCACGGTGTCAACCGTGAAGACGCCGCCGGAGCCGCCGTACGTGTCGCCATAGATGTCCTGGCCCGTCGCGTAGAGCGTGGTGCCGGTCTTGATGTAGTTCTTCAGGTCGGTGAAGTTCGCAGCCGAGCCGGTCGTCTTGCCGTTCTCGATCGCGTATTGATCCAGCGCGGAGTCAAGCATGCGGAGATCCTCCAGCACGCGGGTCGCTTGGGAGCGTTTGCGGGCGCGGAGGAAGTTCGGGACCGCGATCGCCGCGAGCAAGGCGATGATCGCAACCACTATCATGATTTCGACGAGGGTGAAGCCCCCGCGATTCCTGTTCAGTTTCTTGAGCATATCGGTTTTATTAGTTCGTTTGTTTGTTGTTTGGTTATGCGATTTCTCGCTGCCAACGTGTAAAAGCAGAACTGATGCCAACTGTAACGAGAGCCGCGACAAAACAGAGCACGGGGGGGGCCTCCCCCGCCCTGCTGGTTTTTGCGCTCGTGCTTTTCGCGCGGCTCCTCGTCCTCGCGCGCTTCTCGCACTCCGCGTATTTCCTCCCCGAGAGCGAGGACATGAAGTTCTACAACGACTGGGCGCTCCGCCTCATGAAAGGAACGTTCGATTACCATGCCTTCTACGGCCTGCCGGGCTACGCTTATTTCCTCGCGGGTATTTACTCCGTCGCGGGCTATAACCCGTTTGCCGTGGGCCTGCTCCAATGCGTTTCCGAAGCGCTCGTCGGCGTGCTCATCTTCCAGCTTGCAAACACGGTGTTTGACGCCCCGCGCGCGCCGGGAAAAATCATCGGCGCCATCGCGGCGACGGGCTGGGTTTTCTTCCTGCCCGCGCAGACGTTTTCCATCGTCCTTATGCCTACGACCTGGCTCGTTCTGGCTTACTGGGCCTTGGTTTTCTGGCTGGTGAAGACGCGGGGCGCCTCGTGCTGGAACCCGTGGTTCTGGATGGGCCTCGCGACCGGCGTTGTCGCGATGATGGTGGCCACGATTCTCTTCCTCCTGTTCCTGATCATCGCCGCGATTTTCCTGAAAGTGGAACGCGGGGCGCCCTTCGCAAAACGGCTCACGAAAATCGCGCCGGCGGTGTGCGTCCTCATGGCCGGCGTTTTCCTCGGCGTCTCCCCCTGTTGGGTTCACAATTACTTCGTCGCCGGGGAGCCGGTTCTCCTCTCCGCGCACAGCGGGGTGAACTTCTACATCGGCAACAATCCCATCGCCAACGGCTACCCGAAGATCCCCCCTGGCCTCCGCGCCGGGCAGGAAGGGATGCTGAAGGATTCGATAACGATGGCCGAGAAAGCGGAGGGCCATTCCCTGACGCGGGCGGCGGTCTCAAAATTTTGGTCGACCAGGGCGAATCAGTATATTCACTCTCATTTCTCAGAATGGCTGGAACTAATGGGTGTCAAATTTAAGAATTTCTGGAATGCCTACCAATATGACGACCTCAGCATCATCAACCTCTTTCGAATCGACGGGATTTTAACGCCCGGCATCGGCTTTGGCCTCGTGGCCGCCCTTGGCGTACCGGGCACGATAATCGCTAATGTGAAGTTCGCGCGGTCGCGCTGGGTGAGCGCCGCCATACTCCTGCACATGAGCGCATTGCTGCCCGTATTCATTACAGAACGCTACCGGCTGGCCGCCGTTCCCGGCCTGCTGCTCATGGCGGCCTTCGGCCTTTGGCAACTCTGGGCCTCGCTCGTGGCGGGCGATTGGGGGCAACCGGCGGCTTACTGCTCGCTCACGGCGCTCTCGACTCTTTTCGTCTCGTGGCCGCAACGCGAACCGGGACTTTGGTCGCTCGACTATTATAATACAGGCATCAAGGCGACCGCCGCCGGCAACCTGGACCGCGCGCAAACGAATCTGGAGCGGGCATACCAATACGTCCCGGCCAACTCGGAGATCAATTTTGCCTTGGGAAACCTTTGGGTGAAGAAAGGCGACCTCTCCAAGGCCAAGGCGTTTTACCGCCGCGCTCTGGAGATAAACCCGCGCCACAGCGGCGCCTATAACAACCTGGGGATGCTCGCCATGAACGAGCGGCATTGGGATATCGCCACGCGATTCCTGAGCCTTTCCGTGCAAATAGAACCCGATGACGCGAAAACCCGCTACCTCCTCGCGCAATCGCTGTTCCAGGAGAAGGAAACGGCCAGGGCCGACCGGGAGATAAGGGAAGCGATCAAACTTGAGCCGGAGCGTCCCGAGTTCCAGGAATTGAAGAGGAATATCGAAGCGGCGCCATGAAAAACGCGCGTCCCGAATTCCTCGTATGGTGCGCCGCGCTGTTTGCGCTGCTGTTAAAGCTCTATTGCGCGTGGACGACCATTGGCATCACGGATGTCTTCCTCCATATGTTCTTCGGCAAGAAATTGGCGGCTATCGGATTAACGGGGATGTACCGGGCAACCGAGCAAACCGGGATCTTCAATCATACACCTCTCATAGCCGGTTATTTCGCGGGCACTTACAAGAGCGCGGCATACCTCGGCTCCCAATTTCCCTTTCTGGCGGCCTACCTCCCGCCGCGCGAACCCTTCCTCTTTCCCTACCTTCTCCGTCTTCTTGGCTCCAAATTCCCCTTCCTGGCGGCGCCATTCTCGGCGACCGAATCTTTCCTCTTTCCTTTTCTTCTGCGTCTTCCGCCCATACTAGCGGACCTGCTCGCGGTATGGGTCGTTCTTCGGATTAGGCGGAAGATAGGCGAGCCGCCCATCTGGGCGCTCTGCCTTTTTGCCCTGAGCCCCGTCTCGTTCATGGTCTCCGGCTACCATGGAAACTTCGATTCAATAATGGTGCTTTTCCTCCTTCTGGCCGCCTGGATGTGCATCGAGGAGCGCCCGCTGTCCTGCGCGCTTTTTCTCGGAATCGCATGCAACATCAAGATTATCTCCGTCCTGCTCGGGCCGATTTTCTTTTTCTTCTGGGTTCATCGGCGGCAAGGTTGGCGTTTCGCGTTTTGCACCGCCGCCGTTTGCCTGATAGGCTGGTCACCGGCCTTAATGGGATGTCCTGTTCTGTTCCTCCATAATGTGCTCGGGTACGGCAGCTACTGGGGAATATGGGGAATAACTTATTGGCTGCGGGCTACACATTGGCCGGAGTTCAGCCACATCACGTTCACCGGCCTGAGCACCGCTCAAAAGGTTACGATGAATATATTGAAGTACACCGTGGTTCTCAGCATCGTCGTGCTGGCGTGGCGGCGGCGGGCGCTTCCCGCAAAGTCACTCCTTTCCACGATAGCCTATGCGTGGGCGATTTTCTTTCTCTTAACGCCCGGGGCATGCGCCCAATATATGGTGTGGCCGGCGCCGTTCATCCTGCTTTGTTCGACGAATTGGTACGTGGCGTTGACGGCGGCAAGCAGCCTCTTTTTATTCCAGTTCTACAACACCATCTCCATGAATTCGCAGGGGAAGTTTGGAATGCCCTGGTTTTATGGACTCTCGATCAACGAATTTGCCTCGCACTGGACGCTTTGGACAAATCTGCCATGGCTCGTGATATTCTGCGCGCTGCTGGCTCCGTTATTGAAAAAGCGCCGCGCCGCGTCCCTGGAATCCCCGTCCGTTCCGGTCCCTGCCACATGAGGTCGCGGCTTGCGGAGGCATTCCGGGACGTTCAGTGGAGCGTCGGGTTCGCGGTCATCCTTCTCCTTGGCGTCTTTGTCAGGGTTTATCCGTCCGGCACTTTCTATCACGTCGGCTTCGATGAGGGCCTCTACCGGGAGTATCTTAACTTTCTTACCAAGGGCGGCCTCGCCGATTACCCGAGCATCGTCGAGGGCTACCTCGCGGAGCAGAGGAAGCTCCCCACCTCCATCCTGCCGCCGCTCCGGTTTCTCTACATCTTCGTTTCCTATCTCTGGCGGCTGGCCACCGGCGCGGATTCGCTCCATTCCCTCCAATGCGTCGCGTGCCTGTTCAGCATCCTGACCCTGCTTCTCTCCTTCTTCTTTGCGTTCCGCCTCGGCGGAAAGGAGTGCGCCCTCGCGGTTCTGGCGTTCGTGGCTTGCGCGCCCACGCAAATCCATATGTCGCAATACGCGCTGGTGGATGGGTTCTTCACTTTCTGGGCGTTGCTGACCCTCTGGTTGCTTTGGGAGTGCCTGCATAATCCCAATAGGAACGGTCTTCTCCTTCTCTACGGACTGAGCTTCGCGTGCATGGTCATGACGAAGGAGAACTCTTTCTTCGTTTTCTTCGCCATCGCGGGAATCCTGTGTGTGAATCGCTGGCTGAAATTCGGCGAGGTTAGCCGCTCACTGCTGCTCATGACCGTCGCCGGGCCGCTCGCGGGCGTCTGCGTGCTCGTCCTGCTCGCGGGCGGCCCGGCGAATTTCTTCGAAACGTATCACCTTTCCGTCACGAAAAATCTCGTACATCCCTACGCGATCCGCACGGGCGACGGGCCATGGTATCGCTACATCGCGGAACTGCTGCTGGTCGGCCCCGTCATCCTCCTGCTGGCGATCGGGCGGCTCTCCCAGTTGAATAAATCGAGGAAGGAAGAACTCTTCCTCGGCTCGTTCATCGGGTTCAGCTACCTCCTCATGGCGAATGTGAAGTACGGCATGAACCTCCGTTATACGAATATGTGGGACATGCCGCTCCGCTACATGGCCTGGCAGCAACTGGCCGCGCTCGGCGCGAACTGGGGCCGGCGCCGGACGTTTATACTCGTTCTCTGCGTGGTGGGCATTTGCGCCATGGAGTTAAATCAATACTTGATCCTGTTCGTCCAGTTCCGATTGTATGAACTGGTCCCGGAAGGCGTGCTCTATGCGTTGAAAATAATAAAGCACTAGGCGCTTTGGCCGCGCTTCGAGTCTAGCTGCAGCCCTGGCTGGCGCCGCAATCGGTGCAGACTCCGCACGCGCCGGCGCGGATGACTTTCGAGCTTCCGCAGTTCGAGCAGCTCACGTCCATGAACATGCTCCCGAGCGCGACCTTGACCCGGTCCGCGTGCGTATGGCCGTTCGCGGACACCCGCGGCTCGCCTTCGGACGGAAGACGGTTCGTGATGATGTCGATGATCTCTTTCTCCGCCGTCCGCGGCAGATCCTGCACCGGGCGGTTCAAGGCTTTTCTTTCCATCTCGGCTATTTCGCGCATGGGAAATTCCGACTGGCTGCGCTGGGGCGAGGTCGCTTCTTTGTAGCCGGTGATGAATTGGCAGCCGAGCCAGCGGAAGACGTAGTCGGTGATGCTGGTGGCGTTGCGGATGTCGGGATTTTTCGTGAATCCGCTCGGCTCGAAACGCTGGTAGGCGAATTTTTTCACCATGCTTTCGAGCGGGACGCCGTACTGCAGCGCGATGGAAGTGAGGGTGGCGACCGTGTCCATCAATCCGCCGATGGTGCTCCCCTCCTTCGCCATCTGGATGAAGAGTTCTCCCGGCTCGCCGTTCTCGTAAAGGCCGACGGTGACGTAACCCTCGTGGCCCGCGATGTCGAATTTATGCGTGAGCGAAACGCGCGTGGCGGGCATGCGATGCCGCACGGGTTGATCCACCCTCGCGCGCAGGGCGTTCAATTCCTTCTCCAGTTCGACGACGCGGGCTTCCAGTTCGGCCTTATCCGAAACGGCAACCTCGACTTCCCCCATGTCCTTCGTCTTTTTGACGTTGAGCGGCGCGGAGCGCTTGGAGCCGTCGCGGTAGATGGCGATGGCCTTGAGGCCAAGCCGCCACCCTTCGATGTAGGTCTGCGTGATTTCCTCGACCGTCGCGCTCTCCGGCAGGTTGACGGTCTTGGAGATGGCGCCGCTCAGGAACGGCTGGGCCGCGGCCATCATTTTCAGATGCCCCATGTAATGCAGGCTGCGCGCCCCTTTGTGGGGTTTGAACGCGCAGTCGAAGATGGCGAGATGCTCGGGCTTCAAGCCCGACCGCGCGTCCTCCACGTCCTCGATGGTGTCGTGTTCGTCGATGTGGGCGATGATTTTCGCGATCTCCTCCGCCCGGTAACCGAGATTCCGCAGCGCGGGCGCGACGGTCTGGTTGATGATCTTGAGCATGCCGCCGCCGGCTAGCAGTTTGTACTTCACCAGCGCGATGTCCGGCTCGATGCCCGTGGTGTCGCAATCCATGAGGAACCCGATGGTGCCGGTGGGCGCGAGCACCGTGACCTGGGCGTTGCGAAAGCCCGAGTCCCGGCCAAGCGCGATGGCGTTGTCCCAGGTCCTGGCGGCTTCCTCGCGCAATGAGCCGAAGCGGTCGGAGGCCTGGATATCCCCGACAGCGGCGCGGTGCATCCCGATGACGTCGAGCATGGAGGCGACGTTATCCTTCGCCGCGGGCGGCTTTGCCCCGACCCGCGCGTCGCGGTAGCCGGGGAACGGACCCTGGACCTCCGCCATGCGGGCGCTTTGCTCGTAGGCGTGGCCCGTCATGATGGAGGTGATGGCGCCGGCCAGCGCGCGGCCTTCGGCGGAATCGTACCCGAGGCCGTAGCTCATGATGAGCGCGCCGAGGTTCGCATACCCGAGCCCAAGGGTGCGGAAGACGTGGCTGTTTTGGGCGATCTCACGGGTTGGGTAGCTCGCGTTATCGACCAGGATTTCCTGCGCGGTGATGAAGATGCGGACGGCGGCCTTGAAGCGCTCGACATCGAACGCGCCGTCGGCCTTCTTGAATTTCAGGAGGTTCAGCGACGCCAGGTTGCACGCGGTGTCGTCCAGGAAAAGATATTCCGAGCACGGGTTGGTCGAATTCTGCCGACCGGTTCCCTTGCAGGTGTGCCAGCGGTGAATGGTCGTGTCGAATTGCATCCCGGGATCGCCGCAGACGTGCGTGCCCGCCGCGATCTTGCCCAGCAGCGCGCGGGCGTCCTTCTTCTCGCAAGGCCGCCCGTCGGTGACGCGCTTCGTCCACCATTCCCTGCCCTCGACCGCGGCGCGCATGAATTCGTCGCTGACGCGGACGCTCAGGTTTTCATTCTGATACATGATCGAGCCGTAGGCGTCGCCGTTGTAGCTGCCGTCGTATCCCTGCTCGATCAACGCCCACGCCTTCCTCTCCTCGCGCTGCTTGGCGTCGATGAATTCCTCGATGTCGGGGTGCCAGTCCTTCAAGGTGTTCATCTTGGCGGCGCGCCGGGTCTTGCCGCCGCTTTTAACCACGTTGGCCACCTGGTCGTAAACCTTGAGGAACGAGAGGGGGCCGCTCGGCTGGCCGCCGCCGCTCAGCTTCTCCCGGGTGCTGCGCAGGGTGGAAAGGTCGCTCCCCGTGCCGCTGCCATATTTGAAGAGCATGGCTTCGCTCGTCGCCAGACGCATGATGTCCTCCATGGTGTCATCGACCGACTGGATGAAGCACGCGCTCGCCTGCGGGTATTCATATTGGCTCGCGGCCCGTTCCGCCCGTCCGGTCTCCCGGTTGTAAAAATAGTTTCCGAGTCCCCTCCCCACCCCGACGCCGTATTGCTGGTAAAGGCCGACGTTGAACCAGACGGGGCTGTTGAACGCGCCATACTGGTTGACGCAGAGCCAGGTCAACTCGTCGTAAAAACGCTCCGCGTCCCCCGCGCCCGCGAAGTAACCGTCCTTCATCCCCCAATCCGCGATGGTCTGTGTGACCCTGTGGACGAGTTGTCGCACGGATGATTCGCGCCCTCCGCGGCGCGGGTCCGTCCCGTTGGCGATGTCTCCATAGAAATATTTGGATACCGCGATCTTGGTGGCGAGCGCCGACCATGTTTGCGGGACTTCGACGTCCTCCTGCTTGAAGATGATCTTCCCTCCGTCATCGGCTATCTCGGCCGTCCTCCGTTCCCATACGACCTGGTCGAGGGGCGCGGCATGCGCATCGCTGAAAACGCGCTCAAATTCCAGCCCCGGCTTAACATCGAGGAGCTGACGGTCTTCTGAAAGGGTCGTTGTCATTCGCTTGGCTCTCCGGGTTCCGAACGGTGAATAAACTGTGAATGGATGGGAATAACCACATCCTATAGCGGCACAGTGCGGAATATAACCCCATTAGAGGGGGAGAGCCAAGCAAATTCGACGGGGCGACCCCGGATTTTCTTTTGAGGCTTACAGGCTGGCGAGATAGGTGACGTGGCGGCGGCCCGCCTCGTAGACGGCCTTCGCCATGCGGACGGACGCGGTGCAGATATTGATCTTCGCGCCCACGCCGATCATGTTGTAAAGCCGGGCGACATCGCAGGAGCGCATACGGACGCAGCCGTAGCTGGCGGGCCGGCCTATGAGCCGCTCCACGGGCGTGCCGTGGATGTAAATGGCTCGCTGGTAGGCGTTCCGGTTGCCCGCGTCCAACCCCCTGAGCCAGAGGATACGCGTGACGATGGGATCGCGGCCCGGGGCGTTCGGCGCCAGAATTTCACCTGTTGGCCGGCGACCTTTAAAGACCGTTCCCAAAGGGGAGTTGCCGCCGATCTTCTCGGCGACTTCCAGTGAACCGAGCGGAGTGGCGTAGCTGCCCGTGCTGTCGCCCACGCCGTAGCGGGAGGTCGACACGCTGAAGCGCGCCATTTCGGCGCCGTTTTCAAACACGACCATCTTTTGGTCCGGCACGCTGATGACAACTTCATGGGCGCGGTCGGCTTGAGCGAACGCCGGGAGGGCGGTTGCAAGGAGGGTGAGCACCAGGGAAAGGGGGGATTTTCTCATGATGAGAATATTTTTAGCACCTTCCATGCCACCGAAGGCATCTCTCGAACTTTGCCCGAGGAATATCAGGCTACCGCGGCTTCTTCGGCGGGGGAATTCTCGGAGAAGGAGAATGCGGCGGGGAGCCATTGCGCCATCGATGCGACGGCGACATAGGAAAAACCCACCTGGAATAACAGGAGGAATGGCAGTGAGAAATATTGCCGGTGAACCACCGAATGAATCAGAAAATAAGTAAAGTAGAGGGCGAAAAATAATTCGGCAAAGGGCAGGAAGGACGCCAGGGGCAAATACCGCGAGGAACGCCAGGATTGGGCGGACTTGCCTTCTATCCCGTATTTCGGCGTGCGCTTGAAGTCCGAGGAATGATTGAAGAGCGCTTCGAGGACGGCTTTGGCGTTATTCAGGGACAGGCCGATGCCCAGGGCCACCAGGAAGGGCATGAGGAGGACTTCCTTCATCCATGTTTTGGGATAAAGCTCCCGCTGTGCGCAGGTATAGAACACGCCTGCGGAGAGGGAGGCGGCGGTGAAGATCGGTATGTCGATGAGGATGGAACGCCATATCCCATGGCCAAGGCCGCCGGCGGCGGGCTGGAGGAGCATGCAGAGGAAGGCGAGGAGCAGGTAGGCGAAATTCGAGGTGAGATGCGCGGTCGCCTCGACCTTGATCCTGAGGGGCAGTTTGCTCTGCCAGATGCGTGGAAGGAGCTTCTTGCAGGTCTGGATGGAGCCCTTGGTCCAGCGGTGCTGCTGGCATTTGAAGCCGTTCATGTCAACGGGCAGCTCGGCGGGGGTTACGAGATCGGCCAGGAAGATAAATTTCCAACCCTTCATTTGCGCCCGGTAGCTGAGGTCGAGGTCTTCGGTCAGGGTGTCGTGCTGCCATCCGCCGGAGGCCTCGATGCAGGCGCGGCGCCAGAGACCGGCGGTGCCGTTGAAGTTGAAGAAACGCCCGCTGCGGCTGCGCGCGGTCTGTTCCAGGAGGAGATGGCCGTCCAGGAACATGGCCTGAACCCGCGTGAAGAGGGAGTAGGTCCTGTTCAGGTGGCCCCAGCGGGTCTGGAGCATCCCGACTTCGGGGTCGGTGAAATGGTGGATCGTGTTCTTCAGGATATCGGGATGAGGCACGAAGTCGGCGTCGAGGATGAGGATGAACTCGCCCTCGCAGGAATTCAGACCGGTCTCCAGGGCTCCGGCCTTGAAGCCCTCTCTGTTGACGCGGTGAATCAGTTCCGCCTGGAACCCTTCCTCCCGCAACTCCAGGACGCGGGCGGCGGAGATGTCCCGGGTGTCGTCGGTCGAGTCATCCAGAACTTGAATCTGAAGAAGTTCCCGGGGATAGTTGAGCGCGGCCACCGCCTTCAGGAGGCGCTCGACGACGTAATACTCATTATATATAGGGAGCTGGACGGTGACCTTTGGCAGGGTCGTGAAGACGCCCCGGGCGACCGGAAGATTTTTGCGGTACTTGAGGAAGAGGTAGACGATCGCGTAGCGATGAAGGCCGTAAAGAGACAGCCCGATGAGGACGATCAAATAACAAGTTCCCCAAACAATATGTCCTGCGCTTCCATGCATACTAATATTATTTCTTTGGCGCTCTTCGCCTGATTTGGGCGGAATCATGCCCAATTGAAAACGCCCGTCAAGATGAAATCTTCCAGTCGAAAACCTCCCGCGGCGGCGAACGGGGAAATAAAAACGTTCCGTTCCGTCGCGGAACGGTTCCTGGAAGAGACCTATCGGCTCTTCCCGCAGGCCGCCGGCGAACTCGGTTTGCACGTTTATGACGCGGAGCTCGGTTCGAATACCGCCGAGGTTCACCGGGGCCACGTCCGGCTCCTGCGAACGACGCTCGAATCCGTGGAAGCCATTGCGGACAATGCATTTACAGGGGATGACTGGCTCGACAGGCGCGGATTCCTGTCGATGCTGCGGACGGAGCTTTACCAGAACGGCATCCTGGAACGGTGGCGGAACAATCCCCAAGTCCATGCGGACGCGGCGATCCAGGCCCTCTTCAGCCTCGCGGTAAAGAACTCCTCGAACCTTGGCAGGATTCGCCCCGCCATCGAAAGCCGCCTGGCAAAGCTGCCCGGCTTCCTCGCGGAAGGCGCGGCGTGTCTCAAATCGCCTGTTGGCCTCTGGACGCGCCTTGCGGTGAAATCGTGCGAGGGAGTCGTGCCGTTTCTTCAGGAACTGGAGGGAAAACTCCTTCCGCTGGCGGAGTCACCGGAAAAAACATCGGCGTTGTTTCGCCGGGCGCGGGCCGCTTTCGACTCCTTCGCCCGGGAGATCGTTCGCAAACCGGCGGGCGGCGGGTTCGCCATCGGCGTGGAAGGATTCGAATTTCTCATCCGGGAGCGCCTCGGCCTCCCCCTTTCCCTGCCGGAAGCGCGGGCCGTCGGGCTGAAGCTCATCGAGCGGCTCGGCGCGGAGGTGAAACGCGAGGCCGCCCGGTTCGGGCGGAAGCCGGCGCGGGAGATCATTGAAGAAGCGGCGCGAGCCTGGCAGCCATCCGGCGATTCCCTTCTGTCCGAATACCGGAGGACGACCGCCGAAGTCCGGGAACGCTTTCGCGCGGCGGGGCTGCTGACCCTGCCGGAGCGCGAGCGCCTCGACGTGCTGCCGGTGCCCGATTTTTTGAAACACCTCATGCCCACGGCCGCCTATACGCAACCAGGTCCCTATGAGAAGAAGCAGGAGGGGATTTTCTGGGTCAACGAACCCGAAAACCGGACGGAGACCCGGCAGCACTTCGGCCTGGAACTGACATGCGCGCATGAGGGGTATCCCGGCCACCATGTTCAGTTCGTCATCCAGAACCGGAACCCGAGCAAGCTGCGGCGGCTCTTCGCCCACGGCATTTTTTATGAAGGCTGGACGCTCTGGTGCGAGAAGATGTGCGTCGAATACGGCGTCTACCGGGCGCCGGAAGCCCGGTTGATGCAGTTGATGGACGCCCTCTGGCGGGCGCATCGCATCGTGATCGACTGCGGGCTGCATTCCGGGGAACTGACGTTCGCCGCAGCCTCCCGGAGGCTGATGGAGGGAGTCGGCTTCACCGCCCGGCGGGCGAAGGCGGAGATCAACTGGTACACCAGCGCCCCGTCCGTGCCGATGAGCTACCTGCTCGGGCGGCTGGAGTTGGAAAAACTCTGGGCCAGGCTTGGCGGGGAAGGCTGGACATTGAAGCAATTCAACGATTGGGTGCTGAGCTTCGGGGCGATCCCCTGGAGCTGGATATGGCAGTCCCGGCTCACTTCAAAATAAACCGTTTGAAACTGAACCCCTTCGCCAACCGGCGTTTCAAGCCGCTGGACATCGCCCTGGCGATCCTCTTCGCCGGTTGCACTCCGTCCATCCTCATGGCGGTGGTCTCCTATTCCATCCTGACCCGCACGCTGGAGTCCAAGATCGTCATCGACCGCCGCACCCTGGTGCAGACGCTCTCGCAACTCGTCAGTTACGACCTGGTTCGCAGTTCGGAAGTCGTCGAATACTACCAAAACCTGCCGCTGACGGAACGCATGGTCCGACGCCCTTACGGCGACTCGGCGGTGCAGGATTGGATGGCCGAGTCCTATTATTCGCATCCCCGCCTGGACGGGATGTTCGTCACGGACGCTGCGGGGAAGGTCATCGCCGCGGTGCCGCTCGATCTCCAGGGCATCGGCCAGGAATGCATACCGGAACGCTGGCGGGAGCAGGCGAAAAAACTGCCCGGCGCTTTCGTCTCCCCCATCCACGCGAGGATGATCGACAACAGGCTCTGCACGTTCGTCATAGCGGCGGTGCGCGCGAAGACGGGCGAGGTCCTCGGCTACATGAGCGCGACGCTCCTCGTCGAGCGGATCGGCAGAAGAATCTCCGCGTTCGACTTCGGGGAGAAATCCGAGGCGCAAATCATCGACCAGAACGGCTTCCCGCTGTTCGACATAAACTTCGGCCCGAACACGGACATGAAAGCCAAGCTCGACCCCGGGCTGCTGGAAAAAATGCGCTCGACCGGCGCCGGGCATTTCCAGTTTGGAGATAACCTCTTTTCCGCCAACCCGGTGGAAGGCACGCACTGGATCGCCAGCCTGGAACAGCCGCTCGAGGTCGCCTATCGTCCGATCCACGATCTCGTCGGCAAAACCTCGGTGCTCGCGGGCTGGCTCATCGTTGGAACGACGCTCACCGCGTTCCTGGTTAGCCGTCTCTATAAAAACCAGCTCCTCGCGGACGACCGCATCTCCCAGGCGACGCTCTTTAACGAGAAAATCCTCGCGAACATGCCCATCGGCATCGCGCTGATCAGTCCCGCAACGAGAAAGATCGTCCAGCATAATCAGAGCTGGCTCGCGATGATGAAGAAATTCGGCGGCCTGCCCGCGGATGTCGACGCGGGCGCGCTGAGCCTCTCCGATGTGCGGCTGGAGATCGACGGGATGTTCGCGCAAGTCAAAGCCTCCGGCATCCCTGTCCAGGCGCGCGAACTGGAAGCGGTCTCCGCCGCGGGCGAGACGCATTTCGTCACCGTGAATCTCCTGCGGCTCCAGGACGCCTACCAGAAGATACAAGGCATCCTTTTCCTGGTCGCCGACAACACGGCGGAAGTGACCTTGCGGCGCGAGTTGATCGGAGCCAACGCGGCGAAGGACCAATTCCTGGCGCTTCTCTCGCACGAACTGCGCAACCCGCTCTCGCCCGTCATCATGATGGTCGCCGAACTGGAACAGCGGATCGACGGCTCCCCGGAAGTCAAACACGCCGTCGAGGTCATCCGGCGCAACGTCGAGCTGGAAGCGCACCTCATCGACGATCTGCTGGACGTTACGCGCATCGTCCACAACAAGCTCGAGTTGAACCCGAGCGTCATCGACGCCCACGAGACCATCAAGCGCTCGCTGGAAATCTGCCAGAAGGACATCAGCGTCAAAAAGCTCGACGTCGTCCTCGATCTCAACGCCCTCGAACATCACATCAACGCCGATCCCGCCCGGTTGCAGCAGGTCTTCTGGAACCTTATCAAGAACGCCGTGAAGTTCACCCCGGCGGGCCGCATAACCATCGCCTCGCGCAATGCGAACGGGAACCTGGTCGTCGAGGTTGCCGACACGGGCATCGGCATAGACCCCGAGGGAATCGACAAAATATTCCGGGCCTTCGAGCAGGTCGAGCGGTCCATCACGCGGCGCTTCGGCGGTCTCGGGCTGGGCCTGGCTATCTCCAAAGCGATGGTTGACGCCCACGGCGGCGCGCTCACCGCCCGCAGCGACGGCCACGGCAAGGGCGCCGTCTTCACCGTCGAACTGGCCGCCGTCGAACCCGTTCCCGAGCAATACCCCCCGCCCATTCGCGCGCAGCCGGCGGACGACGACGGTCAGAACGCCCGGCGCAAAATCCTGGTCGTCGACGACCACGAGGATACTTGCATGGGGATGAAGCTCCTCCTGGAACGTCGCGGCTACACGGTGCGGATCGCGCACGGCGTCCAGGCCGCTCTCGCGCTGGCGTTGGAGGACAAGCTCGACCTCATGATAAGCGACCTCGGGCTGCCCGACGGCACCGGATTCGAACTGATGGAGAAAATCCGCCATTACTCCGACTTGCGAGGCGTAGCCTTGAGCGGCTTCGGCACGGAGGAGGACGTGGCGCGATCAAAGAACGCGGGATTCGCCGCGCACCTCATCAAGCCGGTCAACATCGAAAACCTGGACGCGATCCTGAAGAAAATCTTCGACGCGTGATCGCGCCTCCTGGGCTGCGGCGTTATCGTTGCCCAAAGACCGGGAAACTGGCGTTGCATTCCGCTCCAGGCGGCTGGCACAGCCGCCTCTACAACCAGGAGCGGGCAAATGCGCACGAAACGCTTTACGGAAGAAGGATTATTTTCCCAAGCGCGCCTGATTCCATCACGGCGGCGTGGGCGTTTGCCGCTTCCGCCAGCGGAAATTCCCTGGCGATGCGGGGACGCAGGCTCTTGTTCTCCAAACCCGCTCTCAGCGCGGAATGGATTTCAACCAGGTCGTCATCCGTGGCGTTGAAGAGGCTCATGCCCGTAACGGCTGCGTCGCGGCCCATCATGTCTCGCGGGTCGATCTCCACGCGGCCGCGGCTGCCGACCACCGAGACGCGGCCGTGTTTCGCAAGCAGCGTCAGGTCGCGCCCGAGGTTCACGTTTGCCAAAAGTTCCAGGATCACGTCCAGGCCGCGCCCGCCCGTCGCTTCCAATATTTTGCCCGCGTACGCATTGTCCGAATGATCGAACACGGCGTGCGCGCCGTCCTCGATCGCGAGCTTTCTCCCCTCTTCCGTGCTTCCGGTGCCGAGAACCCTCATGCCCGCCGCGCGCGCCAGTTGCACCGCGGCGCTGCCGACGCCGCCCGTCGCTCCATGGATGAGGACGGTCTCGCCCGGCAGGGCCCGCGCCCGATGGAACAGCGCGCGATACGCCGTCGCAAAGGGGACGCCGACCGCCGCGCCTTCCTTGAAACCGACGTTGGCCGGGAGCGGGAAGACGCGCGCGGCTTCGCAGAGCGACCATTCCGCGTAGCCGCCGCTGACCGAACCCGCGAAATAAACCCGGTCCCCGATGCGAAATTTTTCGCTCCGGGATTCCTCGATCACGCCGGCGCCGTCCTGGCCGGGCGTGTACGGAAGGGGCGGAAGAACGGGATATCTACCGCCCCGCATATAAGCGTCGACGGGATTGACGCCGCAGGCGCGGACGCGGACGAGGCATTGGCCGGGGCCGGGCTTCGGCGCGGGAATTTCCGCGAGTTGCAGCACTTCCGGATCGCCAAATTTTTCGACCCGGACGGCCTTCATTGCTCTTGCTCGATCAGCGCTATGCGGCGAACATGCCTGCCCCCTTCGAATTGGGTGTCGAGCCATATCCTGACGATTTCCAAGGCGAGCGGCAGGTCCACGGTGCGTTCGCCCAGCGCGAGGACGTTGCAGTCGTTGTGCAGCCTGCCCCAGCGCGCGGTGTCGTGGCTCCAGCAGAGCGCGCACCGAATGCCGCGCACTTTGTTGGCCGTTATCGCTTCGCCGTTGCCCGAGCCGCCCAGGACGATGCCGCGATCCGCCTTGCCGCTCGCGACGGCTTCCGCCGCGGGCCGGATAAAAAGCGGGTAGTCCACGGCCGCCTCGCTGTCCGTGCCGAAGTCGAGCACTTCGTGGCCCAGGCCGGACAGGTAAAGCTTGATCTGTTCTTTATACTTATACCCGGCGTGGTCGGAACCGATTGCGATTTTCATCCGGGCAAATTTCCTCCCCTTGCCCGCGCCATGTCAATACTGTTTAATTCCGGATGCCTTTGGAGCTTGCCTACGTCATCGACGTCGTCGCCTTTGACGCCGCCACCGGGGATGTCGTGCTCGTCATGACCGAGGAACGCCCTTGGGACGG
Source organism: Spartobacteria bacterium (assembly GCA_021324825.1). GTDB lineage: Bacteria > Verrucomicrobiota > Verrucomicrobiia > Chthoniobacterales > Chthoniobacteraceae > JAJPII01. Next base: position 57,536 of record JAJPII010000023.1, on the reverse strand, counting down.
CTCCGATGAGCGGCTTTTTCAACTCCAGGAAAAGGTGAACGCGTACCTTTCCTTCGCGCTGGACGGCGAGATGCTGGAGAATTACCCCCAGGCGGCGGGCAAAGGGATCCGCCTGCGGTTGAAATGCGCCGATGAACCGGATGCGAGGACGCTCCGGTTCATTGCGATGATCCGCAAACAGATAGCCTACCAATACATCGCCTTCGAGGTGGCGGCCGGTCACTTCGGCAAAAAATAGCCCTGTTGCTTTGCGGAGATCGGCCTGCCCAATTTCCGCAGGACTTCCAGCATGTCTTCCCAGACCTTGCGCTTTTCGCCGGGCGACTGGTTCCTTAACAGATAGGAGGGATGATACGTCGCCATGACCGGAATCCCTCGGAAGGCATGCCACCTTCCCCGTAGTTCCCGCATGGGGCGCACGTCTCCAAGGAGGCCTTCCATCGCCACGCCGCCGAGGGCCACCAGCACTTTCGGCTGGATCGACTCGATCTGCTCGACGAGATACGGGAGGCACGTGGCCATCTCTTCCGGCGTCGGCCTGCGGTTTCCGGGCGAGCCGGGCGGAGTGTCGGGCCGGCATTTCAGGACGTTCGCGATATAAACGTCCCCGCGCGAGTAGCCCATCGTTTCGATGATCTTCGTCAGGAGCTGGCCCGCCCTCCCCACGAAAGGCTCGCCCGCGGCGTCTTCATCCACTCCGGGAGCTTCGCCCGCGAACATCAGTTCGGCGTCGATGTTTCCGACTCCGAAGACCACGGTTCTCCGCGTCCGCGCAAGGTGCGGGCATTTCTGGCAGACCAGCGCGCGTTCCCGTAGCGCCGCGATCCGCGCGGCTTTGTCCCGCGGCGGCCGCGGGGCCGGGGCGGCGGCGGAGAGCGCCCGGAGCGAAGAGGCCGAAGCCCGGAGCGCGGCTCCTTCCTCCCGCATGCGCCGGAGCGAATCGTGGACGATGTTTACGGCGCTCTCGAATTCATTCATGCCAGACTGACTCCAGCTTCGATGAAATCGCCGGGGATTGGCGACTCAAATTGCATCCATTCCGCGCGGGCCGGATGAAAAAAGCCGAGTTTCCAGGCGTGGAGCATTTGCCGTTTGCAGCCGCCCGCCGCGCCGTAGACCTTGTCGCCCAGCACGGGATGGCCGAGGTGTTTCATATGCACGCGTATCTGGTGCGTGCGCCCCGTGTGCAGCGTGCATTCCACCAGCGAAGCGGCGCCCAGTTCCCGCAGAACCGCGTAGGAGGTCTTCGCCGCGCGGCCCCGGGCGGGGTCGACGACCGCCATTTTCTTGCGATCCACGGGATGCCGGCCTATCGCGGCTTCCACCACGCCGCTTCTCCTGGAAGGACGGCCCTTCACGAGAGCGAGATAGATTTTCAACACGCCGCGCTCCGCGAATTGCCGCGCAAGCGCCTCGTGCGCCCGGTCGTTCTTGGCGACGACGAGGCAGCCGCTGGTCTCCTTGTCGAGCCGGTGGACGATGCCTGGACGCTGTTTGCCGCCGATGCCCGAAAGGCCGGGGCAATGGTGGAGCAGCGCGTTGACGAGCGTGCCGCTCCGGCTTCCCGCCGCCGGATGGACGACCATTCCCGGCGGTTTGTTGAGGACGAGGAGAAACTCGTCCTCGAAAAGGATGTCCAGCGAAATGTCCTCGGCGGCGGTTTCCACCGGCTCGGCGGGCGGTTCATGAAAATGGACGATGTCGTCCGTCTTCATCTTGTGGCTGGGACGCGCCGGTTCATCGTTTACGAGAACGTGGCCGGAGCGGATGAGACTCTGGATGCGCGAGCGCGAGACCGCGGCCATTTCCCCGGAGAGATAATGATCCAGCCGGCGGCCATGCGCCTGCGGAGGAACGCGAAAGAGGAGCACTACCGCAGAAAATTCGCGACCGAACGCTCCAGTTCGCCCGACAGGAAAGGTTTCGAAAGAATTCCCCTGGCGCCCTTTGCGAGGGCGCGCCGCGCCGTCTGGCCGGTCTCGCCGGACGCGGAGCCGGACATCAGGACCACGGGCATCGCGGGCCTGTTGGCGCTCGCCCACTCCAGCAATTCGAAGCCGCCCATGTTCGGCATGTCGACGTCCGAAAGGAGGAGGTCGAAGCTCTTTTCGTTGAGCAGTTGAACGGCCTGCTCGCCGTCGCCCGCCGTTTCGATCTCGATGTCCAGGCGTTTCAGCAGCAGCGCCATGGCCATGAGGGCGCCGGAACTGTCATCCACGAGCAACACCCTTTTGGGAACAAGGTTTGGCGGATTTTCCATGAATAAGAACTGTTAATATACCACAGAAATCGCGCGGGAGAAATTCCGCGGTCTGAGAGAAAATATCAATAATTTCTATAAAACCCATTATTAGCGCATGGAACCTGCTAAAGAAATTCCCATGATTGCAAAAGAGATTTCCAAAGACGTTGAAACGACCGGCGCTTCGCCGGAAACCACCTGTTATTCCATGACGATTTTCACCCAGCGGTGGCGGGAGATCCGCGAGTTCTACACCACCATACTGGACGCGAAAATCGTGAGCGAACGCGCCGACCGTTATTGCGAGATCGAGCTTGGCGGCGTCCCGATGTGCCTGCGCAAATGCGAGTTCGGGGAGATGGTCACCTACATGCACCTTTACGTCGCCACCACGAACCGGCAGCCGGTCCTGGAGGAGCTCCGCAAGCGCGGGATCATCGTGACGCACGTGGGGCCCTACACGAATTTCCGCGACCCCGAAGGCCGTGTCATCAAGCTTTCGGACAACAAGACCATCGTTGCCTGAATCATAAACCCAGCGTCGAGAGGACGTCCGCGACGTTCGACAGGTCCTGAAACAGAAAGTCCGGGCGGTGCGCGCGCAGTTCCTCGACGGAATACCGGCCCGTGGCGATGGCGACCGTTTTGGCGCCGAAGGCTTTTCCGCAGTCGATGTCATGCGGCGTATCGCCGAGAACAAAAATCTGATCCGGCGCGAACGGCGCGCCATGCGTTTCCCGGGCGCGGTCCTGGGCGAATTTCCCGAGACGGTTCCGGTCGTGGTGGTCGTCGGCGAAGGCGCCAAACTCAAAGAAATGCCATACGCCGTAGTGGGTCAGCTTCAGCTTCGCCCCGGCCCGGATGTTTCCCGTCAGCAAGGCGACCGCGACGGCGGGCCGCTTTTTTAGCTCTTCGAGCAGTTGCAGGATGCCCGGCAGAACGCCGCCTTTTGTGGCGGGCAGCCGCGTTTCCAGGTGGCGAAGATAGCAGTCGAGGAAGCCGGTGAGATTCTCCGTGTTCGGCTCGACGCCATATCTCTCAAATATGCGGCGGGCGATGCCGGTGTCGGTCCTGCCGGCGATCTCGATGCCTTCCAGCGAGTCGTTCGCGCCGAAGCGTTCCTTGATGGCGAGGGTCAGCGCTTTCTCCCCCGCCCCGCCGGATGCGATGAGAGTCCCGTCGATGTCGAATAGAAACAGCCTGGTCTTCACGAAGCCGCTCTATTCCTCGTCTCCGTCCTCGTCCTCGTCTTCCTCCGGCTCGTCGCCCAACTCTTCCGAATCGCCCAGGAAACGCCGCTTGCGCTTGGTCGCGGGGAGGGGCGAGAGGGTCATGTTGATGCTCTTGCCCATGTGTTTGGGTTCCATCTCGACCTGCGCCATCGTGACGAGGTCGCCCTTTACCCTTTGCATGAGCTGGTCGCCCAATTCCTGGTGCGCCATTTCGCGCCCGCGGAACTGGAGCTGCACCTTCACCTTGTTCCCCTTGTCGAGGAATTCCTCCGCGCGGCGCAGTTTGGTCGTGTAGTCGTGTTCGTCGATGTTTACCCGGAACTTGATCTCCTTGAGCTTGCTGGAGGAGTTCTTCTTGTCCTTCTCCTGCTTCGAGAGTTCGTAGCGGAATTTACCGAAGTCGACGATCCGGCAGACGGGGGGATTCGCGTTGGGGGCGACTTCCACGAGATCAAGTCCCAAGCCCTGGGCCTTGCGCAAGGCGTCCGGCAGCTTCATGACGCCGAGTTGTTGATTGGAGGCCGCGAGGATGACCCGCACTTCGCGAGCGCGAATGCGGCCGTTGACCCGAATTTGTTGTTGAATAAGTTTCTGTCTCCTAAAAAGCGTCCTCGCGGAGCGGGCAAAAGGCGCTTCGGCTATAACTCTCGGTTCGCAATTTCCCTCTTGAGACGCGCGAGAAATTCCCCTGCGCTCAAGGCTCCTTCATCGCCGAGCTTGCGACTGCGTACGGCGACGAGGTCCGCGGCTTCTTCCCGCGCACCCAGCACCAACATATAAGAAACCTTCTCGATTTGGGCAAGGCGAATCTTGGCTCCGATTTTGTCCGGGCTTTCGTCGCAAGTCGCGCGTATTTCCTCTTTTCGGAGCGCAGCGGTGACCTGGCGGGCGTAGGCGGCGTGTTTCTCCGATATGGGGAGGACGCGCACCTGCTCCGGCGCCAGCCATACGGGGAAGGCGCCGGCAAAATGCTCGATGAGGAAGCCGATGAATCGCTCGTGCGTGCCGAGCGGCGCGCGGTGGATGCAGAGCGGCGTGTCGAACCCGCCGTCGCTCGTCTTGTATTTCAACCCGAAACGCTTCGGCACGGAGAAATCGACCTGGTTCGTGGCGATGGTGAATTCCCGCCCGATGGCGCTCCAGACCTGCACGTCGATATTCGGGCCGTAAAAGGCCGCCTCGTTCGGTATCTCGACGAACGCAATGCCGGATTTGACCAGGACGTTGCGGACCATCTCCTCCGTCTCGCGCCAGAGTTCCGGTTCATCGACGAATTTTTCGCCGAGCCGGGCGGGGTCGTGCGTGGAGAAGCGCATCAGGTATTTGTCGAGGCCGAAAATCTTGAAATATTTCAGGTAGAGTTCGTTCACGGCGTTGAACTCGGCCTCAAATTGTTCCCGGGTGCAGTAGATGTGGGCGTCGTTCATCTGCATGGAGCGGACGCGCATCAGGCCGAAGAGTTCGCCGCTCTGCTCGTAGCGGTAGCAGGTCCCGTATTCCGCCAGGCGCAACGGCAGGTCGCGATAGCTCCGTGGCACGGCGCCGAAGAGCTTGTGGTGGTGCGGGCAGTTCATCGCTTTCAGGTAATATTTGACGGGATCGCCCGCGGCGTCCTCGGAGAACTCCATGGGCGGAAACATCGACTCTTTGTAATAGGGAAGATGCCCGCTCGTTATATAAAGGCTCTCGCGCGCGAGATGCGGCGTGCGCACGCGCTGGTAGCCGCCGCGGAACTCGGTCTCTTTGGCGAGCTTTTCCAGTTCCTCGATGAGGACGGTTCCGTTCGGCAGCCACAACGGCAGCCCCGGCCCCACGTCTTCCGCGTCGAAAAAGAAAAGCTCCAGTTCCTTGCCAAGCTTCCGGTGGTCGCGCTTCTTCGCCTCCTCCAGCATCGCGAAGTGCGCGTCCAGTTCCGCGCGCGTCTTGAAAGCCGTGCCGTAAACCCGCTGCAACTGCGGGTTGCGTTCATCCCCTTTATAATAGGCGCTCGCGACGCTCGTCAGCTTGAACGCGCCGATGTTCCCCGTGCGCATCACGTGCGGCCCGGCGCAGAGGTCGAGGAAGTCGCCGTTCCGGTAGAGCGTTATCTCTTCGCCCTCCGGTATGCCCCGCAGGATGTCGAGCTTGAACTTGCTCGGCTCGCCGCGCGGCCCCAGAGCCGCCAACCGCCCCTCTTCCGCCAGCTTCAACGCCTCGTCGCGGCTCACGGGCACCCGCTCGAACGTCTGGTTCTCCTTTACGGTCTTCTTCATCTCGGCCTCGATCTGCTCGAAGTCCTCGGGCGAAATGCGGCGGCCCAATTCCAAGTCGTAATAAAAGCCGGCCTCGACCGGCGGCCCCGCGGCGAACTGCGCCTCCGGCCACAGCTTCAGGATGGCGGTCGCCAGCACGTGCGCGCAGGAATGCCGCAACCTTTCGAGATCGGACATTCCGGCCCGCTGCTCCGGGGTCTTGCGGGAAACTTCTTCTGCCATTTCGGGGAAACTCTTAACCGCAACCGGCGCGCCTTGCCACTGAATCCTTTTCGCAGCCGCGTCGCCTTTCAGCGCGGACGCCGGCCTTTGAAGGTGAGTTCCGCCACGCCGGATTTGTCGAGTTCTCCGAGGCCTTCCGCAATCATGCGGCAGTACTGCCCATGGGTCGCGGCGGCCAGCGGCAGGTCGAGACCGGCTTCTTTCGCCAGCTCCAGGGCGATGCCGGAATCCTTCGCCGCGTGAGCCGCGCTGAAGTAACAGGCGTGGTCGCGGTTCTGCATATCCTCGCCGTCGGTCTGCAAAACGCGGGAGCCGGCGCCCGTTTGCGAAAAGACATCCCGCAGCATCGCCAGGTCGAGTCCCAGCGCGTCGCCAAGACCCAATCCCTCCGCGAGGCCGGCGGTATTGATGTTCATGACCATGTTGACCAACGCCTTCACCTTCGCCGCTTCGCCGGCTTTGCCGATGCGGCGGATGGCGGAGGCCAGTTTTTCAAGGATTGGGCGGGCGCGCTCGAAAGCCGCCGTCTCCCCGCCGATCATCAGGTAGAGGGAGCCTTCCCGCGCCTGCGTGATGCTCGACGCCATGCACGCTTCCAGCGTTTGGGCGCCCTGTTCGCGCGCCCGCGCCTCGACTTCCAAGTGCGTTCGCGGCGAGACGGTGGCGCAGTTGATGAAGAGCCTGCCGTCCGCTTCCTTTAACAGCGCGTCCGGCGAGAAGATCGCTTTCATCGCCGCGTCGTCCGTGACGACGGTGATGATCACGCCGGCCAGTTCCGTAACCCGGGCGGGTTCCGTGCAAGCCTCCGCGCCAAGCTCCGCGGCCAATTGCCGGGCGGCTTCCGCGCGAACATCGTAAACGGCGGTGACGGCGCACCCCGCGTCCTTCAATCGGCGCGCCATATTCGCGCCCATCCGCCCGACTCCGACAAACGCAATTTTTTCCATGGCGGTTCAGCGCGCGAAAAACGGGTTGTGCATTTTCTCCTCGCCGACCGTCGTCAGCGGGCCGTGGCCCGGGCAGATGACCGTGTCGTCCGGCAGCGAGAGGATGCTCTCGCGGTTGGTGCGCAGCGCCTCCTGGTAGTCCGCCATGCCGCCGCCCATCGATCCTGCGAAGATCGCATCGCCGTCGATGGCGAGCCGCCTCGCCAGCCCCGTGACGACGTAAGTGACGCCGCCGCGCGCGTGGCCGCTGGTGCGGCGCGTCTCCACCACCAGGCCGCCGATCCGGAACTGGCGTCCGTCCTCGAAGGGTTCCGCGCCTTCCATCGGCTCGCGTTTGCTGACGTAAGCCTTCGCTCCTGTCCGCTCCTTCAGCCGATCCAGTTCCAGAACGTGATCGCCGTGGATGTGCGTGAGGAATATCCGCCCGATTTTGACGTCCATCTTTAATATCCCGTCGCAATCCGTCCCCGTGTCAAACGCCGCCGCCTCCTTCGTCTCGGGATCGAAGACGACGTAGCTGTTGACGGTCATGTCGTGGAACGGCGTATTGAAGCAGGCGAGCCCCGCGATTGGCCCGGGATCGTTCGGATACCACGCCTTCGCGGCGCTGGCCCGCAACGCAGCCGCCCCGAGGCCCAGTTTCTCCGGCGATTCCTCGCCCGGCAGTTTTAACCCGCGCTGCGCCTTGCCGATGATGTCTTCATAATTGTCTTCGAGGGGAATTTTCATGCGATTGACCAAAACTAGAACATGAACCTTCCTTCGCAAGGGAATCGTGATAGAACACGAGCGTATGCCCCAAAAAACCGGATACCGCTGGGTTGTCTGCGGCCTCCTGTTTTGCGCGCTGGTCATTCTTTACGTTGACCGGCAGATTCTCGGTTTGCTCAAGCCGATGCTCGATGAGCAATTCGGCAAGATGCCGCCCGCGTTCGGCGTCGAGTCCCTGCGATGGTCGAACACAACCTTCGGCCTCATCAACTCGGTATTCCTGCTCGCTTACGGCTTCAGCATGCTCGGCTTCGGATGGCTCATCGACAAATACGGGACGAAGATGGGGTACATCGTCTGCGTGGGCGCCTGGAGCGTCTCGGCCGGCTGCACCTCGCTGGTGGGTAGCATCGGCGGATTTTTCGCGGCGCGCATCGCGGTGGGCGGCAGCGAAGGCGGCTGCTTCCCGTGTTCGGTGAAGAGCGTGGCCTTGTGGTTCCCGAAAGCCGAACGCGCCTTGGCGACGAGCATTTTCAACTCCGGGACAAATGTCGGCGCGCTGGTCGCGCCGTGGATCATTCCCGCCATGGCTTCGCGCTGGGGATGGCAGTCGTGTTACATCGCGGCCGGCGCCGCGGGCCTGCTCTGGATTTGCCTCTGGAAGCTCTTTTACGACGCGCCGGAAAAGACAAAGGCGGTAAACGCGGCGGAACTGGAATACATCCTGGGCGACCGCGAGACCGGAACGGCGGCCAAGCTGCCGTGGGCGAGCCTGGTCCGCTGCCGCCAGGCGTGGTCGTTCATCGCCGCCAAGTTTCTCACGGATCCCGTCTGGTGGTTCTTCCTCATCTGGCTGCCGGACTATTTCAAAAACTCCGCGTTCCATCTCGACATCAAGAAGAGCTGGCCGCACCTGATGACAATTTACGCCATCGTCACCGTACTGAGCATCTGCGGGGGGTGGGTCACGGGCTGGCTGACAAGCCGGGGCTGGAGCGTGACGCGCGCGCGCAAGACCGGCATGTTCGTCTTCGCGCTTTTGGTCATGCCAATCATGGCCGCGAAATACGGTACGCCGTGGGCGGCGGTCGGCCTCATCGGCCTGGCCGGCGCGGCGCACCAGGCGTGGTCGGCGAATTTGTTCACCACGGTCTCCGATATGTTCCCGAAGCCCGCGATCGCTTCGGTCACGGGGATGGGCGGACTCGCCGGCAGCATCGGCAGCGCGATTTTTCCCTACGTCACCGGCGCCGTCCTGGACCATTTCAAGGCGTTGAACAACGTCTCCGGCGGCTACGCGATCCTCTTTACGTTTTGCGGCGCGGCCTATCTCCTGGCATTCATCATCAATCACCTGCTCGCGCCGAAGTTCGAGCCGATTTCAATCCCATGCTAAAATCCTCGTCCCGGCGCGCCCAGAACGAAGCGGTGAGGAACCAGAGGCCGGCGTAACACGAGAAAATGATCGCTCCCACCGGTTGAACGACCGCAAACGGTTCCTTCTTTAAAACAAAGCTGTTGATCGCGAATCCCTCGATGAAAAAAAACAACGCCGCCGCGGCCAGCGCGCGCAACCAGACCGGCCTGGGTTCTTCAAAGGCCTGGACGGCGGCGAAAACCGCGGCGGGCGCCAGCAGGATATAGGTTGGCGATTCCGTGGCGGGACCAAGCAGCACCATCCAGCAGCACGCGAGGGTGAACAAAGCGCCCAGAAGCCGGTTCGGCGGCCAATTCCTCATGCGGCCAAGGAGGCAGACGGCGGCGATGGCGCCCGCGGAAAGGAATTCCAGCGCCACGTAGGCGCTCTCGCTTATTGGGACGCGCAGCGCGCGAAGCACCATCCAAAGATCGTGGGGAGCTATGTTCGATTCATACAGGCGGCGGTCGTCCGCGAGGCGGGTTTGAATCCAGTCGTGGTATTGCGCAAGCACGTAGGAAGGTTTTTGGAAAAGGAAAGGCGCGGCGCCGAGGACCAGCAAAGCCGCCGCCAGCCGCCACGCGAATTTTCTCGGAAAAACCAGCGCGAGAAGCAGGCCCGCCGCGAGCGGATAGATCTTCATGTACACCGCGCCCGCCACGCAGAAGGCGGCGAGATTCCACCGTTCTTTGCCGGCGCCGAGAATGCCGAACATCAGCAAACCGATCACCACGGGATTGGCCTGGCCGTTGTTAAAGTTGCCGAGGGAAAGCGGTTGCAGGAAGAGAAACACCAGGGCCCAATGTTTCTTCGGGATCCGGTTTATCCCCGACCCGAGCCATGAAAAAACGGCGCCGAGAAAAACCGCGGCGTTCAGCAGCCGCCAGACGATGTTGGCCGCCACGGAGGGCAACAGCGAAAGCCCGGCGAAAAAAGCGGCGACCAGCGGGCTGTAGACAAAACCCCGTCCGTGCGTGGTGGTGTAAAGGTCCGCGCCGGCAAGCCAGTTCACTCCGGCTCTTTCGTAAGCTTGAAAAATGTTGTGCTGGGAGGTGAGCGCGAGGCGAACAAAAATGACGAGAAAGGTCGCCGCCCAGAGGCACGTCACCGCCGGGTTAAGCCAGTTCCTTTTGCTTGCCGGAGATTCCAACGGCAAGGAAGTATCGTAGTTGCTCAAAAGCCGGGTGCGTCGAGTCCGAAGAATTGGCGGGCGTTGTTGAAACAGATGTCCGCCGCCAGTCCCCCCAACAGTTTCATGTCGTTGGGCAGTTCGCCGTTCATCACGTCGCGCCCGAGGAGGTTGCAGAGGATGCGCCGGAAATACTCATGGCGCGGGAAGGAAAGGAAGCTGCGCGAATCGGTCAGCATGCCGACGAAGCGGCTCAGCAAACCGAGGTTCGACAGCGCGTTGATCTGCCATTCCATGCCCTCCTTTTGATCCAGAAACCACCAGCCGCTTCCGAATTGTATCTTGCCGGGCGTGACGCCGTCCTGGAAATTCGCGGCCATGGCCGCCACGGCGTAGTTGTCTGCGGGGTTCAGGTTGTAGAGAACCATTTTCGGGAGGCGATTGTCGCCGTCGAGCTTGTCGAGATAGCGCGAGAGCGCCGCCGCCTGCGGCCAGTCCCCGATCGAGTCGAATCCCGTGTCGGGACCGAGTTCGCGCATCCGGCGCGCGCTGTTGTTGCGCAGCGCGCCGAGGTGGAGTTGCTTCGTCCAGGAGCGCTCCGCGTCGAGATGACCGAAGAAGAGCATCATGTAACCGCGGAACCTGGAAGCCGCCTCCGGCGCCGCGCCGCGGCCCGCGCGGGCGTCATCGAAACAGCGGCGCGCCTCCGCTTCCGTGCAATCTTCCGCCTCGCAATAACTGAGGCCGTGGTCGGAAAGCCGCCCGCCCGTTTCATGGAAAAAGTCGTGGCGCCGCTTTAACGCGGCGAGAAAATTGCCGAAGGTGTCGCATTCAATGTCGCCGGCTTCGGAGAGCTTGTTTATCCAGGAGTTGAATTGTTCGGGTTGATCGACAAGCAGCGCTTTGTCGGGCCGGAAGGTCGGATAAACGCGGGTTCCGGCCTTGATTTTTCTGTGCGCGTCGAGCGCATCGACCGGATCATCGGTGGTGCAAACGACGGCCACGCGGTTCCTCGCCAGCATCTCCTGAACCGGCATCTCCGCGAGCCGGGCGTTCGCGCGCTTCCAGATGGATTCCGCGGTCGATTCATCGAGCAGGTCGTCGATGTCGAAGCAGCGCTTCAATTCCAGGTGCGTCCAGTGGTAGAGCGGGTTGCGCAATGTGCGCGGGACGGTGCGCGCGTAAGCCAGAAACTTTTCCCACGGCGAGGCGTCGCCCGTGCAATATTTCTCGGGAATTCCGTTCGCGCGCATCGCCCGCCATTTATAATGATCGCCCGAGAGCCAGACATCGCTCAGAGTCTCGAACGTGCGATTTTCCGCGATCTGCGCGGGCGGCAGATGCGAATGGTAGTCGTAAATCGGCTGCGGCTCCGCGTATTCGTGGTAAAGAACGCGCGCCGGTTCCGAGTGCAGAAGGAAGTCTTCCGTGAGAAATTGGTTTTTCAAACGCTTGCGGCCATGCTCTCATTTTGCCGAACCTAGGCCAAGCGGTTTATGATGCTTTCCGAACTGCGCCGCCGTTTTCCTTCGCTCGAATGCCTGGGCGAGGAGGAAGACCTCATCCCCTACTCTTTTGACGGGACGGCGATCTGCCGCCAGATGCCCGCGGTGGTGGTTTTCCCCACGAGCACCGAAGAAACCGTGGAGCTGGTGAAGTTCGCTGCGGCGGCGCGGACGCCTCTCGTGCCGCGCGGTTCGGGCACGGGGCTCAGCGGGGGAAGCCTTCCCGTCGAGGGATGCATCGTCCTTTGCATGACGAAGATGAACCGCATCCTGGAGGTTGACGCGAGGAACCTGACGTTGCGCGCCGAGGCGGGCGTCATCACCGAGAAAATCGCGCGGGCCGCGGAGGACGCGGGCCTGTTCTATCCGCCCGATCCCGGTTCGATGAAAATCTCGACCATCGGAGGAAACGCGGCGGAAAATTCCGGCGGCCTGCGCGGCCTGAAATATGGGGTCACGCGCGATTATGTCATGGGACTGGAAGTCGTGCTGGCCTCCGGCGAAGTGCTGCATACCGGCGGCAAATGCGTGAAAGACGTCGCGGGTTACACGTTGCGGGATTTGTTCATCGGTTCGGAAGGGACGCTGGGCGTCATCACCGGCGTCTTGTTGAAACTGATTCCCCGGCCCGCCGCGCGCCGGACATTGCTGGCGGTTTATGACCGGATGGAGGAGGCCGCCGATACGGTGTCGGCCATCATCGCGGCGAAGATCATTCCCTGCACCCTTGAGTTTCTTGATCGGACGACGATCAACTGCATCGAGGACTACACCCACGCGGGCTTGCCCCGGGATGCGGATGCAATCCTCCTGATGGAGGCGGACGGCCACCCCGCCGCCGTGGAGGAGGAAGCGCACCGCATGACCGCTTTCGCGAAGGAACACGGCGCCCGTTGCGTCACGGTGGCGCAAACGGCGGAAGAAGGCCGCCGCGCTTGCCTCCGCGCGGCGCTCGGCCTTCGCCGCGCTCGCCCGCGTCGCGCCGACAACCATCCTGGAAGACGCCACGGTCCCGCGCGGCGAATTGACGAGGATGGTGCGATTCATCCAGGAAACGGCCGCGCGGCATCGCCTCAAGATCGGCGTCTTCGGCCACATGGGGGACGGGAATCTTCATCCCACCTTTCTCGTGAATGAACGCGACCACGGGGAGATGCGCCGGGTCGAGATCGCGATGAAGGAAATATTCGGACACGCCGTGGCGCTGGGCGGCACGATAACCGGCGAACACGGCGTGGGGCTTGCGAAGCGGGATTTTCTCGGGGCGGCGCTGGGAGAATTGAACGTTGATATAATGCGCAAAGTAAAAGCGGCTTTCGATCCGCTCGGCATCCTGAATCCCGGAAAGATCTTTCTGCCATGAGTTCGCCCCTCCGCGAGATGGATTACTCCGTCCTGCAACAATGCATCCATTGCGGAATGTGCCTTCCGACTTGCCCGACATTCGACGCGACAGGAAAGGAGAAGAACGGCCCGCGCGGGCGGATCGCCTTGATGCGCGCAATCGCCGACGGGCGGATGGATGCGACGCGCGCGTTCGGCGAGGAGATGTATTTTTGCCTCGGCTGCCTGGCGTGCGAGACGGCGTGCCCGGCGGGAGTGGATTACGCTCACCTCTTCGAAGCCGCCCGGGCCGAGGCGGAGGAATCGGGAAAACTGGCGGCTCCGGCCCGTTCGGCGCTCCGCGCGTTTTTCCTGCGGGGGTTGTTCACGCGCCCGCGGCTTCTTCGGCTGGCGGGAAGCATGCTTTGGCTGCGGCGCATGGCTCCGCTTTTGCCGAAGCGGCTGCGAGCCCTCGCGCTCCAGGCTCCGGCGGCAGGGAAAAGCGCGGGCATCCGGCGCGTTGAAACTCCCGCGCGCGTTCGTTTCCGGGTCGGAATGCTCACGGGCTGCGTGCAGGACATCGTTTTCCCGGACATCAACCGCGACACCGCGGATGTCCTCCTCGCGAATGGCTGCGAGGTCCATACGCCGTCCCTGCAACCGTGCTGCGGCTCGCTTCACGCGCATAATGGAGACATCCGCACGGCGCGCGAGTTGGCGCGGCGATTGATCGAAGCGTTTGATCCCGGAAAGCTGGACGCCATCATCACGAACGCGGCGGGCTGCGGCTCGCATCTGAAAACGTATGAGCGCCTCTTGGGGCCTTCCGCCGCCGAGTGGTCGCGCAAGGTGAAGGACGTGCACGAGTGGCTGGCGGAAATCGGGTTGCGTCCGCCGCGATGCGCGCCCGTGAAACAGAAAGTCACTTACCACGAGGCGTGCCATCTCTGCCACGGCCAGCGAATAACGCGGCAGCCGCGGGAAATCCTGCGCGCGATTCCCGGCCTGGAGTTGGTTGAATTGCCCGAAGCGACGTGGTGTTGCGGCAGCGCGGGCGTCTACAACATCACGCAACCCGGGATGGCCGCCCGATTGCAAAAGCGAAAGATGGAGCACATCCTTTCGACGGGAGCGCGCGTCGTGGCGGCGGCGAATCCCGGCTGCCATATCCAGTTGGAGAATGGCGCGAGGGAATTGGGATATGACCTGGAAGTGGCCCACCCCGTCACGCTGCTCGCGCGCGCTTATCGCGCGGAAGGGTTGAACTTTTCCGAGGCGGCAACTAATTAGAGGGCTACGGATACTCCAGACGCGCAACTCCTCCATGCCCAGCTCGCGGGCCTCATCGAACAGCCGGGCGAATTGCGGCCGGCCCTCGAATTCCTGCGCGCTCTTTTGAACGCACGCGCGATCGCCCTGCTGCCCGTCGCCGCCGAGCCGGGGCTGGAGAGTTGCGTCATCACCACGCGCGGAGTCGCAGCGAACACGCTCACGGGCGTCGCCGCGGGGCTCGGCGCTCCGCGCGCCCACGCGCGGCCTGAACAGGAGGGTTATACGCTCGCCGCGCCGGTGGTGCGCGAGTCGCGGCATCTTTACTGGCTCATTGCGCAACTTACCGTGGCGAACGCCCGCGATCTCCAGGCGTTTCTCGTCCTGCTCCAGGCGTTCGCGGGTTTCATCCTTTACCGCGAACAGCGGCGCGCGACCCAGGAAATCCGCTGGGCGCTCGAACGCACGTCCGGCCTCCTGGAAATTTTCCGGCGCGCGGGTTCCGAGCTCGACTTCGAAAAGGCGTGCCGCATCGCGGCCGATGATCTTCGCGATTACATCGGCTGCGACAGCGTCCTGATTGCGACGAAAAGCCGCTTTGGAATAAGAATGCGCGCGGTCTCCGGCGTGGCTCGCATCGATGAAAAAAGCGCCGAACACGCCCCCTTCGAAGCGGCGATGGCCGAGGCTCTGCGGCGAAAATGCCGCATCGACTTCCTGCCGGACAGCGCGAAGACCGAAGAAACCGCCGCGCATGAAATGCTGCAAGGACGCACCGGCGCCGCGCGCATAACAACCTTCCCATTCACTCGCCTGCGCGGCGCGGCGTTGCTGGAGTGGACGGACACGGCGCCGCCCGCCCGCTCGGCGGCCCTGCTTGAGGCGGGCGCGCCTTTTATTCCCGCGCTCTTCGATCTGCTCGAACGCGCCCGGCCGAACCCCGCCGCCTTTGCCGCCGCCCGCGTCTGGACGCGGCTCGACAGCAATCGCCGCCGCTCCGTCCCGGGCGGCGCGCTTGCGCTTGCGGCGCTGCTGGCGTTTCCCTTCCACTATGGAATAAAGGCGGACTGCCGGCTCGCGCCCACGATCCGGCGCGTCATCGCCGCGCCGTTTGAAGGCCAGTTGAAGAAGAGCTTTGTCCTGCCGGGCGACCGCGTGGAAAAAGGGGCCGCGCTCGCCGAGATGGATAACCGCGAGCTGAAACTCAAGGAAGCGGAACTCGTCGCCGCGCGGGAACGCGCGATCAAGCAGCGCGACAAGGCGCTCACCAACGAGGGCGAAGGCGAGGATTACTCCGCGGCGCAGGTGGCGGACTTCGAGGCGCAGAGCGTCGGGCGGGAGCTTGATCTCGTGCAGCGCAAGATAGCGCTTCTCTCCATAAAAGCGCCGCTTTCCGGCGTGGTGGTCTCCGGCGATCTGCGGCGCGCGGAAGGCCTGCCCGTTCAGCAGGGGCAGGTTCTTTTTGAAGTCGCCCCGCTCGACAGGATGATCGTCGAGATCGACGCGCCGGATCGCGATATAAGCCGGGTGCGCCCCGGCCAGCCCGTCCGTTTCCGGCTCGACGCCTTTGGCGGCAAACATTGGAGCACGCGGCTCGACACGGTGCACCCGCAAAGCGAGCAGCGGGAAAACAAGAATGTCTTCGTCTGCGAAGCCTCCATCGAGAACGCCGGCAGCGCGCTCGAACTTCGCCCGGGAATGCGCGGGCGCGCGGTCATCGAAGGCGACCGCCGTCCGCTTCTGTGGATATTCACGCACCGGCTGTGGGACTTCATCGTGAATCTGCTCTTCTGGTAACATGGAAAACCGTTCAGTGCGGGAAGTGGAGATGCTGCGGCCGCGCTTGCGGCCCGGCCTGCGCTTTTCCTTGCAGGAGACCGGCGGCAGGCGCGTCTGCGTGATTGAAGACCCGGTAGCGTCCCGCTTTCACCGCGCCGGCCTGGCCGAATACCGCTTCTTCCGCGAACTGGACGGCGCGCGCACCGTGGCTTCCATCCTCGCGCGGCTGGCGCGCGACGGCGGCGGCGAATCGTTTACGGAGCAGGAGG
This sequence comes from Spartobacteria bacterium, assembly GCA_021324825.1. Classification (GTDB taxonomy): domain Bacteria; phylum Verrucomicrobiota; class Verrucomicrobiia; order Chthoniobacterales; family Chthoniobacteraceae; genus JAJPII01. The sequence goes on along the minus strand of JAJPII010000023.1, from coordinate 41,239 downwards.
CGCTGCAAATGATCCGCTGGCTGAAGGACAATCATCTCCTCGCGGTCGAGAGCGATCGCGCCGCCGGCGACCGCGAGCACATTGAAAAAGCCGCGCAGTCCGCCGCGGCGTGGCTGAATCCGCTCATCGTCAAGATTCCCCTGGCCCGTCCCGACGCATTTTTCGCGCGCGTCGAGCCGTCGTTGCGCTGGGCGCTGGGCGGGTTCGGGTTTATCCTCTGGCTCGCCGTCGTGCTCACGGGCGCGACGCAGACGGCCATGGATTGGCCCCGGTTCACGAAGGGCTTCGACGGCATCCTGGCGCGAGACAACTGGGTTTGGCTCTTCCTCGTCTGGATCGCGTTGAAGAGCGCGCACGAGTTTTCCCACGGCTTGTTTTGCAAACACTTCGGCGCCTCCGTGCGCGAGATCGGCGCCATCCTGGTGCTGTTCGTGCCAATGGGCTACGTCGATGCGACGGCCAGCATCGGCCTCGCTTCCAAATGGCGGCGCATCATGGTGTCGTTCGCCGGGCTTTACATGGAATTCTTCCTGGCGGCGCTCGCCGCCATCGTCTGGGCGAACACCGGCCCCGGCCTTGCAAACACCCTCGCCCACGACGCGGTCGTAACGGGCACGGTGGTCACCCTCTTTTTCAACGCGAACCCGCTCATGCGCTTCGACGGCTACTACATCCTCGGCGATTTGTTCGATCTGCCGAATCTCTCCTCGCGCGGGCGGGCGTGGTTTCAGCGCAGCCTCGCGTGGCTTTTGGCGGGCGGGCGTGAATTGCGGCCCGGCCCGCTCCGCACCGGGGAGGAGTGGGTAGTCGCCCTGTATGGGATAGCCTCGACGGTATGGCAGGCCGTCGTGCTTGCGGGATTGCTCGCGGGCGCGAGCGTCGCGCTGCATGGGGGCGGCGCTTTGCTTGCCGCCGTCGCGGCGGCGGCGTGGGTCGCCATTCCGGTCTGGCGCTTCTTCGCTTCCCTCTCGGGCGGGCGATGGCCGCGCGTGGCGCTTCGTTCCGCGCTGTTTCTGGGAGGTCTGGCGCTGGCGCTCTTCGCGCCGTTTCACCGCTCCGTCAGCAGCCCCGGCGTCGTGGAGTTGGCGGATACAAGGACGTTGCGCGCGGAATGCCCAGGCTTTGTCGAGAGAGTGAACGTTGAAGACGGCCAGCTCGTTCACAAGGGCCAGATACTCCTGGAGCTTCGCAACGACGAGGCCTCCGCGCTGCTGGCCAAGGCGCGCCTCGACGCCGCGCAGCAGGAATTGCGCGCCCGCGTCGCCTATACGGAAGGCGACATCTCCGGATTCCAGGCGGAAAACGCAAAGGCGGAAGCTCTTCGCAAAGAGGCGGCGAACCACGAGAGCTTTCTCGCGACATTGACGGTGCGCGCGCCGATGGACGGGCGCGTGACGAATCGCAAGCTGGCGCAAATGCAGGGAAGCTTCGTTGAAAGCGGCGGCGAGATGTTGCGGATCGGGCGGCCCGAAGGGAATGACGTGAAGATCGCCGTGGCGCAAGAGGACGAGCCGCACCTGAGGGCTGCGGCGGGCCGGCCGCTCCGGGTGCGGATCGAAGGGCGCGGAGCTGTCTTCAACGCGCGGTTGCTCCGGGTCGAAGCGCGGGCCACGCGTGAACTGATAGACCCCGCGCTCACCGCGCTGGGCGGCGGCCCGCTCGCGGTGAGGCGGGCGGAGGAGCAGCGCAATGAAAAACCGCAAACGCCCGAGTATGAACTCGCCGAGCCCCGCTTCGGCGCGACGGCGCGGCTCGAAACGGACAAGCCGCTGGACATCGGCGAACTGGGGCGGGTGAAATTCCGCAGCCCCCGCGCGGCGACGCTTTGGGGCGAGATGCAAAGCGCGTTCACCCGCTGGATGAAGCGCTACACCGCGCGCGAAAGTTGATCACTCCGCAAGCGCGCACTTCTCGCCGCTGCGGTGGGATTGCCCGGCGTTGTCTATCATGAACTTGACGCGCACGGTGCCTGTCGCGGCGTCCGTCACGGGGCTGATGAACTCGATCTTCGCGGCGACTTTCTCATGGCCGTCCAGCAAGAGCGGCGTTTCGCTTCCCTCGCGGAGATGAAACGCCTTCTCGGGCGGCAGGAAGAGGTTCGCGGTGAGTTTGTCGATCTGGACGACGGTGAGGACGTGCGCGTTCGCGGGTGAAACGGCTTCACCGGGGTGGCGCTTTATTTCGGTCACGACTCCGTCGACCGCGCTGCGCATGAGCCGGGTCTCAATCAACGCCTGGTATTTGCGCACCTCGGCTTGTTTGATGGTGAGATCGGCGGCGGCCTTTTCCAGTTCCTCCGGCGTGGCGCGGCTGGAGTTTGCGAGGTCGTCGAGCCGTTGCTTGCGCGTCGCCTGGAGGCCGGCTTCGGCCCTGGCTATATCCAGTTCTGCTTCCAGCGAGGCGGTTTCGAGTTGCGCGAGGATTTCCCCTTTCTTCACGGATGCGCCTTCCTCGACGAGCACGCGCGTGAGCACGCCGGTCTCGCCCGCAGAGACGGTGATGATCTTGTACGGCTCGGTGTAGCCAAGCGTTTCTTCCGCGCGCGCGGTCGCGAGCAGAAGCAGGAGAATCGCGACAATGCTAAAGCGTTTGTTTGAGTTCATCGAGCCATTCATCGTATTTGGCGAGTTGCCGGCGGCGGTCGCGGTCGGCGTTCTCGACTTTTCGCTGGGTGCGCAGGAAGCGGGAGGCTATCCTGACGGGAAGTTCGCCTTCCGCGTCGGGAGAAATTTTTGCAAGGCGTTGCGCGAGTTCTGGGGCGTGGCGGCGGAGCAGGTCGTCTTCCAGGGAGAGAAAAAATTGTCCGCTGCCGGGCTGGCCCTGCCGCGCGGCGCGGCCAAGAAGCTGGCGGTCGATGCGGCCCGCTTCGTGGCGTTCCAGCCCGATGACATGCAGTCCGCCCGCGCGCAGGCCGGCTTCGGGCACGGGGATGTGCGCGCCGCGCCCGGCCATATTGGTGGCGATGGTGACCGCTCCGGGATCCCCCGCCCGGGCGATGACGCGGGCTTCCTCGGCGTCTTGTTTCGCGTTGAGGATGCGGAAGGGAACGTCAAGCTTGCAGGCGAGCGCCTCGCTGTTCTCGATGGTTCGGGCGCCGATGAGGACGGGCTGGTTGCGCGCGCGCCGGGCGTGAATTTCGCGGACGACCGCCGCCAGCTTCGCGGCCTGCGTGGCGAAGACGCGGTCCGGCAGGATCGCGCGCCGGGAAGGGCGGTTGAGAGGGATCGTGACGGTGCGCAGGCCGTAGCTGGCGCGCAGTTCCGATGCGGCTTCACGGGCGGTGCCGGTCATTCCGCACACGGTGCGGTAAAGCTTGAAATAGGCTGGCCGGGTGATCGTGGCTTCCGAGCAGTTCTCCTCCGTGACATCGAGGCCCGCGGCGGCCTCGACAGCCTGGTGGATGCCGTCCCGCCATGTTCGATCCGGGCAAAGGCGGCCCGTGAATTCATCGACGATGACGACTTCGCCTTCGCGCACGACGTAATGCACGTCGGGACGAAGCTGATGCCGCGCGCGCAGGGCGGCTTCGACATAGTGCGGCCAGAGACGGCGCAGGCGCGGGATCGCTTCATCCGTCAGCAGATCGAGCGCGCGCCGCTCGCCTTCGGGCGTGAGTTCCAGGCGGTTCGCTTCGGGGTCGCGGGTGAAATGTTCGCCGCTTTCCAGCCGCAGGGCGATGCCATCCGCAAGCCGGTAAACGTGCGGCGCGGCGTTCCGCGACTTGGCGCCCGCGGAGATGATAAGCGGGGAGGAAGCTTCGTCGATGAGGACGCTGTCGGCTTCGTCGATGACCGCGAACGCGTGGCCGCGCTGCACGGTGTCCGGGCGCCGCGCCGCGCCGCCCAGCAGGACCTCGTGGAAGCGCGCGCCGCGGCCTCCCTCGGAGGCGGCGCGGATGGCAAGCTGGTCGCGAAGATAGTCAAAGCCGAATTCCGTGCCGACGCCGTAAGTGACGTCGCATGCGTACGCGGCGCGCTTCTCCGCCTTGTCGCCGCCGACCGCTAGCAGGCCCGTGGTGAGGCCAAGCAGGTCGAAGGCGGGCCGCGCGAATTCAAAGTCGCGCCGGGCGAGGTATGGATTCACGGTGGCGATATGCGCGCCGCGCCCTTCCAGCGCGAAACAGAACGCGGGAAGCAGCGCCACGAGCGTCTTGCCTTCGCCCGTGGCCATCTCCGCGAGCCGGCCTTTCGCGAGGGCCAGACCGGCGGCGAGCTGCACGTCGTACGCCGTGATGCCGTGGATGCGCCGGATGCTCTCCGCCATGAGCGCGACGGCGTCGGGAATCGAAACGCCCTTGACGGCGCGTTCGCGCAGGCGCGCGGACGCATCGGATGAAAGCGCGGCGAATGTCCGCTTTGTTCTCTCCATCTCCGCGGCGTGGGAATCGAACATGGCTATTTGCCTTCGATGGTCGATTTCCCGTCTATCGCGTTTTTCTGAAGATAAATGAGGGGCAGGCCGTTTTCATCGCGGCCGCGCATGACGGTGACGTTGGAATAGGCGAGCAGTTTTCCTTTCGCGCGCTGGAGATTGACGATGGCTATCTGGTAATCCGCGGCGGCGCGGATGAATTCCTCCTCCGCCTCGCCGCGGCGGTCCTGCGAGTCGAGGAGATTGTCGAGATAGATCGCGGTCAGGGAAGCTTCCTCGGACCCCGGCGGAGGCGAGGCGGTTTGCAGGGAACGGCGCGCCTTGATGGACTCGACGTCCGCGGTGTAAGCCTTGACGGCGGCGTATTTGGCCTGCGTTTCGCGATACGCCGTGGCGACTTCGCGGGCGCTGATCTTCACCTCCAGGAAAACGGTGTCGATGGTTGTTTTCAACTGGTCAACCTGCTGCCGCAATTCGAGGCGCCGCCGTTCGAGCCGGGCGCGCGCGATGTTGTTTTCCAGCGGATAGCTGAAGACGAATCCCGCCGAGGCGCTGGGGCCGCCGGTGGTGTATTGCCTGCCGAAGGCGTCCGCGTAATCGCCGCCGGTCAGGCCTCCGATGGAGCCTTCCAGCACGATGTTGAGTTCCGGCAGGAGTTCGTTGCGCTCCACTTTTTCGCGGATGGTCGCGGCGCGAAGCTGGAAGAAGGCCTGGTTTATCTCGGGCCTGTTCTGAAGCGCGTAGGCGGCCGCTTCCCCGGCGTCCACCGGCGTCGGGGCCAGCACCAGCCTGTCGCGCGGGATGAGTTCCACGCCCGCCGGAACCAGAAGCGTGGCGTCGCTGGTCAGCGCCTTGAGGCGGTCCTGCGCGTTGCGGACGGCGGCTTCGGCGCGGACGAGGTCCGAGCGGCGCGAAGCGAGCGCGGATTCGGCCCGATAAAGCTGCGTGGGGTGCGCGTCGACCTTCTGGCGGGCGCGGAGTTCGTCGGTCAGACGCCCGGTCTCGTCAACGAGCATCGCCTTTTGCAGATACGTGACGCGGGCGGCGTAGAGCGCCCAGTACGTGCGCGTGATCTCGAGGAGATGCGATTCGCTCTGGCGGACGAACTCGTCCATCGCGACTTGCGAGTCGAGCTTCGCGATGCGCATCGTCGAGCGGTTGTAACTGACGCCCGCTCCTTTCAACAAAGGCTGCACGATCGAAAGCGAGAGCGTGGCGGTCGATTGCGGATTCGGCAGAAAGTAGATGGAGTTGTTCTCCAGGCGGCCCATTTTTTCGGAGAGCGTGACCTCCGCGCCGGTGATGAATTTCTTGTCCAGCCCGGCTTCGAACGACCATTCATCCTGTTTGAAACGATCCGGTCCGCCCGTGGTGAGGACGTTGCCGACCGGGTCGTTTTCATGTTCGAACTTGCCCTTGAGGAACGCCTTGGTGTCGAAAGCGCCCTTCGCTTCCTGGATGCCCGTTTCGCGGATGACCGGCAAATCGCCAAAGACGCGGATCTGCTTCGAGTTCCGCAGCGCCCGAATATAGAGGTCTTCGATGGTTATGGGCATGCCGGAGTTGTCGCCGATGGCGGAGTTCTGCCCGCGGATCCACCACGGCGCGAAATCCGAGGGCATGCTCGCTTCGCTTTCCCTGCCGAAGGTCCGCGGCGCGCGGACGCCCAGGGAAGCCTCGGAAGCGAATTGGCGGATGACGACTTTCTCGACGCCGGCCGGATTACGGACGGCGGGGATTTCTTCGACGGTGTCGGCTGCCGCCGCGGAGAGGGCGATTGCGAAAAGGCCCGCGCGAAATGGGTGGTTCATTGGAAAAAAGACTCACCCAGCGACCTTTGCATATCCCGTGCCACACAGGTGCGGAATCAAGCAAAAGAACGCCTCCTCAAGGGAGCGCCCCCGATTTTCGAGCGCCCCGGCAAACTTCTTGCTCCACCACTTTTGCATTCCTGCGAAAGCACCCGCCGCCGTGTCACGAAAACCTCTCCTGCTCGAAACGTTCGAAGACCGCATCCTCTGCAGCGCTTCGCCCAACGTAACCGTCAGCGCCCCGGCGAAGCCGTTGATCGGCAACAAGATTCCCGTGACCGTCACGTTTGACAACGCCTCGGGAACCAATGCCGGGTTCGGCCCTTATGTCGATCTGGTGCTCGATCACAAGACCGGCGTGACCGGCACGGGGGGCGGCGTCGATTTCGTTGTCGGCTCGGACACCGCGACCTACCTGGGCCAGGCTGTGACGGTGACGAAGCTGACTTTTCAAGCCGCCGACGCCGCGCATCCGCTCGGGCCGTATGCGATCCATCCTTACGCGGACGACAGTTCGGGCAATCCCCTCACCGTTTATGCGCCCGCGGGTTATGGCGTGGGCGACACGCTGCTGGTGTTGCAACTCCCCTTCGGCAGCTTCACGCCCACGCAGCCCGCGGCGACCATCAATCTCGACCTCACTGTCAGCAATCTCGCGGAGTTGAACAAGTCGCTGGGCATCAGCGCGCGCGGAGGCTTCCAGTTCGGAAACGACGCGCTGGATAATCCGACGACCGATCCCTCAATCGTCGGCGCGTACCAAAATACGAACGTCACGCCGGCGCTGATGACCGTCACCGATACTTACCTGGGGCCGGAGAATGAAACGGCCACCGGCCCGAATTACGTCCGGCAGGAGGAGATCGACGTGAGCATCGCGCCGGGCCAGACGGTGGCGAATCTGCAACTGAGCGACCTGTTGCCGAGCGACATGCAGTTCGTCAACGCAACCCAGGTGCTGGTGCATGGCGCGGCGACGGGGGCTTTTACAACGACAATCGCCCCGAGCACGACGACGCCCGGAGGGACTTTGACCGAGACCCTCACGAGCGGCGTGACTGGCGCGGGCACAGCCACCCCGGACGCATCGCTGATCTTCAGCTACTATATACCGCGCGTCGATGCGAGCAGCGCCGTGATCGTGAACGCGAACAGCGGCGCGCCGAACACGGCCGCCGATTCCGCCACGGCTTCCGGCCAATGGAATCCCATCGATACCGGCGACCCGCAGAACGTGACCGCCACCGCCGGGCCGGCGACCCACGCCCTCGCCGTCAAATCCATCGCGACGCAGGAAACCGTGGCGGACGTGATCGACACGGGAGCCGCGGGCCCCACGCCCGGCGATACGCTGGAATACACCGTGCAGACGCAGGTGTCGGATTACTTCGCCCTGCAGAATCTGATCGTTGACGACATCATCTCCGACGGGCAGCGGATCGACCCGACTTTCGTCCCGACGATCACCTGGACGGAACACGGCCAGACATTTACAACGCAGGTTTTCCAGCCGGCCGACTACACCGTCACCCCTCACTACTCAACTCCGGGCGACGGCAATCCAAACGACGGAACGGACGGCACGACGGATATCAGCTTCAACGTCTCGGGACAACTGGCGGCGAACGGGCAGTCCCCGATTCTCCTGGGGGGCGGCATCCCCGCCGGCGGCACGGGCGCGGGCCCGCTGCCGAATAATCCGCCGCTCCCGTTCGGCCCGACGACCGTCACGGTGAAATTCCGCACGGTCATCCAGACTGACTTTTCCGACAACTACCCCAGCGGCGACGCGCAACTCGACCCTCGGGACCTGCTCAACAGCAGCGTGACCGCGAGCGGCGGCGTGGTGCAGGCGAACAATGCGACCACGCCGACCGGGCAGACGGCTTCCGACACTTCGGGCGCGTCGGTCACCATCGTGAATTCGTCGGTGTCCAAGACGATTTACGCGATCAACGGCAGCACGAATCTCGCGCCGTTCATCGGGTCGAACGGGCAATACTTGTTGAAGCCGGGCGACACCGTCACGTACCGGCTCGACTACTTCCTGCCCAGCGGCTCCGTGGAAAACCTGGACCTGACCGACTATCTGCCGCTGCCCGTTTTCAGCGCGACGGAGGTGACAACCTTCGACGACGTGTTAAGCGCGGCCGCTCCTTTGGCGGGCCACGCCCAATTTGGGCCGAACGAAACTTTGCGCGCGGTGCACGGCTCGCCGCCGACCATCAGCACCGACGCGTCCGCCAACTCGCTCGATTTCAACTATGGCACCACCGACAACCCGGCGGGAACCGCAAAGACAGTGGACCTGCTCTTCACGGTGACGGTGGGCACGCAACCGTTCGCGGACGGCCTTTTCCTCACGAACCAGGTGCAGGGCGAGGAAAACAACACGCAGCTTCCCACCGCGAAGATCACTTCGGATGCCATCGTGCAGTTCCAACTCCAGGAGCCGTCCGTGGCTATCTATAAAGGGGTGGTCGGTTACAATAACACCGGGCTTACCCTTGGCGGCATCGCGTTCACCGCGCCGACCGCGGCCTCGAACTTCACCGGAACCATCGACGACGCCACGGAGGCCGCCGCAATCGGCGCAAGCGATCCGACGGGAGCCGCGGGCATCGAAGGCGGCGACGCCGTTCGTTACGCGGTGGTGGTGCAAAACGTCGGCCGCAACGACGCGTTCAACGTGCAATTCGGCGACGCCGTTCCGGCAGGCTATACGATTCCGGCCGGCGTGGCGGCGATGAACCTGACCCTGCGCCGGGGCGACGGCTCTCTGCTCGTGAACGGCGTGGATTATACGGCGACCCTCAGCGCCGGGGGCGCGCTCAGCATCACGCTCACGGACAACTACAGCAGCGGAAACATCGGCGGCGACACGGAGACCGGCGCGCTCAGCCGCGGCTTCAACGCGGACACGGGCACGGCGATCACCAACGGCTCCAACACCGTCGTGGCGACGTACGACCTCACGCTTGCGCCGGGCGTGGCGCAGGCCGGTTCGACGATCACGAACACCGCCTCGCTCACCAACTACGCGGATTCGCCGGGCGCGCCGAATTTCGTTCCCACCCCGGAAACGGCTTCGGCCAGCGTGACGCTGCCGCGGCCCACGCTGACGAAGGCGCTCACGGGCACGCAATTCAACACGACCGGCAATTCGAACACGCAGGCGGTCATCGGCGAACTGGTCACTTACACGCTCACGCTCGCCGTGCCGGACGGGACGACGCCCAACGCCGTGCTCAACGATACGATGGACCCGGGCCTGGCCTTCGTGGACGTGCAGAGCGTGACGCTCTCCTCCGGCCTGAACTCCACGAACACCGTCGGCACGGGGACGGCGCCGGCGAATGTCACGGTCAGCGGCACGGGCCGCAACCTCGCGTTCAATTTCGGCACGCTTACAAACAGCGACCCGGGCGGCGCGGGGCAGACGATCACCATCGTTTACGACGCCGTGGTGTTGAATGAAAACAGCGACTCGAAAAACGCGACCGGCAACCAATCCGGCGTGCTGCTCGGCAACACCGCGTCGCTCTCCGCGCAATACACCAACGTCCCGGCCGGCGGCGCGACGCCTTACACCGTCTCGCAAAGCGCGGCCCCGGGAAATGTGACCGTTGTCGAACCCGCGCTCACCCTCGCCAACCGCGCGGGGACCAGCGCCGGCGGGCCTTTCGTCACAAGCCTTACCGGCGTCGATGGCGGAGATTCCGTATTCTACCGGGTCGTCATCACGAACGCGGCCAACGGCGCCACCGCTTTCAATACGACGCTTTCGGATGCGCTCCCTTCCTTCCTCACCGGCCCGGCGATCCAGTCGGTGACGGGCGGCGGTTTCACGACGGCGGACTTCGCGATCTCGGGCGGGTCGTTGCAAACGGCGAGCGCCTCGGGAATTGACATCGCGGGAGGGACGACGGTCACCATCATCGTGCAAGGCACGCTCTCGACCGCCATTCCCGCGGAGGAAATCCTGAGCGACACCGCGCGCCTCCAGTGGACGAGCCTTTCCGGCGCTCCGGGCCAGATCACGAGCTACAACGCCTCTTCCACCGAACGCACCGGCGCGGGCGGTCCGGGAACGGACGCCGCCGTTCTTAACAACTACGCCGTGACATCAACGGCGACCGTGACGGACGCGCGCCCCGTGGTGGACAAGCGCTTCGCGGGCGGCTCGGCGCTGGCTTCGGATTTCAGCGTGCCGCAGGCGGGGACGAATCCGCTCGGCGATGTCGTGGTGGGGGAAAGCGTCCTCTACGACATCCTGGTGACCCTGCCCGAAGGCGTGACGCAGAACCTGACGGTGAAGGACCTCGTCCCAGCCGGCATGCGGCTCGATACGACCTACAATGGCGGCGCGGGATACCAGATCATAACGACCGCCGCGGCCGGCAACGGCCAGCTCGGCGCGGATTTCAGCGATCCGGGCGCGCTGGGAACCCCGACGCTGACGACCCTGGGCGGCGCGCTCGGGACGGACGGCGTTGGCGGAAGCCTCGGATTTGGAAACGTGGCGGTGACCGCGGACAACGTCACGAACAACAATTCCTTCCTCATCCGCGTGCGCGCGATTGTTGACAACGTGATGGCCAACCAGGCCGGCACGACGCTCAACAACGTCGCGCAAATCGCCTTCACGAATCCAAACACCGGCGCGGGCGACACCGCCGCGGACGCGACGCCGAACGACCACACTGTCACGGTCATCGAGCCGACGCTTACAATCCTGAAGACCGTGAGCACGCCCACCGGCGACGCGGGCGATCCGGTCGGTTACACGATAACCTTCTCCAATCCCAACGTCGCCGGAAACGCGGACGCTTACGACGTGACGCTCGTTGACACGCTCGACGACGCGGTGACTTCGCCCAACATCACGGGCGTCTCTGCGACGGGCTTCGGCGGAACGTTCACCGCGCCAACGGCGGGCGATTTCCAGATCGTCAACGTGGGCGGCCACAATGTGCTTCAGTTGAATCCCGCCTCGACGCTCAATATCCCGCTGGGCGGCAGCGTCACGTTGAATGTTTCCGGCACGCTTGCCAACACCGTCCAGTCCGGCCAGCAGATCAACAACACCGCCCGCACTTTCTGGACGAGCACGCCCGGGACGAACGCGGACGAGCGGACCGGCTCCGGCGTCCCCAACACCACGCTCGGTTCTCCCGATCCCGCGCAGTTGAACAACTACGGCGCGGCCTCCTCGACCGTCATCACCAACGTCGCGGCGCCGGTCGTTTCAAGCTCCATCTTCGCGACGAGCGAGTCCAGTACGCCGGATAATTTCAACACCGGCCTGCACGACGTCGCTCCGGGCGAGATCGTCACGTACCGGGTCACCGTCTCCCTGCCCGAAGGCGTCACGCCGAATTTTTCCGTGGTGGATGCGATCCCCGCGGGTCTCGCGTACGTACCGGGAAGCGTCCAGCTTTTCCCCGAACACCCGACCAGCCCCGATCCCGCATTGAACGCCGGGCAGGTGGGAACGGGCGGAGCGGCCTTCAACGGCTCGGGCCTCGCCGCGCCGACCGTCACCGGCGCGCCGTTTACGAACGGCGCGGGCGTGCAGTTCAACTTCGGGACCATGACCACCGCGGGCGACAACAACATCAACAACAACACGTTCTATTTCACCTACCAGGCGGTTGTCCTGGACGCGCCCGGAAACACCGGTTTGCAAGGGGCGCAGACCACGGGAACAAACGCGGTGAATTATTCGGTGAACGGCGGATCGAGCGCAGCCGCGCTGGTCGATCCCAGCGGCAATACGACGACTCTCATCGAACCGCACCTGGGAGTAAACAAGACGATCACGATCAACGGCGGGTCGAGCGGCGACGCGGGAGATGCGGTCAATTACACAGCCGTCATCAGCCACCAGTCCAACAGCCTCGCGGAAGCGTTCAACACGACATTCTCCGATCCGCTTCCCTCGCAGATCGCCACGCCTTCCTCGTTCACCGTCACCGATTCCGTGCTGGGCGACATCAGCGGGCTCTTCGACATTTCCGGTGGGGTGCTGGAAACCAAGCCCGGCCAGTCTTTCAATCTCGCGCTGGGCGAGACCGTCACGGTCGCCTTCACCTCCACATTGACGAGCGCGGTGACGCCGAACGAGACGATAGACAGCACCGCTTCCATCGCCTACACGGGGCTGCCCGGGGTCAAGACCGCGCCGGCCTACGATCCCTCGCCCGATGTCACGACCGACCACGACCGCGCATACGCCGCTGGCGACGACGCGCCCGTCACCGTGCCGGTCGCCACGCTCTCGAAGTCGCTTTTCACGACGAGCGACGCGAACACCGGCGGCTCGAATGTCGAGATCGGCGAGACCGCGACCTATGCGCTGAAAGTCACCCTGCCCGAGGGGACGACGCCGAATCTGAGCGTCGTCGATTCGCTCCCCGCGGGCATGCAATACATCGGCAGCAGCGTCGTCACGACCGCCGCGGCAAGCAACGGACTCCTCGCGGAGGACTTCAACGGCGCGCTTCCCGCGCCCACCGTGACGGGCGGCGCGAGCGACGGCGCGGCGGTCACGTTCTCCTTCGGCTCGACAAGCGTGACGGGCGACAATGACACGTCGAACAACAGTTTTCTCATCCTGGTCACAGCGCGGGTAATGAATGACGCGGGCAACGTGGGAACCAGTCCTCAGACTGTTCTAGCCAACACCGCGACGCTGAACGTCCCGGTGGAAGGGCTTCCCTCCTCGACCACGCCGCCCGTGGATGTCACCGTCGTCGAACCGCGCCTCCAGATCGCCAAGGGCGTGAACGACATCACGCCGGACATCGGCGAGACCTTGCATTACACCCTGGCGATCTCGCACGCCGCAAACAGCACGGGCATGGCTTACGACGTCATCGTGCGCGACGCGATGCCTGCGGGCATGACGCTTGATACGTCGAGCATCCTGGTGAACGGCGTGGCGATTGCATCCTCGCCGCTGGTGTCGGCGGGGAGCAATAACTCGACCTCCGGGTTGATCGACTTCCGCCTCACGAGTCTCGCGCTTGGCAACACCGTCACCGTCGCCTACAACGCCACGGTCGCGCAAACGCAAAGCCTGGCGGGGATGAATCTCGACAACAACGCCCGCATTTATTGGGACAGCCAGCCGACCAACAATGATAACAACAGCGTGCTGACCGGCGTCCCCCCCGGAACCCCCGAACGCGACTTTGGCGCGACGCCCGGCTATACGGAAGCGCCGACGCCTTCGCCGGACGATCCCGGGCAGGACACGCAGCGCGTAACCGTCAGCGCCGGCGCCGTCACGGGGACGGTTTACAAGGATGCGAACGCGAACGGAGTATTCGATGCCGGAGACGCGGGCATAGCGGGAGTCAGCCTGACGTTGGCGGGAACCGACCTGAACGGCAACGCCTTCTCGCAAACGACGACCAGCGGCGCGGGGGGCGCGTATTCCTTCAACGGCCTGCCCGCCGGCGTTTACACCATCACCGAAACGCAGCCCTCCGCCTACACCGACGGCGTCGAGACGGTCGGCTCCAACTTCGGCGGAACGAAGTCCGACGCGCTCGGCAGCGACACCATCAGCGGCCTCACGGTCGCCTCGCACAGCAACCTAACCGGCGCGGGTTACAATTTCGGCGAACTCACTCCCTCCAGCGTTTCCGGCTCCGTTTATTCGGACGTAAACGACGACGGCATACGGCAGGGCGGCGAAGCGGGCATCGCCGGCGTGCCCGTGCGCCTTACCGGCACGGATGTCTTCGGCCAGAGCGTCACGCTCAACGGCGTCTCGGACGCGAGCGGCAATTACACTTTCAACAACGGCGGGGTTGGCCTGCGCCCCGGCACGTATGCCGTCACGGAAGTCACGCAGCCCGCGGCGTTCCTCGACGGAAAGGACACGGCCGGAACCTCCGGCGGCGGCAACGCGGTCAATGACCAGATATCCGCGATCCCGCTGGCGGAAGGCGCCGCGGCAACGGGCTACAATTTCGGTGAACTGAACCCGGCCAGTCTCTCGGGCTTCGTCTACCAGGACCTCAACAACAATGGCGTGCGCCAGGCGGGCGAGAGCGGCATCGAGGGAGTGGCCGTAACCCTCACGGGCACGGACGACCTCGGGCGCGCCGTCAGCCTTGCCGACCCGACCGACGCAAGCGGCGCGTACAGCTTCACCAACCTCCGCCCCGGCACGTACGCGATAAGCGAAACGCAGCCCAAAGGGTATACGAGCGGCATCAATGCGGTGGGCGGCGGCCTGAGCGCGCCGAACAACCCCGGCGCGGTGAGCGGCGACACGATAACCGGCATCGCCATCGCCAACGTCTCGCCCGGCAATAACACAGGGACGGAATACGACTTCGGCGAAATCTTTTCTCCTCAACTGACCAAAAGCATCGTGTCGAGTTCCGAGGCGTTCACCGCGGGAAACGACGTGGCCGTCGGCGAGACGGTGCGCTACCGGATCGTCGCGCAAATTCCGCAGAGCACGTTCCGCGATCTCGTGGTGAGCGACCTGCTTCCCAACGGCCTCCTTTATTTGAACGACGGAACGGCGTCCTACGCCTTCGTTTCGACGAACGCGGGCGCCATCACTTCGACGAGCCTCTCCACGACCGGCGCGGCCTACGTTTCCGGCAACGAGACGACGGTCAACACGATCACGCCCGCGGCGCTGCTGCCCGCCGCGAATATCTCCAGCGACATCCTGAACACCGCCCAAACGTATGCCAGCGGCGGAAACGTCTATTTCCATCTCGGCACGGTGCAGAACTCCGGCGGCGAATCGGACGAGCAATTCGTGGTGCTGGAATTCAACGCCCTGGTCGTCAACCAAGCGAGCAACCAGGCGGGCGCCACGCTCGGCAACGGCGCGCAGGTCACGTTTGACACCAACAACGACGGAGCGACGACCGCCGCCGACACGCCCGGCAAGACGCTGACGCAAGGCGCGGGCCCGCAGGCCGTGGTGACGGAGCCGAACTTGACCATCACAAAATCCGTGACGACGCCGGCGAACCCTGTCGACGCGGGCGACACCATCACCTACCAGATAACGGTCACTAACAACGCGGCGACCGTATTCGGCGCGGACGCGGCGGACGCTTTTAACGTGCGGGTGCGGGATATTTTGGATCCGGCCGATTTGACGCTGGCGAATGTGTCCGTATCCGGCCCCGGTTACGCGGGGGTGACGAACAATTCCACCGGCGCGGGCGTCGATCTGACGCTCAGCCGGCTCGACGTGGGCGATAGCGCGACGATAACGGTGAACGCCACCGTTCTGGCCGGCGCGACGGCGGGATCGACTATCCCCAACTCCGCGACCGCGACCTACACCAGTCTTCCGAACGCCGCCGACGCTCCGGGCGCGGCGGGTTCAGTCACGGGCGAACGGACGGGCGGCGATGTCGCTTCGCCCGTTGACAACACGCCTCCCGCGAATGGCGCTATCCTCAACAACTACGCGGTGGGCGCATCCGCGGCCGCCAGGACGATTGGCACGCCGTCGATAGTAAAAACGTTGTTTTCGACGAGCGAGGCCGCGACGACCGGCGGCAATCTCGCAATCGGCGAGACGGCGACCTACGCGCTCACGATCACACTGCCGGAAGGAATCACGCCGAACACGAGCGTCGTCGACGCTCTCCCGGCGGGGCTTGAGTACGTGTCGAGCGCGGCGGACTTCACCGGTTCGGGAGTCACGCCCTTTACCCTCCCCTCGCCGACGATCACCGGCTCCAACGTCACTTGGAATCTCGGCGCGCTCACCAACGCCGCCGACAACGACACGTCCAATAATTCGTTTACGATTTTCCTCACAGCGCGCGCGGCGGACGTCCCCGGGAACGTCGGCGGCGTGACGTTGCGCAACGACGCGAGTCTTTCCTATACGAACGGCACGAGCGGCCCGGCTGCCGTCAGCACCGTTCCGGCGAACGATCCGGTGGCAACCATCGTCGAGCCGAATCTGCAGGTCGCCAAATCGGTGGACGACCCGACTCCGGACATCAACCAGACGCTGCATTACACCGTCACGATCACGAATCCCGTTGGGCCGGACGCCGCGGACGGCTTCAATATTCTTGTAAAGGACCTCATTCCTTCGGGCCTGACGCTCGATGCGTCGAGCATCCAAATAAACGGCGTCGCCATCGGCTCGTCGCCCCTGGTGGAAAACAACGCTTCCACGCCGAACCTCCTCGATCTGCAACTCACGCAACTCGCGGTGGGCGGGACGATCACCGTCACGTACGGCGCCACGGTCAACAATACGCTGGCGAATGTCGGCACGACCCAGGACAACAGCGCGCAGATCAATTGGGACAGCCTTGCCGCCGTCAACGGAAACGAGCGCGATTATTCAGCCGGGCCCGCGGCTTCCGTCGTGGTCGTCAACACGAACGCCATCACCGGCTCGGTCTACGACGACAACAACTCCAACGGCCAGTTCGACGCGGGCGACACGGGAATCGGCGGCGTAACCTTGCGGCTGACGGGTTCGAGCGCAAGCGGCCTGCCCGTCGATCTGACGACGACGACCGCGGCGGACGGGAGCTATTCCTTCGGCAGCTTGCCGCCCGGCACATACCTCATAACCGAGACGCAGCCGGCGGGTTATGTCGACGCGCTGGAAACGGCGGGAACGACTTTCGGCGGGGCGACCTCGGACGCGCTGAACAGCAATACCATCACCGCCGTCGCCATCCCGGCGCAGTCGAATGCCACGGGGCCTGGCTACAATTTCGGCGAGACGCTCCCGTCGTCCATTTCCGGCTCGGCTTATCTCGACACCGATAACAACGGCATCCGCAACGTCGGGGAAACCGGTCTCGCGAATGTGCCGATAACGCTCACCGGCACGGACGTCTACGGCCGGACCGTGACGCTCTCCGCAGCCACCGACGCGAACGGAAACTACGCTTTCACGGGGCTTCGGCCCAGCAATGGAGCGGGTTACACGGTCACGGAGGATGAGAGCGCCTATGTTCCATCCACTTACCTGGACGGCAAGGCAACGCCCGGCAGTCTCGGCGGAGTGAGCGGCGGCGCGGCCCCGAATGACAACATTTCCGGAATAGTGACGCCGCAGGGCGCCGCCTCCGCCGCGAATGATTTCGCGGAACTCGTTCCCGCCACGCTTTCCGGCTCGGTCTACGTGGACGCGAATAACAACGGCGTCCGCAACGCGGGCGAGGCCGGCATCCCGAACACGACCATCACGCTGACCGGCACGGATGACCACGGCGCCGCGGTGAATCGCAACACGCTCACCGACGCCCAAGGCAATTTCAGCTTCGCCGATTTGCGTCCGGGCGAATACACGCTCACCGAAACGCAGCCCGCCGGTTACGGCGACGGACTCGATGCGCTCGGAACCCTCGGCGGCACGCTGGGCGACGACGTGCTCTCCAACATCGGCGTCACGCCCGGCGCCAACGGCTCGGGGTACACTTTCGGCGAGAAAAGCGCGTCGATCTCCGGCGTCGTCTTCCTCGACTCCAATGCCAACGGCGTTCTCGACGGAGGGGAGACGGGGCGGCTGGCGGGCGTTCAGATCCAATTGCTCAACAGCCTGAATCAAGTCCTCGCGACCACCACGACTGCCGCCGACGGTTCCTACAGTTTCGGCAGCCTTACCACGGGCGATTACAGCGTCGTCGAGACGCAGCCCAACGGCTACGGCTCCAGCACGCCCGCGGATATGCCGGTAACCGTTCCAACCACCGGCGTTGCGGGCGTCAACTTCGGCGCGACCACCGGTTCGCTCGCGGGCGCGGTTTATTTCGACGCGGACCACAGCGGCTCGCTCGACGCGGGCGACAGCGGGATCAGCGGCGTCCTCCTCACGCTCACCGGCACGGACGCGAACGGCGCTTCCGTCACGCGCACGGCGTCGACGGACGCGAATGGCGCCTTCGTTTTCACCAATCTGCTCGCGGGCGATTACAACATCAGCGAAACGCAGCCGGCCAATTATATATCCGCGACAAACAGCGCGGGCACGGCTGGCGGCGCGGTCTCGGGCGACACGATCGGCGGGATAGCGCTCGGCGCGGCGCAAAACGCGAACCAATACGATTTCGGCGAAACGGTCAGCGTGCCGCCGGGCAAGGGAGCGATAGCGGGCACGGTCTTCCTCGACGCCAATAAAAACGCCGCGTTCAACACCGGCGAGACAGGCATCGGCGGCGTCACACTCACCCTGCGGGACAGCCTTGGCAACGTGCTGGCCACGACAGCGACCGACCCAAACGGCGCCTACAGTTTCGGCAATCTGAAGCCCGGGGATTATACGATAGACGAGACGCAGCCGCCCGCGTACGGCTCCAGCACGCCAAATGTGCTGACGCCTGTCTCCGTCGCGGCGAACGGAGTCGCGGCGAACGAGAATTTCGGAGAAACCTACGGCAGCCTTTCGGGGTTCGCCTATGTGGACGCAAACAACAACGGCGCGAAGGAAGCCGGGGAGACTCCCATCGCGGGCGTCACCGTCACGCTCACCGGCACGGATGTGAACGGCGCGAGCGTCAACCGCACCGCCGTCACGCAAGCGGACGGAAGTTACGTTTTCAATCAACTGCTCACCGGCGTCTATACGATAACCGAGACGCAGCCGGCGCAATACGCCAATGGCAAGGATGCGCTCGGAACGTCGGGCGGCGCCCTTGGAACCGATGTGACTTCGAATATCGGTTTGGGCGGCGGCATCGACGCGACGGGCTACAATTTCGGCGAGCTTCCCGCCTCGCTGACCGGCCGCGTGTTCGTTGACGCCAACAAGAACGGAGCGCTCGACGCGGGCGAATCGGGCTTGGGCGGCGTCACGCTCCAGTTGCTCGACGCGAGCAACACCGTCCTCGCAACGACAACAACCGCGGCGGACGGCGGCTACAGCTTCGGAGGGCTCGCGGCCGGCAGCTACACCGTGCTGGAAACACAGCCGAACGGCTACGGGGCGAGCACGCCGGACAGCCTCACCGTCGCGCTCCCCGCGACGGGCGCGAGCAATGTGAATTTCGGCGCGACGACGGGATCGCTCGCGGGCCGCGTGTATGTGGACGCCGATAACAGCGGCAGCTTCAACGCGGGCGACGGCAATCTCGCCGGGGTAACCGTTTCGCTTACGGGGACGGATTCCAACAACAACCCCGTCAGCCTCATTACGACCACCGGGGCGAACGGAACATATATTTTCGCCGGCCTTGTCGCGGGCGACTATACCGTGACGGCGTCCCAACCCGCCGGGTTTACGCCCGCTTCCGATAACGTCGGGAGCGCCGGCGGCCAGAACACGGCCGCAAACACCTTCACCACCATCGGACTCGGCGGCGGCGTGGACGCGACGGACTATAATTTCGGGCAGCGCCTGAGCACCACACCGGGCACAGGCGCGGTTTCCGGCGTCGTCTTCCTCGATGCGAACAAGAACGGCGCGCTCGACCCGGGCGAAGCGGGCGTTGGAGGCGGCGTCATCGAATTGCTCGACGGCGGCGGCGCGGTCCTCGCCACGACGACGGCCGACGCGGATGGAACGTATATCTTCACGAACGTCGCGCCGGGCGCGGTCTATCAAGTCACGCAGGCTCCGGCGCCAACGGGTTACGGAACGTCAACCCCGGCGACGCTAAGCAATATAACGGTCGCCGCGGGCCAGGCGGCGGCGAACAACAATTTCGGAGAAACGACGGGCAGCCTCGCGGGGAATGTCTATCGCGATGACAACAACGACGGAGTGCAAGACGCGGGCGAACCGGGCCTCGCGGGCGTTGTCGTCACCCTCACCGGCACGGACGCGAACGGAACGATAACGCCCGTCACCGCGACGACCGACGCAAACGGTCATTACCAATTCACGGGCTTGCTGAGCGGAGGCGCATACACCATCACTGAGACGCAGCCCGCGGCGTACGGCGACGGCCAGGACCGCGCCGGGACCGCTGGCGGCGACGCCACGGTTCCCGATGTGACATCCGGCGTTCAAATAACGGCGGCGCAGGATGCCGCCGGATACAACTTCGGCGAGCTCGGCGGCTCGGTGACCGGGACGGTGTTCTCCGACCTGAACAAGGACGGCGCCTTGGAAGCCGGCGAGCCGGGAATCGGCGCCGTGCCGGTGGAACTCATCGACAGCCACGGCGTGATCGTCGGGACGACAACCAGCGCGGCGGACGGCAAATACGCTTTTACCGGACTTGCGGCCGGCGATTATACGGTCGCCGAGACGCAGCCCGCCGCCTACGGCCCGAATTCGCCCGCCAGCGTTCCCCTGACCGTTCCGGCCGGCGGAATGAACACGGCCAATTTCGCCGAGATAACCGGCTCCATCTCCGGCACGGTGTATCACGACCGGAATAACGACGGTCTTATCGAGGCCGGGGAGCAGCCCATCGCGGGAGTCACCATCACCCTTTCCGGCCAGGATTCGAGCGGCGCCGCCATCGCACCGCAGACCACCGTCAGCGCGGCGGACGGCAGCTTCACGTTCACCGGACTCCTCGCGGGCACATACACTCTCACCGAAACGCAGCCCGCCGGCTTCGGCGAGGGCCGCGACACGGTCGGCTCCGCGGGGGGCAATCCCACCGTGCAGGATGTCATCTCCGGCATCGGCCTCGGAGGCGGCGCCGGCGTGAACGGGTACTTGTTTGGCGAGAGGATACCGAGCGATCTGGTCGTGACGAAGACGGACCACGTCACGAGCGTCGTTCCGGGCCAGGTCGTGAAGTACACGATGACGGTTAACAACGCCTCCCTTCAGGAAGCCGACGGCGTCATCGTAACCGACGGATTTCCCAAGGGCGAACTCGAGTTCCTCTCGGCGTCGCACGGCGGGGTCTATAATGCCGCGACCGGCGCGATCACGTGGCTTCTCGGCGAGATGCCCACGGGCGACACCGTCACGCTCACCGTGACCGCGCGCGTCATCAACCCCGCGCCCGCCCACGCCGAGACGATAACGAACACCGTCACCGCCAGGGATAACGGAAGTTCCGGCCCCGACCTGACTCCCAAGAACAACACCGCGACGGACGTGGACGCGCTCCATGCCGCACCCGATCTCTATATACTAAAGACGGAGAATCTCGCGGGCGCCGTCACCGGGAAGGAAATCACTTACACGCTCACCGGCGGCAACGCGGGCGACCAGGTCTCGACCGGGGTCATTGTCACGGACACCCTCCCCCCCGGCCTGCGGTTTGTCTCGGCCAGCAACGGCGGACGGGCGGACGGCAACAAGGTCGTCTGGCAGGCCGGCACGCTGAAGCCGGGAGACACCTTCCGCTTCACCGTCACCGTTGTCGTAACGGCCGTGCCGGGCCGCGAGCTTGTGACAAACGCCGCCGCCATAACCGACGACGTGAACGCATTCGAAGACCCGACGCCTTCCAACAACAAATCCAGCGTCGGCGCCATCCTTTCGCCCGCGCTCACCTTTGGCTTCGACGCATTCAACAATTTCTCCGTCGGCAACCAACCCCGGCCCGCGGTCGTCTACTACGCCGGTTCGCCGGATGTCTTCCGGCCCGCAATCCTGCCCCTCGCGCCGATCTACAGCGGCGAGGCCGATCCCGGCTCGACGCTCGTCATCTCCCTCTACGACTCACAGGGCAACGACATCGGATCGCAAACGGTCGTCGTCGATTCCGGCGGAAACTGGATGGCGACCTTCCCGAGCACCTCCATGCGCGACATTCCCGACAGCGTGCAAATCGTTGAACAAAGCGCCTTCTACAGCCTCGGCGACAACGGGGGCTTCAATCTCCGCGCCTACTTCTCGCCCGCGCTCAATCCCGGCGAGTTTGTCCTGAACACAACGGGCGGCGAAGGCGGCGGCGGCGCTCCGCTGCTCAACGGCCTCGGCCTGGAGAATCCCTTGCAACTCGGCTCGGTCAAATACGGGGGCGAACTCCTCAGCGCCCAGGCCACCGCGGGCGGAGAATAGATTGAAGCTCTCCGGCGGGCTGCTACCATCGGCCGGTAATGCCCGAAGCACACGAGGAAATGGAGCGCGCGGAACACGCGGCCCACGGCGGAGGCCGTCACGAAGCAGCCAGCCCGCACGTCGGCGTCACGATGGCGATCCTCGGCGCGTTGATCGCATTCTGCGCCGCCACGGTCGGTTCCGAACGCAACGAATTGACCCGCGCGATGATAGAACAAACGCAGGCCCACGCCGACTACGCCGCCGCCAGCACAAAGTTCCGCCTCGCCATGCTCGAACTGGAGAAGCAGCGGGGAAGCCTCGCAGGCGGCTCCGCGACGGACACGAAAGTCGTGCGCCGATTCGTCGAACTCGCGACCCACTACTCCATGGAACGCAAGATCTTCGGGAAAGCGCTGGACGCGTACCGGCCGCTGGTCGACGCCCGTTTTGAAGCCGGGGAAAGCTACGAGCGCGCGCAACTCCTCGCCGAATTCGGCATCGTCCTGGCGTCGCTGGCCGTGCTGCTTGGCAGCCGCGCGGCGTGGCTGGGGTCCGTCGCGCTGGCGCTCTGCTGCATGGTGCAGCTTGCGCTCTAGGCTATCCACACGAAACACACGGTCGCCAGGAGCCTCGATCATCTCCGGGACAACGAGAAGCAATTCAAGGAATTCCGCGCGCGCTACCCGAGCGATGAAGAAGACAAGGCAACGCTGGATGCCGTCGACCCGGGCGGAAAAATCCGCAAGGAAATCGAAGCCCTCGCCGCGCGGAAGAAACCGCCTGCCGGGGCCGGGGAATAACGTCAAGTGCCAGGGAGGGGACTCGAACCCCTAAGGATTGCTCCACCAGATCCTAAGTCTGGCGCGTCTGCCAATTTCGCCACCCTGGCCTCACAAGAGCTTCCGAGTTGGTCGAGACGCGCGCAAGCGCAAAAGGCTCGCGACTCCGCCGCCGGCCTGCTTATGTTCTCTTAAACGGGCAACCGCGAATGAATCAGGACATACGCATCGGCACGCTGGCGCAGATGAATTCGGCGGTTTCGGTTCTGCCGCAAATCCTGCCACACGGTTTCGAGAGTTTTTCGCTGACGCTTTCGCGCGGCATTGGCGGAGTGGAACTGGAGGAGACGGCGCGCAAGGTGTTGGATATCCTGGCGGGGCGCGCGGTTGTCAGTTCGCTCGGGATGTACGGCAATCCTCTCCAGGAGGAAGCGGCGGCGCGGGATTTCGCGCGTTGCCTGGATGCGGCGCGCCTTTTTGGCTGCAATGTCGTGGCGGGTTTCGCGGGCGCAATCGAGGGGAGGCCGCTGCAGGAATCGATGCCGCGGTTCAGGGAGGTGTGGAGCGAGCTGGCGCGGCGCGCGGAGGATCGCGGGGTCCGGATCGCTTTCGAGAATTGCGACATGGGCGGTTGGTGGCATGACCCGCGGGTGAATATCGCCCACTCGCCCGCGGCCTGGGAGATGATGTTCGACGAGGTACCCAGCGCCGCTCTCGGCCTGCAATGGGAGCCGTGCCACCAGATGGTTTCGCTCATCGATCCGCTGCCGCAGTTGCGCAAGTGGGTTAAGAAAATCCATCACGTCCACGGCAAGGATGCGACGGTGGCCTGGGACATCGTCCGGACGAGCGGCATTCGCGGCGGGAAACAATACGTGTGGCATCGCACGCCGGGGTTTGGCGATACGAACTGGACCGACGTCATCAGCATATTGCGGATGGGAGGCTATGCGGGCAGCATCGACATCGAGGGATGGCACGATCCCGTTTACAAGGGCGAACTGGAAATGACGGGGCAAGTCCGCGCGCTCCATTATCTCAAACAATGCAGGGGCGGCGCGTTCGTTCCGAATCCAGTCCAGTGAATAGCGGTGAGATTTGACAAGTCCGGGCCGCATGCCGCTCGCTCTTCTTGTTCGCGCCATTTATTACTCACGTTCCGGTTCATCGTGGCGGCTCGTCGCCAAAGGTTCTGACCCGCCGCTGAGCCGCTGAGCGGCGTCGTTGTCGTCGTTGTAGAGGCGGCTGTGCCAGCCGCCTGGAGCGGGGACGCAACATCAAAGCGACAAGGAGGTTCCATGCCTTTTTAGGCGGCTGACACAGCCGCCTCTACAACCAGAGCGGGCAAACGTGCATGACACGCTCTAGACAAATCCGAGCGCAACCGCCGGATCGCGGCCGAAGGCAAATCCGCACAAGGCGCCCTCCACGCCTTTGCTCGCGCAGAGCGCCTTGAATTGCGCCCCCATGAGATTCGGGTGCGTCAGTTGATTGAATGCGAGAAAGGGGCGGTCTTTCCCGACATCCGGCAATCCTCCCGCGGCGAGGCCGGTGAGGAAGTGTTGTTGGTCCGCATAGCCCTTGATCGCCAGTCCCAACCGCGCCGCATGCCTGGCGAGAGCCGAAAAATCGACGCGCGCCGTGATGTCGAGGTCGCCGGGAAAGCATAGCGGATCCTCCGTGCGCCGGTGCGATTTATAACAGGCGAGCGTCCCCTGCCCCGTCGCCCCCGCGTTCCCGTAGTCGATGAAAAGGATGTAACCGCGCTCCAGATTCGCGGAGACAAGTTCAATCCACGCCAGCGCGTCGAGGTTCGCCTCAACCTGCGAGCCTTCGGGAAACGGCCCGAGCATTTCCGCGTAGCGGAGCAGCTTTTCGTCCGTTATCGGGCATTCGACGAACAGGAAGGCCTCCTCGTTCCAATCGACGCATTTCTCCCGCCATGCGCCGGAGCGGAAGACAAGAAGATGCACGGGCATCGCATCCAGCAATTCGTTGGAAAAATGGATTCCGCTGAAAGGGGCGATCTCGGAGCGCCACGAAACCCGCCGGGCAAAAGGACGGAGCATTTCCTCCTGGCGGCGTTTCATCACATCGAACGGCTCGACGAGGACGTAGCGCACGGCCTTGAAAAAATCGGGTGCCAGGCGTTGCGCGGCTTCGAGAACATCGCGCGCGAACTGGCCGTCGTTCGCGCCTTGTTCGACGATGGAGAAAGAATCCGGGCGTTCCATTCGCTCCCACATCTCGCGGAACTGCACGGCGAGCAGAGCTCCGAAGAGGGGGCCGACGCTGACGTTTGTGTAGAAATCCCCGCTCCTGCCGATGGCGGCTTTGCCGGAAGCGTAATACCCGTGCTCGGGATGATAGAGCGCCTGCTCCATGAACCGGCGAAAGCTGACCGGGCGAGCGGCCCGCCGAACCAGTTTCGCGAGGGGAGACAATTACTCGGCCGGTGTGATCACGCTGTTGCCCCCAAGCCCCGTCGCCTTGTACACGAGAAAGGAAACGAGCCAACTCGCGGCGAAGATGCCTATGATCAAGTAGCCGATGTCGCCGAAATTCTCGTTGAGATTGCGGATCACATCCCAGAACCCTCCGGCGGGGTTGAAGTTGTCGGCGATCAACCCGAGCGCCTCGATGCCGCCCACGACCAGCGCCACCACCACGGAGACGGCGGTGATGGTCATATTGTAAAAGAGCTTGCGGACTGGGTTCAGGAAAGCCCATCCGTAGGCTCCGAGCATGAGGATGCCGTCCGTGGTATCGACCAGGCACATCCCGGCAGTGAACAGGACGGGAAAGACGAGAACCGACCAGATCGGGAGGCCCTTGGAAGCCTCCGTGGCGGAGATGGCCAGGAGGGCGACTTCGGTGGCGGTATCGAACCCGAGGCCGAAGAGAAAGCCGAGCGGATACATATGCCAACTTTTACGTATAATACGGAATAATGGCCGGAGGATTCTCGCCAGGACGCCTCCCCGCGCCATGATCATATCCAGGTCCTCCTCGGTGTAACGCCCGCCGCCGCGCACCCGCTGAAAAGTCCGGTACGTGCCGAGCAGGATGACGATGTTCATCGCCGCCACAACCAGCAGAAAGAACGCCGAGACCGTCGTGCCAATGATGCCGCCAACCTGCTTGAACGCCTCGAACCGGCTTTGCAAGGCGCTCGTCGCCACCGCGACGCAAGCGGAAGCGAGGATGACCACCGTCGAGTGCCCCAGGGAAAAGAAGAACCCGACGGACACGGGGCGTTTGCCCTCCTGGATGAGCTTGCGGGTCACGTTGTCGATGGCGGCGATGTGATCGGCGTCCACCGCGTGCCGCAGGCCGAACCCGTAAGCCAGGAGAGCCGTCCCGAGAAGAACCGGGTGGGTGTGAAAGACGATATACGCCCAGGCCCAGCCGGCGATATTCGCGACGGCCAGGATTAAATAGATTCCGATGATCGAAGACCGCACATCCGTTGCCCGGTCGTGAAAAATGCGATGAAAGACGTTCTTCATAGGGACATAATCCTATCGCGCGGTAAGATGCGGCCGCGCTTGCGGCCAAATTACATGCATGGATTTTGCCCCTTAAACCCGTTCGTGTCTATCATCGGCATCCAAAAAATTTCTCATTCGAAAGACCGGCCTGGCCGCGGTTTGTGGATTCAAATCGCGCTGCCGTTCCTCGTTTTCGTGGCGGCGGGTTCCGTGGCCTTGACCGCGTGGCTGGAAACGAGCTTCCAGCGCGGTTCCCGCGAACGGTTCGCGACTCTCGCCCGCACCAACGCCGCTTTCATCCGCGGTTCGCGTCTGCCGCATTCCGCCAAAACGGCGGACGACCTGGGCCGCATCCTGAATCTGAAAGTCTATTTCCAGGACAGGTCGATCCCGCCCGCCACGGATGAAAGCACCGCGTCCGCGCCCGTGGACCAGGCCGTCTCGCTGGTGCTCGTCCGTCCGAAAGGAACCCAGCCCCTGTTCCAGCCTCTCACGCTTTTCGTGCTGGCGGTTTTCTGGGCGCTGACTCTCGCCTTGGCGGGGGCGCTAGCCCGGGGCGTCGTCCGTCCCCTGCGACGGCTCGCGGAGCGGCTGCCGCAGGTCGAGGAAGAGATCGCGGAACGCCGCGATGAAATAGGCTTGCTCGCGCGCGCGTACAACTCCGAGCGCCAACGGCGGGAAAGCGCCGAACGCCTTGCCCTCCTTGGCAGGATGGCGACCGGCCTCGCCCACGAAATTCACAATCCGCTTTCCGGCATACGCATGCACTTACAGCTTCTCCAGTCCGAGACTTCGTCCGAATCGATCCCCATCGCGCTGGGCGAGACCGCCAAGATCGAGGGCCTTGTCAACCAGTGGATGTTTCTCGCCCGGCCCGCTCCGCCGCGGACGTCGCCCGCCGACGTGGGAGAATTGCTGGACGCCGTAACCCGTTCCATCCGCCCGCTGGCGGATCACGCGCGGGTGAGGATAGAGCGCGACATCCCGCCCGGCCTGCGCGTCGCGGCGGACGCCCGGCGGCTGAATCAGGCTCTTGGTAACGTGGCGCTCAACGCCATCCAGGCGATGCCCGGCGGCGGGACGTTGCGCGTGGCGGCGCATAACGGCGGCGGCGCGGTCGTCGTGATTTTCCGCGACAGCGGCGGCGGCTTTTCCGAAAACGCGCTGGCGCATTACGCCGAGTTGTTTTACTCCGAAAAGGAAGGGGGCATGGGGATCGGCCTGAATGTCGCCTCCGAGATCGTCAAGGCGCACGAGGGCGCGCTCCGCGTGGAGAACAGCCCGGACGGAGGCGCCGTCGTAACGATCGAACTGCCCGCGCTCTCATGAAACGGATACTCATCGTCGAAGACGAACACGCGCTCGCCTCCGCGCTCGCCGCGCTCTGCGGACGGCTCGGGTGCGAGGCCGCGCTCTGCTATTCGGGACAAAGGGCGCTCGGGGAATTGGGCCGCGCCGGCTTTGCGCTGTGCATCCTGGACATCGGACTGCCGGACATGAACGGGTTGAAACTGCTGGAGGAAATACGGCGGCAACCCGACGCCCCGCCCGTGCTCGTCATCACCGCGCACGGGAATCTCGACAACGCCGTGGCGGCCAAAAAGCTCGGCTCGACCGCGTATCTCGTGAAGCCGCTCGACTTGCAGGAAGTCCGGGAAACAATCGAGCAACTGCTCGGTTCGCGGCCCGCGGCGGCGGAGGAAAAAGCGGTTGAACCGCCGCCGCTGCTCATCGGCGCGGCGGCTTCGATGCAGCGGACTTTTGTCGAAATAGCGCACGCCTGCGCGGGGGACGCGCCCGTCCTCATCACGGGCCAGACCGGGACGGGCAAGACCCTCGTCGCCCGCGTCATCCACGCAAACAGCGCGCGGAGGGACGCGCCCTTCGTCACGCTGCATTGCGGTTCCCTGCCCGAGCCGCTGCTGGAGAGCGAGCTTTTTGGCTACGAGAAAAATGCGTTCACGGGCGCGCTTTCGACAAAGCCGGGCCATATCGAACGCGCCACGGGCGGCACGCTTTTCCTGGATGAGATCGCGGACATCCCCCCTTCCATCCAGGCCAAGCTGCTGCGCTTCGTCGAGGAGCGGACGTTCACCCGCATCGGCGGACGCGAAGACAGAACCGTGGACCTCCGCCTGCTCGCGGCGACGAATCGCAATCTGCGCGAGGAAGTTCGGGCCGGCCGGTTTCGGGAGGACCTTTACTATCGGCTGCACGTCCTGGAGATCGAATTGCCGCCGCTCGTCCGCCGGGGGGAAGACATCCCCGCCCTCGCGGCCGTCTTTCTCGGCAACATCGCAAAGGGACGGCGGCTGGCCTTTTCTCCGGAAGCGCTCGCGCTGCTGTGCCGCTACCATTGGCCCGGCAATGTGCGCGAACTGCGCAACACCCTGGAATACGCGGCGGCGGTTTCTTCCGGCGACACGATCTTTCCCAGGCACCTGCCCGCGGGCATCCGCGAATCCGAGCCTTCCGATTCCAGCCTGGAGGCGGCTCTGAAATACTGGCTGGAAGAAAAGGTGCGGCTCGGCTCCGATTACGAGCAAATCCACGGCGAGATCGAATCGATGCTGCTGAAGAGCCTCCTGAATCGCTTCGGCAACAAGCCGACTGTCCTCGCGCGGGAGTTGAAGATGAACCGCGTGACGCTGCGAAAAAAGATCGGCTCTATTCCTTGATCCGCCCGAGTTGCTTCACCGCGTCCACCACGCGGATGTTCCCAAGTTCCGACAGGTAAACGTCTTCGAAAAACGCGGGCGATTCCCGGATCGGTTCGCCTTCGCGGTACAGGTGGCGCGTTTCGGCCATTTGCCAATCGTCCTCCGCCCGCGCCAATTCGACGATCTCCAGCCGCCGAAGATTCGCGTCCAGCTTTTCCCCGGACTGCTTCAGGATGTTCCTGTCCCGGATGCGTTCGACGAACGCCAGCGCCTTCTCTCCGTCCACCCCGATGCGATGGATCGCATACCGGTTGAAAAACGAATCGGCGAGCGCGACGCGCTTCTCCAGGTTCTTCATCGAGACCGGCGTCAGCGCGGACGAAGAGCCGCCGAGCACGAGGCCTTCAAGAATCGAATGGCTGCGGGTCACGAGAACCAGGTCGTATTTCCCGACCGGCAGATGTTCGAAGCGGAAGGCCGCGCCGCCGGCGGAAAGCGGCGCGGAATAGACGCGGGTTCGCGTGTGATCCACCGCGATCGCGCGGCTCAAGGCCACGGGCGAGCCGCCCTCGATGCCGCCCGTCGCGGCGGGATCGGGCTGCGTGTAGATGGAGCCCGCCTGCGCGAAGAGCAGGCCGCTCCAAGCGGCGAACAGCAGGCAGAAAGGCTTACCTTTCTTCCGGGATGAAAATGGTGTGCGTGTCCTGGTCGTAGTCGAGTATCTCCGCGTAGCGCCCCCAGGCGACGATGGTTTCGAACAGCTTTTCCGGCTGGTCGTACGGAAGAAGGATGGCGAGTTCCTCGAGGAGAACATCCTCGTCGATGCTCCGGGATTTTTCCAGGCTCCCGCTGATTATCTGGAAGAGGCGCAATTTGAGAAGCTGGCGGGCGAAGATAGATTTGCGCCCGGCGTGGTCCGCGGCGAGGAAACTCCTGCCGAGTTCGGTGAGATACACTTGGTGCTTGGGCGTATCGACCAGTTCGAGCATCTCGGCGCCCTTGACGGTGGCGATGGTGTCGCCGAATTCCTTGCCGATGCGCGTGGACAGCTCGAATATATCGACCGTCTCCTGGCTGTCCTCCAGCACTTCCAGCAAGCCGACCATCCGCCCGACGGGAATCTGCGGGATGGATTCCACGCGTCTGCGCGGAGGTTCGCCCGGTTTCGCGGAGGGCGCCGCGGCGGCCTCGTGCTGCTGGTCATCCGGCAGGGCCAGGGCGGTGATGGCGTCGTGGATCGTATCCACGAGGTTCCGGAATTCCTTTGAATTGACATCGCGGGGATAAGGCAGCGGATTCGGGATGACGTGCTTCACGCGTCCGGGATGCGAGGAAACGATGACGATGCGGGTGGCCATGAAGACCGCCTCCGCGATGTTGTGGGTGACGAAAAAGATGCTCTTGAGGTCCCAGGGCTTGGATCGCCAGAGATTGACGACTTCCGTGCGAAGATTCTCCGCTGTCAGAACATCGAGCGCGCTGAACGCCTCGTCCATGCAGAGGACTTCGGGCTTGGCGACGATGGCCCGCGCGAAGCCGACCCGCTGGCGCATGCCGCCGGAAAGCTCCTTCGGGTAGGCGTTTTCGTAGCCGGAAAGGCCGATCAAGGTGAGCGCCTTTTCGATCTCGGCCTGTTCCTGTTCCTTGGAAAGACGCTGGTTTATAAGGCCGATCTCCACGTTCTCCGAGACGGTCAGCCATGGATACAGGGCGAAACTCTGGAAGACAATGGAGACGCTGCCGTTGACGCCGACAAGATTGTGGCCGTGCCGGAGGACGGCGCCTTCCGTCGGCTGGGCCAGACCGGCAAGCAGGCGCAGGATCGTCGATTTTCCGCAACCGGATTGCCCCAGCAGGGCGAACATCTCGCCCGCGGCGATCTGGAGGCTGACATCATCCAGTATCTTGACGCGCGGGCCGCCGCCGGTGGCAAAAGACTTGGAGACATGCTGGAGCTCCAGGATCGCGGAGGATTCAACCATAAACCCCGGCCAGCGTAACGCCGGGAGGATTGCCGCGCCAGTATGGAAAATGCTTTTTTACAGCACGCGAGAAGGTGCAAGCATTCCTTTTCCAAAAGCGCGCCGCCGTGTAAAAGTCAGCGAAAACCATGAGCTACCTCGTCTCTTCATTCGTCGCCATCGTCCGCTGCGTCAGCGACGACCGCGTGCATTGCGAGGAGGAAAGCCGGATCGAGGAGCTGTTCAGCGACGAGTTCGACGATCTCGATTTCGAGCTGGTGCTCTGCTGCTTCGAGGCCACCCACCGGCTCGCCTTCCAGCGGCGGCTGGCGGAGGCGGCCTTCGAGGAATACGGCCGGCTGAACATCGAGGACTTCCTGGACGCGTTTCTCGACCCCGCGGAACAACGCGACCCGCTCTTCATCACCAACACCTTTCTCATGTTCCGGAACACGCTGGAAAGCGCGCTTCTCCCTCCCGAGGAGGATGAGGACGAATTCAACGGATGAAACCGAGGCGCCGGAAAAACCCATCCCTCAGCCCGAAGGCCATCTGGGCGGGCCGCGTCAAGCTGGCGGCCATCGCGCTCTCCGTCGTCCTGCTTCTGGCGACGGTTTACTTTCTGCGGAGCTACAAGCCGCCCGTCGAAGAGCAAACGCCAGCCGTCAGCGGAACTTCCCGCCAGGCCCATCCATGAAAGTCAGCGCTTTTCGCTCGCGCCAATTTTCGACATGGCGGGCGGCCTCGCGCGCGTATCGACTCGCAACGGGCCGCCCACGGTGCGGACCGGGTTCTCTCCGGCCTAAATCACAAAGTCGCGGTATTCCGGCTGCGCGGTTTCCGCGGGCGGATGCAGCATGCCGGCGCCAACGGTGGCGTTCGTCCCCTGCTCTATGAGGATGAAGGAACCCGTCAGCCGGTTGCTCGCGTAGCCGTCATAAACGATCGGCTTTGACGTGCGCACGCGTATTTCCCCGATGTCGTTCATCGCGAGCTCGGGCGCGCCCGGTTCCGCGTCCAGGGTCGCGACGTTTATGCGGTGCTCGATGGCGGTGACGACAGCCTGCACGGTCTGCGTCGTGTGTTTCAGGAAATACTTCCTGCCCGCCTGCAGGGGACGCGGATGCAGCCAGCATATTCGCGCGTGGAGATCGCCGCCGGCGCCGGGAAGCGCGGCGGGATCGACGAGCATGTCGCCGCGGCTTACATCGATGTCGTGTTCGAGCACGAGGGTGATCGACTGCGGCGCGAAAGCCTCCCGCAACGAGCCGTCCAGCGTCCAGATTTCCCGCACCTTGCTCGTGAATCCGCTCGGCAGCGCCATGATGTCCTGGCCCCTCCGCACGATTCCTCCGGCTATCTGTCCGCTGAGCCCCCGGAAGTCGTGCAAGCCCGCGTGCTTCGGGTTGTTCGGGCGGTTGACCCATTGCACCGGCAGCCGGAATTCGGAGAGATTCCAGTCGCTGCCGATGTGGACGCTCTCGAGATGCCCCAGCAAGGTCGGCCCTCCGTACCACGGCGCGTTGGGGGAAGGATCGACGACGTTGTCGCCGTTCAGCGCGCTGACCGGGATGAATGCGACGTCCTTCATGTCGAGGCGCGGCAGGAATTGTTCGAACTGCGCCCGGATTTCGAGGAAGCGCTCCTCGCTCCAGTCCACGAGGTCCATCTTGTTCACGGCGACGACGAGGTGCGGGATGCGCAGCAGCGAGGCGATGCATGCGTGGCGGCGGCTCTGTTCGATGACGCCGAGCCGGGCGTCCACGAGGATGACGGAGAGGTTCGAGGACGACGCGCCTGTGACCATGTTGCGCGTGTACTGGACGTGGCCGGGGGTGTCCGCGATGATGAACTCGCGCCGCGGGGTGGCGAAGTAGCGGTACGCGACGTCGATGGTTATCCCCTGCTCGCGCTCGGCGCGGAGGCCGTCCGTGAGGTTGGCGAGGTTTATCTGCCCGGCGCCGGTTATATCCGCGGAACGTTCGAGCGCTTCGATCTGGTCCTCCATGAGCGACTTCGAATCATAGAGGAGGCGTCCTATGAGAGTCGATTTGCCGTCGTCAACGGAGCCGCATGTGTTGAAGCGGAGAAGATCGGCGGAGCGCGTCATGGTCAGAAATACCCGGCTTTCTTGCGGTCTTCCATCGCGGCTTCGGAGACCTTGTCGTCCGCGCGCGAGCCGCGTTCCGTGACGCGGGCGACGGCGATTTCGGAGATGATGTCCGCGACGCTGTTGGCGGGCGATTCCACGCAGCCGGTGCTTATGACATCCCCGATGGTGCGCACGCGGACGACGAGGTCCTCCACCCGCTCGCCCGGCTTCGGCGGCGCCAGTTCGCTGACGGGCAGCCATTGGCCGTGCCGCCGCACGACGCGGCGCCGATGGCTGAAATAGATGGACGGCACCGCGAGTTTCTCCCGCCCGATGTATTCCCATACGTCTTTCTCCGTCCAGTTGCTCAACGGAAAGACGCGCATGTTTTCCCCGGGGTTGATCCGCGCGTTGTACAGGTTCCAGATTTCGGGCCGCTGATTCTTTGGGTCCCACTGGCCGAAGCCGTCGCGGAAGCTGAAGAAGCGTTCTTTGGCCCTCGCCTTTTCCTCGTCGCGCCGCGCGCCGCCTATGCAGCAGTCAAACCGGAACTCCTCGATGGCGGCGAGCAGGACGGGTATTTGCAGATGATTCCGGCTGACCTGGCCGGGAGACTGGACGGCGACGCCTTTTGCCAGCGCCGCCTCGACGGTGCGGACGATGAGTTTCGCGCCCAGCTCCGCAGCGCGGGCGTCGCGGAAGGAGTTCAGTTCCGGGAAGTGATGGCCGGTGTCGATGTTGAGCAGCGGCATTGGAAGTTCCGAAGGGCGGAAGGCTTTTTCCGCGAGGCGCAACAGGCAGATGGAATCTTTGCCGCCGGAGAAGAGGAGCGCGGGCCGCTCGAACTCGGCCGCGACTTCGCGCATGATGTGGATCGACTCCGTTTCGAGATACTGGAGATGATCGAGATAGTAATTGCTCATTACGGCCGCGCGGCTTCCGCCATTGCCTGGCCGCCCCATGCCGCGTGCAATCCGCATTCGCGCTTCTCATCCGCCTTCGCGGGGTCGAAGTAATCCCACTCGTTGGGAAGCCCGTGCTCCGCGAGGTATCCGTCCATATCGGCGTCGCTCCAATAAAAGAACGGGCTGACCTTCAGCGCGCCGAAGTTCGCGTCGAGCGATACGATGTCGAGTCCCGCGCGATTCGGGTTCTGCACTTTCCGCAAGGCCGTCAGCCAGACCCGCGGCGCCAGTTCCTTCATGCCGCGCTGGAAGGGTTCCAGCTTCATCACGGCGCTGAAATGCTTCAGCCCTTCCTCGTCGTCGAGAGCGGGGATCGGCCCGTAAACGGCGTCGCGATGCGCGGCGGTGAGCCGCGGCAAATAGGCGCGGATGTCCAGGTTCAGCATCGCCCGCAGCTCCTCGGCGTGCCGGTAGGTCGCGGGGCGGTTATAGCCGTGGTCAACCCACAGGACGGGGATGCGCGGCTGCGCTTGCGCGGCCGCGTGCAGTATCGCCGCTTCGTACGGGCGGAAATTGGTGGAGACGACGGCGCGGCCGTTCGCCTGCGCGACGGCCCAGCGGGTTATCTCGAGCGGAGATTTCTCGCGGAGTTCCGCGTTCCATTGGGTGATGTTGTCGGGTGTCATGAATTGCTAAATGGAGAATTCGTCTCCCATTCGCCTGGATTTGTCGAGAACGCTAAGCTGGCTGCCTTCGTAAACGACCAGCGAGTTCGGCGGCACGCTGTGCATCAGGAAGACGTTGGCGCCGATGGTCGAGTTTTCCCCGACCACCGTCTCGCCGCCGAGGATGGTCGAGTTGGGATAGATGGTGACGTGATCGTGAACGTCCGGGTGGCGCTTGGTTCCCTTGACGATGTGGCCCGCGTCGTCCTTGGCGAAGCTGCGCGCGCCCAGGGTCACGCCGTGGTACAGCTTCACCCAGTTGCCGATGCGGCACGTCTCGCCGATGACGACTCCCGTGCCGTGGTCGATGAAAAAATGCGAGCCGATGGCCGCGCCCGGATGGATGTCGATGCCCGTGCGCGCGTGCGCCCACTCGGTCATCATGCGCGGAACGACGGGCGCGCCTTCGCGATAGAGCCTGTGGGCGAGCCGCTGGATGGCGATGGCCTCGACGAACGGGAAGGAGAGGATGATCTCTTCCCGGCTGAGCGCGGACGGGTCGCCTTCGAAAGCGGCTTCGACGTCGGTCTGAAGCAGTTCGCGGACGACCGGCAGCGCCCGGCTGAATTTTTCCATGATGGGCGCGGTCTTTCCGGTGACCTGTTTCGGATTCCCCATGCGGATGCTCCTGCGCACCTGCTCCTCCAGGCGCCGCATGACGGAATAAAGCCGCTCCGCCGTGATCTGCGGCAACAAGCCGTCCAGGATGGCGTCCTCATCGTGCATCCCCGGGAAGAGGATTTGCAAAAGATCGTCGCAAGCCCGCCCCACGGCTCTCTTGGAAGGGAGGTTGTGCGCGTTGCGGTCGTTCGTTCCTCCGAAGCGCCCGTAGGAGGCGAGCAACTCCGGCAGATGCCAGTTCGGAAGTTTGTCCATGGAAAGCGCCCCGGGGGAAGCGCGAGCCGGAAATCAGGCCAGCTTCGCCGACAGGGTGATTTCCGTCTTGAGCAAACGGGAGACGGGGCATTTGGCCTTCGCGCTGGCGGCTATCTCCTCGAACCTCGCCGCCTCGATCCCCGGCACTTTCCCGGTCAGGTCGAGATGGATGTTCGTGATGGTGAAATCGCCGTTTAACGGCCCCGCGGTAAGCGTGGCGGTGGTGGAGAGTTCATCCGCCGGGAAGCCGGCCTCGGCCAGGAAGGCGGAGAGCTGCATCGTGAAACACCCCGAGTGGGCCGCCGCGACGAGTTCTTCGGGATTCGTCCCCGCGCCGTCTTCGAAGCGCGCGGATAAGGAGTACGGGGTGGAGCGGAGGACGCCATTCGGGGTCGAGAGCGTGCCTTTGCCGGATTTGAGGTCGCCGTTCCAGACGGCTGTTGCTGTGCGTTTCATTGGGTTGTTTACTTGTTGGGCGATTTGTCCGGGGCAAAGAGCTTCAGCCATTTGCCATAGCCGGCGGCCGCCATTTTTTCTTTTGGGATGAACCGCAGGGATGCGGAGTTTATGCAATAACGCAGCCCGCCTTTGTCAGGCGGGCCGTCGTCAAAAACATGGCCCAGGTGGGCGTCGCTCGATTCCGAGCGGACTTCGGTGCGATCCATGGCGTGGCTGTTGTCGGCCAGCTTCTTGATCTCGGCGTCGCTGATCGGTTTCGTAAACGCCGGCCAGCCGCAATCGGAGTCGAACTTGTCCTTCGAGGAAAACAGCGGCTTTCCTGAAATGATGTCCACGTAGATCCCGTCCTCGTGGTTCTTCCAATACTTGTTCTCGAAAGGCGGCTCGGTCTCGTTTTGGCGCGTGACCGCGTATTGTAGAGGGGTCAGCCGCTTGCGCAACTGCTCGTCGGTCTCCCGGGCGTTCGTGCCGGTCGTTTGCGGATCGCTCCACGCGCGATAGGCCGGCCCGCAAAGGGCCAGGGTCAGAATGA
Organism: Spartobacteria bacterium; assembly: GCA_021324825.1. GTDB lineage: Bacteria > Verrucomicrobiota > Verrucomicrobiia > Chthoniobacterales > Chthoniobacteraceae > JAJPII01. The sequence continues at coordinate 4,658 of JAJPII010000023.1, read as the reverse complement.
GAATAAACCGGGCGATCATGGGTAAATCCGACGATATACTTGCACAGCCGGCGGCGAATTCAATCACTCAGGGCAAACAGGGCGAGCATCCTTCCCGTTTTGCCCTCTTCGGCCCGGTAGGAGTAGTATTTTCCAAGATCGGCGGCGGTGCATTGGCCGCCGTCGAAAATCTCTCGCAAGCCCGCCGCCCGGCATTGCAGGACGATCCCGGCGGCAAAATCCGTCTCGTAATACGGGGGCCTGATGCAGGGGCTCAGTTGCGCCGCCATATCCCCCGGCTTCGCTCCGAAATGGAGGCGCATCTTTTCGATTGCGGCCGGGACGACTCCCAACTCCGTTCCCTTTTTGCCGGAATGGACAAGGCCGATGCACCGGCGAACCGGGTCGAGGAGATAGACCGCGCAGCAGTCGGCGACGTAAATGCCCAAGGCTATGCCCGGAACCGCCGTTACCAGGGCGTCGACGCCGGCGAAGTTCCCGGCTCCGTTTACAAGGGCGACCCCGTTGCCGTGCGTCTGCTCGGCGGTGGCGCAGGGCATTCCCGCCATGCCGAGCGAGGCGCGGGCGGCGGCATGCGCGCCCGCCAACCGGGCGAGCATCGCCTGGCGGTCGCCGTGCGGCTCGACGCCGGGCGCGCGGCAAACGAACCCTGCGCGGACGAACCCGAACCGCTCCAGAGCGGGGAAGCGCTCAATCGGCGTTTCCGGCGGGCGCTTTTCCATGGCTGTAGATATCCGCCTTGCGCGTCCCGTGGCCGTCGTCATGGCGCAGCCCCCATTTCTGCCTGCGGGTCGCGGGGTCGTCGAAATTCTCGGCCCACTTCGTCTCGACCGCCGTCACCTGCTCGAAGTCGGCGATCGCTTCCAGGTAACCCGCGCGGGCTTGCAACTCGGTGCTGCGGGCGGTGGTGAGGGCGACCTGGGAGTTCAGCACGTCGAGCTGCGTGCCGGCGCCGGCTGCGAGCCGTTCGCTGGCGAGGCGGAGGGCCTCGACCGCTTCCTCCACGCCCTTGGTCTGGCTCTCGAGGGTTTCCCTCGCAACGTCCAGCGCGAGAAAGGCCTGCTGCACCTGCAACTCGACCTGGTGGACGGCGTCGTCGTAGCTGACCCGGGCTTCGGCGTACTGCGCGCGCGCCTGTTTCACGAGGCCGTAGGTCGTACCGCCGTCGAATATCGCCCAGTTCCCCGTGACGCCGAAGAAGTAGCCTTCCATGGTGTGGCCGAGCGAATTGGAAAGCTGATTGTTATGGATTTCGTAGCCGCCATCCGCCTCGATCCGCGGCTGGTAGCCCGCCAGTTGCACGCGGATGTTCTGCTGCTGAACGTCGACGAGTTGCCGCTGCACCTTCAACGACCACCGGTTCGCCCTGGCCTGGGCGAGCGCGTCGTTCAGGTCGAAGTGTTCTATATGGAGGTTGAGATCGCCGACCGCTTCAAAGGGGACGTAGTCCGGCTGGCTCTGGTCAAAGTCGACATTCATCAGGCGCGCAAGGGTCAGCTTCGCGACCTTGTAGTTGTTCCTGGCCTGGATCAGCACCGGCTTCTGGTTGATGAGAGCCACTTCGGCCTGCAGGACGTTGAACCGCGGCACGGTGCCGGCTTCGAACCGGCTTTGTTGATCCTTGAGCTGATCCTCCAGCAGCTTCACGGACTCCTCCTGCACGCCGATGAGCGCACGATCCAGCAATACGGTGTAGAATTGCTTGCGAACGCTGTCGATGATGGTGTCGACCGTGTCGCGCAAGGTGAAGAAGGAGTTGCTCTCGGTCAGCTTGGCTATCTTCAAGGCCGCGGCGACCTGCCCGCCCGAGTAGAGAAGCTGGCTCCCCTGGACGACGACCTGCCAGCTTTTGTTCTGCAGCGAAGAGGACGAAGACGACGAAGAGGACGAAGACGCGCTGGCGGAACTGCTGCTGTTGGAAGAGGTCGCAGTTCCGGTCGTCTGCGCGGTCGATGAAGACGATGCGCCGGAAATGACGCCCCGGCTCAGGAGCGTCTTTTCCTCCTGCGTGTAACTGCTGGTGGCGATCACCTGCGGGAGCGCCTCCGCGCGCACCTGGATGACGATGCCTTGCGTGCGCCGTATCTCCTCTTCCGCCGTCAGGATGCTCGGGTTGTGTTCGACCGCGAAGGCCACCGCCTCGTCGAGCGTGAGACTCCTGTTCGGTCCAAACTGCTTCGCCGCAGGCGGTTGTCCCACAGCCGCGGCGCACAGGGCCGCTCCGCCAATTAGTAGCCAGATTCGTTTCATGTCACTTTTTACAGACGCTCGTTATTTTCTCGTAGATCTGGAGCCACGCCCGCTGCTCCTCCATCGTAAGATATCCCATGAATTTTACCACCCCGTCGATCATATCCTCCCGGATCCGGTTCACCAGCGAGGCGCCGCTCCCGGTTATCTCCACCATGATCTTTCGCCTGTCCTCGCTCGCGTGGGTCCGCACCGCGTAACCCAGATTTTCGAGTCTGTCCACCAATCCGGTCGCCGCGGCGGTGGTGTGGCCCATCTTTTGGGCGATCTCCGACATCGTGAGGAATTTCTGCTGCGCCAGGAACCCGAGCAAAAAATATTGCGGAAAGGAAACTTTGCCGCGGGAGAGTTCCCTGGACAAATTCATGAGGAAACAGCGTTGGAGGGTCGTGAAAATATCGGCGAGCTTCTCAGCGTCCTTCCGAATTTCCGTGGTGGCTCTCCCAGATTCCATGAATGTTAATGCCATTTATAATTAGAGACACTTAATAAGTCAAGTCCGCATCTTATATTTTTTTTATCCTTGCGCTCCGCCGCGCTTTTGGTCATTATCCACGCCCTTAATTATGAAAACCCCCGTCTGCCTCCTCTCCCTCCTCCTGCTAACCGCCGGCTGCGCCACCACCCAGCACGGCCAGCAGGCTCGCCGCTCCACGCTCCGGGTCAGGACCACGGCCTATACGGACAGCGAGCCGGGCGGGTGCAAGAACGCCGTAGGACGCAGGCTCGCCTCCGGAGAGATCAACAGCGCCTCGGCGGATTGGTCCCGGTATCCGCTCGGAACCACGTTTCGGATCCTCAATACGGGAGAGGTTTTCCAGATCGACGACTACGGCGGCGCACTGATCGGCACAAACACCATCGACCTTTACAAGACATCGCGGTATCGCATGCGCGATTGGGGCGTCCGCTACGTGGACATCCAAATCCTGCGCTGGGGGTCTCCGGAACGGAGCCTCGAAGTGCTGAGACCCCGCGCGTCCGTGCGCAAAGTCCGCTCGATGATCGCGTCGCTCAAAGTCTCCCACCAGTCTGAACTATGAAAATCCTCGTCACCGGCGGAGCAGGTTACATCGGAAGCATCTGTGTGGAACAACTCCTGGACAGGGGGCACGAGGTCGTCGTTTTCGACAACCTCACGGAGGGCCACCGCAAGGCGATCGATCCGCGCGCCGCGCTGGTCGTGGGGGACCTCCGGGAGCCGGAGTCTATAGCCGCGGCCATGCGGCTGAACAAACCGGAGGCGGTCATGCATTTCGCCGCCAACGCCCTCGTGGGCGAGTCGATGCAGAATCCCTCCAAGTATTTCCGCAATAACGTCTCCGGCGGGATCCATCTCCTCGACGCCATGGTGGAGAACGACGTCCGGCGTTTCGTGTTTTCCTCGACGTGCGCCACCTTCGGCCCCCCCGAGCGCGTCCCCATCGATGAAACCCTTCCCCAGCGGCCAATCAATCCCTACGGAGAGTCGAAACTGCTATTTGAAAAAATCCTCCGCTGGTACGACGAGATTCATCAACTGCGATTCGTCGCCCTGCGCTACTTCAACGCCGCGGGCGCGACCTCCCGCTACGGAGAGGATCACCGCACGGAGACGCACCTCATCCCCAACGTGCTGAAAACGGCGCTCGGCCAGCGCGACAACGTCGAAATCTACGGCGTCGATTACGAGACGCCGGACGGCACCTGCATACGCGATTACATCCACATCATCGACCTTGCGCAGGCGCATATACTCGCCCTCGGCGTCGAGAAAAGCGCTTTCTATAATCTCGGCACCGGCGGCGGCACATCCGTCCGCGAGATCATCCAGGCCTGCGAAAGAGTCACCGGCAAGACAATCCCCGTCGTGGAGAAACCGCGCAGGCCGGGCGACCCGCCGCGGCTCATCGCCGGCAGCGACAAGATCAAAGGCGAACTTGGGTGGAAGCCCGCGTTCCAATCCATCGACAAGATCGTCGAAAGCGCCTGGGCCTGGCACCAGATTTATCCCCGCGGTTACGAGGATTAGCCAGGAGCGCATCATGCGCTCCTGCCCGGCCTTAGACTTCGATGTAGAGGCGGCTGTGTCAGCCGCCTTAACAACGACAATGACTCCGCTACGCCGGCGCGGGTTCATCCCACCACCCGGCGGAATATGCCACGAACGCCTTCACCCTCTCCGGTTTCCACGAAGCGAACCCGTGCGCGAAATGCGCCCCCGCCGAGAAGCCGAAAATCAGAATCTTGTCCGGCTTCATGCCCAGCTTCGCGCCGATCCGGCCCAGCGCCTCCACGGTCGCCTCGCCGCTTCCCAGCCTGGTGGCCTGACCCCCGAAAAGTGGACATGACATAAGTGGAGTTCTGCTTCAAAAAGGAGCAGACATGAAAAAGAGCAGATTCAGCGAAGAAGCGATCATCGGGATATT
>JAJPII010000025.1 GCA_021324825.1 Spartobacteria bacterium | reverse complement strand
GCAAGGAGTTCCGCCGCGGCAACCGGCTCCCTTGTTTTTTATCGACCGCGTCCGATATTCCTCCGCAACCTATGACTAACAACTACTTTACCGAAATGGATTCGCCCCTTGGGATTCTAACGCTGCAAGGAACAGAGCGGGGACTGACGGGGATTTATATGCAGGATCACCGGCACGGACCCGGGGAATTCGGGCGGCGCGACGATGGCCGTTTTGCCGGCGCTCGGGCGCAACTCGCGGAGTATTTCGCGGGCCGGCGCAAGGCGTTTACTGTGAAGGTCGATCGCGAGGCGCTCGGCGGGACGGATTTCCAGCGCCGTGTCTGGGATGGCCTGGAGGCGATCCCTTACGGCGATACGATTTCCTACGGGGAGCTCGCTCTCAGGATCGGGCGGCCCGCGGCGGTCCGGGCTGTCGGGCTGGCGAACGGGCGCAATCCGCTGTCGATCATCGTGCCGTGCCACCGGGTCATCGGGGCGAACGGGAAGCTGACGGGGTACGGCGGAGGGATGGAGCGGAAGCGGTGGCTGCTGGAACTGGAGAAAAGCGGGTTGTTCAACGGACTGTGTTGACCGGCTTGCCCGAGGCGAACGCCTCGATGTCGCGCACGGTCGCCCGATTGATGCGCTCGACCGCCTCGATGCAGTTGAAGGCCGTATGCGGGGTGAAGACTACGTTGGGACGCGCGAGCAGGTTTTCGATCAACATCAGTTTTTCGATGCTTCTGACCCGCTCCGCATCCTCTTCGGTATGTTCCCCGTGAAGATGTTTCGTTATCTGTTCGCCGATGATGCTGGAACTGCTTTGCCGCAGCAGTCTTTCATCGCCCAGCACGTCAAGCCCCGCGCCGCCGACGACGCCCTTGTCCATCGCCTCGACCAGCGCTTGCGTGTCGATGAGCCTTCCGCGCGCGGTGTTGATGATCAGCACTCCGGGGCGGCACGCGGCGAAGGCCCGCGCGTCCAGGAGGTGGCGGGTTTCGGCGGTCAGCGGCAAATGGAGGGAAATGATGTGGGAGCGTTTCAGGAGTTCTCGAAGGCTGACGTACCGCAGGCCGAGCCTTGGCCGGGGCCGGGCGTCGAACGCCAGGAGGCGCATTCCGAAAGCCTTCGCGATGGATGCGACCTTCGCCCCGGTGCGTCCTGTGCCGACGATGCCCAGGGTCTTCGATTTTAACTCGACGCCGCGCAGTTTCGCATAGGAAAAGCGGGAGCGCCTGCCGCGGACGCTCGCCTCCCCGAGGCGGCGGGTCAGGGCGAGCAGGAGCGCGAACGTGTGTTCGGCGACGACGTGATCCCCGTAGCCGGCGACGTTGCAGACGATGACGCCGCGCGCGGCGCAGGCTTCGGCGTCGATGTGATCGCAGCCGGTTGAGCGTGTGACGATGAGCTTCGTCTTCGGGCGTTTGTCCAGGAACGCGGCGTCGATCCTGGAGTTGATGAATATCGAGAGAACCTCGGCGTCTTCGGCGGCTTCCTCGAGGGCGTCGGCGAACTGGAGATCGTGCCCGCCCAATCCGGCCCGGAAGAACGCTTCGTCCGAGGCGTCCGTTTCCGTAAAACAGATTTTCATTCCCATTTCCAGTTGACGATTTTCTCCGGGTCGGCGCCGTATTCGTAAGCGTGGTTCAGGCAGCTTTCCTGCCGGTCCTGGTAATGCGCCTTGGCGTGCGCGCCGGCCTCGCGCAGGGCGGGCGTCCGGTCGATGGGGTCGATTGCGGGGCTGAAGCGGTCCGTCCGGTTGCGGATGGCGAGTTCCATCGGGGCGTTGATGGTGTTCATAGGGTCAGGGAAAGACGAGCCGGGCTGTGTGGCGCGCGATGACGATTTCTTCGTTGGTCTTCATCACGCGTACGATAACACGGCTGGCGGGCGAGGAAATAATCTTCTCGTTTTGTCCGTTGCGCGAGGCGTCAAGCCGGAGACTGAGGTGATGCATCCCCTCGCAAATGGCGGCGCGGACCCAGGGGGCGTTCTCGCCGATGCCGCCCGTGAAGACCAGCGTCTCGACGCCGTCCAGCGCCGCGACCAGGGAACCCAGGGTCTTCCTGGCCTGGTAACAAAAGAGATCGAGCGCCTCTTGCGCGCGCGCGTCCTTCTCCCGCGCGGCGAGCAGGTCGCGGAGGTCGGAGCTGACGCCCGACACGCCTTTCAACCCGCATTCCTGGAAAATGAATCCGGTCAGGTTTTCGAGAGAGACCTTCCCTTCGCGAAGCAGGTAGGCCGGCACGCCGGGATCGAGATCGCCCGGGCGCGATCCCATGACGAGGCCGCCCGCGGGGGTGAAGCCCATCGTGGTATCGACACTCTTCCCATCCCGCACCGCGGCCATGCTGGCGCCGTTGCCGAGATGGGCGATGATCAGCTTGCCGCCCGCGGCGCCGGCCAGCTCCGCGGTGATGTATTCATACGAGAGGCCGTGGAATCCGTAGCGCCTGAGGCCGGTTCCTTCCGTGAGCGCCCGGGGCAGGGGCAATCTTTGCGCCACGGACGGAAGATCGCGATGAAACGCGGTGTCGAAGCACGCGACCTGGGGGATGTCCTTCCGCGCGGCCTCCAGCGCCAGCAGCGCGGCGGGCAAATGCGGCGGATCGAGCGGGGTGATGGCCCGCAATTCGTCGAGGAGAGGGGGCGTCACAATCTCGGGAAGGATGTGGAGCGGGCCGCCCTGGACGATCCGGTGCCCGACGGCGGCGATCGCCCCGACGCGGGATGAGTCGAGCCACTTCCAGAGCAGATCGAGCGCGGCCCGATGGTCAGGAAGAGGAACCGATTGATCGGCCTCCTTCGCGCCAGCCGCTTCGAAATGGCCTTGGTTCGAGCCGATTCGCTCCAGCTTTCCGCGGAGGAGAAGTTTCTCGGGCCCCATGTCATAAACCGAGAACTTGAGGCTGGACGAACCGCTGTTGAGCGTAAGGACGATCCGGTCCGTCACATAGAAAGAGTGATTTAGTAACCGCGCGTGTGCAGGAAGAAGACGACCGCGGACGCGGCCAGGCAATAGAAGCCGAAATATTGCCAGCGGCCCCGTTCAAGCCAGCGCGAGAGCAGGCGCAGCGCGAACAGGCCCGCGATGAAGCTGCACGCCATTCCGAAGAGGCCGGGAAGCGCCACGTGTCCGAGGCCCGGCGATTGCGCGGGCGGCAGCCCTTTCAGGGATTCGCGCAGCCTGTGGACTTCCTTCACGATGACGGGAGGGGTGAGGACGACGGCGAGCGCGAAGCTGAATTCCTCCAGCCGCTGCTTGGGCGAGCCGAGGATGAGGCCGGTGGAAATGGTCGCGCCGGAACGGGAGAATCCGCGGAAGGGCAGGCAGAGGCCTTGCACCACGCCGATCCAGCACGCTTCGCGCATGCCGACTTCTTCGTTTCGCGAGGGCCGGCTGTTGAAGACGCCGGCGACGATGATGAGCAGCCCGACCGCGAAGAGCGCGGCGGCGATCAGTTCAAGATTGGAGAAAAGGAGTTCCACCTCGGGCTTGGCGAGGCCTTTCATGAAGACTTTCTCGATGATTTTCTGAAGCGCCACGCCGACGATCGCGGTCAGGATGGTGGCCGCGACGACCAGTTTCGCGATGTTCAGGAAGACTTCCCTGGACTCGAAGTAGTGCTTGCGCCACGCGTCCCAGAAAAAGGCGATGACGGCGAACATGGTGCCGGTGTGGAGCATGACGAGCAGGAGCGTCATGGCCGGGCTGGAGGGGTCCATGCCCATGAGTTTCTCGGCGACAATGACGTGGGCGGAACTGGATACGGGCAGCAATTCGCAAGCGCCTTGCACAAGGCCCAGGATGATGATCTTGAGGAAATTCATGGACGCTTCATGGACAGATTTACGCGCTGGGCCCGCGGGCTAGATGGCTTGTTCGCCGCGCTCGTCCGTGCGGATGCGGATCGCTTCCTCGATGGCGAAGACGAAGACTTTTCCATCCCCGATCTTCCCTGTCTTGGCCGCTTGTACGATGACGTCGATCGCCTTCTGCACGCGGTCATCGCCGAGGACGATCTCGAATTTGACCTTGGGCAGGAAGTCCACCGTGTATTCGCTGCCGCGGTAAATTTCCGTGTGCCCCTTTTGCCGTCCGAAACCCTTCACCTCGCTTACGGTCATCCCTTCGATGCCGATTTCCCCGAGGGCTTCCTTCACGTCCTCCATCTTGAACGGCTTTATTATGGCCTCAATTTTCTTCACCCCTCTTGGATAAACGCCTCCCCGCCAAATGGCAAGCGTTCGGGGAAAGATTTGTCAGGATCGCCCGCCCGTCTATCTTGACGGGATGCCAAAAATCGCCAGTTGGATTCGCAAGAAGGACGAGGATTATTTCAACGGTTTCCTGAAACCGCATCCCGAAATCGAGTTCGCCAACGCGCGCCTCTCGCCGCCGGACCTGGATGAATGCGCGGGCCTGCTCGTCACGGGCGGGCCGGATGTGTCGGAAAAGTTTTTGCGGCAGGAGATTCCTGACTCTTCGCTCATCAAGGACGCGGAGCCGGCGCGGGATGAGTGGGAATTCGCGGCCGTGCGAAAGGCTCTCGAATGCGGGAAGCCCGTCTTCGCGGTTTGCAAAGGGGCGCAGGTGCTGAACGTGGCGCTGGGCGGCACGCTTTTCCTGGACATACCCGGACACGATTCGCCGGAAATGAAGATGCGGAATATACAGCCGTTGCGGCACAGCGCGTCCGCCGCGCATCGGCTGCCGCTGGTGAACAGTTCACACCATCAGGCGCTGGACAAACTTGGCGACGGGCTGGAGGTGGAAGCCTGGTGCGCGACGGACGGCGTCGTGGAACAGGTCAGGCTGGCCCGCTACCCGTTTTGCCTGGGCGTGCAATACCACCCGGAGCGGCACCCCGTTTACACGCCGCTGTTCGAGGATTTTTTCTCGCGGCTTCAGCTTCAGTAAGGCGACCAGAAGGATGCGGGGGCGACGTCGGACAAGGTGTTGAAGGTCGTTGTGGCCACCTGCGGGATGCGATCCACCTGGAACGGCCCGTACGTCGTGCCGTAGATATCCGCGCCTGTGGCGTAGAGGGTCGTGCCGGTCTTGATGTAGTTCTTCAAGTCCGAGAAGTTGACCGTGGAGCCGGATATTTTGTTGGTCTCCAATGCGTATTGATCGAGCGCGTTGTCGAGTATGCGGAGGTCTTCGAGCACGCGCGTGGCTTGGGAGCGTTTGCGCGCGCGGAGGAAGTTCGGGACGGCGATGGCGGCCAGCAAGGATATGATCGCGACCACGATCATGATTTCCACCAGGGTAAAACCACGTTTGTTATTGATCATCGGTTATTTTTTGGGGATTATGAATTATAGGTATGGCTTCATTAGAGCAGGCGGCGAGCCTGTCATGCCATCAGGCTTACCTATTGAAATGTAGGTCGTAACCCTACAATCCTGCTAATCCGCCTTGGTCACCCACTGCATCGCGCGGTGATGCAATTCCGCGGCGTTTTGCAGGTGGAGCTTCTGCTTGATGCGCTCCCGGTACGTATCCACGGTCTTTATGCCGAGGTGAAGCGTCTCGGCTATCTCGCGAGTCGCGCGCCCGTGGCCGATCAGTTGAAAGACTTCCAGCTCGCGATCCGTGAGGCGGTCCACCACCGGGCCCTCGACCTTCGAACCGGTCTCGACGAGCGTCTTCAGTATGCGCGAAGTGAGATGTTCGCTGAGATAAACCTCGCCTTGCAAGACGCGGCGGATGGCGATCATCACGGTCTCCGACGCCTGGTGCTTCGTCACATAACCCCGGGCGCCCGCCCGCAACGCCCGTTGCGCGTAGAGGGATTCGTCGTGCATGGAGAGCACCAGGACGGGGACGCCGCAGCCAGCCGCCTTGAGGTTCTTGATCAACTCCAGGCCGCTGGAGCCGTGGAGGGTTATGTCGACGATGGCGATGTCGGGATTCGTCTGCTGGATGATCTCCATCGCCTGCTGGATGTTGTCGGCCTCGCCGCAGATGGTCATGTCCTCTTCCTTGTTGATGAGGTGGGCGAGGCGCTCGCGGAGCATCGGGTGGTCATCGACGACCACCACGCGTATGCCCTTTGTTGCGGGTAGCTTCAACGCTGTCATAAAAATTCAGCCAGGGATGGATTTTCTTCGCCGAGAATAGCCTCGTCCGCATCCTGCCGCAAGGTGCAGGATACGAGTGTGCCTCCGCGCGTCCCTTTTTGGATGGAAAGAGAGGCGCCGATCATCCTCGCCCGGTAGCGCATGATGTGGAGTCCCATCCCCTCGCCCGAAGGAAGCGTCCTGGGAAAGTCAATGCCGTCGCTCTGGACGGAGAGGCTCAAGCGATTCCCCCGCCCTCCCAATGTTATGGTGATGTTCTTCGCCTCGCCGTGTTTCAAGGCGTTGTTCACGGCTTCCTGCGCGATGCGGTACAGGTGGGTGGCGGAGGCGTGGTCATAGACCGGCATGGTTCTGTCGGTCTCAAACACGCAGGAGATTTTGTAAAGATGAGACACGCTTCTGGCGAGTTCTTCCAGAGCGGACGCCAGGCCTATTCTCTCCAGCTTCACGGGAAATATGGCGCGGGCGAGGTTCCGCGTCTGCACGATGGCGTCCCGCAGCAGCTCGGCGATCTCGCGCGCGGCGCCGGTCTCGGGCGCGGACCGGGACTGGAGATCGCCCTTCAGGGAAGCGGCTGCGAACTGGATCGCCGCGAGGTTCTGGCAGAGGCCGTCGTGCAAGTCCTGCCCGATCCGGCGCTGTTCCCTTTCGCTGATCTCCAGCACCTCGGTCTCCAGGCGGCGATGTTCGGTCATCTCCGCGATCGCACCGACGTAGCCGCGCACCTCGCCCCGGTTGTCCGCCTCCGGGGCCACCCGGCCCAGGACCCAGGCGATCTTTTCATCCTGGCGGCGGAACCGGCATTCGAAAGAAAACGACGCGCGGGCCTCCGCCGCCTGCGCCCATTCGTGCTCCACGCGTTCGCGGTCGTCGGGGTGGACGGCCTGGGTCCACACCTCCTGCAGCGAGCGCGCGGGCCCGCCGCCGGTTATCTCCAGCCAGCGTTCATTGGCATAGAGGCAGCGGCCCTGGATGTCGGTGCGGAAGATTCCGACGGGGGAAATCCTCGCGAGGACGTGAAAAGGCTCCAGGACCTCCAGCCGGGCGAAGGTCTCCTGCAACTGCGCCTTCATCGCGACGCCGCCGAAGACCACGAACAGGAAGAAGAGCAGGCGAACCCAGATGTCCCACGCGGCGATCCAGACCGCGGCGTAAGTATGGCCGGAAGCCAGGTCCGCGAGCGACCACGTGAGGGTGCAAAGACACGCGACCACGATGGCCATGGTACGATCCCCATACCAAACCGCGAGCAGGATCGGCAGCGCGTAAAAGACCACGAGGCTGATCTCGTAGCCGGTTATCAAGTCGACATAACCGATCAGCAGGATGAGCATGCAGCACTCCAGGAGCACGGCCCACCTCGGTTGCGCGGCGAGGTACTCGGAAAACGGCCCTTCGCTTCTTATGCGTTCCGCGGGCATATGAGATGCTCATTCCCGGATATGGTGGTTGCAGTTTCCAAGCTTTATGAGATTTTGAGGCAAATGCGTCTCTGGCGCTACATTTTGTTTCTGGTTTTCGGCTCGCTATACGTATACGCGGCATACGCCGCCCACGCGGGCGCGCAAGCCGCGGAGTGGACTCTCTACCGTTTTGAAGGCCGCGACTACGTCTCGCTGGACAACCTGGAAGCCTTCTACGGTTTTCCCATCCAGGTGACGCCCGCGGGAAACAGAATCACCGTCGATTCGGGCAAAGCCCAGTTGGAGTTGATATTGAACAGCCGCGAAATCGTGATCAACGGCGTCACACAATGGCTCGCCTTCCCCGTTCATCCGCAGGAGGGCAAGATTCTCATCTCCCGGCTCGATCTTGCCAAGACGATCGAGCCGCTGCTGCGCCCCTGGATGATCCAGCAGTTTCAAGCCGTGCGCAACGTAGTGCTTGACCCCGGGCACGGCGGTTACGATAAAGGCGCATTGAGCAGCCAAGGGTGCGAAAAGGATTTCGCGCTGGATGTCTGCCGCCGCGCGCGGGCAAGGCTCGAGGCCGAGGGGTTCCGGGTCTTCCTCACGCGCGACAGCGATGTCTTCGTTCCGCTGGAGGAACGCCCGCGCGCCGCCAACCGCATGCCCAATTCCGTTTTTGTGAGCGTCCATTTCAATTGCAGCGTCGAGAACCCGTCCGCGTCCGGCTTTGAAGTCTTCGCGCTGACCCCGCGCGGCGCCCCTTCCACCACGGACGACGTCCTTTCCTTGCGCGACTTGCGGAGCGAACCCGGCAACGTCGTCGACACCCAGAGCATGGCGCTCGCCGCCAGCGTCTATCATTCCATGCTCGGCAGCATCCCGGAAGCCGATCGCGGCATAAAGCGGGCGCGCTTCGCGGTCATCCGGCTCGCGACCGTCCCCTCCATCCTGGTGGAAGGCGGCTTCCTCACCAATCCTTCCGACAGCATGCTCATCGCCAACCCGGAGTGGCGGGAAAAACTCGCCGCCGCCATCGTCACGGGCCTGGACGGCTTCAAGCGCCTCGCGGAAAACAAGGAGCCGCCCAAACTGCTGGCCGACTACAGGCGGGAACTGCCCAGCAGCGTGACTTTGCGCGATTCCGGCGCGGTGCTGACGAACGCGAAAGCCGCGCCGCAAGTCATCATCCCGCGCACCATCTGGATGACGCAGCCCTTCCTCAGCCGATAAATCAGCCGATGACCGAAAATTCCGAAAGCGGCAAGCCGCTTCCCAACAGCCGCAAAATCTACGTCGGGGGCAGGCGCCATGACTTTGTCCGCGCGCCGATGCGGGAGATAAGCCTCAGCCCCACCAAAGCGCACCTGAACGGCGCCGGCGAACGCAATGAACCGGTGCGCGTTTATGACACGAGCGGCCCGTGGGGCGACCCCGAGGCCGTTTGCGACGTGCGCGAAGGCCTCCCCCCGCTCCGCCGCGAATGGATACTCGGTCGCGGCGACGTGGTGGAATATGACGGGCGCGCCGTCCGCCCCGAAGACAACGGCTACCTGACCAAAGGCCACGAGGAATACGCCAGCCGCGCCGAAAAAAAACACCGCCACGAGGCGTTCCCCGGCCTCAAGCGGCGCGCCTTGCGGAGTTCCGCCAAGCCTGTGACGCAGCTTTGGTACGCCCGGCAGGGCGTCGTAACCCCGGAGATGGAATACATCGCGATCCGCGAAAACCTCGGCCGCGAGGAGGCTTTCTCTCCCGTCGAAAACAAGCACGGCGCGCGCGACCTGCTCATCCAGCAACACCCGGGCGACTCTTGCGGCGCGCGGATACCCGCTTTCATCACCCCCGAATTCGTCCGCGACGAGGTTGCCCGCGGACGCGCCATCATCCCCGCCAACATCAACCACCCCGAGCTGGAGCCGATGATCATCGGGCGCAACTTCCTGGTGAAGATCAACGCCAACATCGGCAACTCCGCCGTCGCCTCGAGCATCGAGGAGGAGGTGGAAAAAATGCGCTGGGCGACCAAGTGGGGCGCCGACACCGTCATGGACCTTTCCACCGGCAAGAACATCCACGCCACGCGCGAATGGATCATAAGGAACAGCCCCGTCCCCATCGGCACGGTGCCGATCTACCAAGCCATCGAAAAAGTGGGCGGGCGCGCCGAGGAGCTCACCTGGGAAATCTACCGCGACACTCTTATCGAACAGGCCGAGCAGGGCGTCGATTACTTCACCATCCACGCCGGCGTACTGCTGCGCTTCATCCCGATGACAGCGCGCCGCGCCACGGGCATCGTCTCGCGCGGCGGCTCCATCATGGCGAAGTGGTGCCTCACCCATCACCAGGAAAACTTCCTCTACACCCGCTGGGATGAAATCTGCGAGATCATGGCCGCCTACGACGTCAGCTTTTCCATCGGCGACGGCCTGCGGCCCGGCTCGATAGCCGACGCCAACGACGAAGCGCAATTCGCCGAACTGAAAACCCAGGGCGACCTGACGTTGCGCGCCTGGGAACACGGCGTGCAGGTCATGAACGAAGGCCCGGGCCACGTCCCGATGCACATGATCCAGGAGAACATGGAGAAGCAGATCGCGTGGTGCCACGAAGCGCCCTTCTACACGCTCGGCCCGCTGACGACGGACGTGGCTCCCGGCTACGACCACATAACGAGCGGCATCGGCGCGGCGATGATCGGCTGGTTCGGCTGCGCCATGCTCTGCTACGTCACGCCGAAGGAACACCTCGGCCTGCCAAACAAGAAAGACGTAAAGGACGGCGTCATCGCCTACAAAATCGCCGCCCACGCCGCCGACCTAGCCAAGGGCCATCCCGGCGCGCAATACCGGGACAACGCCATCAGCAAGGCGCGCTTCGAATTCCGCTGGGAGGATCAATTCAACCTCGCCCTCGACCCGGAAACCGCGCGGGATTTCCACGACGAAACCCTGCCGCAGGAAGGCGCCAAATCCGCCCACTTCTGCTCCATGTGCGGCCCGCATTTCTGCTCCATGAAAATCTCCGACGACGTCCGCAAATACGCCGCCGAACAAGGGCTGGAAGAAACCGACGCCGTGAAAAAGGGGATGGCCGAGAAAGCCGCCGAATTCGTAAAGGGCGGCGCCGAAATCTATCAGGAGGCCGCGCGACCCTGAAACGCTTCCTCCTTGGCGCCCTCTGTCTCGCGGCCCTTCTCGTCCAGGGAAACGCCGCGGTGGAAACCATCGTCTTCGTGCGGCACGGGGAAAAACCCGCCGCCGACCTTGGGCAGCTCAATCTCCAGGGCCTCAATCGCGCCCTCGCGCTCCCGAACGTCCTCATCCCCAAATACGGGAAGGCTGACGCCGTCTTCGCGCCCGGCACGCGGAAAAAACTCACCAAGAACGGCGTCCAATACTCCTATGTGCGCCCGCTCGTCACGATAGAGCCGACCGCGATCCGCCTCGGCCTGCCCGTTGAAGCGCAGATCGGCTACGACGATATAAACGGCTTGCGCCGTGCGCTGTTGCAACCGCGCTACGAGCATTCCCTCATCTTCGTGGCATGGGAACATCGCATGCTGCAGGAAACGGTGAAAAAGATCGTCTCGTCATTGGGAGGCGATCCGGCCGTCATTCCGGAATGGCCCAAGGGGGACTTCGACAGCATCTACGTGATTCGCATCCAAAGCGACGGCGGCAAACGTTCCGTCACCTTCCGGCACGACCACGAAGGACTGGACGGGCAAAGCCTGAAGGCTCCGAAACCGCGCGGCGCTTGAAGCGTTCCGTTCTTTACAAAGAGAGCCGAGGAACTGCAAAATGCGGGCCCTTGTATGAGGCTTGGACAAGCTCTTTGCGCGTCTCTCGGGTTCGGGATTTTGCTTTTGGGTTCTATGTCGCGCGTCGCCGCGCGGATGGTTTTACCGACGATGGCGCCTATGTCCTCGACACGGCGGGCGCCGGCAACGCGAACGCGGGGCACGCCTACGGCTCGGACCTCTCAGCCGGCCAAAGGCGCGACTTGATCGAATACCTTAAAACGCTGTGACCGCGCGGTTCCCCGAACCTATTTTTTCTTTGAAGGAGCGGGCGCGGGCTTCTTTTTGTTGGATGCCTGCTGCGCCTTTTTCTTCTGAGTGGCTTTAGGACTTTTGTCTCCCATAATCCCCGGATGATGGGATTTTCCGCGCGCGAATGCAAGCGGCAATGAATGGCGCTTGCGTCGGATGCGGCGCTTCATACACTGCCTGATGCACGAGGTAATAACGCCCCTTCTCGAACCGGGTGATTCCTTTCTCCGCAGGCACCTCGGCCCCAGCGCGGCGGAGGTGGAGGCGATGCTCGACAGGCTCGGGTTCGCGCGCCTGGACGCCTTGATAGACGCGGCGGTTCCCGCGAATATCCGCCTGAAGAGGCCGCTGGAAATTCCCGCCGGGAAAGGAGAGCACGCCACGCTCGCGGAGTTGAAGGAGATGGCCCGGCAAAACCGTGTTCTGCGTTCCCATATCGGGATGGGCTACAGCGATTGCATCACGCCCGGCGTCATCCAGCGCAACATCCTCGAGAACCCCGGCTGGTACACGGCTTACACGCCGTACCAGGCCGAGATCGCGCAGGGCCGGCTCGAAGCGCTGCTCAATTTCCAGACGATGGTCGTGGACCTCACGGGCATGGAGATATCCAACGCGTCGCTGCTGGATGAAGCGACCGCCGCCGCCGAAGCGGTCGCCATGTGCCACGCCTTGCGCAAGAATGACGGCGCCGCCTCCGTTTTTATTTCGAGCGGCTGCCATCCGCGGACGATCAACGTGGTTTCCGCGCGCGCGGCGGCGCTCGGCCTGAAGACGGTCGTTGGCGACGAACGGGATTTGGACGAAACATTCTTTGCCGCGCTGGTCCAGTATCCCCGCACGGATGGAACCATCCCGGACTACGCCGCATTCGTGGAAAAGGCGCACGCAAAAGGCGCGCTTGTCATTGTCGCGGCGGATATTCTGAGCCTGGCCGTGCTCAAGCCGCCCGGCGAATTCGGCGCGGACGCAGCGGTCGGCAGCACGCAGCGGTTTGGCGTGCCGCTCGGCTACGGCGGGCCGCACGCGGCGTATCTCGCGACGCGGGACGCCTTCAAACGCCACATGCCCGGCCGGCTTGTCGGCGTCTCCCACGATGCGCAGGGCAACCCCGCCTACCGCTTGTCGCTGCAAACCCGGGAACAGCATATCCGCCGCGAAAAGGCGACGAGCAACATCTGCACGGCGCAGGTGCTCCTCGCAGTCATGGCATCCATGTACGCCGTCTATCACGGGCCGGATGGAATTCAGCGGATTGCGCGGCGGGTGCGCCTTTTCGCGCTCCTCCTTGCCGAGGGGCTGCGGCGGCTCGGGTATGACGTGACGGACGCGCCGGTGTTCGACACCGTCCGCGTGGGCCTCGGCGCGCGGCGGGCGGAGGAAATCGTGCGGCGCGCGGAAGAGCGCGGCCTGAATCTACGGGCGCTGGACGAACACACGGTCTGCATCGCGCTGGATGAAACGACGGACGATCTGGACGCGCTTTTTTCTCTCTTCGGCGAGCCGTTTGACTGGAGGAGCCTTGAGGTAAATGATGAATACGCCCCGGCGCTGGCGCGGAAGAGCGCGTTTCTCACGCACCCCGTCTTCAACAGGCACCATACGGAAACGGAGATGCTCCGTTACATCCGGCGCCTGGAGGCAAAGGACTTGTCGCTGACGACTTCCATGATCCCGCTCGGCTCCTGCACGATGAAGCTGAACGCAACCGCCGAGATGCTCCCCGTGACCTGGAGTGAATTCGGGCGGATCCATCCGTTCGCTCCAGCGGAACAGGCGCGCGGCTACGCGGCTCTCTTTGCACAACTGGAAGGCTGGCTCGCCGAAATCACCGGCTTCTCCGGCGTATCCCTCCAGCCGAACGCCGGTTCGCAGGGCGAATACGCCGGACTGCTCGTCATCCGCGCATACCACGAAAGCCGCGGCCAGGGCGGGCGCAACGTCTGCCTCATCCCGCAATCGGCGCACGGCACCAACCCGGCCAGCGCGGTGATGGCGGGCTTCCGCGTGGCGCCGGTGCATTGCGTGGACGAAGGCGACATCGACCTCGACGATCTCCGGGCAAAGACCGAGGAGCACAAGGAGGACCTCGCGTGCCTCATGGTCACCTACCCTTCCACGCACGGCGTTTTCGAGGAGACGATCCGCGAGATATGCGACCTGGTTCATTCGCACGGCGGGCAGGTCTATATGGACGGCGCGAACATGAACGCCCAGGTGGGGCTTTGCCGCCCGGGCGACATCGGCGCGGATGTCTGCCATCTGAATCTCCACAAGACATTCTGCATCCCGCACGGCGGGGGCGGGCCGGGCATGGGGCCGATAGGCGTAGCCGAGCACCTTGTCCCTTTCCTCCCCGAAAAAGGCTCCAAGGCGATCGGGGCGATCTCCGCGGCGCCGTGGGGCAGCGCTTCGATCCTTACGATCCCGTGGATGTATATCCGGATGATGGGCGGCCAAGGCCTGACGGAAGCGACGAGGGTCGCGATCCTCAACGCCAACTACATCGCCCGGCGCCTCGACGCCAGCTTTCCCGTTCTTTACAAGGGCAAGAGCGGGCTGGTCGCGCACGAGTGCATCCTCGATCTGCGCCAAT
The DNA here is from genome assembly GCA_021324825.1 of Spartobacteria bacterium. Classification (GTDB taxonomy): domain Bacteria; phylum Verrucomicrobiota; class Verrucomicrobiia; order Chthoniobacterales; family Chthoniobacteraceae; genus JAJPII01. The sequence continues at coordinate 37,623 of JAJPII010000025.1, read as the reverse complement.
GGAAAAGCGCGGGCATCGAGGTCGAGGACGTGGCGAAGCGGTTGATGGATTACGGCTTCCACGCCCCCACGGTTTCGTGGCCGTCGCCGGGGACGATGATGATCGAGCCGACCGAGAGCGAATCGAAGGAGGAGCTGGATCGCTTCTGCGACGCCATGATCTCCATCCGCGCGGAGATGGAGGCGATCGGGAACGGCGGCGACAAGAAAAACAACCCGTTGAAGAACGCCCCGCACACCGCGCAATCGCTCGCGGGCGAATGGAACCGGCCGTACTCGCGGGAGACCGCCGCCTACCCGTCGCCCTGGACTCGGGAACACAAGTTCTGGCCCGCCGTGGGCCGCATCGACAACGTGTACGGCGACAGGAACCTGATCTGCTCCTGCGTCGGTTTCGCCGGATGAAGCGTCTCTTCTTCATCCTGCTATTTCTGCCGGGCCTCTGTTTCGCGCTTCCCTTCTCCACGATCTTTCGCGGCGCGGGCAAGTTCCAGGACCTCGTCCGCCGGGCCGAGGCGGAGGATTGGAAGGCGCTCCCGATAGGCGAGCGCACCTTCGCCGTGGGACGCGCGCTCGCGGGGACGCCTTATAGATCGTTCACGCTGGAGATCGACGACCACGTCGAGGCGCCTTCGGTTGATCTCGACGCGATGGATTGCTGGACATTCTTCGAGAACGCCCTCGCCTTCGCCCGGATGCTGGACGAGCCGCGCGAGGAATGGACGCCGCAAACTATGCTCCGTTTTATCGAGATGGATCGTTACCGCGGCGGGACGTGCGACGGCTATCTCTCGCGGCTCCATTACCTCGAGGACTGGCTTTACGACAATTCGCGGCGCGGCCTCGTGGCCGACCTCACGCGCGGTCTTGGCGCCGTGCGCGGCCCGCATTCCGCCCGCGAGATGACAGTCAACTGGCGGGGCTACCGCTACCTGCGGAATAACCGTTCGCTCAGGCCCGGCATCCGCCGGATGGAAGCGCGCGTCGCTGGGATGCCAATGTATTACGTGCCGAAAGACCGCGTGCGGCTCATTGAACCCGCGTTGCGCAGCGGCGATATCATCTGCATCGCGACGCATGACGGGAGGTTTATCGGCACCTCGCACGTGGGCCTCGCGTACCGCGCCCCCGACGGCGTCGTGCATTTCATGCACGCCTCCGCGCCGTATAACTTCGGCCACGTCGTCATCGACGCCAACATCGCCGACTACCTCTACCGCTACCGCAGCGACGCCGGGATCATCGTCGCCCGGCCTCTCCGCTAGAGCGTGTCATGCACTTTTGCCCGCCCCCGGTTGTAGAGGCGGCTGTGCCGGCCGCCTGGAGCGGGCAAAGCGCCAGGCCATTCCAGTTCTTTAGTTAGAACAGTTTCATTTGCGAACCGCCATCCGACGGCTCGGGCAGTGTGATTCCGAGACGCGATGCGAGGCGTTGGGCGCTCAGCGGAGCGTGGCCCTCGAAGTGGTTGCCGAGAAAGACGAAGACGGGCGCGGCTTCGGCGGCGTGCTTTTCGATCTTCATCGCCCAATTATCCAGGCCGGAAGTTCGCGGTTGCGGCGCGCCGGCAATGTCCCCGAGCAGGCGCAGATAGAGAAAATCGGCGGTTTGCGGCAGGAACTCGAAGCACGCCCGGTTCTGTTCCTCCGCGGAAGTGAGATCGTTCCAAACCCAGCAAACGTTGTGTTCCTCCAGGAGGCTGACGACGCGGGGCAGATGCCACTCCGCGTTTCGGAACTCGACCGCGAACCGGAATCCGCGGGGAAGTTCCGCGACGAAAGTCCGCAGCGCGTGTTCGTCCCTCGGCGGAACGAAGGCGGGAGGCAATTGCGCCAGGAAGCAGCCGAGCCTGGAATGCAGCGGCGCCATGTCGCGCAGGAATTCTTCCAGCGGTTCCCGGCAATCCCGCAGATGGCGCTCGTGGGTTATCTCGCGCGGGAGCTTGCAGGCGAAGGAAAAGTTTTCGGGCGTCCCGTCCAGCCAATGCCCGAGCGCGTGCGCTTGCGGGACGCCATAGAAGGTGGAATCGACCTCCACCGTTGCAAAACGGCGGGCGTAGCGCTCCAGCCGCCGGGCGGCCGGGAGATGCTCCGGGTAGAAATTTCCGCGCCATTCGTCATGGCTCCACGCGCATGTCCCGATCCGTATGTCCCCTGGCATCGGCCAAAACTCTGGCGCATTGGGGAGTAAAACGCTAGACTAAGGCTGTGAGCGTGCGCCCTGAGAACGTGCAAGTCATCGGGACTGAACTCGCCATCCGGTGGAGCGACGGGGCGGAATCTTTTCTCCCGCTGGAGGCGTTGCGGCGGGCGTGTCCCTGCGCCGGGTGCGGCGGGGAACCGGACGTGCTGGGGCACGTCGCGCGGCCAAAAGTCGATTACATCCCCGCGAGCTTCGAGGTGAAGAGCTGGCGGTTGATCGGCGGCTACGCCCTTCAGCCGACCTGGAACGACGGCCATGAGACGGGGCTGTATTCGTTCGATTATCTGAGGCGTTCATGAAACAGGGCCACAAGATCGGTCTGATGCTTTTCTTCTTCGCCATATGCGCCACCGCCGCTTTTGTCAGCCATGATGTCCAGCGACCTCCTCCGCCCGCGCGGCCGGCGGACCTTTACTCCGTCGTGGACAGCCAGTTCCAGGCGTTCCGCGCGGAGGACTTCCCGCGCGCCTATCAGCAGGCGGCCGCGGGCATCCGGGAAAGATTCAGCATGGAGCAGTTCGAGCAAATGGTCCGCGTCGACTACGCGGGGATCATCGAAGCGCGGAGGGTCGAGTTTGGCGCGGCGGAGATCCGCGGACGGCGGGCTGTCGTGCGGGTGTTCTTCGTTGGCGGCGACGGCGCGCTGACGCCCTGCATTTACAGCATGGTCAATGAAGGCGAATCGTGGAAGATAGAGGCGGCGCACATCCTGCGGCGCATCCCGAAGGGGAGCCGGCTGGATGGCGTGCGGGTATGAAAAATTTGATCGCCTTGTTCGAAAACGCGTATCGCCTCCTCATCCGGGGCGCTTCGTTTTTGCAATCGCCGATCCTGCTCGTCATCCGCCTTTACTGGGGCTGGCAGATGTTCGTCTCGGGCCACGCCCACCTGACCCACGTCCAGGACATGATCAAGCGGTTCCAGGACTGGGGCGTCCCCTTCCCCGCTGTGAACGTCTATATTTCCGGCCTTACGGAATGCGTCTGCGGCCTGCTCTTCCTCGCCGGCGTCGCCTCGCGGCTCGTGGCGATCCCGCTCATCATCAATTTCTGCGTGGCTTATCTTACGGCGAGTCGTAAGGTTCTCTTCAATCTGTTCAACGACCCGGATGCGTTCGTCTCCGACGCGGCGTTCCTGTTCCTGCTGGCGGCGGTCCTCGTCTTCGTATTCGGCCCCGGGCTTTTTTCCGTGGACGGCTTCATCCTGTGGCGCCGCGGGAAGGCTACTTCTTCGACACAATCGTAAGCGCCGCGGCTGCGCGCAACCGGACCAGCACCGCCCGAGCGGCCTCGAGCCGCGAAGCGTAGGAAACTTCGTCCCGCCGCGCGCTTGCCAACGCTTCGTTCGCCGCTTTGGCTTGCGCCTGCTTCACGGCGAACGCCAGGTTCAATCGGGCGAGGTTGTCCCGCGTCTCCAGGGAGACGGGCGACGCTTGCTCCGCTTTCAAGGCGGCTGCGGCTGCGCCCAGTTCGGCGGCGGATTTGGCGGCCTCTTCTTCGGCCTGCTTCCGGGCGGCGGAAATTGTGGGCGGGAGAGATTCGATTTCGACGACGCGTTTCGCGGCGGCGTCCACCCGCTCCGCCATGGTCGGGGGATTCGCGTCGAGCGTCCCCGCTCTCCTGCCGTCCGGCGTCCAGGCGCGCACCGTCCCGGTCCAATCGCCGGCGATGACTTTCCCGCCCGCGAACGCCGCTTGCATGGCGACATCCTGGAACGCGTCGAACTCGCGCAGCCTGTTCCCGCCGGGCGCCCAGAGCCGCACGGCGAAATCGCGTCCGCAGGAAACGATGTTCCCGTCCGGGGCGAAGGCGATGGAGAGCACGCCTCCCTTGTGGGCGTTCCAGCTTGCGCGCTCCTTGCCTTCCGCCATGTCCCACAGCTTTATCGTTCCGTCCTCGCTCGCGGTGGCGATGAGATTCGAGAGGCACGCCACGGCGGTGACGGCCCCCTTGTGCGCCGAGAGCGAAAGCATCTCCCGCCCGTTCGCATCCCAGACCGAGAGGCCGCCCGCGCGATCCCCGCTGATGAGCGACTTGCCATCCGGGGTGAAGGCGAGAGCAGTCACCCAATCGGTGTGCTTCTTCATCTTGTGCAGGAGGCGGCCATCCCGCGCGGAGAATATCTTCACCAGCTTGTTCGGGCCGCCGAGGGCGATGAGCGAATGGTCGGGGCTGATGTCCGCGGCGAGGACGGCGTCGAATTCGTCGCCCGCCTCGATGACGCGTTTCCCCGTCGCAACGTCCCAGACCACGACGCGCCCGAGTTTGGCGCCGACGCCGCCGCCCGCGAGGAGAAGCCGCCCGTCGCGGCTGAAGCGCACCGTCTGCGGGAAGCCTTCCGGGAACGGGAGGACGCCGGCCAGTTCCATCGTATCCGTATTATACAAGAGCACCTGCTTCTGTCCCGTGACGGCGGCCAGCGGAGCCCACGGGCTGCCCGCCAGACCGGCTATCGCCCCGGCCCGGCGCGCCCGCACCACGGGCTCCAGCGAGAGATTCACCGGCATCGGCGGCGGGCCTTTCGGGCGTTCCTCCGGGGCGACGAGCGCGAGCGCGGGGCCGCCGCCGGGTTTTTTGGCGAACGCGCCGCCGCCCGTTTTGTCCGGCGCGCCTGAGTCGATCCACTTTCGGATAAGGTCGAGTTGGGAATCGGGCAGCTTGTCTCCGCCGCGCGGCATGGCCGGTTCCTCCGCGTGCGTCAGGAGCTTGAACAGAAGGCTCTTGCCGGAGTTGCCCGGTTCGACGGCCTTGCCGGAATCGCCGCCGTTCATCATGGCTTCATACGTCGAAAGGTCCAGCCCGGCCTTTTGTTTGTCGGGGTTGTGGCAGTTCAGGCAGCTTGTCTGGAAGAGCGGGCGGATCTGATCCGAATACGTGATCAGGTCCGCGCGGGCCGCGGCGACAGGAATCAGGAGTGCGAGAAAGGCCGCTTTCATCAGTGGTTGAACATGAACTCCTTCGAGTTCAGCAGCGCCCAGAAAACGTCTTCGAGATTTTTTTGCCGGGTCTGGGCCTTCGCCAAAAGGGGCGCGAGAGTGTTGACTTCATCCCCAGTCGGTTTGCGGGTGAAACACCGCACATAGAGCGCGTTGACGATGTCCGCGGGTTCCTTTTTGTCGGCCAGCATCCGTTTCACGAGCCCGCCGTTGCTTATCTTTCCCTCCACCGTTTCGCCGTTGAGGAGGAGCAGCGCCTGGGAAAGATTCGGCTCCATCGAGACCTCGCAGGTGCAGGGCGTCTCGCGGCTGGCGCGTCCGAACGTCTTCAGAAAATAGTTGGTCGTTTGCCCGTCGGCGATCTGGACGGCCCGTCCGCCGAGAGGAAGCCCCTTGAATTTATTCTTCGTGTCCGTGACTTCGCCGATGCAGTCGAACATGACCTCCGAGCGCAATCGCCGCACGGCGGCGTGCGAAAAGTTGCGGATGTCCGCCGCGTTGGAGTCGTTGGGAAGGCTGGAGGCCTGGTACGTGCGCGAGGCGCAGATGTCGCGCGCCAGGCGCCGGAAGTCGTAGTTGTAGTCGATAAAACGCCGCGCGAGCGCCTCGAGCAACTCGGGATTGGACGGCGGATTGCTCACCCGCGCGTCGTCCACCGGCTCGATGATCCCGCGTCCGAAAAATTGCGCCCAGATGACGTTGGCGAAGTGCTTCGCGAAATACGGATTGTCCGGCGAGGATATCCAGTCCGCCAACAGGGCGCGGCGGTCCTTGTTGGCCGCGTCGGGGCGCGAGCCGCCGAGGAATTTCGGCGTGACGACGGCGTTGGTTACAGGGTTGCGCGATTCCCCTTCCCGCCTGTCGTAAACGACCATCTCGCGCGGGTCCTCGCCCTTCTTGCGCGCGATCTGGGTGAAGAACGCGACGAAGCCGCGGTAGTCGTCCATCGTCCAGCGGTCGAAGGGGTGGTTGTGGCATTGCGCGCATTTCACCTGCACGCCGAGAAAGACCTGGGCGGTGTCCTCCGCCAGTTTCAGCGGGTCGGTCTCGAACTGGTAGAACCCGGCGGGCGGATTTTCAAAGATGCCGCCCTCGCTGTCGATGAGCCGGCTTACCAACCGGTTCACCGGGACATTCTGCGAAAGCTGATTGCGCAGCCAGTCGAAATAGACGAGAGCGGCTTTTTCGCTGACATCGGCGCCGGAGCGGATGCGAAGCATCTCGGCCAATTTCATGACCCAAATGTCCACGAACTCGGGACGGTTCAGCAGTTCGTCGATGAGGCGAGCGCGCTTGTTGGGAGCGGCGTCGGCAAGGAAGCGGTCGTAATCCGCGGGCGCCGGCAGCAAGCCGGTGATGTCGAGCGTGACGCGGCGCAGAAATTCCTCGTCGGAACAAACGGCGGAAGGGGTTACGCGCAGCTTCCTGAGCTTCGCGTCGATGAGCGCGTCGATGTAGTTGCGTTCCTCCACGAGCGGGAACGTGAAAGGAACGGCCTTCGGAACGACGATGACGGCCGAGCCGACGGTGGTCGTGCCAAAGCGCGCCATGACGAACGCCTCGCCGCGCGCGCCGGACGTGACGAGGCCCGCGGGCGATATTTTCGCGGAGCCTTCGTTGTTCGTGAAGAAGACGGCCAGCGGCGTGACGTCGCGCGCCGTCCCGTCCGAATAGTGCGCGGTGACAGTCGCCTGGCGCGTGGCGTTCCCGCCTTCGAGCACGATTTCGGACGGCGACATCTCCACGGAGACGGGGGTCGGGATGTCAGCCGGGTCGCGCGGCGCGCCGGCATCCAGCCACTTCACGACCGCCTTGTAGAAATCGCTGTTCTTGTCGAAGCGTTTGCCGCCGGTGTGCGCGACGGCGCCGGTGGCTTTTTGAAGAAGGAGGCTTTCTTCGGGCAGCGCGAGATTCACGCGGCGCGCGCCCATCTCGCGCGTGATCCGGTCGTAATCGCCCGCCGGGTCGTAGCCGAACAGCGAGAGATGGAAGCCGTCCTGCCCGCGCGCGGAGCCGTGGCAGCCGCCGGTGTTGCAGCCCGCCTTGGTGAGGATCGGCATGACGTCGCGCTTGAAACTGATCGGCTGGTCGAGCTGGATGGCTTTGACGATGACCGGCGCATCCGCCCGCCCGTGCAGGATGGCCGCAAGGACGCACGCGAACGCGAGCAATACGGCCAGGCGTTTCATTTCGCGGCGACCTCCGTCGGTTTGTCGATGCGCAGCAAGCCGCCCTGGGCCGTCGTTTCGACGATCTTAGCGCCATCCCGCTCGAAAGTTATCCGGCAGAAGAGGTCTTTGTGCCTGCCCGCGGGCGTCGTGGGATCGGTCGTGACATTGAAGCGGACTTCGTGATCTGCGGAAGTTATCTCGCACGGCGGCGCGACGGCCTTGTTCGGCAGGCCGAACAACTCGACCTTCGCCTTGCCTTCGAAAGGCGCGTTCTGCGTGAGATCGCAAATCACGGTGACAGGACGGCCCTGCTCGGTGTTCGCCTTCTCGATGCTGGCGGTGACCGGAGATTTTTCTATCTCCACGTCGACGAACGGAGAGGCGACCCAAACGGCGCCTTTTCCCGTATCCGCCGAGCCTATGACCGCGACCTTCCAGGCGTGGAGGCCGGCGTTGCCGTTAACGTTGATCGGGAGGGTCGCTTCGCCGGCGCCCGCCGGGATGGTGACCGTCGCCTGGGAACCGAGGCCGGGAGGGTTGTTCAGGAGTGACACGGTTATCGGGGCGTTGAAGCCGGGATCGCGCATGGCGACTATCTTCAAATCCATCGCGCAGTTTTGCGGGATGCCGAGTTTGGCCTGGGACACCGCCAGCTTGAAGGGCGCGGCGTCCGCCACCGCGACGGCGAGCTTGTCAACGGACGTGGAGAGATAGACGGAGTTGTTCGGAACTCCCCGGACGAGGTCGACAGTCTGAACGTAACGGCCGCGCACGGAACCGCCCTGCGCGCCGAAGGAACAGAGGGCGCTTGCATCGGCCGCTTCGGGCGCGGCCTCGAACACCACCGGGACGACGTCGCCCTCGGGAGCGCCTGCGGTGAACGTGACGCCCGGCGGCAGGCCCGAGGCGTCGAGCGTGAACGGAGCGTCGAAATCTCCGCGCCGCACGCGGAATACCGTGGCGTAACGATTCCCGCGCGGCACGACGATGGACTGCCGCTCCTGCGTATCCTTGACGAGTTCGGGTATGGCCAGTTCGATGCCGGGATGAACCGGCGTCACCTCAACCCGATAAGGGAAGTTCGGCCCCGCGCGGCCAAGCTGGTCGCGCACCGAGAGATAGTAGCCGCCGTCCGCGGGAACCTTGAAGCGGAGGTAGCTGTCGGGTCCGGCCGAGTCGTCATTGCTCGCCAGTTGTTTCCCCTTTTCATCATGGATCGTCAGCACCGAGTCGAGGGCGGAGCGCAATCGCCGCGCATAAACGCTCACGTCAAGCAGGTCGCCCTTCTTCGCATTGAACTTGAAGTAACCGGAGGCGCCCTTGTCCACGATGACGCCGTTGAAGGCGAGCGGAAGCGGCTTGTCCGCAACCGTGGCATGCGCGATGTCATTGTTCGGGTAAACCTCGAGCACATTCGGAAAGGGCGACACCCGCACCACATTCCCGGCGGGCGCGGTCAAGCCGTACTGATCCGCGAAGAGAGGGAACGCCTCGGAGGGCTGGGCCGGGAGCCTGACCACTTTGTCGATGACGCCCGCGGGATCGCCGATCAACCGGAACGCGATCTCCTCGCCCGCCTGCCCGCCGAGCGGGTACGCCACGAGCGGCTGCGGGAAAGCGCCCACGTGCAGCCGGAAGAGGCACTTGCCGCCGCCTCCCCATGTGCTGTCGCGAACGGCGATGAGGTAGGCGCCGTCCTCGGGAACGATGATGGAAGCCAGCGGGTCCTGCAGAAGAAGGGAGTTGTCGTCATTGTAGGCAAGCTGGCGGCCTTTCTCCGTCAAAATGGCGAGCCACGGATCGAACATCGTCAGCCCGAGCCGCATCCCTTCGACTTCGGCGGTGAGGCGCTGGCCTCTCTTCGCATCGACGGCGAAGTAGGCGATCTCGTCGTCGTGGATGACGCCGTTCACCGTGCTGTTCATCGCGACGCGTTGCGCACGCGCGGGGATGTTGTCCGGCTTCGCTTCCGCGACATTCGGGTAAGGGCCGACCTGGAAGAGCATCACGCCGGAGAGGCCCGTCGCCGTCCAAAGCCGAAGCTCGTGCCGGCCCAGCGCGCAATCGGGGGCGATCCTGACCCTCGCCTTCAGCATCCCGTCGCCCGACGGCTGCACGGATGTCACGTCGATGCCGGGCGCATAGAAAAGCAGCCCCCTGGCGTCCGCCAGCCGGTTGCCCGTTATCGTCAACTCGGCTTCCGAACCGCGCTGGCCGCCCGGCGGAGAGATCATCTCCACGTCCGGCGAAGCCGCCCGGAGCGCCGCGGAAAGGAAAAGGAAAACGAATGCCAGGCGGCTGGCACAGCCGCCTCGGCAACGACAACGACGCCGCTCGGGGAGCGCGGGCGAAAAGTGCATGACACGCTCTAGGCTATCAACTCCGGCACGAATTGGCCGCCGCGCACGATGTCAATCGGGCGATCTCCGGGCGACATGAGTTTCTTCGAGGCGTCGATGCCGAGCTGTCTGTAAATGGTCGTCGCGAAGTCTTCGACGGAGAGAGGGTTTTCGTCCGGTTCCGCCCCGGTCGGATCGGAAGAACCATAGACCGACCCGCGTTTGATGCCGCCGCCCGCGAGCGCGATGGAAAAGACGCGAGGCCAGTGGTCGCGCCCGGCGTCTTTGTTGATCTTTGGGGTGCGTCCGAATTCGGTCGTGACCATGACAAGCGTGGAATCGAGCATGCCGCGCCGGTCGAGATCGCGGATGAGCGCCGCGTACGCCTTGTCGAACTGCGGCAGATTCTTCTCGATGCCGCCCTTGACGTTGGTGTGGTGATCCCACCCCCCGTAAACCATGGAGGCGAAGCGCACGCCGCCCTCCACGAGCCGCCTGGCCATCAGCATCCGCATCCCCGCGGAGTTGCGGCCATACTCGTCCTTCAGCGAATCGGGCTCGGCTTTCAGGTTGAAGGCTTCGCGCGCTTTCGGCGAACTGACGAGGCTGTAGGCATGCTGGTAAAAGCTGTCCATCGCATCGAGCGCGTCGGATTTTTCCAGACCCCGGAAATGCGCGTCCACCGCGGCGAGGATATTCTGGCGCTGCTGGAAGCGCTCATGATCGACATCCGGCGAAAGGGTCAGGTCCCGCACGGTGAAATTCGCATTGGCGGGGTCGCCGCCGAGACTGAACGGCCCATAGGCATTGCTGAGGTAACCGCTCCCCGCATAGGGATTCGGCTGCGTCGGGATGCAGACGTAGGGAGGGAGGTCCTGGCGGCTTCCAAGCTCATGGGAGACGACGCTGCCGATGCTCGGATATTGGATCGCGGGGCTCGGCTTGTAGCCGGTGAACATATTGTGCGTGCCCCGCTCGTGAGCCGCCTCGCCGTGCGTCATGGAACGGACGATCGTGATCTTGTCGGCGATCTTCGCCGTCTCCTTCATCAACTCGCTGAAATAGACGCCGTCCACCTTTGTCGGTATCGAGCCGAAAGGCCCGCGCACTTCCACCGGCGCGAACGGCTTGGGATCGAACGATTCATGCGCCGAGATTCCCCCCGGGAGAAAGATGTGGATGAGCGCCTTCGCCTTGGCCTCCTGCAACGCCTCCTCCGCGCGCAGTTTGAAGAAGTCGCCGAGCGTCAACCCGAGTCCGCCGACAAGGCCCACATAAAGAAATTCTCTCCGAGAGACCTTGCGGAAGTGGGAAGGATCGTCGTACCAGGTAATCGGTTGAAATTCGTTCATAGGGGTCCTAACACTGTTCGGCAGGTTTGGTTGCGCGCAAACCGCTTGATAATACTATGATTTCCAGCATAAGAAAAGGACTTTTTGACCTTCACTCTGCCCGGCATCGTTCTGAAGGTTGGGGATGTCCTCCCTTAAAGTGCGTGACAGGCTCCAGCCCCGTCAGCGGCTGAAGATTCGGGTGAAAAACTCCTTCATCGCTTCCCACGATTCCTTGTCGGCCTTCTCGTTATAGGCGACCCCTTTTGAATTGTCCGTGCCGCGCGCGGGGTTGGTGAAGCCGTGGACGGCGCCGGGATAACTGATGACGCGCGCCTCCGCGCCGGCCTTGCGCATCTCGTTTTTGAAGGCGGCGACGCTTTCCGGCGGGGCGTTGGGATCGTCCGCGCCCGTCAGGACGAGAATGGGACATTGGACGGCGCCGGGCGCCGCGGGGTCCGATGTCGAAAGGCCGCCGTGAAAGCTGACCGCGCCCGCGATGTTCGCGCCGCTGCGGGCCAGTTCGAGAACCGCCGTCCCGCCGAAACAGTAGCCGATCGCCGCGATGCGCGCGGGATCAACCTCGCTCTGTTTTCTCAACTCACTCAAACCCGCGTCGATCCGCGCCAGGAACAAGGCGTGGTTCGACTTGTATTTGCCCGCTTCGGCGGCGCACTCCTTCATGCCGGAAGGCCGGACGCCCTTGCCATAGATATCGGCGGCGAACGCCGCGTAACCCAGCCCCGCCAGTTGTTCGGCGCGCTTCTTTACATAAGAGCCGAGGCCGTCCCATTCGTGAATGACGAGCACGCCGGGGCGTTTCCCTCGGGCTGCGTCGTCGTACGCAAGATAACCTTCGAGCGGAACGCCCCCCTGGTTATAGTCGATTGTCCTGGTTTTTATTTCAGCCGTGGCGAGGAGCGGAATCGTGAGAAATAGCGCGGTGAGAGAAAGACATTTCATATAGGTATCCCATTCTCTTTCGCGGCGCGGCTTGCGGCCACGCGCATCGGATTAGGAAAAGCATCGCAAAATATTCCGTCGCAGCCCAGACTCTTTCCGGTTCATGAACACAAAATCCCTCCCTTCCGCGATAAAGCGCGCCTTTGGCTTGTTGTTTATGGCTCCTGTTCTTTGCGCGCCCGCAAGCCGCGCCGATGACATCGCGGTCAAGACCGGCCAATCCATCGCGTTCCTGGGCGATTCCATAACCCAAAATGGATATAACAACCCCGGCGGCTATGTCCGGCTCGTCATCAACGGCCTGGAGGCGAGCGGCATCAAGGCGAAAGCGATCCCCGCCGGGATCAGCGGCAACACCTCCAGGGACATGCTCGCAAGGTTGGAGGGCGACGTGCTTCAAAAAAAGCCGGACTGGATGACATTGAGCTGCGGCGTCAACGACGTCTGGCACGGAGTGAAAGGAGTCGAACTGGAGGACTACAAAAGCAACATAGCGCAGATCGTGGGGCGCGCGCAGGCGACAGGCGTCAAGGTGATGATCCTCACTTCGACGATGATCCACGAAAACCCCGACGACTCCTTTAACCAAAAGCTTGCGGCTTACAATGATTACCTGCGCTCGCTGGCCGCGGAAAAACATTGCCTGCTCGCGGATGTCAACGCGGATATGCAAGCCGCCTTGAAGGAAACGGCAGCGCCCGGTCAAACGGGAAATCTCCTTACCGTGGACGGCGTCCATATGAATCCCTTGGGAAATGAGATGATGGCCGCCGGGATACTGAAGGCGTTCGGCGTTGGCGATGGCCAGATCAAAAAGGATCGCAAGGCGTGGCTGGATATGCCTTCGACCGAAGTCTTGAACGTAAAGGCGGGGATTTCCGCGCGGCAATACCTCGCATTGAAGGCGGAGGCGGCCAAACGCAAGGCGTCCGTGGACGACATGCTTCATTTGGAACTCCAGAAATCCGTCGATGCGCTCCTGAAGCCCTCGCCCTAGGGCATGAGAATCCTGGTTATCGATGACGATCAGGAATTATGCGCGCTCATAAAAGACTACCTTGAGCCGCTCGGTTACGAGGTTTTCTTCGAACATGACGGCCCGGCGGGCGCGGAGCGCGCCTTGAAGGAGAGATTCCACGCGGTCATTCTCGACGTGATGCTTCCGGGCCGGGATGGTTTCGAAGTGCTCAAGACGATCCGGAGCCGGTCGGATGTTCCCATCCTCATGCTGACGGCTCGCGGCGAGGAAACGGACCGCATCGTCGGCCTCGAAATGGGCGCCGACGATTACCTGCCCAAGACATTCTCCTCCCGCGAATTGCTCGCCCGGCTGCGCGCGGTCGGCCGTAGGAGCACGAGGGCGGCGATCCCGGGAGAGGAAGGGGAACTCGTGGTCGGCCCGCTGCGCATCCACCCTTCGGCGCGCGTCGCGGCGCTGGGCGAGCAAGTCCTGAAACTCACGGCCCTGGAATTTGATCTCCTCGCCGCCCTCGCCCGCGGCCGGGGCAGGGTGAAGACGCGCGAAAATCTCATCGAGACAATCGGCGAACGCCTCTACGACGGGTTGGACCGTTCGATTGACGTCCACATCTGGTCGTTGCGCCGCAAGCTGGGCGACGATCCGAAAAACCCGCGCTTCATCCGCACCGTCCGGGCCGTGGGATACATGTTGATAAACCCGGATGCGGAATGAGGTCTCCATGCGCGCGCGCGTGCCGCTCTATGCGAAGATACTGCTCTGGTTCTTCCTGAACCTCGCGCTGCTCGCCACGGTTTTCATCCTCCTCTTCAACGCGCGGTTCCGCTTCAACCTCGACTGGGTGCTGGCGAGCAACACGAGCCAGAGGGTCGACGCGATGCGCGACCTCATTATCGGCGAACTCAACGCGGCCCCCCCCGATGAATGGGATCGCGTCATCGACCGCTTCAGCGGCGCGTACCATGTCCGCCTCTCGTTTTACGATGCGGACGGGAACCCTCTCCTCGGCGCGATCGGCGATCTGCCGCCGGAGGTGCGGCATCGGCTGGCGCCTTCGCGGCTCCGCCAGCCCGTGCGGGCGTTCCTGCACACCTCGAATCCCACGCAGTACTGGTTGCTCCTGAGCGCGCGGATCGACAACCCCGAGGCCGGCGAACCCCTGCGGACCGTGCTGGTTGTGGAATCCTCCACCCACAGCGTCGGCGGGCTCATCCTTGACTTCACCGTGTGGCTGCGGCTGGCGCTGGGCGCGGTGATCTTTTCGGTGCTCTTCTGGCTGCCGCTGCTGCGCGGCATCACGCGCTCCATCGGGCAGATGACCGAGGCCACGCGCAACATCGCGAAAGGCCGGTTCGACGCGCGCGTCTCCACGCGCAGGCGCGATGAACTGGGCCTGCTGGCGGAGGCCATAAACCAGATGGCCGCGCGCCTCGACGGCTTCGTCAAGGATCAGAAGCGATTCCTGGGAGACGTGGCGCATGAGCTCTGCGCCCCGCTCGCCCGCCTTCAGATGGCGCTCGGCATCCTCGAGCAGCGGGCGGGGCAAGAACAGGAAACTTACGCGAAAGCCGCCGGCGAAAAAGCCGCGCAGATCGCGAGCCTGGTGAATGACCTGCTCGCCTTTTCCAAGGCTTCCTTTGGAGCGCCCTCCGTCCGCCTGCTGCCGGTCAGCGTGCTGGAAGCCGCGCGCGAGGCTGTGCGGCGCGAGGCCGGCGAATCGTCGCAAATTCACGTCGACGTTCCCGGAGGCTTGAAGGTTTCCGCCGATCCGGAGCTTCTCATCCGCGCGCTCGCGAACCTGGTGCGCAACGCCCTCCGCCACGGCGCGCAAACTCCGGTGATGGTGAAGGCGTCGGCGGAGAACGGGATGGTGACGATCAAAGTAACGGATGAAGGCCCCGGCGTGCCGGAAGCCGAACTTCCAAAAATCTTCGACGCGTTCTATCGGGTGGATGCTTCCCGCACGCGGCAGACGGGCGGCACGGGCCTTGGCCTGGCCATCGTAAAAAATTGCATCGACGCTTGTGAAGGCTCCGTCATCGCGCGGAACCGGCGACCCCGCGGGCTGGAGATAGCCATCCAATTCGCCGCAGCCCAAACCTGAGGCGCGCTTAACCCAAGTTGTAGAGGAGGCTGTGCCAGCCGCCTCTACAGCCGAGAGCGGGGCAAAAGTGCATTGCACGCTTCAAACCATCCACTTCTCGAGCGAAAATTCCCCGGAGGGAACGGTCAGCTTCACGAGATCGCTTTCGGGGTACAGCTCGCGCTCGATTCCATCCTGGAGAATCTGAACCCGGAAGCTGAGGGGATCGCCCTTCGCGACTCCAAGGTCCGACAGCGCAACAGCCAGCTCGATGATCTCGGCCGCCGCGAGGGTGTCGCGCGTCAATCCTTTCTTGTGCGGCCGCTTCAGGGTGAAATGCTGTTTGCCGTCCCGCGTCAACGGTCCCGTGTGCAGACTGACCCCGGCCGGTTGCGCGAACGTCAGAACCAGCGCCACGCGATCCCACTTCAGCAGATCGATCCGCAGGTAGAACGACTCCGCGTCGAACCCGAAGAACATCTTCTCCATCAATCGTTCGGAGCGATACATCGCCCCCTGCTCTCCGCCCGCCGTATATTGCCCCGCGCCGATCCATTCGAAATAGGAGGTCAACCGTCCAGTCACCCGCGGAGATAGGAGATGCGTCGGCGGCTCGTAGATTTGCGTCGTCTTCGCGCGGTTGATCGGGCGGTCGAGATGCGGGGGCGGCACCTGGTTGCAGAGGAGGTAAACATTCTTCAGGTGCTGCCGGAAAAGCTCGTCGAAGAGGTCGTCGTTCTCGCTGCTGAAGTCCGGCCCGTACCACCAGAACCAGTCGCTTCCTTCGGCGGCGTAGATTTCGCGCATCGCGGAAGCATGGCGTTCCGGGTCGAGCGCGCCGGAGTCGATCTGCCGCTGAAGGAAGGCGCGCGTTTCGCCCAGGAGGTCCCAGGCGCGGTTTTCCTCGTCCTCGCCGATCCAGATGTCGAAGTTGCTCCCGATCCAGGAACCGGTGTGGAGGGTCGTAATCTCGCGCCGGGGCGGATGCCGCCGGAAATGATCTTCTATGGTGCAACTGTGCAGGACGGGGTCGGACTCCATGCCGCCGTAGAGCGCGCGCAGAAAGCCTTCGCCCCCGTCCGCGAACGTCTCCCAGGCGTTCTCGCCGTCGAGCATCAGGGGGATGAGGCCCGTGTCGTGCGGCACCATGCCCGCGATGTGCCGCAGGTGGTGCAGAAGATGACTGGCGGCTTTGGCGGGTTCATTCTTCGCCGCCATGAACCCGATGAAGTCCGAGAGCGGCTTCTCCCGGAAGAGCGCGTTGACCGCCCCGCCGTCGTAGCGGACGCGCCACCCCTGGAAGAGTTCGAGGTGATCGACAACCTGGTTCTGACAGGCGGGGTCGCGCTTCAAGGAGTTGAAAAGGTTCTCCTCGTCGCTGCAAAAGTATTGGATGCCCGCCTCTTCCATCAGCGGGATCAATTCCGGCGCGATGGAGCCTTCGGACGGCCAAAGCCCACGCGGCGCCTTGCCAAAGAGTTCCGTGTGTTGCGCCACGGCCAGCTTCAGGTGCGCCGCGGCGTCCTGCGGCCAGTGGAAACGATCCGGGAACTTGCGGCCCGGCAGGCTTCTTTCCGCGAAGGCGGAGTCATAAACGAGCGGAAGGATGGGGTGATAGAAAGGGGTGGTGGTCAGTTCGGCCTGCCCCCTCGCCTCCGCGTCGGCGTATTTGCGGAGGACGAGCCGCATGATCTCCAGATGGATGTCAAGAAGCCTATTCTTCTCTTCCTCAGTATAGTTGCGCCCTTTTTTACGCAATTCCTGTAGTTCAGGATAGAGGCGGCAGGCGGTGTATCCGCACCAGGCAAGGTTGTACCAGACCTGCAAATCGAGAAACTCCTGCGTGCTGAAGTAACGCAGGCCGCGCCGCACGTCGTCGCGATAAAGTGTCAGCCCGCGCTTGTTCAAAAGCTCCCAGTAACGCGGTTCGGGCTGGATGAGGTTATCCCAATTGCTCTTGAAGAAATTTTCCAGCAACGCGAATTTCTCGTCCTCTTCCAGATCGGCGGCGGGCTTTCTCGACCATTCGAGCCAGAGATCTTTTATCCTGCCCTCGACGAGTTCCTTTATTTGCAGCAGGAGGACGGGCGTCAGATTGAAGTTCGGATGGATGCCCGGGAAATCTTCGATGACGGAGATCATGTCGAGGTAACCCTTGACGGAATGCATGCGCACCCAGGGCATCATCGCCGTCCGTGTCACGGGGTTGACGTAGTACGGCTGGTGCATGTGCCAGAGAAAGACGACGTTTGCCACACGGAATGCGTATTCGGAATGCCGCGGCGGCGCAAATTTTTTCGGTTCGATTGCGCGCGCGCCCTTGGATTACTCTTTGGGAAATGACGATTCTAGTAGCCGACGACGACGCCCTTGTGCGGCAACTCCTCTCGCATTTCCTGACGAAGGCGGGCTACGAAGTCATCGAGTGCCGCGACGGCGCGGAGACGCTTCGGAAGGTCGCTGAAACGCGGGCGGACCTTCTGGTTTTGGATTACGAGATGCCCGACATGAACGGCGCCGAGGTGTGCGAGCGCATCCGGGAGGTCCCGGACGCCGTCCAGATGCCGATCATCCTCCTGACCGCGCACGGGGGCGGCGAGCACGAGGTGGAATCCCTGGGCGCGGGAGCGAACGATTTCGTGACCAAGCCCGTGAATCTTCCCGTATTGAAAGCGCGGATCGAGGCGCACGCGGGATTGCACGCCTTGCGCCGAAAGCTGGAGGAACAGAACGACGAGCTGGAAAAATGGCGGCGCGACCACGAGCTGGACCTGGAAGCCGCGCGGCTGACCCAGCAGGCAATCGTGCCGCAACGCCCGCCTGTCGTTGCGGGGTGGGAATTCGCGGCGAGATTCCGGCCTTTGATCCAGGTGGGCGGCGACATGTATGACTGGCCCCGGCTGCCGGATGGCGCCGTCCTCCTCTGGATGGCCGACGCCACGGGGCACGGCGTCTCCGCCGCGCTTTTCACCATGGTGGCCAAGCTGCTCTTCCGCCATGGGGCGGGCGAGTTCAGTTCGCCCGCGCAAATCATGGACTATGTGAACAGGGAATTCTTCGGCATCTTCAAGGGGAAGTCGTTCATGACCGTGGCGTGCGTGGCGCTGCGGGCGGACACCGGCAAGATAGTCTTTTCCGGGGCGGGACATCCGCCCTTGCTCATCGTCCGCGAGGAGGGGGGTGTGGAATCCATCCCCTCGCTGGCGCCGCCGCTCGGGCTGGATGCGAACAGCGAGCTGGGTGAGACCGGGTGCGAGTTGGGAAAACGGGACGCGCTGCTGCTCTACACCGACGGCCTGTACGGCGCGAGCAACCCGGAAGGCGGACGCCTCGGCCAGGCGGATATGGTGGAACTGACCCCCGCCCCGGAGCGTTCGGCGGAGAATTTTCTCGTGCGTATCCTCAACGCGATCGCCGCGCGCTCGGGCGGCAACGCCTCCTCGGACGACTCCGCGGTTATCGCCGCCCTTCGGACAGGATGAACGGCGCCTTCGTCTTTCTGCTGCTGGCTTCGGTGGCGCTTATCGACTGCCTTATCGGAGGCACGCGGCTTCTGTTCAGCCTTCCGGCGTACGGAGTCCTCTCCGCGGCGGGCGTCCTTTCGCTCGCCTTCCGGCCCAAGACGGCGGCGAATCCCGCCTGCCTTCTCTCCACCCTGCTCTTTTCCGGCTATCTCCTGGCGCGGGCGTGGTTTTCTCCCATCAACTATCTTGCCAGGCCCGATTTCTTCGCGCTTCTCGGCGCGCTCAGTGTTTATCTGCTCACCGCCTTTTACATCCCTGGCGCGAAGCATCGCCTCCTTCTTATCGGCGGGCTGTTGCTGCTCGCGGCGCTTGAGCTCTTTCCCGGCCTGCTACAATTCGCGCGCGGCAACGAGTTCATGCTCTTCGGATTTCTGCGGCCGGCGATGGACAGGCGCGCGAGCGGCATGTTCATCAGCCCAAACCATTTCGCGGGCTTCATGGAAACGGCGGGCGTCCTCGGCCTCGGCGCGACCGTCTGGAGCCGCTGGCCGTCGTGGGCGAAAATGCTCGCGGGTTATCTCTCGCTCGGCTGCTACGTTGGCGTCGCGATCAGCGGCAGCCGGGGCGGTTATCTCAGCACCCTCTTTTCGCTCCTCATCTTCACCGTGCTCAGCCTCCGGTTCATCGGGCGCGGGGAGCGCCGCGATTTCAGGAGAGCGGCTGTCATTGCGGGCTTGGGCCTCGTGCTGTTCCTCGGTTGCGCGACCGCCCTGATGACGCGCAGCCCCCTGCTTCAAAACCGGTTGAGCCATCTCTTCGCCAAGGAAGTGCGGCTCTATACCTGGGGGGCGGCCCTCTCGCAATTCCGCGTCGCGCCCGTGTTTGGAACCGGCGCGGGCACGCATCTCATCTACGGCAGGCTTTTTCGAAGGCCGCAGCTTCAAACCGATCCCGTCCACGCGCACGGCGACTACCTGGAACTCCTGGCCGAATACGGCCTGGCGGGCGAGGCGCTTCTCGTCTTCTTCCTCTGGGCGCACATCGCGAACGGTCTGCGTTCTGCGCGGCGCCTCCCGGCCCTGCTGGCGGGCCGCGGCGTTTTCAGCAACCAGATCGCCGTGCTGTTCGGCGCGCTCGGCGCGGTCGCGGCGTGCCTCATCCATTCCATCTTCGACTTCAATCTGCACATACCGGGCAACGCCCTCCTGCTCGCCGTCGTCTTCGGAATTCTCGCGAATCCGGAGGCCGAATCCGCCGGGTGGTCGTGGCCCCGGCTCGCGCTTCCCCTCCTCGGCGCAGCCATAGCCATCCTGGGACTGCCGGCGCTGCCCGGAGAGCGCTTTGCCGAACAGGCGCGGACGGCGCTTCGGGACGCCAAGTACGAGCGATCGATCGCCCTGGCCAAAAAAGGGATGGAACACGAAAAGGAAGACCCGTGGCTGCCATTCTATATAGGCGAGGCGAATCGCGCGCTGGGGAGTGCCGCGAAAAACGAGATGGCGCGGTTCCTCTTCTTCGACAGCGCCGCGGAAGCTTACCGGGACGCCCTGAAGCTATTTCCCGAGGATGAGCAAATCCTCGTGGGCCTTGCGCGCGCGTTGAACGGAATCGAGGAATACGACGAGGCCGGCAAGGCGTACCGGGCCGCCGCGGGCTGGGACCCGAACCTCATCGCGATCCATATTTTCTACGCCCAAGGATTGAGAGCCGCCGGGCGAAGCGCCGAAGCCGCCGAACAGTATCGCGAGGCGCGAGCCCTGGAGAATCCGCCGCCTTATATTGAACCGCGGCCGCCGGGGCCGCTTTAAAGGAGCTTGCGCGCGTCAAAAAGTGCGGCACACTTCCCCTTTTTCCGATGATCATTGTCATAAAGCCAAACAGTTCGCGCGAGCAGATCGACGAAGTCATGAAAGAGGTGGCCAAGCTGGGGTACGACCCCCGCCCCATCTACGGCGCCACGCAAACCGTCATCGCGGCGATCGGGGACGAGCGCACGCATCATGCGCTGGAATCCCTCAACGTCCTCCCGCAGGTCGAACAAGTCATGCGGGTGCAGAAGCGCTACAAGCTCGCCAGCCGCGAGTCGCACCCCGCCAACACCGTCGTCTCCGCGGACGGCGTCGAGATCGGCGGGCGGCGGCTGGTCGTCATGGCCGGGCCGTGCTCGGTCGAGTCGGAGGAACAGCTTCTCGCCACCGCGCGCGCCGTCAAGGAAGCGGGCGCCACCGTCCTGCGGGGCGGCGCGTATAAACCGAGGACATCCCCCTACGAATTCCAGGGCCTTGGCAAAGAAGGCCTGCGCCTGCTCCGCGCGGCGAGGGAAGAAACGGGGCTGAAGATCATCACCGAAGTCCTGAGCGAAGCGGACGTGGAACACGTCGCCGAGACCGCCGACATCCTGCAAATCGGCGCGCGGAACAGCCAGAACTTCGCCCTCCTCGTCGAATGCGCGAAGACGATGAAACCCATTCTCCTGAAACGCGGTTTGAGCGAACGGATCGAGGAATGGCTGCTCGCAGCCGAGTACATCCTCACCAACGGCAACCCGAACGTCCTCCTGTGCGAACGCGGCATCCGCACCTTCGAGACCTACACGCGGAACACCCTCGACCTCGCCGCCGTGGCCATCGCGAAAAAGGAATCGCATCTTCCCGTCATCATCGACCCGAGCCAGGGGTGCGGACGCGCCGACCTCGTGCGGATGCTCTGCCGCGGGGCGCTCGCCATGGGCGCCGACGGGCTCCTTATAGAAGTGCATCCCAACCCCGCCGAGGCGATGAGCGACGGCCAGCAGCAAGTCGATTTCCGGACGTTCCGCGAGATCATGGGCGAGCTGGCGGCCTTCGCCGAGCCAAACGGTCGCACGCTGTAGGTTTCCCTTGCGAAAAACCGTTCAGGCGGCGTACCGTAGACTTCCATTAACGCCGACGTAGCTCAGCTGGTAGAGCAGCTGATTCGTAATCAGCAGGTCACGAGTTCGAATCTCGTCGTCGGCTCTCTTCCTGTGGAAGAAACGCGCGCCGAGTTCCTGCAGGCGCGGATGTAACCTGCTATCCGGCCGTTTCCGATGTAAGCCAGAACGCCTGGGCTTTGACCGAAAGATTCGCCAGACCATTCAGGATTTCGATCAATTCCTTAAATCCGAACGGTTTTGGGAGCATCTTTTTAACGTCGAGATCATTGTATCGGCGTTCATCGTCCGGAGACACATTCGCGGAAAAGACGATGACCTTCACCGGAAAGCAGGCCGCGCGAAGCCGCCGCACAAATTCAGCGCCGGACATGCCCGGCATCATGTGATCGGTTATGATCAAATCGAACGGAGGTTGCTCCTTGGCGAGGCATTCGAGGGCATTGGCGCCGTCGACCGCAGTCGTAACCCGATGTTTGGCGCGGGTAATGAGCGTCGAAAGAGCGGTTCTGACACCGGATTCATCGTCTACGACCAAAATATTCATGGGTCAGGGAAATAAAGCATCGTTTGTGCCAATCCTGATATTATTATCGCGGTTCTCCATCCGATTTGCCGCCCTTCCGCCTACGGACTGGGCGGGCTGAATTTTTGGATGTAGCTTTTTTCGCCGTCCGCGTAGGCGATCCACACCGCGTGGGATTTCGCGTCGACGGCGACGGAGTGGGCGCCTTTGTGCGTGGGCACGGAGCCGAGCGATTCCACCGCCGTTCCGTTTACTTGGACGACGGATAACACGCCCGTCCCGCTCGCGCAGTAGATTCTCTTCAACCCGGGGTCGAATGCGATCTGGTCAACCTTCGGCGCGATGTCGCACGAGGCGGCAACCTTGCCCGTGCCGGGATCGACCATCACCAGTTTCCCGTTGCCGCCGGCTGCGAAGAGGCGGCCCGAGTCGCCGTCCAGCGCCAGGCCGTGCGGGCTCAACGCGGGCGCCAGCGCCCACGTCCGAACGACTTTGTTGGCGGAGGGATCGATGACGACCGTAGTATTGGCGGACTTGATGTTGAGATAAACGCGGTCGGTTTTCGCGTCGTAGAGGATGCCTTCGGGATCCTTTGGGATAGCGACGGTGGCGGCGATCTTCGACGCTTTGACGTCCACCACCCAGACCTCCGTGGAGTCGTCATGGCATGCGTAAGCCATTCCGTTTTTAGGATCGTACGTCGCGATGTCCGCGGGGCCGGACAAGTCCGTTTCACCGGTCGCGCCGAGCGACTTCGCGTCAATGGCGACCAGCTTATGTTCCGCGCTGACGCTCACGTAATACTTTCCGTTCTCCGAATCGACCGCGACGCCTTGCGCCGCGCCGGTCGGGCAATGCTTGACGAGCGCCCCGGAGGACGCGTCGAAAACGTCGAGCGTTTTGTTGCCGGTATGCGTGGTCAAGAGACGCGCGTTTTGCGGATCGATCTCGATGAAATCGAATTTGCCGTGCGAATCCGGGATGAGGATCGGATCGCTCGCGGTCAATGGCGGCGCGGCGGAAGCGGCGGCGTGGAGGATGCACGCGCCGGCGGCGCATGCCAGGCGAAGGGCGGAGGAGCGGCGTTGTTTCATTCTGATGGTTCTTTCATTGGGGTTGGTTTTCTGCTGACGACGGAAAGGGATGCGGGAAGAACGATCATCACGACAGGGAACGCGAAGAGCAAACCGGAGATGATGGCGATGGCCAGGGGCTGCTGCATCGCGGAGCCCTGGCCGATGCCGAGCGCGAGCGGAAGCAGGGCGAGGATGGCGGCAAACGTCGTCATGGCGATCGGCCGCATGCGGTTGATGCCGGCCAGGATGAAGCGGTCGGGGCTTTCCGGCAGGTCGTGGTATTCGGAATAGTAGAAAATGGCGACCTCCGTCACGATGCCGACGATCATCGTCATCCCCATTCGCGAAGTGATGTTGAATTCCGTCCCGGTTATCCACAGCCCGAGATAAACGCCGGCGACCGCGAGGAGGCTTGTCAGCAGCATGGCGGCCGCGACCCGGAAACTTTCGTAGAGGAACATCAGGAGCAGGAAGACGAGCACGATGGCGGCGATCAGGATGATCGTGAGGCCGCGAAACGCGATCTGCTGCTGTTCGTAGAGGCCGCCCAAAGTATAGGCGACTTCCTTCGGCAGCAGGCCGGGCCGGTCGAGCAGCGCTTTCACGTCCCGCGCGGTCGATCCCAGGTCGCGCCCGGTGATGCGCGCGGTCACGGCGACCATGCGGCGCAGGTCGTCGCGCGTGATCTCCGGCTGACCCGTGACCGGAGTGAGGGAGGCGACCCGCTTGAGCGGGAAGAGATGCCCGTCCGGCGCGCGCAGGAGCAGGTTCCCCACGTCGCGCATCGTCTTTCGCGCCGCCGCTGGAATCCAGACGCGGACTCCCACGAGCTTCGGGCCGCGCTGGATGGAGGTGGTGACATTGCCGCTGAGGCAGTCGTCAAGAGCCTTCGTGATCGCGTCGGGGTCCATCCGTTCGAGGGCGGCCTTGACGCGGTCGATCCTTACGTTCAGCGCGTCTCCCGCGGGCACGATGCCGCTCCTCACTTCCACCATGCCGTTGATCTTTGAAACCGCGCCGGCGACCTTCGGTGCGAGATCGGCCAGCGTCTTTTCGTCATCGGAATAGAGCTTGATCTCGATCGGTTGCGGCACGCTGGTCAGATCCCCGATGAGGTCTTCCATGAGCTGGGCCGTCTCGATGTCCAGCCCCGGAACGTCATGCTGGACGCGGGTGCGCACGTCATCCATGACCTCGTCGATATTCCTGCGCGGAAGCGGCTTTAGCCGGACGAAAAAATCCCCGACGTTCGCCTCGGTGATTCCGCCGCCCAACTGAAGACCCGTGCGGCGCGAGTAGGTGCGGACCTCCGGGGTTTGTCGCAGGATGTCCTCCACCTGGCGCAGCAGCCGGTCCGTCTCGGCCAGCGAAGTCCCCGGCGGCGAGATGTAATCGAGGATGAACCCGCCTTCATCCATGGTCGGCATGAAACCGGACGCGACGTTTTCAAAAGCGAGCCAGCCGCCAAGAAGCAGCGGGACGACGAAAGCGAGCGCCAGCCAGGGACGCGGAAGCAGCCATTGCATCAAACGCCGGTAGCCGCGGTGGGCGCGCCGCGTCAGGCCGCCGCCTTCCTCGAACTCGCCATCCTTTTCCGTCAGGATGTGCGCGGAAAGGATCGGCACGGCCAGCCACGCGATGACGAAGGAGATGACGAGGCTCGCGGCCATCGTGAGGGAAAGCGCCTTGAAGAACGCCCCGGTGACGCCCGAGAGAAACGCAAGCGGCGCGAAGATGATGATCGTCGCCGCCGAAGAACCGGCGAGCGGCCTGGTGAATTCCGCCGCGGCGCGGAGAACCCTGCTCCGGGAATCGCCCCCGCCCCTGGCGCGAAGGCGGCGGATGATGTGCTCCACCATGACGATGGCGTCGTCGATGATGAGCCCCACCGCGGCCGCCATGCCTCCGAGCGTCATGATGTTGAAGCTCATGTTGAGAGCGGACAGCAGCAGCACGGTCGCGGCGAGCACGGCGGGGACGGAAAAGGCCGCGATGAGCGTCACCTTCCAGTTGCGGAGAAAGGTGAGCAGGACGAGCCCGGCCAGGCCGATGCCGATGAGGACGGCGTCCCGCGTGCTGTTCGCCGAAGCCGTGATCAGGTCGCTCTGGTCGTACCAGTTGGCGACTTTGACCCCATCGGGAATCTGCTTGCGGATATGGGCGAGCTTCTCCTTGATCCCGGCGGCTATCCGCACGGTGTTCCCGCCCGGTTGTTGATAGACTTGCAACAGCACCGCGTCGTGTCCGTCGGCGGTCACGCGAATCCACTGGGGTTCGGTCGAGCGCTCGATAACGGCGACATCGTTCAACAGCACGACGCCGTCGGCCGTCGAGCGGAGGACGGTGTTCTTGATTTCCTCGAATGTCCGGTAGCGCGTGTCGGAGATGACGAGGTAGAGCTTGTCGTATTGCTCGTGGCGCCCCACCGCGGTCAGGACGTTGGACGCCGCGAGAGCATTGGCCACGTCCGCAAGGCTCATCTGGAAGGAGTGCAGTTTCTCCAGGTCGACCGCCGCCCGGTATTCTTCGATCTCCCCTCCCTGGATATTCACCCGCGAAACGCCTTCCACCGTCGAAAGAGCCGGCCTCAACGTATAAAGAGCGAGGTCGCGCAGTTCGACCGGCGAGCGCGTCTCCGAGGTCAGGCTGTACGCGATGACGGGGAACACCGTGGGGTCCATGCGTTCCACTTCGAAGGATGCGCCCGCCGGGAGCTTCGGGAGTATCTTGTTCACCTCCGACTCCGCCTCGAGCATCGCCAGAACCATGTTCTCGCCCCAATCGAAGTTGACTGAAATCTCCGCGCTGCCGCGGCTCGTCGTGGAACGAACGCTCCGGACTCCGGGGATCGCCCGCACCGCTTCTTCCACCGGCGTCGTCACTTCGATCGCCATTTGCTCGGCGGGCCGGTCGCCCGCGTCCACGGTGATCCGCACCCTCGGGAAACTGACTTGCGGAAAGAGCGCCACCGGGAGCGACAGGCTGCTGACCGCGCCCGCGATCGCCAGGGCCGCCAGCAGGAAGAGGATCGACCGGGAATGGCCCTGCGCCCACGCGGTGAAATTCATTTGGAGGTTTGCACTTCCACGCTCATGCCGTCCTCGAGTTCGTAATTGCCCGCCACCACGACGGCGTCTCCCTCTTTCAAGCCGGGCGCCGCGACTTCCGTTTCCCGGTCATTCTCCAGTCCCGTCTGGACGGCGTGGCTCACCGCGTGATTCTCCTTCACCGTGAAAAGGCCGTATCCGCCCTGCCCCGGCAAGATCGCCGCGCTCGGGACGACGAAGACGTCGGGCGAAGACCGCGTGAATTCGCCGCGCACATATCCATCCAGAAGCAGCTTTATTCCCTTCGGCAGGGAAACATAGACGTCCACCAGTCTCGTCGTGGGATCGACCCGGCCCGTGACGATCCGCACCGTGCCTTCCACTGTGCCTGCCGCCGCGTCATCCACCGGAAACAAGGCGATGGGCCGCCCCGGCCGCACACTCTTCAAATCCTCCGCTTCGACTCCCAGCTTAACCTCGATCTCGTCCTCGGCGACGATCTCAACCAGCGGGCCGCCGGCGGCGACGATCTGCCCGTCCTGAACGTCCACCTTGGCGGCAAGACCCGCCGCCTCCGCCCTGATAAGGCCGTCCTGTCCGAGACCCTGCTTTCGCAGGCTGGCCAGTTGAAGATCGGCGTCCCGCGCGTTTTTCCGGGCGGTTCCCATCTCCTGATTCGTCGCCAGTTTCAGGTTGAAGCGCTCCTGCGTCTGCGCGAGATCCTTCCGCGCCGCGTCCGAGGCGTTCAGCGCCTGCTGAAACTGGAGTTGCGAGGCGGCGCTCGGGATCATCTCCAGGAGCGGATCGCCCGGGCGCACGAACTGGCCCGGTGCGACAAGGATGTGGCGGACGCGCGTTTCGAACGCGATCGAAACGGAATGGATCCTGCCCGGCTGCGCGATGACCGTTCCGTAACGGACGATCTTTTCCGAGATGGTCTTTCGTTCCAGGGGAACGACCTGGACATGGGCGACGCTCTCGTTCCGCGCGGACTCTTCGCCGGCTTCCGCCGCCGGTTTCCTGTGCGCGAACCGCCGGCCGGCAACCGCCAGGACCAGGAGCGCGAGCGCCGCGAGAATCATTCGAATCGTTTTTTTCATGGGGAGGGAAGATACCGTCCCGATGCGAGTTCAAGGGCGGTCCGGGCTTCGACGAGCTGCTCCTCCAGCTTGAGGATCTGGATGTCCTTTTGGATAAGGTTGCCGCGCGCGGCGTAATAGCTGAGCACGTCGCCATTCCCCTGCAGCAAAGCGGTTTGCGCGGTCTTCACAAGCCGGTCGAGGACGGGCGCGGCTTCGCGCGCGGCGGCGATTTGTTCATTCAGGGAACGGATGTCGGCAAGCGCGGTCGCGATGTCGGACCGGGCTTCAAAGAGCCGCGCCGCGTATTCGTCGAAGAGTTTTTGGCGCGTGGCCAGTTCCGTCGCGATGTTGCCCTGGTTGCGGTCGAAGAGCGGAAGGTCCAGGGTGATCCCGAAGCCGGTGGTGTGCACGTTGGTGGTGTCGCTCGCCTTGTTGAACCCGACGCCGATTTTCGGGAACTGCGCGAGAACGGCGGCGCGCACCGTTTCTTCCTGGCTCAGGTAGCCTTGTTTCAAGCCGAGCAGATCGAGGCGCCGTTCTTCGAGACCGGCGAGCAATTCCTCCTCGGGGGGCGCGGCGAGGCGCGACGGAAGTTGCAGGCCCGGCCGTAGGACCAGCCACGCGTGGGGCGGCAGTCCGATGACCGCCTTGAGTGCGAGCATCTGTTTGGCGAAGTCTTGCTCCAGGCTTAGGGCCGTCGCGTGGGCGTCCCCGCTCGTCGCTTCCGCCGCCGCGAGATCCAGGACGGTCTTCTGGTGCTGCTCCACCGCGGTTTTCAGCATGTTCGCCGTATTCCGCAGGTCGCGATCCGCATCGCGCGCCGCCTCCGTCTCCGCCTGGAGCGCGACAACCCGGTAAAGGCCGGCGCGGGCGGCTTGCGCGGTTTGCCATTCCATCCACGCGATATCGAGATCGACCGAACGCAAGCCGGCGCGCGCCGAGGCGATCTTCGATGAAAGCGTGATGAGCGAAGTGATGTCCCAGGTCGCGCCGAAACCGAAGGCGTTCACCGTTCCCGCCGTGTCGCCCCCTGTCACGAAATCCTTGCTGTACGAGAGTTGCGGGTTCGGCAGGATGCCCGCTTGCATCAACTGCGCGACCGCCAGGCCCCGGCGGTCCCGTTCCGCGCGTAGCGTGGGATTGAGCAGAACGGCGACGATGGCCGCCGAGTCGGGAGTAACGCCTCTCGCGAGCCTGACGGGGCGCAGGATGGGATGACGGATTTGCGAGGCCAGTATCCGCAGCACGCCGATGGGCGGCGGACGGAGCGCCCCTTCCACCGCGGCGACCGTCAGCGGCTTGGGGCGGTAAACCGCGCATCCAGCCAGGACGCAACTCAAAACGAACAGGGCCCGTTTCATGCGTCGTCCGCGAGGGGAAACACCGTTGTGACCGACGTTTCGCCCGGTTTCGATGCCATCGTGATGACGCCCCCGTGGGCGGCGACGATCCAGCGCGCGATCGCCAGGCCAAGCCCCGTCCCGTCGACGGAACGCGAGTGCGCGTCGTCCCCGCGAAAGAAGGGGTCGAAAACGCGGGGCAGCGCTTCAGGGGGCAGACCCGGCCCCGTGTTGGTGATCTTCACTTCCGAGCACTTGCGCATGCTCCGCAGCGCGAGGTTCACCGAGCCGCCGGGTTCGTTATATTTTACGGCGTTGTCCACGAGATTGAGAAACAGTTGCCGCAGCCGGTTGTTATCCCCGCGCACGGTCGCTTTGTCGCACGGATCAAGCAGGATGCTGATTCCAAAAGGCGCGGCCAGCGCCTGGCCGTCCGCGAAGATGTCGCGCAGCAACTCGTCGAGCCGGAGAGGCTCTTGCTTCAGGGTGACGAGGCCGGCGTCCGCCTTCGTCAGCAACGTCAACCCGTCCACAATGCCGGCGAGCCGGTCAATCTCCTCCAGTTCGTCGCGCAGATGTTCGCGCTGCTTCTCGGTCATCGATTCTTCGGCTAGGGCGACCTCGATCTGGCCCCGCATGATCGTCAGCGGCGTCTTGAGTTCGTGCGAAGCGTGGAGCGTGAATTCGCGAATGCGGCGAAAGGAATCGGCCAGCCGCGCCGTCATTCCGTTGAACACTCCGGTCAGCCGGTCGAATTCATCGCCATTTCCGCTGCGAGGCAGTGGTACGCCGAGATTGTTTTCGTTCACCCGCTCCGCGGCTTTTGTCAGCGCGGCCACCGGCGCGAGCGCCCTGCGCACGAGCAGCCAGCCGCCGCCAAGGCCGAGCACCGCGGCGGGAATCGCGCTGTAGAGGATGCTGTCCACAAGGTCATGGAGGGGCGTGTCATTGTCTCCGCGTTCGTGCCGCCTGGCGTTTTCCCGCGGCTCGATCACCAATTCCTGGTAGAGAAGCGCGCCGCAGACGACGACGGAAGCGAAGAGCACGCCCGCATACCAAAGCGTAAGCCGGGCGCGGATGGTCATGGCTCGATCTTCATGACATAACCGCTGCCCCTTACGCTGTGGAGCAGCTTGGGCGAATGGCCTGAGTCGATCTTCTCGCGCACCCTGCGGATATAGACGTCTACAAGGTTTGTTCCGGGATCGAACGTGTATCCCCAGACCTGTTCAAGGATGGACGAACGGCTGCAAATCCGCCCGACCGACCGCATCAGGAATTCCAGCAGAAGGTATTCGCGCGAAGTGAGGCAGATGTCCGTCGTGTCGCGCCGGGCCGTCCGTGTAAAGGTGTTGAGCGAGAGGTTGGCGATCCTCAGTTCCACCGGCATGTGGGCTCTGCTCCGCCGCCCGAGAGCGCGCACGCGGGCGATCAACTCCGCCAGGACGAACGGCTTCGCGAGATAATCGTCGGCGCCGGCGTCAAGGCCCTCGACCCGCTCGTCCACCTCTCCGCGCGCGGACAGCAGAAGGACGGGCGTCGTGATCTTGCGGGCGCGCAACTGGCGCAGAACGCTCAAGCCGTCGCGCCCCGGGAGCATGATGTCCAATACAATCGCGTCCAGGCTCGTTTCCGCCGCGAAGGGCGCCGCTTCATCCCCGTTGTATATGACATCCACGGTGAACCCCTCCGCCTGGAGGGCTTTGCGGATGAATGACGCGGTCTTCTTTTCGTCTTCGACAACCAGGACGTGCATCACGGGGCAGCTTATTCCTTCCGGAAAACTCTGGAAACGTTCAAAGGGGCTTGCAACGCCCCGCAGGATGCCTCCCGAACATGAACGCACGGGTATCCTAATGATGACAATTCTGTAATTGTCCGGGCTTCGCCGGGATTGGCCCGGAAAACCCGTTTAACGGATGATTCCGCGCTGGCTGCTGTTGAGGAAATCGATCAACTGCGAAATCTCGGGACTCTGCTCGAGGCTGCCCTGGATTTCCTCGACGGCTTGCTTTACATTCAGCTTCGAGCGGTAGATGAACCGGAAGCATTCCTTTATTTGCCGGACGGCGGCCTCCGAAAAGCCGTGGCGTTCCATGCCAACCTTGTTTATGCCGCGCACTTCGGCGGGGTTGCCGTCGGCTATCATGAACGGGGGGACGTCCTGCACGATCTTCGAGCAGCCGCCGGTGATGGCGTGGCGCCCGATCCTGCAAAATTGATGCACCGCCGTCAGCCCGCCGATGATGGCGTGGTCGCCGACTTCGACGTGCCCGGCGATGGTGCCGTTGTTGGAAAAAATGACGGAATCGCCCACGGTGCAATCGTGCGCGATGTGGCTGTAGGCGAGGAACGAGCCGCCGCCGCCCACGCGCGTGACGGCGCCGGGCGCGGTGCCGCGATGCACGGTGGCGAATTCGCGGAAGCAATTCCCGTCGCCGATCTCAAGGAAGGTCGGCTCGCCGGCATATTTCAGATCCTGCGTCTGATAGCCGACGGCGGCGTGCGGGTAGAAGCGGTTGCCGCGCCCGATTTTTGACGGCCCGGCCAGGGTTACGTGGCTTCGGAGTTGGCAGTCTTCGCCAAGTATGACTCCCGCCTCGATGACGCAATACGGGCCGATCTCCGCGCCGGCGCCGATCTCCGCCTTCGCGTCGATGACCGCCGTCGGGTGGATGCGGCTCATTTGTTGCCGAACCCGAACATCAATTCCGCCTCGGAGACGATCTCGTTGTTGACGACGCAACGGCCCCGGA
The DNA here is from genome assembly GCA_021324825.1 of Spartobacteria bacterium. Taxonomy (GTDB): domain Bacteria; phylum Verrucomicrobiota; class Verrucomicrobiia; order Chthoniobacterales; family Chthoniobacteraceae; genus JAJPII01. Next base: position 6,422 of record JAJPII010000025.1, on the reverse strand, counting down.
CGCGCGCGAGCGAAGGCCGCGACTTGAGTATCTCCATGTGGATGAAAAGAGTGTCCCCAGGGAAAACCATCTTGCGGAACTTCACGTCGTCGGCGCTCATGAAAAACCCGATGCGCCCGGCGTTGCCGCTCTGCCGCAGGAACATGAAGCTGGCGACCTGCGCCATCGCCTCCAGTTGCAGGACGCCCGGCATGACAGGATGGCCGGGGAAGTGGCCCTGGAAAAACGGCTCGTTGATGGTGACGCACTTTACGCCCGTGCATTTCGATTCGCCTTCCATGGCGACGATGCGGTCCACCATCAGGAACGGGTAGCGGTGCGGCAGGACGTTCATGACATCGTTCACGTCCATGACGTCGCCGCCCTTGGGGACGACCGCGGGCGGGATCATCGAGGAAAGGCGCGCGCTGCTCTTCTGGAGCGCCCGCGCCATCTCGGTATTCGGGCCGTGGCCGGGTTTGACGGCGATGACGTGCCCCTTCAGCCGCCTGCCGAAAAGGGCGAGATCGCCCACGATGTCGAGTATTTTGTGCCGCGCGAATTCGTCCGTGAAGCGCAACGGCTCCTTGCTCAGGACCGATTCGCCGCGCACGACGACCGCGTTTTCCAGGCTGCCGCCTTTTATGAGACCCTTGTCCATGAGCGGCTTCACGTCCTCGTAATAGACGAACGTCCGCGCCGGGGCGATTTCCCGCTGGTAGATGGCGGGAGTTATCTCCGTGCTGAAATACTGGGTGAAGCGCCCGTCCGGGCCGACCTGTGTGCACGAGACGCGGAATTTCTCGTCCGGGACGATGGTCAGGAGCGAGCCGCCCTTGGTCTCGATATGCACCGGCTCGCGCACTTCGAAGTAAGCGCGCGGCGCGTCCTGGATGACGATGCCGGCTTTGCGGATAAGCTCGACGAAAGGCTGCGCGCTGCCGTCGCCGATTGGCGGCTCGTTGGCGTCCATCTCGATCAAGGCGTTATCCACCTGCATGCCCGCCAGCGCGGAGATGACGTGCTCGACGGTGTGAACCTTGATGTTCCCCTCCGCCAGGGTCGTGGAACGCTCCACGGTTTTGACGTTCTCGATGCGTGCGTCGATGGTCGGTTCATCCGGCAGATCGATTCGCTTGAATTTCCTGCCGAAGCCGGGCGCGGCGGGGCTTATCCGCAAGGTCACGTTATGGCCGGTGTGCAGCGAACCGCCCTTGAGGGTGGCGCTGCCGGCGAGGGTATGCTGGAATTGTGCTTCTGGGGACATGTTCAGGGGGGGGCGGAGTCCTGCCGCGCCTTAATTTTTGCCGGGGGCGCTCAAGAGCAGCGAATCAATATACTTCTGATTTCCTTTTCTCATCCGCGCCACCAGCACGCGCCCGACGGCTATCAACAGCTTGAAAGCGGCGCTCGGGTAAACCCCGGCCAGCGCCCGGATGACCCCCTGCGATATCTTTACAAGGGTGCACCCCTCCAGCGCCTCCACGTCCGCCGAGCGAGGCCCTTCATCCACCAGGGCAAGCTCGCCAAAAAAATCTCCGGGACCAAGCCGGGCCAGTTCGAAGCTCTTGCCGTCTTTCCTGTGGACGACGGTGGCGGTTCCCTCCAGCAGGACGAACATCGAGTCGCCCGGCTCATCCTGGCGGACGATGCGCTCGCCCTTGCGAACCTGGATTGCGTCGGTCAGGTCACAGAAGGATTCCAGCTCACTGTGGGTAAACTCCGAAAACAAACCCAGCCCTGCCAAAGTCTCTTGCTTCTCGTTGCTCATGCGTCCTGTATCATCGAATATCAATTACGCGCCCGTCCTTCATACATATCCGGCGTCCGGCTGTCGCGGCGACTTCCTCGCTGTGGGTTACGAGTATCATGGTTGCCAGCGACTGAGAAGAAATCTTTTGAAGCAGTTCGATGACCCCCCGCGCGCTCGCGGAATCGAGATTTCCCGTCGGCTCGTCCGCGAGCAACAGGCCGGGTTTATGCACCAGCGCGCGGGCGATCGCCGTCCGCTGCAACTCGCCCCCGCTCAACTGGTGGATCAGATGGCGCGCCCTGCCGCCCAGACCCACTTTTTCGATCCACTCCATCGCCATCGCCTCCGCCTCCGCGGGGCGCGTTCCCTGCAACAACAGCGGGAGGCTCACGTTTTCCAGCAGGCTCATCGTCGGCAGCAGATTGAAGAACTGGAACACGATCCCAAGCCGCGTCCGCCGGTACGCCGTCAGTTCCTCCTCCGTGGCCCGCTCCAGCGCGAGCGAGTCCACGGAAATCCCCCCCGAGGTCGGCTTGTCCAGGCCCCCGAGCAGATGTATAAGCGTGCTCTTGCCGCATCCGCTCGGTCCCGTTATCGCGACGAACTCGTTTTTGGCGATCTCCAGCGAAACGTCGTTCACGGCCAGCACGGGAGGCGAGCCGTAGGCGCGGGTGACATTGCGGAAGCGGATCATGGGTGAGAGTCTGCTTTAATGAAGGGCGCCATCCTAGAGGAAACCGTCGATTGGGTCGTGGTCGACAAGCCGCCGCACATTGCGATCCACCCGAGCAGGCCGGGAGAAACGGGAACGCTCTGGAATCACCTGAAGGAATTGCTCGCCTACGAAGTGGTGAACGGCGGCCAGGTGTCGATCATCAACCGCCTGGATCGCGACACGAGCGGCCTCGTCCTCATCGCGAAGAACGCCGCCGCCGCCCGCCGCTTCTGCCGGGCGATGGAACGGCGCCAATTCCACAAGGAGTACCTCGCGCTCGTGTCGGGATGGCCGCCCGAAAACCGTTACGAGATCGACGCTCCCCTCGCCCGGCAAGGCCTTCATCTCCCCTCCCGGATATGGGTGAAACAAACGGTGCATCCCGATGGAGCGCCCTCCGCGACCGTCGTGACCGTGGAGAAACGCTTCACCCGCTCCTCCACAAACGGCGGCCGCTTCAGCCTCGTGCGCGCGATCCCCCTCACCGGCCGCATGCACCAGATACGCGTGCATCTCGCGCACATCGGCCACCCGCTCGTCGGCGACAAAATCTACGGCCCGGATGAAGGGTGCTACCTTCGCTTCATCGAAACGGGCTGGACGCCGGAACTGGAGCGCACCCTGCTCCTGCCCCGCCAGGCGCTGCATTCCGCGCTCCTGCGGCTCGATTCCGACCCGCCTCTCGAATGGCGCGCGCGGCTTCCAGATGACATGGCGGCCTGGATGGGGCACAATCCGGCAGGATGATAACACGCCGGCATTTTCTGGCAGTCGCGGCCAAGGCGACCGCCGCCTCCGTCCTGGGAGGGAGCATCTATGGCCTGTTCGAAGCGAAGTGGCTTCGGGTCACCCGCGTCGAAGTCGCCCTGCCCAACCTGCCCGCCGCTTTCCGCGGCATGTCCCTCGCCTTCCTCGCGGATTTCCACCACAGCGAGATGGTCCCCGCCGATTACATACGGCACACCGTCTCGGTGGTGAACGGCCTCTCCCCGGATGTCATCCTCCTGGGCGGCGACTACGTCACCGCGGGCCGCATTTATAGGGACATCGGCATGGGAATAAAATACCTCGCCCCGTGCTTTTCCATCCTCAAAAACCTGCGCGCTCCCAACGGAGTCTTCGCCGTGGCGGGAAACCACGACGCCCGCGCCGGCATCCGCGAGACAAACAAAGCGATAGCCGCCGCGGGCTTCGTGAACCTGACGAACCGCGGCGTCTGGCTGGAACGCGCGGGCGCGCGCCTGCGCCTGGCTGGCATAGGCGACTTCGTAACCCAGCGGCAGGACGTATTCGCCGCGCTCTCCGGCGTAACGGCCCGGGATGCTGCACTCCTCCTCACGCATAACCCCGATTGCATCGAATATCTCTCCGACACGCGCGTGGGCCTGGTTCTCTCCGGCCACACCCATGGCGGCCAGGTCGTGTTGCCCTGGATCGGCTCGCCCATCGTCCCCTCCGCCTTCGGAAACAAATATCGCTACGGGCTGGTGCAAGGTCCCCGCGTCCCCGGCTATGTCACCAGCGGAGTCGGCACCCTGCCCCTGGCAATACGGGTCAACTGCCGCCCCGAAGTCGCGCTGCTGACCCTCGTTTGAAATCAAAAAGAAGTGGTTATCCCCGCCCATACGATGTAAACTGCCCCGGATTTCCGAACCCCCAAAGCCTCGTGAAAAAACTCCTCGCATTTACCCTCATCGAACTCCTGGTCGTCATCGCGATCGTAGCCATTCTTGCCGCCATCGCCCTGCCCGTTTTCCAAGGCGTCCAGGAAAGAGGCCGCGCCACGCAGGATGCCAACAACCTTCGGCAGATCGGCGTGGCGACGCTTGCCTATCTCAATGACAACTCCAACCAGATGTTCACCTCCGGCACGACCGTCTGGGTCGGCCTGCTCAACCCGACCTACGTCAGTTCGCTGAAAACATTCTGTTCGCCCTTTGACTCGCGCCTGAGCACGGCTTTGACCTCGGGATCGGGGACTTCCCCGTTAAGTTACGGCGTCAACAACCTGCTTCTGACCGGCACCTATGGCGGCGGCATGGACAAGATCACCTATCCCAGCGCCTTGATCTACATGTCCACCGCGCAGAATTACAGCGCCACATCGCTCACCTTCAGCGGAGTGACCACCGGCGCTTCCTCGATTGATCCGACGGGGCTTGCAACCTACGCCAACTCCGCCATGGGCACCTTTGGAAACCGCAACAAGGTCAACGTAACCTACTGCGACTGGCACGTCCAAACCATCCCCTGGTCAACCTACTGCGCCTACTCCGGCACAAGCGCGCAGTGGGCGCCCCAATAGGCCCGGCACTCCGCGCCCTTGCCCTCCCCTCGCACGGAAAAGCCCGCCCTCCCGCGTGAAACCCGCCGGGTGCTCCTCCTTTACAACCTCTTCTTTCCGTTCGTCCTCCTCTTTCTCCTTCCCGGCTTCATACCCCGCATGATCCGCCGCGGCAAGTACCGCCACAAATTCGGCCAGCGCTTCGGCGCCTATTCCGACCGCGTCTGGCGCCGGATCGCCGGGAAGAAGTGGATATGGATCCACGCCGTCAGCGTGGGGGAAGTCCTCATCGCGCAAAAGATCGCCCGCCAGATGAAATCCGCCGCCCCCGCCCTCAACGTCATCCTCTCCACCACCACCTCCACCGGCTTCGCGCTTGCCGCCTCCTCCGCGCCGGACTGGATGGAAGTCATCTACAACCCCCTCGATTTCCCATCCTTCGTAAGGCGCTCTCTCGACCTGATCCGTCCCAGCCAGCTCATCCTCGTAGAAGCCGAAGTCTGGCCAAACCTCGTCTCCCAGGCGAAAAAACGCGGCATCCGCATCGCCCTCGTCAACGCCCGCCTCTCCCCCCGTTCCGAACGGCGCTTCCGCCGGTTCCGATTCCTTACCGGTCCCGTCTTCCGATTGCTGGACGCCGTCTGCGTCCAGGAACCCGAGGACGTCGGGCGATGGCAATCCCTCGGCCTCGACCGAAAAAAAATCCGCCTCGCCGGCAGCATCAAATTCGACACCGCCGTCGCGCTCGACTCCCGCGAGCAGGAATTCCGCGACCTGCTCGCCCCGCTCGGCGTCACCCCTCAAACGCCCGTATTCCTCGCGGGAAGCACCCACCCCGGAGAAGAAGCCATCCTCGGGAAAATCTTCCTCGAACTGCGAAAAACCATCCCCGATCTGTTCTTCATCGTCGTCCCCCGGCACGTCGAAAGAGCGCCGGAGATCCTTGCCGCCCTCCGTTCCCTTGGCCTCACCCCCCTCCTTCGCACCACCATCTCTCCCCAAACGCCCCCGCCCCAAGCCGATTGCCTCCTCATCGACACAACCGGCGAACTGCGTCACTGGTACCACCTCGGCACGGCAATCTTCGTCGGCAAGAGCCTGGAAGCCATCGGGGGCCAGAACCCCGTTGAAGCAATCGCCGCCGGGAAAGCCGTCCTCTTCGGCCCGCACATGGAAAACTTCGCCGCCGTCGTCCGCATCCTGCTGGAGCGCCAGGCCGCCATCCAGGTCCGCGACGCCGCCGAACTTCAACGCGCCCTCGCCCGGCTCCTTGACGACGCCGCCCTGCGGGAGCGCATGGCCGGCAACGCGCGCGCCGTCCTCGCCCCCCACGAAGGCGCCACCGCGCGAACGGCCGCCCTCCTGGCGGACACCCTGGGGCCTTGAATTTCCCTTGCAAGCCGGCGCGCAACTTTCGATAGTGACCGGCTATTGCGCCTTGGAGACCCTATCGTCCAGTGGCCTAGGACACCGCCCTTTCACGGCGGTAACACGGGTTCGAATCCCGTTAGGGTCGCCAGCAAAGCTCGCGAGTGCGAAGCACATTCGAACGCAGTTCGACTGCCAGTCGAAACACGACCGCGCACTAGACTAAAGCCTGTTGCAAAAGTGGTCTATTTTTTGATGCGAACGGCTTCGAGGGCGCGCTCTTTGTTGAGTGCGGAGAGCTGCCGCAACTGCGTTTGGAGTTG
>JAJPII010000031.1 GCA_021324825.1 Spartobacteria bacterium | reverse complement strand
GGATTTGTTGTTACCATGCGGGAAAGAAGTATTTCCTTGTATGAGCACTGCCGTGGTTAATGGCTTCAACGCCGATCTCCTGGATGAAAACTATGCCCGCTGGCGCAGCGACCCCTCGTCGGTCGATGCGACCTGGTCCGCCTTCTTCGAAGGGTTCGAGCTGGGCTCGCTTCAGAAGGGGGGCAACGGGACCACCGCCCATGCCGCCGGGGATTTCGACCGCGAACCGCAGTGGCAGACGCGCGTGGACGGGGCTGTCTCCGCGTACCGGTCGCTGGGGCATACGATGGCGTATCTCGATCCCCTGGCGAAGTGCCGCCCGGAACAGCCGCTGCTGGCCCTGAAGGAACTCGGCTTCACGGAGGCCGATCTGGGCGCCGAGGTTTCTTCCCGGTTCTACATGGGCGGAAAGACGATGACCCTGGGCGAGATGATCGCCTCGCTCCAGAAAGTTTACGCCCGCACCATCGGCACGGAGTTCATGCACATCCAGAACAGCCGGGTGCGCAACTGGATCATCGAGCGGCTGGAAGCCCGCGACGAGAATATCGACCCGGAAGAACAGCGCCAGATGCTCCGGGAATTGATGAAGGCCGAGGGCTTCGAGCATTTCCTCCATACGAAATATGTCGGGCAGAAGCGGTTCGGGTTGGAAGGCGGCGAGTCGCTCATGGTTATCCTGAACACCCTTTTCCAGAACTGTCCGCGGCTGGGCGTGGAGGAGATCGACATGGGGATGGCCCACCGGGGGCGGCTCAACGTCCTGGCCAATTTCCTGGAGAAGTCGCTCGAGGTCATCTTCGCGGAGTTCTCCGAGAATTTCATCCCGAACCTCGTCTGCGGCGACGGCGACGTGAAATACCACCTGGGCTACGCCAGCACGCGGAAGACCCTTTCCGGCGCCGACGTCGAGATACGCCTCGCGGCGAACCCGAGCCACCTGGAAGCGGCGGACGCCGTGGTGGAAGGCATCGCCCGCGCGCGGCAGCGGTGCAGGCGCGATTCCGAGGAGCGGGCGAAGGTCGTGCCGCTCCTTTTGCACGGTGACGCCGCCTTCGCGGGGCAGGGGATGGTGGCGGAAGTGCTGAACCTCTCCCAACTCCCCGGTTACAAGACCGGCGGCACCATCCACGTCATCATCAATAACCAGATCGGCTTCACCACTCTCCCCGCCGACGCACGTTCCTCCTACTACGCGACCGATGTCGCGAAGATGATCGAGGCGCCGATCTTTCACGTCAACGGCGACGACCCGATAGCCGTGGCCTTCGTCACACGGCTTGCGTTCGAGTACCGCCAGCAGTTCCGCGGCGACGTGGTCATCGATATGTATTGCTACCGCCGCCTCGGCCATAACGAAGGCGACGAACCGGTCTTCACCCAGCCTTCGCTCTACGCGGAAATCGGGACCCACCCCTCCGTCTCCACCCTCTTCCGCAAGCGCCTGGTCGAGTCTGGCGTCCTGACGGAGAAGGACGCCGAGGCCCTGGAAGCCGAATTCAAGGAAAAACTGGAAGCCGCCTTGAGCCAGGTGAAACGCGCCGAGCACGACGCGAGCAAGACGACCAACAAATTCCGCGAATCGACCGCCATCTTCCAGCCGCCGTATTCCCACGCGAAAGTCGATACGGCCATCGACGCCGAGATGCTGGGAGCCATCGTAAAGGGGTTGACGACCATTCCCGAGAAATTCAACATCCTCCCGAAGGTAAAGCGGATGCTGATCGACCGTCGCGCCGATGTTTACAAGGCCGGCGGCCCGTTCGACTGGGGTTTCGCCGAGGCGCTCGCCTTCGGCTCGCTGCTTCTGGAGCGCATCCCCGTCCGGCTCTCCGGGCAGGACAGCAGGCGGGGCACCTTCAGCCAACGGCACGCCGTTCTCTACGACGCCAAGACGCAGGAACGCTATACCCCCCTGCTCCATCTCGCTCCCGACCAGGCCCGGTTGTGCGTTTATAACAGCCTCCTTTCCGAAGCGGCCGTCCTCGGGTTTGACTACGGCTACTCTCTCGGCTTTCCCGAAATGCTCTGCATCTGGGAGGCGCAGTTTGGCGACTTCGCCAACGGCGCGCAGGTCATCATCGACCAATTCATCGTCTCCGCGGAATCCAAGTGGCAGAGGCCCAGCGGCATCGTCCTCCTCTTGCCGCACGGTTACGAAGGCCAGGGGCCGGAGCACTCCAGCGCCCGCATCGAGCGTTTCCTCCAGCTTTGCGCGGAGGAGAATATCCAGGTCTGCAATCCCACCACGCCCGCCCAATACTTCCACCTGCTCCGCAGGCAGATGAAGCGGGAGTTCCGCAAGCCGCTCATCGTCGCCACGCCCAAGAGCCTGCTCCGTTCCGAGAAAGCCGTTTCAACCATCCCGGACTTCACCGGCGGCTGCTTCCTGGAGATTTTACCCGGGGTTGCGCCCGCCGATCCCGCGGCCGTGGAGCGGATCATCTTTTGTTCCGGCAAGGTTTATTACGACCTCGAGGGCTACCGTTCCCAGAATTCCAGGGGCGATGCGGCGATCATCCGCATCGAGCAACTCTATCCGTTGAACCTGCCGGCCCTCCAAGCCGCCGTCGGCGCGTTCCCGAACGCCAAGAAATTCGTCTGGTGCCAGGAGGAATCCCAAAACATGGGCGCATGGTCCTATATCGTGCCCCTCCTGAATCTGCACTTTGCTCCCATCGTCATCTACGCGGGCAGGAATGCCAGTTCCAGCCCTGCCGTCGGCTCGCTCGCCGTCCATAAACGCGAGCAGAAGTTGATCGTCGAGGACGCCTTCAATCTAGGGTGAACATCCTCCTGGTTGATGACGAGCAGGCCATTCTGCACGATCTCCAGGCTGAGATCGTGTCGAAAACCTCGCACGCCGTGCGCACTTCCGCCGCGGAAGGAGCGTCCGCCGCCGCCGAACGCATCTCCCGGCTCGATCTCCTCGTAACGGAGGTCGTCATGCAGTCCGTCGACGGGTTCACCCTCAGCCAGGAACTGCTGCAGCGCTTCCCGGAGATGAAGACAATCTTCATCACGCAATACGATCTCAGCGATTATCCCGAACAGACGCAAGGGCATCCGGTGCTCATGAAACCCGTGCAAAGCGCGGAATTGCTGGAAGCCATCAGAGGGTGCGCCCCTCCCGAAGACGAAGAGCCGCCTGCTCCGCCGAGGCGAAAGAGCATTTTCGGTTTCAAATGGGGAGCCGGGCTCTTCGCCGTCCTGCTGCTTCTCTTCGGGGTATGGAGATTCACCCGTCCGGCAACGCCGCCCGCCGCCGCCTCATCCCGCCCCCCCGCGGCCAAAGCGAAGCCAATGACCGCCGAGGACTTCAACCAGAGCGGACGCGCCAAGGAAAACAAAGGCGACATGGACGGCGCCCTCGCGGACTACAACCGCGCCATTCAGATCAACCCCAGGAACGCCAAGTCCTATAACAACCGCGGCAGCATCGAATTGGGAAGAAACAACTTCGACGGCGCGCTGGCCGATTTCAACCAGGCCATCGCCCTGAAGCCGAACTTCGCCGAAGCCTACGACAACCGCGGCAACGTCGAGCAGGACAGGAACAACCTGGACGCCGCCATCGCCGATTACAGCCGCGCCATAACGCTGGACCCGCTCTACCAGGCCGCATACGGCAACCGCGGCGTGGCCGAGGAATACAAGGGCGACTTCGACGCCTCCCTCAAGGACTATAACCGCGCCCTCCAGATCAACCCCAAGGACGCCAAAATTTACAACAACCGCGGCAACGTCAAGCGCGACAAGGGCGACTTCGAGGGCGCGCTCGCGGACTACGACCAGGCGCTCGCCTTCAACCCGAAGGACTCCTCCTCCTACTTCAACAACCGCGCCATCGTCGAATGCGCGAAAAACGACCTCAGCGCGGCCATCGCCGATTTCGACCGCGCCCTCAAGCTCAACCCAAAGGACGCCCGCGCCTTTAACAACCGCGGCAGCGCCAAGTCCGCGAAAAAGGATTACGACGGCGCGATAGCCGACTTCGATCAATCCATCGCCATCGACCCGCAATACGCCAAGGCTTACAACAACCGCGGCAGCGCCGAGTGCGACAAAGGCGAACTCGACAAAGCCATCGCCGACTACGAACGCGCCATCCAGATAAATCCCAAGGACGCCCAGTTCTACTACCATTGCGGCCTCGCCCGCGACGCCAAGGGCGACCTGGACGGCGCGCTGGCCCGGTTCAACAGCGCCATCGAGATGAACCCCGACTACGCCGAAGCCCACCTTAGCCGCGGCAACGTCCGCGCCGCGAAGGGCGATCTCGACGGCGCGATAACCGACTTCAACCGCCTCATCGAACTCAACCCGAAGAGCGCCATAGCCTGCTTCTTCCGCGGAGCCGCGCGCGCCGCCAAGCAGGACCTGGACGGCGCGATAACCGACTACACCCGCGCCCTCGACCTGGACCCGAAACTGGCCGACGCCTACTTCTACCGGGGCAACGCCAAAGCCGCCCAGGGCAACCTCGACGGCGCCATCTCCGACCTGGACCGCCTCATCGACCTGAACCCCGCAAACGCCAACGCCTATTTCTTCCGGGGCAACGCCAAAGCCGCCAAACACGATCTTGCGGGCACCCTGGCCGACTACAATAAAGCCATCGAGCTAAACCCGAACAACGCCGCCATGTATCACTACCGCGGCAACGTGAAGCGCGCCCGGGGCGACCTCGACGGCGCCATCGCCGACTACTCCGCAGCCGTCCGCCTCAACCCCAAGGACGCCGATTCACTGGCCGCCCTGCACACCCTCGGGAAATAAAGGGGGCAGGGGTTCCACCAGGTTTCCCGGCAGGGGGCGGGTTCGCTCGAAGATGCGCGGGGCGATGGGGAGCGCGGTTTCGTAAGCCGCGAAAACCATCTCCAGTTTCGCGTCGAGGTTGTCGATGTGATTGAGCGCGAACGCCTCGGGCGTCTTCGGGTCCACGGGCGAGCCGAACTCTTTGCTTCCGTGGTGCGCCGCGATGAGGTGCAAAAGATGCAGCCGCACGTCTTCCGACGGAGGGCGGAACGCGGCCCACGCCTGCCCGTGGGCTTCCGACGCTTTGCGCCACATCCTGTTCACCAGTTCCATGCCGATCATGATGTGCCCCGCCAGTTCGCCCCGCTCGTCAAAGGGCATGATGAATCCGTTTTCCGGGTACGCGTTCTCCCAGAGTTTTCCGCTGTCGTGAAACAGCACGCCGGCCAGGAGGAGGTCGCGGTTCAGCCGGGGATACACCGCCGCCACGGCTTGCGCGGCGCGCATCATTTGCGCCGTATGCTCGACCAGGCCGCCCCGGCGCGAATGGTGGTAATTTCGCGCCGCGCCCGTTCGCCGGAAACGCTCGCCGTATTCCTCAAGGAAAGCTTCGCACAGCGCGCGCAACCGCGGGTCGCCCATCGTGGAGACCGCTTCGCGCAGGAACTGGTAATCGGCGTCCTGCTTTTCACGCAGGGCGGCGGGGCCTCTTAGCAAAAGGTCGCGTTCCTCTCCGCCGAGAGAACGGCAGTTCCATTTCTTCGCGTCGAGGCCGTAGGGCGGGTTCAGCACGAACTCCCCGGTTATTTCAAGGAAGGAGCCTTTGACGAGGCTGGCGCAGAGGGCGTAGTTCGGGGAATCGTTCCATGCGCGGAGGGTCAGTTTTCCCTCCGCGTCGGCCACGACGAGTTCCCAATACGGCTTCTGTTCGCGCGTCTCCTTTTTGGAGATCGACTCGACCTGGCAATGGACGGCCCCCTCGACTCTCCCGCCGCCGGCGGCGCGCTTGAGGTCGCAGATGGAGACGGGGGTCACGCCTGTTCTTCGACGATCTGGACGACGGCCCTCTGCCCGTGCCGCGCCGCCGCCGCGCCGACCAGGTCGCGGATGGCCGCGATGGTGTGCCCGTGCTTGCCGATGACCCTCCCCACGTCCGATTGCCGGAGCCGCAGGTGGAAGGTGACTTTGCGCGGCGCGTCCAACCGCGTCAGGACCATTTCCTCCGGGAACTCGATCAGTTGCCGGATGACAAACTCAAGGAATTCCTCCATGGCGGGCCCGAGCGGCGGAGTTAAACCGCGGTCGCCGCGAGTTTTTTGGTCTTTTTGATGAGGCTGCGCACGGTGTCGGAGGGCTGCGCGCCCCGCGTCGTCCAATATTCGACCCTGCTCAGGTCCAGGTTCGAATTGTGGCCGGGCTTCTTCGGATCGTAGTTGCCGATGATCTCGATGAATTTGCCGTCGCGCGGGCTTCGTTTGTCCGCGACGACGATCTTGTAATACGGGTTGTTGAGGGAGCCCTCTCTGCGGAGTCGGATGGATACTGCCATAAATTTTTAGGTCCTCATGCGGGACATCATTTTCTTCATTTTGCCTGTGTTCTTCATCAACTTTCTCATCTGGTCGAACCGTTGCACGAGGGTGTTCACTTCGCTCACCGACGTGCCGCTGCCCCGGGCGATTCTCTGGCGGCGCCGCGCGTTTAGCATATCCGGACGCCGCCGCTCTTCCATCGTCATCGAAAGGACTATCCCCTCGACCCGCTTCAACTGCTTTTCATCAACCGAAAAGCCCTTCATATTACTCATTCCCGGCAGCATGCCAAGGATATTCTCCAAGGGGCCGAGTTTTCGCATCATCTTGAAGTTGGTCAGGAAGTCGTTGAAGTCGAAGGTGGCGGTGCGCATCTTCTTCTCCATCCGCAGCGCTTCCTCCTCGTCGATGGCTTCCGCCGCGCGTTCCACCAGGCCGAGGATGTCGCCCATCCCCAGGATGCGCCCGGCGAGCCTCTCGGGATAAAACGGCTCGAATTGCTCCAGCTTTTCGCCCACGCCCGCGAACTTGATCGGGCGTTTGGTGACTTCGCGCATCGAGAGCGCCGCGCCGCCCCGGGCGTCGCCGTCCAGTTTGGTGAGGACGAGGCCGGTGATGTCGAGCGCCTCGTGGAAGTGCGTCGCCACGCTCACGGCTTGCTGGCCGGTGGCGGCGTCGCATACGAGCAGCACTTCGCCCGGTTGCAGTTGTTCCTTCAACTGCCGGATTTCCTGCACCAGGGCGTCGTCGATCTCCAGGCGGCCCGCGGTGTCGTAGATGACGACGTTGCCGAGTTGCTCCTTCGCCCATTCCTCGCTCTGTTTCGCGACGCGCAGAAGGTTCTTTTCGCCCGGTTCCGGCAGGAAGACTGGCACGCCGATCTGCTTGCCGAGCGTGGCAAGTTGGTCGATGGCCGCCGGACGCTGGAGATCGCACGCCACCAGGACGGGCGACCGGCCTTGTTTCTTCAAATAGAGAGCCAGCTTCGCGGAGGAGGTCGTCTTGCCCGCGCCGTGCAGGCCGACCATGAGGATGCGCCCCGGTTTGTCGAGATTCAACGGAGCGGCGTCGCCGCCGAGCAGGGCGGTCAGCTCGTCGTGAAAGATTTTGACGATCTGCTGGCCGGGCGTGACGCTGCGGAGCACCTCCTGCCCGAGCGCCTTTTCCTTTACGCGGGCGATGAAGTCCTTCGCGACCTGGTAGTGGACATCCGCCTCCAGCAACGCCAGGCGCACCTCGCGCATGGCGTCATTCACGTTCTGCTCGCTGATGATCCCGTGCCCGCGGAGATCCTTGAAGATGTCCTGGAGCTTGTCCGAGAGCTGGGAGAACATGGAGTCCGCTAGCGCGGCGGGAGCGGCGTTTCAGCCTGCGCGCCGGGCTTCGCGGACGGGTTAAAATTAAAGGTCCAGCGCGTCTCGACTCTCTGCCCCGCCTTGGTTTTGGCCGAGATGATGACCGAGTAACTGGGCTCCTTGAGCTTGTCCGGCGGCTGGAAGGAGATTGTCTTGGTGGCGGCGTCGTATTTCGCGGGCACCTGTCCGAGACCGCTCAGGCGCATCGTGGCCTCCTCGACGTCGCCCATCGTCGCCAGGTTCGCCCGGATGACGGGCCGCGGATCGCTGATCGTGGCGCCGTCCGTCGGTTCCGTGATCATCGAGGCGGCGGCGAGTTGCGCGACTTCGGGCGCGGAGGAGGCGGGGCCGCTCATGACCCTCAAGGCGTCGGCGAATATCTGCGGCTTGGAGGCTTCGACCGCGTAGCGCCCGAGCAGGTCCCAGGGCGGTTCGGAATAGCCGATCCGCTGCCCGTAAACGGTGAAGGCCGCCTCATAGCCGGCTTCCTTCACCAGTTCCCGCGACTTGGCGTTGTATTTGCCAAAGGGGTAGGCGAAGGCGTTCACCTTGATGGCGAGCTGCTTCTCCAGCACCTGCTTCGAGCCGACGATCTCCTTGCGCAGCCAGCCGTCCACGCCGAGCGCGGCGACATCCTTCCTCACCAGGGCGGCGGTCTTCTTGTCCACGCCGAAACCCGGCGCCTTCAGGTCGGAATGCGAATAGGTATGGCTTTCGATGTCCACGCCGGCGTCGCGCATCTCATTGAGCTGGTCCCAGGACATCGACTTCCCTCCCGCGCCGACGTAGTTGATGTAGATGAAGAGCGTGAACGGGTAGTTGAATTTCTTCAGGATGGGCCAGGCCACGTCGTGGGCCGACACCCAGCCGTCGTCGAGGGTGATGACCGCGCTCCGGGCGGGCATATCCTTCTCGCCGCGGCGGAACGCGAGGAATTGCTGCATCGGGATGACCGTGATGCCCGCGTCCTTGATCGCCTGCATCTCGCGCGTGAATTCGGCGGGCGCGATCGTCAGCGCCTTCATTTTGCTGTTGTCCTCGATGTTGTGGTAGCAGAAGACGATGGCCGAGGCGGCCTTGTTGATCGCGTGGATCGTGACGGGCTTGGGCGCGGCGGGGGCGGCTGCCGTCGCGGGTCTCACCGCGGGCTGCGCGGCGGGCGTGGAAGCCGCCTGGGGCGCGCCGGGTATCCGGTGGAGGAGGGCCGTCAGTTTCTTGCAGCCGGCGAGCGGAAGCGCCGCGACGACGAAAAGGAGAAGGAGTTTCGATTTCAAATATGAATCGCCGCGCCGAATGCCGCGCCGCTCGCCTCGTGGATGGCTTCACTCAAGGTTGGGTGGGCGTGGATGGTCGCTTCGATCTCCTCGTGCGTGGCTTCGAGCGTTATCGCGAGGCCGAGTTCCGCGATGAGTTCCGTGGCTTCCGCGCCGATGATGTGCGCGCCCAGGATTTCACCGTCCGGCTCGCCGATGAGAAGCTTCACGAACCCGTCGCTCTCGCCGACAGCCAGCGCCTTGCCGCTGGCCTGGAACGGGAATTTGCCCACCTTGAATTTCTTGCCCTGCTCCTTCGCGGCCCGTTCCGTGAGGCCGACGCTGGCGACCTGCGGCTGGCAGTACGTGCAGCCGGGGAAGAAGGTGACCTTTTTGGGCTTGTGGCTCGTGAACATCCCCTCGACGGCCTGGATCGCCTCGTAACTCGCGACGTGCGCCAGCCAGGGCGGCCCGATGATGTCGCCCGCCGCGTAGACGCCCGGGACGCTGGTTTCATAATTATCGCCGGTGCTGATGTAGCCGCGCTGGTCGACCTTCAACTGCAAGCCGCCCGGAAGCTGCGGCGCGACGCCGATCGCGACGAGGCAGACATCGGCTTCCAGCGTTTCCGCTTTCTGCCCCTCGACGGAAATCTTGACTCCGCTCCCCGCGACCTCGCCCTTGCTGACTTTCGTGTTCGTCAGAAGGCGGATGCCTTGTTTCGTCAGGGATTTCTCCAGCGCCACGCTGACTTCCGTATCCTCGACCGGGAGGATGTTCGGCATCATCTCGACCACCGTGACCTTCGTGCCGAAGGTATTGTAGAAATACGCGAACTCGACCCCGATGGCGCCCGCGCCGATGACGACGAGGCTCTTTGGCTGCGGATCGAGGATCATCGCTTCGCGGCTCCCGATGACCGTTTTGCCGTTGAAGGGAAACCCGGGCATCGCGCGCGTCACCACGCCCGTCGCGACGAGGATTTTCTTCGCTTCCAGGGTCTCTTCCTTCCCGTCCTTTTTCTTGACGTGGACGCTTCCCGCCTTGGGGATCGAGGCCTCGCCGAGGATGTAGTCCACCTTGTTTTTGCGGAAAAGGAACTCGATGCCGCCCGCGAGCTTGTCCGAGATGGTGCGGCTGCGCTTGATGACCTTGGCCCAATCGAATTTCAGGTTGTCGAAGGAGAAGCCGAAGTCGGCGGCGCGATGGCTCATCAGGTGATAAAGCTCCGCGTTGCGCAACAGGGATTTGGTCGGGATGCACCCCCAGTTCAGGCAGATGCCGCCGGCGCGTTCCTTTTCGACGCAGGCCACCTTCTTGCCGAGCTGGGCCGCGCGAATCGCGCCGACGTATCCCGCCGGGCCGCCGCCGATAACAATGAGATCGTACGCCATAGAATTAGATTAGATAAGCATGAGGGCCGGGTTCTCGAGCAGGCTTCGGAGTTCCGCGAGGTACTGCGCGCCTATCGCCCCGTCCACGACGCGATGGTCGCAACTCATGCCGACGAACATCCGCTGGCCGGGGACGATCTCGTTTTTCGCGTTGACGACGGGCTTCTTCACGATGGCTCCGATGCTGAGGATCATCGCTTGCGGCGGATTGATGATGGCCGAGAAGGTCTCGATGCCGTAGCTGCCGAGGTTGGAGACGGTGAAGGTGCCGCCCTGGTATTCGTCCGGCTTGAGTTTCTTCGAGCGGGCGCGGGCCGCGAGGTCTTTGACCGCGTCGCTGATCTGGCGGATCGACTTGCTCTGCGCGTCGCGGATGACCGGGGTGACGAGGCCGTCGTCGATCGCCACCGCGACCGCGAGATGGATGCCGGAATATTCGATGACGGCGTCCTTGTCGAAGGAAGCGTTGACCTTCGGCACGCGCGTCGCGGCGAGAACCGCGGCCTTGAGGACGAAGTCGTTTACGGTGAGCTTCGCCTGCCCGGCTTTTTCGGCGGCGGCGTTGATCTCCGAGCGCAGCTTCATCAACTCGCCCGCGTCCACTTCGATATTCAGGTAAAAGTGCGGGATCTGCGTTTTGCTCGCCAGGAGGCGCTCGGCGATCGTCTTGCGCATGCCGCTGAGCGGCACGCGGTTCTGGCCGCCCGCCGCGGGAATGGCCGCCACAGCCGGAGCGGGCGAAGGCTTGCCTTCCGCGGCGGCGAGCACGTCCTTCCGAACGATGCGCGAGCCGGGGCCGGAGCCGCTGAGGGTTGAAAGATCGACGCCCATGGCCCTGGCGATTTTCTTCGCCAGCGGGGAGGCCTTGACCCGTCCGCCTTTTGCCGGAGCGGCGGCGGGAGCGGGAGCGCCCGCGGGTTTCGCCGGGCTTGGGGCGGCAGGGGCGGCGGCTTCCTTTTTCTTCTCGGCCTTCGGTTCGGACGGCTTGGAAGCGCCGGCTTTTTCACCCTTGCCGAGAACCAGCGCTATCGGCTGGCCCACGGCGACCTTGCCGCCTTCCTGCACGAATATCTCGGTGAAGACGCCGTCGTCGGGCGACTCGAATTCCATCGTCGCCTTGTCGGTCTCGATCTCCGCGATGACGTCGCCGGCGGAAACGGCGTCTCCCTTTTTCTTTTTCCAGGCGACAAGCGTGCCCTCGGTCATCGTGTCGCTCAGTTTGGGCATCTTTATCTCAGGCATCGGGGCTTTCCAGGTTAGGCGTTGCAGACCTTCTTCACGGCGTCGACGATTTTCTGTTCGCTCGGAAGCACGGCTTTTTCCAGCGCTTCGTTGTAGGGCATCGGCACTTCTTCCTGCGCGACGCGCAAAATCGGCGCGTCGAGTTCGTCGAAAATTTCCTTCTGGATGCGGTAGCAAAGCTCCGAGCCGATCCCGCAGAACGGCCTGTCCTGTTCCGCGATGACGACGCGGTGGGTCTTGGCGACCGAGGTCAGGATTGTCTCCATATCGAGCGGTTTGATGGAGCGCAGGTCCACCACTTCGGCGCGGATGCCTTCCGCGTTCAATGTCTTGGCCGCGTCGACCGCCATGCGGACCGTCTGCGCGTAGCAGAGGATCGTCACATCGCCGCCGTCGCGCCTTATCTCCGCCGAGCCGAGCGGGATGAGCAATTCCTGGTCTTCCGGCTCGACGTAGCTCTTGACGTTGTAAAGAAGCTCCGATTCGAGAACGAGCACCGGGTTATCGTCGCGGATCGCGGTTTTCAAAAGCCCTTTCGCGTCGCGGGCCGTGGCGGGCGTGCAGATTTTCAACCCGGGGAAATTCGCAAAGAGCGATTCGGTGGAATGCGAATGCGTCGCGCCGAGTTGATGCGCCGGGCCGTTCGGGCCGCGGAAGGTGATCGGGACGGTGAATTGGCCGCCCGACATCGTCATCATGTTCGGGGCGTTGTTGACCACCTGGTCGAACGCCACCAGCGAGAAGCTGAATGTCATGAATTCGATGACGGGGCGCAACCCCAGCATCGCCGCGCCGATGCCGAGCCCGGCGAAACCGCCTTCGCTGATCGGCGCGTCGACGATCCGCTTGGCGCCGAATTTTTCGAGCAACCCCTGGCTGACCTTGTAAGCGCCGTTGTATTCGGCCACTTCCTCGCCCATGAGGAAGACGTTCGGATCCCGCTCCAGTTCCTCGGCCAGCGCTTCGTTCAACGCCTGCCGGTAAGTGATGTTCCTCGTCTCGGGGTGGTCGGACAGGCCGCTCATTTTGCTCCTTCGTTTACAAACGTGTAGTTATAGAGTTCCTCGACCGGCGGCTCGGGGCTGTCCTCCGCGAATTTGACGCTCTCGATCGCCGCCTGCTTCGCCGCCTCGTCAAGTTCGTCAAAGCGCTCCTGCGTGAGGAGACCTTCCTGCGTCAGCACCGCGCGGAATTTTACGATGGGGTCGCTCTCCTTGTATTTCTCCAGTTCCTCCTTGGTGCGGTAGGTCGCGGGGTCGGACATCGAGTGCCCCCGGTAGCGATACGTCCGCGCCTCGACGAACCACGGCTGCGGCTCCTTGCGGATTTTCTCCGCCACGTCGTGAAAAGTGTCCCGCACCGCGCGGACATCCATGCCGTCCACCGCGCAGGAGCCCATGTCGTAACCCCGCGCGCGATCCGCGATCTCCTTCAACCCCGTCGAGCGGGTGACGCTCGTCCCCATGGCGAAGTAATTGTTCTCGCAGACGAAAATGACGGGCAGATTGTAGAGCGCCGCGAGATTCAGCGCCTCGTGGAAGGCCCCCTGGTTGATCGCCCCGTCGCCGAAATAGCAGAGCGTCACCCGGTCCTCGCCCTTGTAACGGCTGGCGAAACCGAACCCCGCCGCGAGCGGCACGTGTCCGCCCACGATGGCGTGCCCGCCGAGCATGGCATTCTCGCGGTCGAAGAAATGCATCGAGCCGCCGAGGCCCTTCGAACAGCCGGTCGCCTTGCCGAAAAGCTCGGCCATGCAAGCGTTCGCGGTCGTCCCGCGCGCCAGGGCGTGGCCGTGGTCGCGGTACGCGGTGATGATGTAATCGTCATGCCGAACGCCCGCGACCGAGCCGACGACGACCGCTTCCTGGCCGATGTAAAGGTGGCAGAAGCCGCCGATCTTCTGCATCTGGTATTGCTGCGAAGCGCGCTCCTCGAATCGCCGGATGAGGAGCATGTCGGAGAGCATCTTGACCTCCGCGTCCTTGTTCTGAATTTTGTCCATGTTTTAAAAGAAAAGGGGTGTGGGGCTGGCTGCGCGCGCGGCGGCAACCGATCTGGCAATCCTTCTGAAATACAATCCTCCGGCGAACCTGTAAACAGGAAATGAAAAAATGCGGCTGCGGGTCATTTCTTCGAGGAATACTTCCGCACGGCTTCCCTGGTGTCGGACATGCCGAACTCGGTGATAAACTCGCCCGCCCAAATCCGGGCTGATTCGCCCTTGGCGCTTTGATACTGGCGCAGGATTTTGAGGGTGGCTTCGCGCGGCAGCAACGAAACCAACGGCACGAATACCAGGCCTTCCTCGCCGCCGCGCCACTCTTCGGAGCGCGCCATGACGGCGTGAAGCACAGCGGGGCCGCGCTCGTCCGCCAGACGCTTGGATGCACGCCAGAAAGCGTCCCCGAACTGGTCGCCGTGCGCCTGCGTCTCCGCGAAGACGCGCCGGAGAGCATCCAGTCGCTTGAAGTCGGCGGAAAGGGTCTTCGGGTCCGGCGTTTCAGCGGCAGATAGGCGTGGCCCGAGCGCGCAGAATGCACAGGTCAAAATTATGAATACAGCGGATTTCATAGTTCATCCGCCGCTTGGCAGTCGGCACAAACGTACATAATAAACGACGGAAGCGGTAAGAAGCAGCGCCTGCACGCAAGTGAATGCGATGAGGGAACTCCGGCGAGAGCGGGTAAGTGCGGCGATGGCATGGAGACCAAAACAGGCGGCCGCGCCGCAAAGGTCGAACGGGGTGGGAATAGCCGGCCAGGTGACGGACTGCGCAAGCCCGAGGACGGCCATAAGCGGTGTATAAAGCGGCAAACGGATGCGCTGCTGAAAGGGAGTAAGGTCGGTTTCGGTAAGGCCTTCGGGCTGAAGGAACACCTCAAACGCCAATACGGCGAGGAGCCAGACGGCAATGTAGATAAGCAAGCGCCCGCTGAACCGGATGCGATGCCCGGAAGCGGCGTAGAGCTGAAGTCTCCATTTCACAGCGGGAAAAATAGGGTTTCTCCTTGGGTGTCGTCAACGTTGCGCGCAGCCGGCCTACGCGGCATGAGAATTCCACCTGGAGCGTATCATGCGCTTTTCTGGCGCTTTGGCGTTGCCTCCCTCTCCTGGCGGCTGGCACAGCCGCCTCTACAACGACGACGACGCCGCTCCGGACAAAAAGTGCATGACACCCTCCAGGTCTTCGCTCACCGTCGAAAGCCGATGTATTTTGCAAAGCATTTTTTGACCGGCCTGCTGGCCGTTCACCTGATGTGGGCTTTTTTCTTCGCCGCAGGGCTCGTGATAAGACGGGAAAAAGGTGAAGGGGACGAAGATGCGGAGAATTTTTACCTGGCTGATCTGGTTATTGCTTCGGTGGCCGGCATGGCGTTGGCCGGTTTTTGTCTGCTCTTTCTGGGATTTACGGGCTTATTGAAGCCCGCGCCGATTCTCGCGACGATTCTGGCGGCAGGATGTGTTTTCTCATTTACGGGGCCGGGAAACGTTTTTTCCTGGCGGTTTTGGCGTCGTGCCGCCCGCCTTTTTTTTGGCGCGTGGAATCTGCCGGCAATATGCCTGTGGGTTTTGTTTGTTTTCCTGGCCATGCCGGCAATCCTCCCGGCGACGGAGTCCGATCCTGTTCGCTATCACTTGCCATACGCCCTGGAGTGGGCCAACGCAGGGCGTATTTATGTGGATCCGTTTCTCCGGTTCCCATACTACGCCAATAATTTCCTGTTGCTTTACGCCGCCCTGTTCGTTTTTAAACTCGGGACTTATTGTCAGTTGCTGGGGTGGCTTTGCGGGCTGTTAACCTGCATGGGTATCCAGGCGTTTATTTCGAGCGCGAGAGCGTGCGATTTGCATGAAGAATCCCCAAACGCATGGTTCGGACACCCGGAGCAATATCTGGTTCCGCTTTGCCTTGCTGTTTGCCCGATTTTTCTTCGCTATCTTGACACCGCCTACATCGATATTCCCATCGGCCTCTTTATCTTGACGCCGATACTCTGCGCCTATCGCAGCTTTAACGGTCATCGAGGGGCAGCGAGTGAACTCGTCCTGATTGCGGCATTTTGCGTTGGCGCAAAAACCACGTTATTTGTTTGTCTTCCGCTGTTTTTGATCTCATGCATCCTTGCAACACGGAACGAGCCGCCTTTTCGCAAGACTGTCGGGTTGTGCCTTGTATTGTGCGCGTTCAGCCTGCCATGGTACGTGCGAAATCTTATTGAATGCGGAGATCCGATTCCTCCCTTGTTCAGCGTCTGCTTTAATCGCCCCGATGTGATCTTCAACAAAGCCGACATTTTTGTTCTCACCCATGAACCCGCGACCAGCAAGGATCCGGTCTATCTGGCGTTCTTTCCGTTTTTCATGGTTGGCGACCCCGAGTCGAGGAATTTCAGGGAGTGGGGCATTAACGGCGTTATGTTATTCATGTACGCGCCGGTTCTCCTGCTGCCATGCTGCCTTTGGTTGCGAAAGCGCTGGCGGCCCGCGGCCGGCCTGGCATACCTTGCCGCCGCCGCGGTGTATCTCCAGATATTCTGGCTGCTTGCATCCACGCTGGGGCGATACGCGCTCCATTGGTTGCCGGTTTATGTTTCGTGCATTGGAGTGGCGTTGTTTTCCATGCGCAATTATCTCGCGGCGCGCTGGAAGAGTGTTTTCGCCAGGCGGATTGTTGGTTCGTGCGCGTGCGCGATCGCCACTTTTCTGTGTTGTCCTTTGAGACTGCGCGGCGGCGAAAGACTGCAAAAATTCTATGCGGATTTCTGGAAACAAACAATTCCCGCGGTTACAACCTATGTGGACGATCAGCGGTATTTAATCGGTTCAATTCCATGTTATGGCCCGACATATGCCCTGATCGAAACGTTCAAAGCCAACAATAAGCCCGACCGGCGGGTCCTCGATATCGGGGTTTCAACGGAGTTTTATATGATCAAAGACGATGTCCAGGTCGTCGGAGATTGGTTTGGACCGGCCAGATATGACGATTTGCTCAAAGAAGTGCGACATGGAAATTGTTCGGAATATTTGGGCAGATTTAATATTGGAGCCGTGATTATAAGGCCTGATATCCTGAGTTCAGAAAGCGACCGAAAGTTTAGGGGGCAACTGATGCAAAACAGGTTTATAGAATACCGCTTTTATCAAGATCCCACCGAAATCTATATTCGGGCGGAATTGAAACCGGTTTCCACGCTCAAACTGAAGGCCCCGGCGGGCGCTTAAGGGATATAAACCATGGGATCCGGGAGAGGCCTGCTGCCGGACGGCGTTCGCATCGAAAGGGGGAAGCGGCGGGGCGCCAGGCTCCAAGAGGCAAGGCGCGGAATCACCTCGGGCTTGACATGCGGCGCGGGGCGGCTACGGTTGCAGCCCTTCAATTTATGGCCAACACCAAATCAGCCGCCAAGCGCGCGCGGCAAACCAAAACCCGGACTTTGCAGAACCGCCGGGCGCTCAGCAATGTGAAATCCAAGCTCAAGACCGTGCGCGCGGCCATCGGCGCCGGCAAGCTGGACGACGCGAACGCCGGGCTGCCCAGCCTCGTTTCGGCGCTGGATCGCGCGGTGAAAACGGGCCGTCTCCATCGCAACGCCGCCAACCGTCGCAAGAGCAGGCTGGCCCGGCTTTTGGCCAAAAAGAAGAAGGATTAGCGCGCCGCCTCCGCGTCCTTGAGGAGCGCGACGGTGTTTTTCCGAACGCCCTTCACCAGGAAACTTCCGGCGATCGTCCGGGCGATGCCGCGCAAGGTCCCCACCGTCCCGGACGAAAGAAAATCGCCGCGCCAGGCGAGCGTGCCGTTCTTCGTCGGCCAGAGTTCGATGAACGAGAGATAAACGTAGTAGCCGTCGCTCGCGTAGTAATCGACGCTCATCGACTGCCAGCTCGCGCCGTTCTGCCGGAAAAACGACGCGCTCAGCGAAAGGGCGGCTTCTCCTTGCACGTCGAAGAGGTTCCAACTCAGCGAGGGGTTTCCTCCGCCGTTCAAAAACGCCGTGAGCGGTGCGAAACGGGCCCGGATTTTTGGCTGCTCTTTCAAGAGGGAGGCCGCTTCCTCGGAGGGGCGGATGGAATCCGCATACGGCGGCAGGCGCGGGAGGCCGCCGGCGAGGAAATCGGTCAGCCGATGGGAGAGGAGGCCGCTCCAATAGGCGACCGCTTCGGGCGACAGCGCGCCGGAAGAAGTGTGCGGCAGCCCCCGCATTTTCTCGGTGGCAGCGGCGAGGGCCCTCACCTCCGAGTTATCCGGGGCGAGCAGCAGTTGATTGAAACGCGGCCCCGCCGTGCGGATGTAGAGGTAGACGCCCAACTCCGGATGCAGCGACGGGTTGAACGCCTTGTGCGCCGCCACCGCTTTCGCGAACGGGACGGGCGTTATGTAGCACGATTCCGCGCAAAGCCCGCGCGGGAAGTTCATGGGCTGCCCGCGCGCCGCGATGATTTCGCCTTTTTCCAAACGCGCGAGATCGACGGGATGGAAGATCGAGAAGGAACTCATCTCCGCGGCGGGGTCGGCGTGCGCGGGCGCGAGCGGGGCGAGCCACAGGGACGGGGACAGGGCCAGGGCCAGGAGCAGGCGGATGCGCGAACCCATGGAGGCTGCTTGTAAACAGCCTTTGAATCCATGTCAACCCGTGTTGTATTTCCGGGATGGAACCATTCATCGCGCTCGATCAGTTGCAAAAGGCGTTCGGCGCCAGGGTCGCCGTGGATCGGGTCTCCATGTCCATCCCGGCGGGGGAGATATTCGGGTTCCTCGGCGCGAACGGCGCGGGCAAGACGACGACGATCCGCATGCTGTGCGGCCTCGCGAAGCCGAGCGGCGGCTGCGCGACCATCGGCGGGCGCGATGTCTGGAAGGAGCGAAGCCGCGTCCGGTCGCAGTTCGGTTACGTGGCGCAGAAGTTCAGTCTTTATCCCGACCTGACGGTCTCGGAAAATCTGTCGTTCTTCGGGAGGGCGTGCGGCGTGCCGCCGGGCGTTTTTGCGAAGAGGTCGGAGTCGCTCTTGAAAAAGATGGACTTGCAGGACCGGCGGCGTTCGATGACGGGTTCGCTTTCCGGGGGGCTGAAGCAGCTCCTTGCGCTCGCCTGCGCCATGATCCACCAGCCGCCCTTGCTTTTCCTGGATGAGCCGACCTCCGGCCTCGACCCCGTCCACCGCCAGCGGATATGGAATCTCCTTTACGATCTCAGCCACGAGGGCGCGACGATCTTTGTCACGACGCACTACATGGACGAGGCGGAGCGCTGCACGGAAGTCGGTTTCCTGCACGAGGGGCGCTTGCTCGCGAAGGAATCGCCCGCGCATCTCAAGCAGAGTTTCAAGGGGAAGCTCCTTGAAATGGAAGTCGAGCCGGTGATGAAGGCGCTGGTGAATCTGCGCGGATGGCCCGGCGTGCTGGACGCCTCGCTCCGCAGCGGGCGCGTGCGCCTCTATGCCGCGGCTCCCGAAAAGCTTGAAGCGGGTTGGCGGCAAAACTGGCCCTGGCCGGAATTGAAATGGGTCGGCTCGCGCTGGGCCGATCCGGATATGGAAGACGTGTTCAAGGCGTATTCCGAGGGCTACGAGGAAATCCTGAACAGGAGCCTTTCATGAACTGGACCGCGAGTGCGCGCGCCATAGCGGGAGTCGCTTTCAAGGAGTTCCTGCACATCTATCGGGACAAGCGGATCGTGGCGCTGGTACTGTTGCTGCCGCCGCTGTTCACCCTGCTTTTCGGCTACGCCTTCCAGGGGACGAGGCTCACGGGAGCCCCGTCGCTTTTGATGGACAGGGACAAGAGCGCGGAGAGCGCGAAGTTCATCGCGCTTCTTAAAGGGAAGGACGCCTTTGCATGGCGCGAGAGTTCCGCGCCGGCGGCCCCCGACCTCGTCCGCGCGGGAGTGGAGGAGGTTCTCATCATCCCCGCGGGCTGGGGCAAGAGCCTCGAGGACGGCGATCCCGCGGCCATCCGCCTCATCCTCGACGGGAGCGACACCGACACGGCCGCGGAACTGGAAGGCGATACGCGGGAAGCGCTGGGCGATTTCCAATCGGAGGCGCGGGACGATCTTATAAACAACCTGCCGGACGAGGTGGTCGAGATGGGCAAGAAGCTTCCGGTCGAGACGCGGCATCAGTTCGCGTCGATGATGGAGCCGTGGAAAGTCGAGAGCGACATTCTCTACAACCCGAAGCTCAGTTTCATCGAGTATGTCATCCCGGGGATCATCGGCCTTATCCTGCAATTGCTGACCGTGACGCTCATGGCCTGCACCATCACGCGGGAGCGCGAGGCGGGAACGCTGTACCAGCTTCTCGTCACCTCGCTGGGGCGGACGGAGATCGTCCTTGGCAAGGTGCTTCCTTACCTGTTGCTCTCGATGTTCCTCATCGCCGCGACGGTGGCGGTCGCCGCGCTCCACTTCGGGGTGCATTTCCGCCAGCCGCTGCTGCTCGGCCTGGTGTGTCTGCTCTTCCTGCTCTGCTCGCTTGGGCTGGGGCTTCTCATCTCCTCGTTCTCCAATACGCAGACGCAGGCGATCCAGTTCGCCGTCTTCTTTCTGCTCCCGGTCTTCCCGCTCTCCGGCGCGTTCGCGCCAATCCAGCGTTTGCCAATGGGCGTGCGCGCCATCTCGTATTTTTTCCCGCTCACGCACTTCTGCCACGCCTTCCGGTTGATCAACCTGAATCACGCCGGGTTCGACTTTATCCTCGGCGACCTCGCCTTTCTCCTGGCCGGCGGCGTCCTTACCTGCGCGGGCGCGGCGTTCCTTCTCAGCCGCGTGCAGGATTGATCTTCCGGGCGATCTTCTCGCGGCCCTTTTCCAGTATCCGCTTCTCGGCGCGGCTGAGGCTGTGGATTCCCTGTTTCGAAATCTTGTCCAGGATCGGATCGATCTCCTCGCTGATGAATTGGGCCGGCGACATGCGCGCGAAACGTTCCGCGCGCTGCCTGCGGGCGAAGATGTAGCGCTGGATCCGCAGCGGATTCCCGTAACCGAGTTGCTTGATATAGAGCCAGCCGAGGAGGCAGCCGCCGAGGTGGGCGATATTTGAGATCGGCCCGAAGATCGGCTTGACGAAAAGCAGAAGGGTCGTCACGCCGACGAAGAGCGCGGCGAAGTATTTGGCCTTGAGCCGGACGGGCAGGATGAAAAAAATCCAGACGGTCAGTTCCATCTCGGGCAGGATGGTGGTGAACGCGATGATGGTCGCGCACACGGCGCCCGAAGCGCCGATGAGGAAGGTCTCCGGCGGCGCGAACGCGAGATGCGCCAGCCCGGCCAGCAGGCCGCCGCCAAAGTAGATGCCCAGGAGATGCCTTGGGCCGACGATGGCCTCCACCTCGCGCGCCGCGAAATAGAAGCCGAGCATGTTCGCCAGCAGATGAAGCACATCGTGGTGCAGGAACATGTAGGTCGCCAACTGCCAGGCGTGGCCGCTGTGGAAGACGGCGTTCCGGCTCAACCCGAAGAGCAGGTTTATTTGCTCCGCGGCGGAGGTTCCCGAGAGATACCCGACAATCGTCTGCGCCACGAAACAGGCTACATTCACCGCGATGAGGATGACGCAGACGGCCGGCCGCCCGTTTGACCATCCGCGGGCGAAGGCCTGGAGTTGTCGTTTGGGGGAACGCATCGAGCGGAATGTTCTAGACGAAATTATTCCACTTGGGGGGCGTTGTCGAATCCTTCCATCAGGAAAGCGCGGGGGCGGTCACCTTCAGCTTGCGCGAGGAGAACCGGAATGAGACGGGGAGGTGCCCGATCAGTTCGCCGTCCACCTCCACGGGCACTTCCTGTTCGCTGCGGATGGTCGCCTTGACGGTCTGAAAATACTCCACGTCCGGGAGAGTCACGTGGTTGCCGAAGACGATCGCGTTGAGGTAACGCACGATGTCGAGGTACCCCAGGTTCTTGAAGATGAGCACGTCGAGCATGCCGTCGTCGATCTGCGCGTCCTTGAAGATGACGAACGGGCCGCCGTAGTAACGCCCGTTCCCGATGAGGACGAACGAGCCTTCCCGCAGCTTCCCCTCGGCGTCGACAACCAGGCGGGGCGGCTTGCGCGCGGCGATCTGCGTCGCGGAGATGACGTAGCTGAGCGGGCCGAAATTCTTGCGGAAATTCCAGCTCGTCTCCTTCACCACCTGCGCGTCCAGGCCCACGCCGGCCAGTTGCACGAAGTAGTTCTTGTTCGCGCGCGGCAGGTCGACACGGCGGACATTGCCCGCTTCGATGAGTTCCCAGCATTCGCGCAGATTGTTCGTGGGCAGGCCGAGTTCGGCGGCGAAGACGTTCATCGTGCCGACGGGGAGGATGCCGAGCGTGGCGTCGGAACCGGCCATGCCGTTAACCACTTCGTTGATCGTGCCGTCCCCGCCCGCGGCCACGATGGTCTTGAACCCCTCCTCGACCGCTTGTTTGGCGAGGAGTTGCGTGTGGCCTCTCGCGGGGGAAAGTTTGAAGGAGGACCCGTGCGCAAGGCGCCGGATTTTGTCGCTCATCGCCTTCGCCTTTTCTCCCCGCGCCGCCGGATTTAAAATAACGGCAATCTTGTTCATTTCAACGCGCCCGGCTACTTTGGCAGCGTGCGACAAGTTGCCAAGGCTATTCTTGCGACGGCGCTCGCCGTCCTGCTCGCCGTGGCGTTCGTCACGCTCGGCGTCAATCTTTACGTGCAGTCCGCGGGCGTGCAGGAGCGCATCGCGCGCGGGCTTGCGGACGCCTTCCATCTGGAGGTCAAACTCTCCGGCGCCAGCTTTACGCCCTGGGGCGGCCTGCACCTGACGGGCATAGACGTGCCGCAGCCCGATCCCGCCAACCCCGGCTCCTTTCTCCAGACTTCCGAAGTCTCGGCGCGCATCCGGCTCCTGCCGCTTTTGGCGCGGCGGCTGGTCATCAAGCAACTCTCCATCAACGACCCGAAAGTGGTGTGGTATCAGAACGCCCAAGGCAGCTGGACTCTTCCCGAACCGCCGCCTCCTCCTCCTTCGCCTCCGCCGGGAAAAGCCTCTCCCTCTCCCTCTCCCTTTCCGGTCGTCGCAAACCCCGTCCCGCCCGGCGCGCCCGGCCCGGCCGTCCCTGCTTCGGCGGAGCGAGAGCCGCCCCGCGTGGAAGGGCCGCCCTTCACGGTGTCGGTCAACCGCTTCCGGCTCAAACGCGCAGCCTTCGACTTCCTGGACGCAGCCGGGAAGCCCGTCGCCTCCTTCTCGGGCATAACGCTCGACTGCCCGGACCCGAACGCCGATTCCGTCAAGGGGACGGTCAAGAGCAAGAGCGCGGTCATCAAAGGCTTCGTCCGCCTCGACGAGATTGGGGCGGCTTTCACCTATTCCCAAGGCCGGCTGCTCCTCTCGGATGTCAGCGCGGACATCGCGCAGGGCCGTCTTCGCGGCTCGCTCGATCTTCAGACCATCGCGCCCGGCTCGCCCTTTTCGATGAGCGCACGGTTTGAAAACGTCCAGCTCGCCCCGCTGATTCCCAGGACCCGGGCCGCGGCGATTGACGCCTCCGGCATCCTGGACGGTTTTCTCAACGCGGCGGGCAATTCGCGGGATCAGGATTCCATCCGAGGCCAGGGCCAGATCGTGCTCCGCGACGGCCACGTCCGCTACGAGCTTTTCCAGATGCTGGGCGAGCTTTTGCGGATACCCGAACTCTCCCGGCTCGATCTAAGCCAGGCGCGCGTCGGGTACCACTTTGCAAAGAGCAAAACGCAGGTCGATCAACTCCTCCTCCAATCGCAAGACCTCAGGATGACCGCGCACGGCGGCGTGGGGTTCGACGGCAGGCTGGACCTCGCGGCCCAACTGGCGATCAACAGCCGGGTCAGCGACCGCCTGCCCTCCATCATCCGGGAGAACTTCGTGAACGATAACTCGGGTTATTCCCATAGGGACTTCAGCATACGCGGCGCCATCTGGTCGCCGAAGACCGATCTCGTCCAGCGCGACGTCGGCAGGAAGATAAAGCGCCAGCTTACCGATCTCCTCTTCAACGTCCTCGGCGGGCACAAAAACGCGCCCCCCGCGCCGTCGCCCGCGCCCAGCGCATCGGCAGCCCCATGAGGGTCGTCGCCGGCAGCGCCGGTGGCATCCCCCTCCGCGCGCCCGCGGGCGATGCGCGCCCCACCATGGATCGCGTGAAAGGAGCCATCTTTTCCAGCCTCGGGGAAAGGACGCCGGGCGCCCGCGTTCTCGATCTCTTCGCGGGCGGCGGCGGCCTTGGCATCGAGGCCCTCAGCCGCGGCTGCGCGGCAGCGGTCTTCGTGGATAACGACGCGCGCGCGGTCGAAGCGATCCGCACCAATCTGGAGAAGGCGAGCCTCCGCGGAGAAATCCGCCGCATGGGGGCGTTTGAGTTTCTTGACCGGGTTGCCGCCCCGGAATCTTTCGACCTCATCTTCGCCGATCCGCCGTATGCGGGCGGTCATGAGGCAAACCTGCTTGCTTCCGCGAGCCTGCGCCGCTGCCTCGCGCGGGAAGGCCTCTTCGTGCTGGAGCGCGCAGCCGCCAAGGCTGTTCCCCAAACTCCCTGGCGCCCGGTCCGCATCAAGAAATACGGCGCCACGGAGGTGCTTTTTCTCGAATTGGAGCCTCGGTTGTAGAGGCGGCTGGCACAGCCGCCTCTACAACCGAGCAGCTAAAACCCGAAGTCGAGGATGGGTAGTTCCGCCAGTTCGGTTTTTAGCTGGGGCAGGGGATCGATCCGGTATTCCGGCCCGAGCCGCATCCGGACGTGCGAGCCTTCGCCCGTCGCGAAATCCAGCTGCACGTCGCGCACTCCGGGGAATCGCCGGATGACCGCCTGAAGCCGGAGAAGATCGCTCTCCGTCACCCGCTCGCGCCGCAGGGAGAAGACCAGCGGCTCGGCGCGCGGCCCGCGTTTTAGCGGCGTCATCTCGGAGGCCCGAATGCGGTTCCCCTCTTCGCGCTTTTCCACTTGGCCCGCGATTGCCACCACGCGGCCCGTCTCCAGCAACGCCACGCATTTATTGAAAACGTCGCTCCAGACAGGCACTTCGATCGAGCCGGTCAGGTCTTCGATCACGACGATGGCGAACGGCTTGCTGTCCTTCTTGGTGAATTTTTTCTCGACGGAAATGAGCGCGCCTCCCACGAGCGCCTGCGCGCGGTCCTCGAGGTCGCCGAGCGCCTGGATCGGCGTGTATTTGCCGCTTTCCAGGATTGGCCGGTATTCATCGAGCGGATGCCCGGTCACGTAAAACCCGAGAAGCTCCTTTTCGTAAGCGAGCTTTTCGTCGGCCGGCCATGGCGGGACGAAACTTCGTCGGGCGGCGGGCTGCGGAGCCTCCAGCCCGCCGAAGAGCGAGACCTGCCCCGCCGCGCGGTCGCGGTGCGAGGAGGCTGCGGTGGAAAGCGCGGAGTCGATGACCGCGAAGAGGCTCGCCCGATCCAGCTCCGTGAAGTCGAAAGCGCCGCATTTGACGAGGCTCTCCACGACTTTCTTGTTGATGCGGCGAGGGTCAAGCCGCGAGCAGAAATCCTCCAGCGATTGGAACGGCCCGTTCTTTTCGCGCTCCTCGACGGCGGCTTGCATGGCGCCTTCGCCGACGTTCTTCACGCCCGCCAGTCCGTAACGGATGCCGTTGCCGCCCGGCTCGGGGGCGAATTTCAACGCGCTACGGTTCACGTCCGGCGGCAGGATGTCGATGCCCATCCGCTTGCACTCGGCGACGAAGATCGAGATTTTGTCCGTGTTGTTGATTTCGTTGCTCAACAGCGCGGCCATGAATTCCACCGGGTGGTTGGCCTTCAGATAAGCCGTCTGGTAGCTGACGACGCCGTACGCCGCGCTGTGGCTCTTGTTGAACCCGTAGCCCGCGAATTTCTCCAGCAGGTCGAAGATGGCGCTCGCCTTCTTTTCCGGGATGCGGTTGGTCTTCTCGCAGCCGGCGATGAAGTTGGCGCGCTCCCTGGCCATCTTCTCCTTGTCCTTCTTGCCCATCGCGCGCCGGAGCAGGTCCGACTGGCCGAGGCTGTACCCCGCGAGGCTGCTGGCCGCGGCCATGACCTGCTCCTGGTAGATCATGATGCCATAGGTCTCCGCGCAAATCTTTTCCAGGAGCGGGTGCTCGTATTTGATCTTTGTCTGCCCCTTCTTTCGCTTGATGTAGTCGGGGATCAGTTCCATCGGCCCCGGCCTGTACAGCGCGATGAGGGCGATGACGTCCTCGATGTTCTGGATGTCGAATTGCCGGCACAGGTTCACCATGCCGCCGGATTCCAGTTGGAACACGCCGATGGTTTCCGCCCGGTTCAACAATGCAAAGGCCGCCGCGTTGTCGAAAGGGAGCTTTGCCGCCGAGAAGCCGGGGATTTTCTCGCGGAGGAGGACTTCCGTGTCCTGGATGACCGTGAGCGTCTTGAGGCCGAGGAAATCCATCTTCAACAGGCCGAGGTCGGTCAGCGGCCCCATCGCGAACTGGCTTATGACGTCGCCGTCCGGCCCCTTGGAAAGATCGGAGCGCGAGAGCGGCACGTATTCGGAAAGGTCGCGGTCGCCGATGAGCACGCCCGCCGCGTGGACGCCCGCCTGCCGCGAGAGGCCTTCCAGCGTGGTCGCGTATCCCCAGAGTTCCGAGGTCGCGGGCTCGGTCTGGACCGCTTTTTTCAGGTCGGGATTCTTCTCCGCCGCCGACTTCAGGGTGATGTTCAGCTCGTTGGGGATCATCTTCGCGATCCTGTCGGCGTCGCCGTAGCTCAGGCCCATCACGCGGCCCACGTCGCGGACCACGCTCTTGGCGCCGAGCGTGCCGAAGGTGACGATCTGCGCCACGGCCCGCTCGCCGTATTTGTGGCGCACATAGTCGATCACCTCGCCCCGGCGGTTCTGGCAGAAGTCGACGTCGATATCCGGCGGGCTGATGCGGTCTGGATTCAGGAACCGCTCGAAGAGCAGGCCGAACCGCAGGGGATCGATATCGGTTATCCCCATCACGTAAGCGACCATCGACCCCGCCGCCGAACCGCGCCCCGGCCCGACGGGAATGCCGCGCTTCCTGGCGAAATCGATGAAGTCCCAGACGATGAGGAAGTAGCTGGTGAATCCCGTCTTCTCCAGGACGGAAAGCTCGTACTCCAGCCGCCGCTCCAGTTCCGGCTCGCTCTCCACCCGCGCGCCGTAGCGCCTTCGAAGCCCTTCCTGGCAGATGCTCCTCAGGTACTGCTCGCGCGTCAGCCCCGGCGGCGGCGGGAAGGCGGGATACTTCGGCACGCCGAACTCCAGCTTCAAGTCGCACCGGTTCGCGATCTCCACGGTGTTGCGGATCGCCTCCGGGCAATCCGCGAAGAGACGCCGCATCTCCTCCGGCGATTTGAAATAAAGCTCCGGCACGTAATGCATCCGGCGCTCGTCGGCCTTGTTGGCGCCGGTGCCGATGCAGATCATGACATCGTGCGCCTCGTGGTGGGAGTGCTCGAGGAAATGGACGTCATTCGCCGCGACGAGGCCGAGGCCGAACTCCTTTGCGAACCCGGTCAGGACGTGATTGCATTTATCTTGCGCCTCGATGCCGTGCCGGTGCAGTTCCAGGAAAAAGTTGTCCTTGCCCAGGATGTCGCGGTACTGGGCGGCGTGTTCGCGCGCCCGCTGCATCCGGTCGCCCTGGATCGCCATGTTGATCTCGCCCTTCAGACAGCCGCTCAGCCCTATCAAGCCCTCCGCGTGTTCCGCCAGCAGCGTCTTGTCGATGCGCGGCTTGTAGTAGTAACCGTCGAGATGCGCCTTCGAGACGAGCTTGACGAGGTTGCGGTAACCCTTCTCGTTTTGGGCCAGCAGCGTGAGGTGGCAGGCCGCGTCCCGGGCTGAATTCGCCTGCCGTTCGGTGTGCGCCCCTGGGGCCACGTAGGCCTCGCAACCGATGATCGGCTTTACCCCGGCGTCGCGCGCGGCCTTGTAGAAATCAATCGCGCCGTAAAGATTGCCGTGGTCGGTCATCGCCACGGCGGGCATGTCGAACCCGGCGGCTTTCTTCACCAGTTCCTTGATCCGCACCGCGCCGTCCAGGAGCGAGAATTCGGTGTGAACGTGGAGGTGAACGAACGGATCGGCAGCCATGCCCTATTTTAACGCCGGCGACAGGAAATATCTCTTTTTTTTGACGGGTTTCCCGCCTGTTATCGGCACGGCATCAGAAAAACATTCATTCCATCTCCTTGAACCCTTCAGGGAGAGCCACCTCGCGGACCACGCAACCCAGATCATTGTTGTCAAAACCCCTTTTCCCCCACGCACTATCATTGCATCTCCGTCTCCCGCCACGCGGCTGGCACAGCCGCCTCTACAACAACGACAATGCCGCCGTGTTATTCGGGGTCAATTTCTTCCTCCTGGTCGGTGATTTCCTTCGTGGTCTTGAAGTGCGCCTTGGTCAGTTCCCGGAGGATGGCGGGGGAGTGTTCCTTCACGAGCCGGCCGGCGACTGTCTTCACCAGCGCGGATGCGCCACGCGGGATCGCGGCGTTATATTTCCGGCCCGCTTTTTCCATCCAGTCGATGAAGCGCTCCCGGGCGAGGATGGAGGCGGCGGCGACCGCGGGGTCGGACTCGGCTTTGGTCCGCTGCTGGAGTTCGATGGCGCGCCCGTTTTTCATGAGGGCGTTCTGGATGACTCTCGGGTTGGCGAATTGATCCGAAAGGGCTCGCGGGCAATCGGAACGGATGGCCAGAAGGTTCTCGATGACGCGGGCGTGCCCCCAGGCGAGGAGTTTGTTCACGTTGCCGATTTTTTCATAGAGGTCGTTGTATTTGGCGGGGGGGATTTCCACGACGTTGGAGACCGCGCCCTGGGTTTGTTTGATGAGCGCGGCCAGGCTCCGGATTCGCTGGTCGGAGCCGATCCGTTTGCTGTCCTGGATGCCGCCTTCCATGAATTTGCGCGCGATCCCTTTGTCCACGTAGACGCCGGCGATGACGAGGGGGCCGAAGAAGTCGCCTTTGCCGCTTTCGTCTATGCCAAAGTGGGGCTGGAACATTTCAGGCGAATGGACCTCCTCGTAGCCGAGCCGCGCCTCGCCGAATATCTCCGGCTCCAGGCGGAATTTCACGAACTCCCCGGCGCCCTTGCCTTGGACGACGATCTTCGGCCCCTTTTCATAGACGGCGAGGCTCAGCTTCTCTTTCCGCGCAAAATAGAGGGTATAAGGCCGGGGTTCAAACTCGAAGTTCTCCGCCTGGAGGAGCGTCTTTAACTTCGCGGCCTGCGCGGCGGACAAGGGGGCCGTGAAGAGGGAAAGGGGTTTGGGGTCGGAATTATCCATCCAAAGTGGATTCGGCTATCGAAAAGAAAAGACAAACCCCTTGATGTTCGCAAACCATTTGTAGAAAGTATCTTCCATGAAACGCCACCTCCTTGCTGTAGTCGCCGCCCTGTTTTGCTCGGCCGGCCTTCTCCCTTCCACGGCGGAAGCTCACCATCACCACCACCACCACCATCGTCATCACCATCATCACCACTATTACTAACTTGGTTAGGCTTGGTTAGGCTTGGTTAGACGCCACGGCGCCATTCAGGAGACGTGGGCGAAAAGTGCATGATACGCGCTCTGAGGCGTTCCGAATGATTTAGCACTTAGCTTAGGGTGATGGTGAAGGGCCGGGTCCAGGAGTCTTTTTCCTGTCGTCTGCCAACCAGGCCGCCCAGAACCGCTCCGAGCACCGCGAGCGGCAGGGCGAACACGATAAAGTCCCGGAAAATCGGCCAGTAATGGGCGGCGGAGAACATCGGCCAGCCGAACAGCAGTCCCAGCCAGAGCGCCGAGACGAGCGGGCAGCCCACGATTGCCAGGAGCAAGCCGTGGAGCAGCCCTTGCCGTCCGGCGATGAGTCCCGTTAAGCCGCCGCTGACGAACCACTGGCCGAGCATGCCGGCGGTGAAGAGCCACGTCTTGAAGGGCGTATCGGTGGCTTTGGGATTGGTGGCGGCAAGCGCCCAGGTCGCGACCGCCACGGTCAGGAGGCCGGCAAGAAGGGCGGGGACGCTCAACTTCGATGAACGCATAAAGCGCGGAGAGTGGAACGCGAATCGCGCGGGAGCAAGGAAAAAACAAACGGCGCCGCCCTTTTAAAAGGACGGCGCCGGTAAGTTTTTTGGAACCGGGCGACCTACTTGGTCGGGACGGTCGCGATGGTCTGCAGGATACGGCTCGCGATCTTGTAGGGATCGCCCGCGGAATTCGGACGCCGATCTTCCAGGTACCCCCGGTAGTTGTTGTCCATGAAGCTATGGGGTATGCGGATGGAAGCGCCGCGGTTCGCCAGGCCGTAGTTGAACTTGTCGATCGACTGGGTCTCGTGCAACCCGGTCAAGCGCAGGTGGTTGTCCGGCCCGTAAACGGCGATGTGCTCGTTCTTGTATTTGTCGAAGGCGGCCATGAGCGCCTCGAAATATTCTTTGCCGCCCACTTCGCGCATGTAGGCGGTGGAGAAGTTCGAGTGCATGCCGGAGCCGTTCCAGTCGCCGCGGATCGGCTTGCAATGGAACTCGACGTCGATGCCGTAGGATTCGCAGAGCCGCATGAGAAGGTAGCGCGCCATCCACAGTTCATCGGCCGCTTTCTTGGGGCCCTTGCCGAATATCTGGAATTCCCACTGGCCCTTGGCGACTTCGGCGTTGATGCCTTCGTGGTTGATGCCGGCGTCGAGGCAGAGGTCGAGGTGCTTGTCCACGATCTCGCGCGCCAGGTCGCCCACGTTCTTGTAGCCTACGCCGGTGTAGTATTCGCCCTGCGGCGCGGGGTAGCCCTCTTTCGGGAAGCCGAGCGGACGGCCGTCGACCGTGAAGAAGTATTCCTGCTCGAACCCGAACCAGGTGCCGGGATCGTCGAGGATCGTGGCCCGCGCGTTGGTGGAGTGCGGCGTGCCGTCGGGGTGCATGACTTCGTTGAGAACCAGGACGCCGTTGGTCTTGGTGCTGTCCGGGTAACACGCGATCGGCTTGAGGACGCAATCCGAGCTGTGGCCTTCGGCCTGCCGGGTTGAGCTGCCGTCAAAGCCCCACTTCGGAAGCATTTCCAAGGTGGGAAAGCTGTCGAAATCCTTTACGAGCGTCTTGCCGCGCAGGTTGGCCACAGGCTCGTAACCGTCGAGCCAAATGTATTCCAGTTTGTACTTCGCCATATGTTTTGTTTGTAGTGTCTGTTTTTTAACGATCCCGCCGCCATTGGATCGTGGATTGTTGATATTTTCCCTGATTTCTGCCCATTTCGGCGCGTTGCCGACAAAAGCACAAACGGCGCCATGTCAAACTAAGCATTAATCAGGCCGCATAGGTTATATTTTTTCTGCCCGGTTTTTACCGAGCGGACGCGGTTTTCTAAACGGCGGCGGGCGCGATGGCAATGAAAGAATTGCCCCAACCGCCGATTGAGGCATGTTCTCTGGGCAGAATGTTACAGGTTAAGGATACGCTGCGGGCGACGGTGCGCATCACGTACGACGGGAAGGTCATCAAGACCTTCCGCGGCCCCAAGGCGAAGGAACGGTTCGAGACCGAGACGCGCGTGCTGCGGCATCTCGAAGCGCGCGGTTGCAACTTTGTGCCGCGCCTGCTCGAGGCCGACCCGGAGCAGCTCCGCATCGTCACGACCAATTGCGGCAGCCGGGTCGACCACCTGGACGAGGAGCGGGCGCGGGAGCTTTTCGCCGAGCTTGAACCGTACGGCGTGCGGCACGACGATCCCGAAGTGCGCAATGTGACCTACCGCCAGAGCGACGGCCGCTTCTGCCTCATCGATTTCGAGTTCGCCACGATCCTCCCCGAGCCAAATGGATAACCCCGGCCAGCGCCTCCAGTGGTTCGGGCAGACGCATCGCGGCAAGGTGCGCAAGAATAACGAGGACAGCTTCCTCTGCCTGCAACTCGACGCGCGGGAAGTGCGCCTGCTTGGGAAGACCGGGGAGGCGTCCACGGAGGCGGCGGATTTCATCTTCGCGGTCAGCGACGGGATGGGCGGCGCGCAGGTCGGGGAATACGCGAGCAGAATCGCCGTGGACAAGATAACCCATCTCCTGCCGCGCTCCTTCATGCAATCGGCGGCGGGGATGGAGGCCGGCCGTGGCGACGTGCTCGGCGAATTGTTCGACCAGATCCACCGGACGCTGATGTTCATCGGCGGGAGCTACGCGGAGTGCGAGGGGATGGGAGCGACCTTGAGCCTGTGTTGGTTTACGCCGGGGCGGATGGTGTTCGGGCACATTGGAGACAGCCGCATTTACTATTTGCCGGCGGGGGAGCGGGGGCTGCGGCAGCTGAGCCACGACGACACGCACGTCGGCTGGCTCTTCCGCAACGGCAAGCTCAACGAACGCGAGGCGCGGGATCATCCCCGCCGCACCGTCCTGCAAAAGGCGCTCGGCGCGGGGCACCAGTTTGTCGATCCGCAGGTTGGCGTCGTCCCCTGCGAACCGGGCGATCTCTTCCTGCTCTGCACGGACGGGCTGGTGGAGGGGCTCTTCGACAGCCAGTTGCTCGACCTCCTCCGCTCCCCCGAATACGGGAACAGCGATCCGGCGCAAGGGCTGGTGGGCGATTCGGTGGAGCGTTGCGGGCGCGACAACACGACCGCGCTCGTGGTGGAGATCAAGCCCTCTTCTTCCGGCAAAGGTTGATCCCGTCGCCGACCGAAAGCAGGACGGACTCCACGCGCGGGTCGCGCGCCAGCTTTTCGTTGAGGGCGTGGATCGCGTTCGGGTTTTCCTGGTCCGCGGGCGGCGCGGCCACTCTGCCGCCATAAAGCATGT
This sequence comes from Spartobacteria bacterium, assembly GCA_021324825.1. GTDB lineage: Bacteria > Verrucomicrobiota > Verrucomicrobiia > Chthoniobacterales > Chthoniobacteraceae > JAJPII01. Next base: position 51,200 of record JAJPII010000031.1, on the reverse strand, counting down.
TGTCGAAAAGGATGAGGCCGTTTTCCTTCACATGGGGCAGCGCCAGTTCGTAATACGTGTCGTAGTTCGGCTTGTCGGCGTCGATGAAGGCGAAGTCAAACTGCGCGTCGGGCTCCAACTGGCGCAGGAGGCGCGCCCCGTCGCCGACGCGAAGTTCGATCTTCTCCTCCACGCCCGCTTCCTTCCAGTAACGCCGGGCGATTGCCGTCCATTCCGCGCTCGCGTCGAGGCAGAGCAGGCGGCCGTCGGCCGGCAGGCCCAGCGCGATGCATGTGGAGCTGTAGCCCGTGAATGTTCCGACCTCGAGGGCGGATTCGACGCCAAGGGCCGCGACCAGCAGCGTCATAAAGTTGCCCTGCTCCCTGCCGATCAACATCCTGCTGATCTCGCCGAGCGCTTCGGTTTCGGCGCGGAGCTTGTCGAGCGTGGCGTTGCCCGCGCGCGAGGCGTGGCCGCAGAGGTAGGCGTAGAGATCGGGCGTCAGCGGCGTGTATTTCGAGTCCATGGCTACTCCACGCTTCCTTCCGAGCGGGAATTGGAAAGGTAACGGTAATAGACCTCGAGCATGAGGGTGCACAGGGCTGTCCGATAAACCTGGGCGTCAAGGTCGCTCCCCTTGCCCTCCCAGTCTCCAAACCCGGCGACGGGTCGCGGCCCGGCGGGAGGCCAGCTTCCGTCCTGGGCTTGGTTTCTCAGGAGTTCTCCCTCGACGTGGCGGTTCCACCAATCCCAAAAAGTTCCTCCTGCCTGGAAGCAGGCCTGGGTGTCATAGTACCAGGCATACAGATTGACCGTGGGCGCCTTGAATCTATATTCGGGGGATGGCGGCCGTCTGCCGTTTTTAACGAAGGGACCTTCCTTAACGACCCGCAGCCCGTCGTGGACGGCTTTGTCCTTGGCGTGATGCCAGATCAACAGGCAAAAGACTCCCGCGCCGGTAACGTCGCCCGCGGGCGGGCGAGCCTTGGGTTGGGATATCACGCCCGGCTGTTTATAACCGATCACGCCGTTCTCGCCCTGCATGTGCAGAAGGAAGTTCATGGCCTTGTCCAGGGCGGCATCGACGCCCGGCACGTTTAACCCGGAATAGTGCGCCGTCTTCAAGGCTTGGACCATCCAGCAGGTCACGGAAGTGTCGCTGTAGCTCTTTCCGCCGGGCTGGGCGAACCTGTAGGCCCAGCCGCCGTCCGGGCGCTGGCCGGAGACGATCATCCCGACGGCCTTCGTGAGAACGGGCGGAATTCCTTCGTCCTTCGTCAGGATATAAGCCTCCCCCAATGCATACGAGGCGATGGCGTGCTGATAGACCGAGTCGACATCGCGGGATTGGAACCCCAGGCTTCCGTTGGCGCCGTTGCCGGCCTGGATGACGGCGTCGATCGCGTTCCTCACGGTCGGCCCGAACTTCCCGGAAGTCGGCCGCTCGCAATGGCCAAGGTAACAGAGCAGGCTCAAACCCGTCATACCCCCTTTATATTTGTCTCCGAACGTGCCGTCGGGATTTTGCTTCCCCTTCAGCCATTGCAAGGCGTTGACGACGGCTGCGTCCGTGCCGGGGTCGCCCCCGTTGTCGGCTATGGACTTCGTGCGCCCTTCCGTGCTGCACCGGTCCGCCATGATTGCGGGAAGATTCAGGCTTATGCCGCCGAGGCCTCCTCCTCCCAATGCGCCGGGAGCGCCCATCCCCATCGAGGTCGCGGAACTCATCTTCATCGGCTTGACCTCGTCGCTCGTCATCGGCATCTCCGGCATTTCCGGCAGGTTGATCTTGCCCAGCCCCGTCGTGGTGATGCGCTTGGCCATCTGCGGGGCGCTCATCGTCGTCTCCTTGTGCATCTGCACCTTGTGCTCCACCGTCTGCGTCGCGGGGTTGGGACTCGGCGGGCCGGCCTGGAAGGTCAGTTTGCGCTTGGCCTGGATTCTCTGGACGATGAAGTAGGTCGCCCCCGAAAGGAACGCGAGGTGTGCAAGGATGCTGACGACCAGGAAGTTAAGCCCGAATCGCGTTATCGACCATTTCTTTTTGGCGGGCGGGCTATGGGCGTCGTCAGCCAAGCGTCAAGGAGTCAGGGGGTGAGAGTCCACGAGGAGCCGGTTCCCGTGACGGTGGAAGTATAGGTTTGGCTCGGGAGAAGCAGTTCCACATGCCCGTCGTAGTAAAGGTAGTTAAACTTCCCCGCTGGATTGATGCTGACCGATTGCTGGGAAGGATCGATGATCTGGTAGCCGGTCGTCGAGGCGACCAGATTTCCGGGCTGCCCCGGGTATTCGGTGAGCAAAAGGGTCTTGGACGGGTTGGGAATGCTCGCGAGCGACTGGACATAGTTCGAAGTGCCGCTGTAGTTCAACCCCGAGGCGGTGCTGGAAACCACCATGGCATAGCTCCTCTTATACGGCGGCGGCGTAACGGTGATGGTCGTATCGTTTGGCGCGGCGAATATCTTGGCGCCGACGGGTTGGTTTGCAGCCGGGGTGGTCACCGGCCCCAGGCCCAGGTAGGGAAAGACCGCGGCGTCCCAAGTCAGGCTCGTCGCGGCATAGTAGGACGCCGGGGGGCGCTGGTTATTGTCCGCCGCGAACTGGAAGATGGCCGCGCCGATCTGCCGGAGATTGCTGGCGGAAGCGGTCGCCCGCGAGGTGCGCTGGACCGACGATATGGCGGGCATAAGCAAACCGGCGAGAAGCGCGATGATGGCGATGACCACGAGCAATTCGATAAGCGTGAACGAAGCGGAGAAATTGCGCCGGGAGAGGAGAGTCACACCACGAAATCTCTCTTAAAAGGGGCGTCACTTCAATGGAGAAGTGCGAAGGGGAAAAATCAAGGCCGGACGCGGTGTTTCAATTCCCAAAGACGAAGCGCCGCCAGGAGAAGCCGCCGCCGCCGCATGACCGCGGGCCTGCTCCTTCGCGCCTCCTTTCTTCCGGAAGTGATCTGGGTCTGGCTTTTCATAATAACGATAAATTGGGTTTAGCAGCTTCCGTTCCAGCCTCTTTACAAACCCCCGCTCCAGCCTTAATAATGCTGGCGGGGATGGCGGGCTGTCGCTGGCGGGAAATTCGCCAGAGGAAAGTCCGAACACCACAAGGCGGCATGCCGCGTAGAATGCGCGGGCGCCTCCGCTGAAAATCGGCGGCGACGGAAAGTGTCACAGAAAATAAACCGCCCGGCTGTTTCCCGAAAGGGGAGCCGTCGCGGCAAGGGTGAAAAGGCGAGGTAAGAGCTCACCGCCCGGAGTGCAAACGACGGGGCGCGAAAAACCCCATGCGGTGCAAGACAGAACAGGGAGGGATGGATCGCCTGTCCGGCGCTCGCAAGAGCGCGCCTCCCGGGTAATAGTCGCACCCCGGCCTGTACGGAGGGGCGCGCCGCGCGAGCGGCGCGAGATAAATGACGGCCGCGCGCGCCGTAAAAAAGCGCGCGACAGAATTCGGCTTACAGCCATCCGCGAGACCGGGGGCGCGTCTCGAAAGAACGCGCCCCCCATTTTTTTTTAAACGCCTGGCCCGGGGCATGCACTTCGAGTTTCGCCCCGCCCCCTGAGGCGGTGTTGTCGTTGTAGAGGCGGCTGTGCCAGCCGCCTGGGAGGGAGACAGGAGGGCGCGCGCCCCCGTTCCCTTTTCGCACAAACCGTGCTATGCGTGGTCCGATGCAAAAGAACCATTGGCTCGTGAAGCAGGAGCCCGGCGCCTATTCCTGGGATGACTTCGTGCGCGATGGCCGGACGGCATGGACGGGCGTGCGAAACTTCCAGGCTCGGAAAAACCTTCTCGCCATGCGCAAGGGCGACCCGGTTTTCTTCTACCATAGCGTCACGGGCAAGGCGGTCGTCGGCCTCGCGGAAGTCGCGAAGGAAGGCTACCCCGATCCCACGGCGGAGGAAGGGGAATGGGTTTGCGTCGATCTCGTTCCCGTCCGCCCCCTGGGACGCGCCGTGTCGCTGGAAGAGATAAAGGCCGTCAAGGCGCTCTCGGACATCCCATTGCTGAGGCAATCCCGCCTTTCGGTCATGCCGCTGACAAAGGGCGCGTTCGATGAAATCCTGAAGATGTCCCTGAAATGAGCTTCCTCGACCTGGTCAACGCCCACCTGAAGGAACCGGAGTACCTCCACGTCATTCTCAATCCCCTGCCGGTCTATGGCATCGCGCTGGGCATGCTGGCGCTGGCGGTCGCCATCGTCTCGCGCAGCCGCGCCGCGCAGGTCACCGCGCTCCTCCTCGTTTTTCTCTCCGCATTCTCCGCGTGGCCGGTGAAGGTGTATGGCGAACGGGCCTACGACTCCATCGAGTCCAAATCCGACGAGGCCGGCTACGCCTGGCTCGACGCGCATGCCCAGCGCGCAACCCGCTTCATCTGGGTTTTCTATGTCGCCGCCGCCGTCGCCGCCGCCGCGCTGCTCGTGCCGTGGAAATATCCGAAGACCGCCCTGCCGCTTTCCTGCGCCACGTTGGTTATAAGCGGTGTGGCGCTCGGTTTCGGTTGCTGGATCGCGTACGCGGGCGGCCAGATACGCCACGGCGAATTCCGTTTCGGAAAGCCTTCCGAGAAACTGGGCGACTACGAGAGATTAATGCAGCCCTAAGGGCGAAAGTGCATGACCCGCTTTAAAAAACGTTCTTGAACTCAGAGGCCGGTGCGGAAATGGTTCGGCGTGCCCGAAAATCCTCGCTGGGATGAAATCTTCGAGAAGAGCGGCGCGCCGCGTCCCATCTACGCACGGTTGATGGAGTACCTGCAAGGTTTCCGCCCGCCGGAGCTTCGCACGTTGGATGACCGCATGGAGGCGACCCTGCGCGAGATGGGAGTCACCCTCGACATCATCCGCAAAGACCCGTGGGGCCAGCAGGCGTGGGCGTGCGATCTCCTCCCGCAGGTATTCGCCGCGCAGGAGTGGGATCGGATCGTCCTGGGAGTCCGCCAGCGGCTGGAGGCCTTCGAACTCTTCCTGGCGGACGTTTACGGCAAGAAGGAAATCCTGCGCCAGAACGTCATTCCCATAGCGTCCGTGCTCGGCAGCCCGCAATATCAGAACGCCTGCATCGGCCTGCCGCGCGCCCAGGGGGCGTTCCTGCACCTGAGCGGCGTCTGCCTCATCCGCGACAAGCGGGGGAGATTCATGGTGCGGCACCACCACTTCGGCCATGCGCCCGGCATTTCCTACATGATGCAGAACCGGAGGGCGCTCGCTCGCGTGACGCCGGATATCTTCCAGGAAAGCGCGGTGCAATCGCTCGCCCAAACGCCCCAGGCCATCACGGAAAAGCTGCGCTACACCGTGGAGAGAGCCATCGACGAGCCGTCCGTGGTGCTCCTTTCCGGCGGCCCGGGCAGCCCCATTTATTCCGAACACACCTTTCTCGCGCGCCGGATGGGCGTTCCTCTCGTCCAGGGGGACGACCTGCTCGTCCTGAACGACCGCCTGTATCTCAAGACCGTCCAGGGCCTGCGCCGGGTTGAAGTGGTCTACACCAGGGTCGCCGACGACTGGCTCGACCCGCTCGTCTTTCGCAAGGACTCGCGACTCGGGGTTCCCGGCCTCGTCCACTGCCTGCGCCAGGGCACGGTGGCCATCTTCAACAGCATCGGCAGCCAGCTCGCCGACGACCGCAGCCTGCTCGGCTTCGCGCCGCAGATCATCCGCTACTATCTTGCCGAAGACCCGATCCTCCCGACCGTCCCGACGTACTGGCTCGGCGATCTCGACCAGCGCGAGATGGTTCTGGAAAACCTGGACGCCTATGAGATAAAGCCGATCTTCGCGCGGTTTCTCGGGGCTACCGAGCAGCGCGTGCGCGAGGAGGAGATGAAGGCCATCCGCAAGGAGCCGAGCCGGTACATCGCCCAGCCGGCCGAATGCGGCGCGAAGACCGTCTGCTTCAAGAACGGCAAGCAGGTCGAGGGCGTGCAGGATCACATCGTCTTCGCGTTGCGCGCGGGCGACGCATTCGACGTTTTTCCCGGCGCGCTGACCCGCGTTTTCCCGGGGCGCGAATCGACGAACGCCTTTCCCCTGGGCTGGACGAGCAAGGATACATGGGTCGTCGGCGATTCGGAGGGAGTGCTGACGGGGAGCGCGCGCCGCCATTCGGACGCGCACCTGCCGCCGCGCCAGGTCACGAGCCGCGTGGCGGAATCCTTTTACTGGATGGGGCGCTACCTCGAGCGCGCGTACCACCAGGCGTACCTCATCCAGGTCATCGAAACGCTGGAGACGGAGGAACTCAACTCCGCGGAGCGCAAGCTGTACCGCCCGCTCTGGAACCGCCTCCTGCCTCCGCTGGAAAAAAGCGCGGGCGCCGGCAAGCGGAGCATCGGCAATCGCGCGGATCGCTACCGGCTCGTCCTGCTGCCGGAGCCGGGCTCCATCCTCTCGACGTTCCGCCGCGCGTTGCGCAACGCCGAGTCGATCCAGGAATGTCTCAGCCCCGAGGCGTGGTCCACCCTCAACGACCTTCGCTCGCGGTTCGAGCGTTCCAAGTATCGCAAGGATTTGCCGGAGATCGAGTGCGGGCGCGTCGCGCGCCGCCTCAGCGAGACGGCCACCCGGCTCATACCGCAATTCTCCGCCACCGCTTCGCGCACGATGCTCGCGGATGACGGCTGGCGCTTCTGCGAGATCGCCGAGATGCTCGAACGGGCCATCATTACCGCGAACGCCGTCCTTTCCATCGCCAAGTCGTTCGAAGGCGTGCAGTTGGAGGAAAACTCCAGGGTCCACGCCATCGAGATCGAGCTTTCCGCCTTCCTGCGGCTGCTCGGCACCCGCGACGCGTACCGCCGCATCTACCAGATGCGCGCGGAGCCGATCCGCGTCCTGGAGATGCTCTGGCAGAACTCCGAGGCGCCGCGCTCCGTGCTGCGCTGCCTCCAGCGGTGCGCCGCCCTCGTGCGCGAATCCCCCGAATCCGCGAGCGTGGCCGGGACGCTGGCCGCCATCGAGGAGCTTCTCCACAAAATCAAGCGCGTCGATTGGCCGGACTTCGTCAGCCGTTCGGTGGAGGAGGACCTGCCGCGCTCGGACGCGGAACAGGACGCCCCGCGCGCCGGGACGCTCGCGCCGCTGCTGGGGAGCCTGCTCGGCGCGCTCAATGATCTTCACCACGTGATCTCGGACGGCTTCCTGAGTCACCAGGCCTACATCAGCAACGGCGTGCAGACGGTGCTAAAAGGTTTCGACATCTGAACCACGGAAATGGATTTCGAGATAACGCACACCACCCATTACAAATACGGCCACCAGGCGGAGGAAGCCTACGGGGAGGCGCGCCTGACCCCGCCAAACCTCCCGACGCAATCCGTCCTCAGCCACAAGATCACCATCGACCCCGACACCGCCACGACGAGCTACGTTGATTTCTACGGCAATGTCGTGGACTTCTTTTCCCTTCCCTTCCGCCACAAAAAGCTGGTCGTCACCAACCACGCCGTCGTGCGCACCATCCCGGTGGAACGCCCCGCGGAGAGCATGGAATTGAGCGTGCAGGAAGCTCGCCAGATTTTCAATTCCTCCATGCCGGAGATATTCGATTACCTCCAGCCCACCCCGGTCGTGGAGACGGGCAAGGAGTCGATCCAGTGGGCGAAGAAATACCTGCGCGGGGACGCGACGCTGGGCCAGGGATTGCAAAGCCTCAACGAAGCCATCCACGACAGCTTCGACTACCGCAAGGGGGCGACCGACAACCAGACGACCCTCGCCGCCATCTGGAAACAGAAGACCGGCGTCTGCCAGGACTTCGCGCACGTCGGCCTTAGCATCCTGCGCACCGCGGGCCTGCCGTCGCGCTATGTCTGCGGATACATCGAGACGGCGCCGGTGGTTGGAAAAGCCCTGACCGGCGCCGTGGCGACGCATGCGTGGATAGAAATCCTGGTGCCGGGAATGACGTGGGTGGCGATCGACCCGACAAACCGCCAATGGTGCGACGACCGGTATGTCGCCGTATCCTTCGGACGGGATTTCAGGGACGCCACGCCGTTGCGCGGCACCTTCAAGGGATCGGGCGGCCAGACCATGAATGTGCGGGTCGCCATGAAACGCCGGAAAACAGCGAAGGTTCCCGAGGCATGAAGCTGCGCGTCAAATACCGCACCGAGTACGCGTACGCTGAGGAGGTGAGCTTCTCTCCGCACGTCTTCCGCCTCTTCCCGCGGGCGGATTTTTTCGTGGCGGTGGAGCGGGTCGCCTTCACGACCAATGACGGCGGCGACATCCAGTTCCGGCGCGATATCTTCGACAACGAGGTCGCCCGCTGCTTTTATCCCGGCAAGGACCGCGTCCTGCGCGCCGCCCTGGAACTCGATCTCGACGTGCGCGAACGCAACGCTTTCCATTTCCTGCTGGAACGGCGCGCGGTCGATTTTCCTTTTCAATACACGGCGGAGGAGAAAGCCGTCCTCGCGCCCTTCCTTTCCATCGGGGAGAAAGTCGGCCTGCCGTTCTGGAAGCCCGCGGTCTCCACCGTCACCGCGATGGTCGAGTTGAACGAAGCCCTCTTCGGCAACATCCAATACGAACGCCGTGACGAAGGCCCCGCCCGTCCCCCCGCCGAGACGCTGGCCTTGAAAAGCGGTTCCTGCCGCGACTTCGCGGTTCTCCTCGCCGACGTGCTCCGTTCGCTGGGAATCGCCGCCCGGCTCGCCAGCGGCTACCTCTGCGAGTTCGGCGAAGGGGAGAAACGCGCGCAGGGCGCGCTCCACGCGTGGGTGGACGCCTATCTGCCCGGCGCGGGCTGGCTCGGGATGGACCCGACCAACGGCGTTTTCTGCAATCACAACCACATCACCGCCGCGGTGGGGCTGATCCCGGCCGACATCACGCCGGTGGACGGCATCTACTACGGCGAAAAACGCATCCCATCCCGGATGAGCGCCGACCTGGAAATGATCCAATGCGAACCCCCGAAGAAATAGGCCGCGTCGTCGCGGAGCGCTTCAAGAAAAGCGGAGTCAAGCTCACCCAGGGCGGCGAGCCGACGTATGTGCCGCTCGATTTTTCCGGCCAGGAATGGTACATCACCGCCGTCGGCCCCACCAAGCTGCGCTACGCCTACGCCTTCGCCCGCGCCTTGATGAAGAGCCGGCTCAAGGGCGCGGCGGTCTTCTATTCTCCCGGCAAATCGTATCCGGGAGAGGTCAATCCCCGCTGGGCGTTGCACATTCTTTCAAACAGGGACGGCTCTCCGCTCCGGCCGGAAGCGGGCGGAAAAAGCCTGTCGCTTCACGCGCTGAAAAAACACATCACGCAAAGCCTCGGCCTGGAGGGGCGCTGGTTGCGGGCAAAGCGGGAAGCCGTCCGGGTGCTGCCGCTCGATCACGACGGAAAGCAATGGGTCTCCGCGCCCTGGCCCGGCAAAAGCCTCGACCTCATACCCGCGGAAGGCCCGGCCGGATTACGCCTGCCGCTCGCGAGCCTGCCCGCCGGCGTCAGCAAACGCGCCCTCGTCCTCGAAGAAAAAAAGGACGGCTTGCACATCTTCTTCCCTCCGCTTCTGCAAGGGCCGTTCCTGGCCCTCTTCCATGCGGCGCTGGCGGCGGGTCCCTGTTTCTTCGAGGGGTACATCCCTCCGGATGAAGCGGGCTTGTGGCGCCAGATATCCCTGACTGCCGATCCCGGCGTGTTGGAGATAAACCTGCCCCCGTGCGAAACGTGGGAGGATTACCGCGACTGGCTCGCGGGACTGGAGCGTTGCGCCACGCAAGTGGGCATGCGTTCTTACAAACAAATCTCCAAGGAAGAGGCCGGCGGCACCGGCGGCGGCAACCACATCCTCTTCGGCGGCCCGAGCCTTGCCGAGAATGCGTTCTTCACGCATCCCGGCTGGATCACTTCGATCCTGCGTTACTGGCAGCATCATCCCGCGCTCTCGTATCTTTTCACCGGCAACTACGTGGGGCCTTCTTCCCAGGCGCCGCGGCCCGACGAATCCTCCCGTTCCCTGTACGACCTGGAGATGGCTTACCGGTTCCTGGAAGGCCTCGGGCCGGGAGACCATCGCGACATCGCCAGCCAGACCTTGCGCCATCTCCACATCGACGGCACGGGCAACACCCACCGCAGCGAGATCAGCTTCGACAAGTTCTGGAACGTCTCCTGGGATGGCGGCTGCCGCGGGCTCATCGAATTCCGCGCGGTGGAGTCGCTGCCGCGCGCGGACTGGATGGCGCTCGTCGCGCTGGTCTGGCGGAGCCTCGCGGCGATGCTTCTTGAAAAGCCGTTCACCGGCGAACTGATCGACCACAAGCACAAGCTGCATGACGCTTTCTTCCTGCCGGCCTTCCTGCTGGAGGACTTCAAAAAAATCGTGCGCGATCTCCGCCAGGCGGGGTTTCCCTTCTCGATGGAACTCTTCGAGCCGATCTGGGAATGGCGTTTCCCGAAGATGCTCTCCTTCGCCGAGGGCGGCGCGGAACTGACGATCCGCAGAGCCCTCGAAGGCTGGCCGCTCCTGTGCGAAACTCCGCTGGAAGGCGGCAGCACCAGCCGGTTCGTGGACACCTCCATCGATCGGCTGGAGATCATCGGGAACGCCGCCTTCGCGGAGCGTTGCCGCCTCTTCGTGCAGGGGCGGGAGGTGAAGCTGCAAAAATTTCCGGGCAAGGTTTTTGGCGCGGGGCTTCGGTACCGCCGCACGGCCTTGAACCCCTCGCTGCATCCGGGCATACCGCCGCACATGCCGCTGCACGTCGGCATCGCGCGCGGGGAAAAGAAGCGCGTCTTCAAGCTGGGCGAAGATCGCCGCGTTTTTGAAAAAGCCGGCGGCGAACCGGCCCGGGGCGCGCCGTGCGGAAAACTGCACGCGAACCTGCTAACCTATGACTTGAGGCTGCCTTAGAGCTGCGCCAGCCGCCTGCGCTTTTGGCGTTGCCTCCCGCTCCAGGCGGCTGGCACAGCCGCCCCTACAGCCGCCGCAGGACGAAAAGTGCATGACACGCTCTGGATCGCGGTTAAAGTTTCGATTCCCGCGCGCTTAGCTCAGTGGTAGAGCGGCAGCTTTACACGCTGTTGGTCGGGGGTTCAAATCCCTCAGCGCGCAAATCCCCCGGCAACTACAGGCGGCCGGGGTTCGGCGGCCCTTGCTGGATATTGTACTTGGCGACGATCTGCCGGGCGAGGTCGTCGGTTTTGGAGGCGGTGAGTAGATCCTGCGCCATGGCCTGCAGCTTGGCTTCAACCTGCCTGGATTGCTTGACCATCTCATCCTGCCGTTCGATGACGGTTTTGTAGGTGGTGCGTTGCGAGGAAAGCCCGGTGACCTGCCAGATGAAGAAAAAAAGCAGGCTGAGGCCGATCAGGACCACGGGAAGGAAAGCGTCCCGTTCGATGGTGAAGGCGTTGGAGGAGTCGTCGTAGTTCATGGGTTGCGATTCGGGAAAATTAGGGGGTGGGCGAGGCTTTGGATGAACCGGATGTCGCGGGCGAGGGCGCGGGATTGACCTTCAGGGTGAATCCGGCCCGGGTGAGGACATCGCGCAGGGCCTGGCTGGAACCGGCGACCGAGGCGATGTCGCGGATGATGTTGGAGCCGACTTGCTGGCTGGCGTTGCCGCGGTTGATTTCAACCTGCTGGGACTGCAACTCCGCCTGCAACTTCTGGTTGGAGTTCGCGAGCGCGATGCCGACGATGGAGAGGATGAGGCATCCCGCGCCGAGGCCGATCAGGATGTAGAATTGAATGGGTTTCATCATGTGTGTCTTGCAACGAGGGGGAGGGAAGCCGCGCCACCTGCGTCAATTAGTCACTTTTAGTCAGTTTTATTCAGTTGCCGGGCGCGGCGCACGATTCTCTTTCCACGAGTCGCACTGGAATAGTGATCTTCTGGGTTTCTGTCAAGGCTTCTTCCTTCACCCGCCGTTCGACTTCTTTCACGGCCAGCGCTCCCATTTCCTCCGCGGGCATGTGGATGGTGGTCAGAAGGGGATGGACGCATTGCAGGCATGCGTCGTCCGAACACCCCATGACGCTCATCTCGCCCGGAATCTTGACCCCGCGATCATGAAGACGAGCCAGGACGCCCATGGCGATCGCGTCGTTGAAACAGAAGAGCGCGGTCGGCCCGGGCTGCCGCTCCAGCAGGAAGTCGATGGAGGTGAAGCCGCTCTTGAAGGTGAGGTCGCCGTAGATGATGTTCTGCGCCTCGATGGGTATGCCGATATGGTCGTAACCGATCTTGACGCCGCGATTCAGTTCGATGACCTGGTGGTCGGTCGTTCCGAACGGGCCGGAAAGGATGGCGATGCGCCGGTGTCCCAGGCCGAAAAGGTATTCGATGGCGAGGCGGGAAGCCTCCGTGTAGTCGGGAAGGATGCTCGTGACGCCTGGTGTGCCGGCCTCGTTCCCGAGATAGATGACCGGGAAACCGCGCTTGATGAGGGCTTGGAAGAGCGAGGGGTTGGGCGCGCCGATGCAGATGAACTTGGAGGCGGTGCCGAGGCGCACCGGGTGGGGCAGGATATCGCCGTCCGCCGTGTAATCGGCCGATGCATCGTATTGCGCGAAGGAGATGGGGTGCGAAGGCTGGGAGGAAGCCTTCATGGCCGCATCGGCGATGCGCGCGCAAAAAGGGTTGGTCAGGATGCCGTCCATGTCGCTGGAGGCCAGGATGCAAAGATCGCCCAGGTCCGGGTACATGCGGACGACGGCGCGGAGATCGTTGGGGATGTAGCCGAGTTCGCGGCAGACCTTGAAAACGCGCTCCCGGGTCTTCTCGCTGACCCGTATGCCGTAGTCGCGGTCGTTCAGGAGGGACGAAATGGCTCCCTGGGACACACCGGCGGCCTTGGCGATGGTTGCCATTGTCGCTGTCTTATGGTAATCCCCGTGTTTATAGTCCCCATGCTTGCCCAACAGTCGTTTCTCATCCATCGGCCGTTCCGAGTTGCCCGTATTGCCCGCGTTGTGCGTGTTCATTTGATGCACCTGGTTACCTAACCCCCGCGCGGGATTTCACAAGTAAAAACTGATAATAGATTTAGTATCAGAATAACCCCGCCTGCGATAGGTTTATCCCAAATCTTACGTCTCGGGAAGAATTTTCTTCACAAGCCGTGCGATTCCTTCCTGCGCGTAGTCGCTGCGAGGATAGATTTTCTGCGCTTTGAGATACCACGCGAGACTTGAACCGACCTGTTCCTTCTGTTCAAGTTGTTCCGCCGTCCGCAATGTCCTCACAAAGTCGGCGGCCTGGGTTGTGAGGTCGGCCCGGACCTGGTTCAGCTTGTTGTCGTCGGGGAATTGCGCGAACGCCTTCTCCACGCTCTCCCATGCTCCGGCCGCGTCCCCTTGCTTTGAGATCTCGGTGGCCCGGATGATTGCGCCTTCGATGATCTCCATGTTGTCGAGGACTTTCTTGAGTTGGTCCCGCCGGACGGGATCGAGAGCCGCGGCGGCGATAAAACGGATTTTATCGTCATAGATCTGGCGGTAGTTGCGCTGGCTCAGCAACTGGTCAAAGTCGAGCAGCGCTTTCTGTTGCACGTCCGCCTGGGAGAAGATCATGCCGGAGACTTCGGCCAGGGCGGGATTGCGCGGCCAGATTTCCGTGGCGGCTTTCAGTTCTTCCTCGAGCGTCGTCCTGTCGCCGCTGACCGCCGCGTTCTTCGCCTTGGCGATGTGCATGGCGCTCACCGTCTTGGCTGTTTCCACGGCCGCCATCGGTTTCGAGTTGTCGAAGTCCTTGGCGGTGACTTCCAACTGGTGGACGATCTTCTCGGCGAGGGTGTAATCCTTCACGTCGATGGCGGAGATCAACTGGTCGGTCTTTTGGGTGAATTCCAGGGCTTTGCGCTTCTGCTCGCGCGGCAGGGTGCGCAACTCCGGCAGGTATTCGCCGACCATGAACGATTCCGCGAGGCGTTTGGTGGCGCTCTCCAGTTCGTTTTGCTGGAGGAGGAATTTGTAGGCGTCCACTCCTTCGTGGGCGTCGCGGATGAATTCGTTGGCGAGGGAATCGAGCGTGCCGACGGTGGGGGGCATGCCGCCCGCGCTGGCGAAGAGGTCTTTCGCCTCCTTGCTTACGCGCAATTGCGTGTCGCCGTCGGTGAATACGGCGCGGTAGAAGCGCGTGGCCATGAGGACGTGCTGGAAACGGCGCTGGAGGAAAAATTGGACGATGAGCGCCTGGAACTCGATCTTCATCTGGATCGCCGAGACCTCCTTTTTCAATTCGTTGGCTTTGATGACGGCGTTGACTTCCGCGAGGCGCTGCACGTAGGGGGCCATGCCCGCGTCGCGCTTCTCCTGCTGGTTTTTCGCCCATTGGGAGGTGACGTCCCTGCTCTTGCCGCCCGGCGGCGCGTCCATCTTGTTGTCGGCGGCGGCCATCTGCGCGTTCCACTCCGTCTTCTTGCGTTCATCCGCCAGGCCTTCGTTGGCGCGGGCGAGCCTGTCATTGGCGTCCTGCGAGCGCCAGGCGCTGTAAACGGCGTCGGCGAGCGCGTCGCACAGGCGGGCGTCTATCTGGTAGCCGGAGGCTTTCGGCAGGAGGCTGAAGGCTTCGTCGACGCGGGCGATCGTGGCGTTGCCGGGCGCCAGGTCATCCAGTATCCGCTGGATGATCTGCTGGTAATGGAGGTCGTCGGCGCTCGTCTCCTCCGGGGCGTTAAGATACTTTTCGAACCGCGCCTGGAAGAGCCGGTTGTCGTTGACGTTCCAGTTCTTGCCGTCCCAGGTAAAGACCTCCGTGCCGGGATCGAAGCTCGGCATGTCCTTGCCGAGGAAGGACTGGGAGCCTTGTTGCGAGCCGCCGGAAGCGGGCGCGTTGCCCGCGGGCGCGGCGGGCTGCGGAGCCGCGGGTTGGGAGTTGAATCCGCCGCCCGCGCCCTGCGCTCCCGCGTGCGCGGTTAGCAAAAGCCCGGCGCAAACCGCGGGCAAAACCTTCGAAATAGTCTTCATACTTTTCTTATGTCCTCCACTTGCAGGATGCCCTTGTCGCCCACGATTATCCTCATGAAAAACTTCTGCCCCTTCTGGATATTAACGTCGTTGAGCTTCGCGGGCACCAGGATGGGAAGGATATCGCCGCCCGGGTTGGCCTGGACGGAGAAAAGACGCCCTTCGGTTCGCGACCAGGCCAGTTGATTGTCGATGGTACAGTCGAGCTTGTAAATATTCTGCCGCATGCTGCTGGAGTTCTCCAGGTAAGAAGCGACGTCCAGCGGCTCCAAGGTGCGGTAAGGGTCATTCACGAACCCGTATAAAAAGTAGCCGCCGATGATCGACGCCGCGAGAATGGCGCCAACGATCCCCAAGGTCCAAAGGGGATGAACGGAAGAACTGGCGCGGCGTGCCATGCTATTAATTAAGATTTCACGGCCCTGTTTGCAATGGGATTTCTGGCGCTACGCCGCCAGATGCCGTTCGATGCACGCTATGACTTCCTCGATGGCGACGGGTTTGGAAAGGATCGGGAACCCGGCCATCGGCTTCGCGACCGCGGTGATGAAGATGATCGGCACGTTCTTCAACTCCGCATCGTCGCGGAGTTGCCGGGCTACGTCGCCGCCGTCCATTCCCGGCATGATCATGTCGAGGAGGACGACGTCCGGACGGAAGGCCTGGGCGACCCCAAGCGCTTTGGCGGGGTCGGATTCCACCCTCACTTCGTAAGGGCGTTTGCGTTCCAGCATCAGCTTCGTCAGGCGGGCCACATCCCGGTCATCCTCGACGTATAGTATGCGTTTGTTTTCCAAGGCGGCTGGCGTTCCGAGCTCGAGGCGTCGAGCAGGAAACTAGCCCCGTTTTATCAGAAAAAATAGCTCAATCCGAACAAACCGCCCAGCGAGTTCACCCCTGTGTTGCGATGGGTTATGCCCGCATTGGAGATGTGCCGGAAACCGTATTCGCCCGAGAGCGCCAGGCGCTTCGTCAGGAAGTAATTCAGGCCGAGGGAGAGTTGCTCGGTGAATTCACCGGGCGATCCGAGTTCGATCTGGTCGGGATTGGCGTGCGCGTCGCTGTAGAGGCCGCCGAAGCCAAGCTGCGCGTAAGGAACCAGTTTCGCCCGCGGCTGGACGAAGTTGTAGCGGAGTTGGACCGCGCCGCCCACCAGGTAGTTTCCCGGTCCTTGATAAACAGGCCCGCCAAAAGCTTCGAGGAAAAGCTCGTAGTTCCCCCGGAGGAGGCCGGAGTAGTGGACGTTGGTGAGCATGTAACCGAGGCGGAGCGCCTGCAGTTCGTAGTTGAAAGCGGGGTGCCCCACGGGCGTCGTCGTGACGGAGGCGAAGAACCCGGCGAGGGCGTCAAATTCCATGGTTCCCTTTTGGAACGGGTAGTCGCACTCGACAACGGGCGTCGAGATGTTTTTTCCGGCGGCTTCTCCGGCCCGGGCGGCGCCGGGGGCGAGCAGGACGAGAGCGGAAAGGATGGAGGCGGGGAGGAGTCGGTTCATGTATAACGGTTATTTGTCACCGGGTTTGGATGTCAATACTCATTTCTTCAGAAACAACGCCAGCGAAATCGAGACCCCGATGGTCGTGATGATCCCGCGGACGACGGGCTGCGGTATCTTTTGCGCGAAGTGCGCTCCGAGATAGCCGCCGGCCACCGCCCCCGCCGCCATCAGCGCCGCGATAGGCCAGTCGACCAGCCCTTTCCAGATGAAATAGACCGCCGCCACGGCGTTGATGAGGAAGCCCAGGACGGACTTCACCGTGTTCATCTCGTGGATGTGCCGGAAGCCGAGGATGCCGAGCGAGGCGAGCATGAGGATGCCGATGCCCGCGCCAAAGTAGCCGCCATAAACCGCCACGGCGAACTGGAAGGAGAGCGCGCCGATCAGCCAGCGGGGATTCGCGGCGCGGCTCATTTCCGGCGCCCGGCCGCGGAGAATGCGCGAAAAAAGGCCGTGCGCCGTGAAGAGCGCCGTCGCGAAGAGCACCAGGAACGGCGCGAGCCATTTGAAAAAAGAGGGGGTCGTTTGCGTAAGGAGAACGCCGCCGAGCAGGCCGCCCGCCGCGCTCACCCCCGCGAAGAGCCGCAGCCAGCGCAGGACGGCCGGGATATTTCTCCTGTATCCCGCGATGCCCCCGAGCGCGCCCGGCAGCAGGGCCACGGTGCTGGTGGTGTTGGCCGCGATCGGGTTCATCCCCGCCAGGAGGAGCGCGGGGAACGTGATGATCGTCCCGCCGCCCGCGAAGGCGTTGATCGCCCCCGCCGCGACTCCGGCGCCGAACAGGGCGCCCGTCGTTGCGAAGTTAGAAGGCATCATGCGCTTTTTGCCCGGAGCGGCGTCGTTGGCGTTGTCGTTGTCGTTGTAGAGGCGGCTGTGCCAGCCGCCTGGAGCGGGAGGCAACGCCAAAGCGCCAGACCATTCCCGTTCTTTTTAGGCAACGAAGAGCAACCGAGAACGGGCAAAGTGCATGACACCCTCTAAAAGAAATGGCTCATCCCCACGAGACCGCCAAAGGAGTTGACGCCCGCGTTGCGCGTGGATGTCTCGGCGTCCGAGATATGCCGGTAGCCGTACTCCACGTTCAAAGACCAGCTCCTCGAAAAGAGCCAGGCGATGCCGAAGGAATTTTGCAGGTTAAATTCCGGCCCGGAGCCGATTTCAATCTGGTCGCGATGATGGAAAGCGTCATTATAAAGACCGCCCGCCCCGATCTGGAAATACGGAATCAGGCGCGCGCCCGGTTGCACGAAGTTGTAACGTCCCATGAAGGTAAAACCGCCGAGCGCCGTGCCGGGGCCTTGATAGAACGGGCCGACGAAGCCCTCGAACAGGAACTCGTAGTTGCCCCGCAGCCAGCCGCTGTATTTCACATCCGTAAGCATGTAGCCGATGCGCGCGACCGTCAGCTCGTAGTCGAATGAAGGGCGGGAACGCGGGTCGAACTCGAACGACACAAAAATGCCGTCCAGCAACTCCGCCTCCATGCGGCCCTTCTCGAACGGAAAATCGGACTGCACCGCGGGCCTGGAAATATCCGCGGTTTCGCCCGCGTTCGCTCCGCCAAGGAAGCAGAAAGCGGCAGCGGCCGCCGCGAGAAATGCCGTGGGAAATTTCATGACAGCACCGCTAAGCGCCCGCTGTCCGGGTGTCAAGCGTTTAGGCAAACACCGTCAAACGAACGAAATATGCCGCCTTGCTTTTACCCGGGGCGAATGGCATCCTCTTTGAAACGTCAGAGGTTAAACTAAGGAGTCATCCCATGTCAGAAGAAACGATGGAAGGCGCGGACGCCGCGAACAAGCTGGAGAGCAGCAAGAGCCATGTAAAACACGCCGCGGGCGATCTGCGCGCGGCGGCGGAAGCCAAGGCCGGCGAGCTCCGCGGCCTGGCGGAGGCAAAGGCCGCCGAATACCGCGGCAAAGCCGAGCACGTCTACGGCGAAGCGCGCGAGCGCGCGCGCACTTTCCGCGAGGAGGGCGAGGAATACGTCCGGGAGAATCCCACGCGGGCGGTGGCCGCGGCGCTGGGCGTCGGGTTCATCCTGGGTCTGCTTTTCCGGCGCTAAGGCCGTCTCCGCGATGGTCGATCCGAAAACCCCGGAGGCGCATCCGGCGGATGGCGCGGGCTTCTTCGCGCACGGCGGCGCCGCGCTGGCCGCCGTCCTGTCGTATCTCCAGGCGCGCTTCCAACTCGCCGCGCTGGAGTCCAAGGAGGCGGGCGTCCACTACGCCATGCTCCTCGTCTGGGCGGGCGCGGCGCTGGTGCTCCTGTTTTTCGGCTACATATTTTTCGTCATCGCCCTGGTGTTCGCCGTCGCCTGGCTCCTGCGCGATCCCTCGAAGTGGGTTTGGGTCCTGCTGGCGTTTGCCATGGGGCATTTCATCGTCGCGATCTTCTGCGTCCTCATGGCGCGGGCGAAAATCTTCGTGCCGGTGTTCAAGGAAACTTTCAGCGAACTGAAGAAAGACCAACTATGGCTGACCAGTCAGAAGGCGAACGTAAAGCCGAATTGATCGCCGCCCTGCAAAGGTCGCGCACCGCCTTCACGCACAATTTCCACGCCTTCCGCCGGGACGTCGACGTGCCCGCGCACCTGACGAAATCGTTCCGCCGCCACAAAACGCTCTTCCTCACGGGCGCCGCCGGCGTGGGCTGGATTCTCGCCCGGCTGCCCGCGCGCAAGAAGACCGTCTATCTCGACCGGGACGGCAAGAAGAGAAAGGTCAAGGAAGCGGGCGAGGCCGGGGTGCTGGGGCTGGCGATCATGGCGGCGCGCTTTCTCTTCCAGGTTTTCCGGCCCGCGCTCGCGGCGTTCGCCGCCAAAAGGATTGCATCTTTCGCCGAGACGCGTGACAATCGTTGGCAGCCCCCCCGAATCTGATTCCCCGTGGATACGGAGATCGTCGATACCGCCGAAAAAGAGGTCGATCAATACCTTCGCGTCAGCCAGGATGCAGGCGCCTCCGATGTCCACCTGGGCGCGAGCGCGAGGCCGATCTGGCGGCGCTTTGGCGTCCTGGAGCCGATCTGGGCCGACGCCCGCACCTCACCGCCGAAGACACCGAGCGCATCGCCTGGCCGCTCCTGAACGAGCATCAGCGGCAGCAGCTCCTCGAGCGCGGCGATATCGACTTCGCCTACTCCACCTCCTTCGGGCGTTACCGCGGGAGCGTCGTCCGCCAGCGGCACGGGTACGAACTGGTGTTCCGCATCATCAACGCCATCGTCCGCACCATGGACGAATTGAAACTGCCGCCGATGTTGAAGTTGCTCACGCAGTACCATAACGGCCTCATCCTCGTCACCGGCGCGGTCGGCAGCGGCAAATCGACCACGCTCGCCGCCTTCATCGAGGAGGTGAACCGCAGCCGGCAGGACCACATCATCACGCTGGAAGACCCCATCGAGTTCGTCTACGAACCGAAGCTCTGCCAGATAACCCAGCGCGAAGTCCACATGCACACCAACTCCTTCGCGTCCGCCTTGCGCGGCTGCCTCCGCCAGGACCCGGATGTCATCCTCGTCGGCGAGATGCGCGACCTGGAAACCATCAGCCTGGCCATCACCGCTTCGGAGACGGGCCACCTGGTGCTCGGCACCCTGCACACCAGCAGCGCCGCCCGCACGCTGGACCGCGTGCTGGACGTCTTCCCCATGGAGCAGCGCGGCCAGATCCGCGTCATGGTCAGCGAATCGTTGCGCGGCATCGTCACGCAGCAGCTCATCCCGCGCAAGGACAACAAGGGGCGCGTCATGGCCATGGAGATACTCGTCAACAACTCCGCCGTCGCCGCGTGCATCCGCGACGGCAAGACGTTCATGCTTCCCGGCATCATGCAGACCGGCAAGAAACTGGGCATGCGCCTCATGGATGAAGCCCTGACGGAACTCTACGACCAGGGGGTCATCTCGCAGGAGGAAGCTTACACCCGCGCCGAGCAGAAGGCCGAGATGAAGAAGCATTTCGGGAACTGACACGAGATGGCCTATATCGACCAATTCTTCCAGGTGCTCATCGAGGCGGGGGCCTCCGACCTCCACCTGGCGGTCAACCGCCCTCCCAAGGTCCGCCGGCACGGCGAGATCGTCCCCATCCGCGAAGAGCCGCTCACCATGGAGGAAACCGCCTACATGCTCAGCGAGATAAGCGGCCCGGCGCGTTGGGAGAAATTCGAGGCGTGCGGCGACCTCGACTTCGCCTACGAGATGGACGCGCACTCGCGCTTCCGGTGCAACTTCCTCAAGCAAGCCAGCGGCTACGGCGCGGTCTTCCGGCTCATCCCGACGAAGATCATGACGCTGGATCAACTGGGCATACCGCCCATCGTCAAGGA
The DNA here is from genome assembly GCA_021324825.1 of Spartobacteria bacterium. Lineage (GTDB taxonomy): Bacteria > Verrucomicrobiota > Verrucomicrobiia > Chthoniobacterales > Chthoniobacteraceae > JAJPII01. Next base: position 30,471 of record JAJPII010000031.1, on the reverse strand, counting down.
AGTCGCCAACGTACGCGGCGGCATCATCCTCGTCACGGGCCCCACCGGTTCGGGCAAGAGCACCACGCTGGCGGCGTTGATCGACCACATCAATTCCACCTTCACCAAGCACATCATCACCGTCGAGGAACCCATCGAGTTCGTCCATAACAACAAGAAGAGCGTCATCACCCAGCGCGAAGTGCCGGAGCACTCCATCTCCTTCGCCGCCGGGCTGAAGGCCGCCTTGCGCGAAGACACCGACATCGTCCTCGTCGGCGAGATGCGCGACCTGGAAACCATCGCGCTGGCCCTCACCGCCGCCGAGACCGGCCTCCTCGTCTTCGGCACCCTGCACACCAACAACGCGCGCAAGACGGTGGATCGCCTCATCGACGTTTTCCCCTCCGACCAGCAGGCGCAAGTCCGCACCATGCTCTCCTCCTCCCTGCGCGGCGTGGTGGCCCAGCTTCTCATGAAAAAGACGCCCGAAGCCGGCGGCGGCCGCATCGCCGTGAACGAGATACTCATCGGCAACAGCGCCGTCTCCGCCATCATCCGGGAAGGCGCCACGCAGAAACTTCAGGACGTCATCGTCGCGGGCAAAGGGCAGGGGATGCAATTCATGGACGACGCCATCTGGGAGCAGATGTTAAAGGGCGTCGTCTCGCCCCACGAGGCGTATATGAAAGCCATCGACAAAGCCCGCTTCCGTCTCTACCTGCCCGAAGAGGAGAAAGCGCTGGGCGACTCCAGCGGCGGTGTGGCGTAGCGGAGGCGAGATTGCAAGGGGGGCGTTGCGTTATAAAACCTCGGGCAGCAAGCGACCCGGGAGTTCGGATATCGGGACGCGCTCCTGCTTCATGCTGTCGCGGTGGCGGAGCGTCACGGTGTTGTGCAGTTCGGGGCCGCGTTCGCCGAGCGTGTCAAAATCGACCGTGACGCCGAACGGCGTGCCGGCCTCGTCCTGCCGCCGGTACCGGCGTCCGATGGCGCCCGTCTCGTCGTAGAAAACCAGCATGTGCGGCTTCAGGAGCGCCGTGATCTCGCGCGCTTTGGCGACGAGCAGTTCATTGTTTTTCAACAGCGGGAAGACGCCGCATTTTATCGGCGCCATCCGCGGGTGGAATCGCAGCACGGTGCGCGTCTCGGCCTTGCCTTTGTCGTCGGTCACGGTCTCCTCGTCGTAGGCGTTGCAGATGAGCGCAAGCACGGTGCGATCCACGCCCGCGCTCGGTTCGATGACGTGCGGCACGAAGCGCTGCTTCGTTTCCTCGTCGAAATAATCCATCGGCTTGCCGCTGAATTTCTGGTGCTGCGCCAGGTCGTAATCCGTGCGATACGCGACGCCCTCCAACTCCTGGACGCCGAAGGGGAAATCGAATTCGATGTCGAACGTCCCTTTTGAATAGAAGGCGCGGTCCGCCGCCGCGATCTCGTGGACGTGCAGCTTCTCGCGCGGGATGCCGATGGCTTCGTAAAATTTAAGGCGCTCTTCCAGCCAGTAATCCAGCAGGCCGGGGCCTTGCTCGGGTTTGCAGAAATATTCCAGTTCCATCTGCTCGAATTCCCGCGAGCGGAAGGTGAAGTTTCTCGGGTTTATCTCGTTCCGGAACGCCTTGCCGACCTGCGCGATGCCGAAGGGGAGCTTCTTCCTGGAGACTTCGAGCACGTTCTTGAATTGCACGAAGATCGCCTGCGCCGTCTCCGGCCGCAGATAGGTGACCGCCGATTCATCCTCCGTCGCGCCGACGTAGGTCTTGAACATGAGGTTGAACGCCCGCGGCTCGGTCATGTCCCGGCTGCCGCAACTCGGGCATTGCTTCTGGCCGTCCTTCTCCGGCAGTTGATCCGCGCGGAAACGGCCCTTGCACACGCGGCAATCGACCATCGGGTCGCTAAAGGTCTCCTCGTGGCCGCTCGCTCTCCACACCTGGCGGTTCATGAGGATGGAGCCGTCCATGCCCACCACGTCATCGCGTTCCCGCGTCATCCTACGCCACCAGTAGTCCTTGAGATTCCGCTTCAACTCCGTGCCGAGCGGGCCGTAATCCCAGCAGCCGTTCAAGCCGCCATAGATCTCGCTCGACTGGAAGATGAATCCGCGCCGTTTGCACAGGCTCACGATTCTCTCCATGCGTTGGCCCCTGGTCATTGCCTCGCTCATAGGCCCGTAGGATTCCGCAATGCGCTTCCCGACGCAAGCCCCCGCATTTTTGGCGCGGAATACGCTATGGAAAGGGGGAGGCATCCCCTCCGCGAAGAATGCACGAATAAATCTATTGACAGGAAAAGGAAATTTCCTATGATGGCATCTATGGTCGCTATGATAAAAATAACGAAAACCTTCCTTGCAACATCTCTTCTCGTGTTGGCCGCCGGTTGCACGACAACCACCACCAAGACCGCGCAGAACAGTGCGCCGATGGCCCAGCCCCAAAACAGCCCAAGCACCGATCTCAGCTATACCAGGGGAACCCCGGATGGCGGTCTGGCGCCGGTCGCGGAAGCTCCCCATGCTTCCTCGTGGGGCAACACGTTTCTGGTGCGGTAATTTTAAAACGGCTTGTTTGTTGTTTCGCGAAGGGAGGCGGGTTTCCCGGCTCCCGACGCGCTGTACAGGCGCCGCCCCGGCGTATGAGCGATCCTAAATTTCCCACTCCCGAAGAGCTTCAGAAAAAGCTGACGGAATTCATGAAGTCCCAATTTGGGAATCAGGTTCAGCTTACCAGTTTCATCCAGCCCGAGACTTCCGAATCCGACCCCGAAGGCGAGGAGACCCCCGCCGCGAAAACGGATGTTTTCGAATTCAACCATCTGCCGCGCGACATCAAGGCTCACCTCGACCGCTTCGTCATCAAGCAGGATGAGGCCAAGAAAGTCCTCTCCATCGCCGTCTGCGACCATTATAACGCGGTCAAGTATTTCGCGGGCGATGACGGCTCCGCCAAATCCGCCGAATACGCCAAGCAGAATGTCATTCTCATCGGCCCCACGGGAGTCGGGAAGACCTACCTCATAAAGCATATAGCCGACCTCGTCGGCGTCCCGTTCGTGAAGGCCGACGCGACCAAATTCAGCGAGACCGGCTACGTCGGCGGCGATGTCGAGGATCTCGTCCGCGACCTGGTTCATAAAGCGGAGGGGGATGTTTCGCTGGCGCAGTACGGCATCATCTACATCGACGAGATCGACAAGATCGCTTCCTCCTCGGGCGGCCAGGGCCGCGATGTCAGCGGGCGCGGAGTGCAGACCACGCTCCTCAAGCTCATGGAGGAGACGGAAGTCCCCCTGCGCAACCCGATGGACATCCAGTCGCAGATACAGGCGGCGCTCGAACTCCAGAAAGGGAGCAAGTCCCGGCGCGAGACCATCAATACCCGGCACATCCTTTTCATCGTAAGCGGCGCGTTCGAAAAAATGCGGCCCTTGATAGAGAAACGCGTTCGCAACAGCCAGATCGGCTTTTCCTCCCACGGGGAAGCCGTGCCCGACAGCGAACTCTTCGCCCTCGCCTCGACGCGCGATTTCATCGAGTTCGGCCTCGAGCCGGAATTCATCGGGCGCCTTCCCGTGCGCGTGGTGTGCCAAGACCTGGTTGTGGACGATTTCTTCGAGATCATGAAGCGCTCGGAAGGGAGCATCATCCGGCAGTACGAGCGCGCCTTCCGGGCGTTTGGCATCGAAGTCTTTTTCGAGGAGGAGGCGCTGCATCTCATCGCCGGCCTTGCCGCCGAGGAAAAGACCGGCGCGCGCGGCCTGCTCACCGTCTGCGAGAAAATCCTGCGCGACTTCAAATACGAACTGCCCGGCTCGGGCGTCACCCACTTCGCGGTTGACCGGGCGCTCATCGAGCAATCCGCCGAGACGCTGAAAGCCCTCCTCACGGCTGGCGGCCGGGAAAAGGCGCGGGAGATGGGCGATATCGCCCGCGAATTCGTCCGCCGGTTCGCGGAAAAGAACGGCGGTCATATCGAGTTGAGCGAGGGCGCCGTGGCGAAGCTCATCGCCCGCGCGGAGCGGGAGGGGACACCCATGCGCGACCTGTGCGCGCGGCTGTTCAAGGATTATGAGTTCGGGCTGAAACTGCTGGGAAAGAACGACGAGGTCATCGTCCTATCCGAGGAAGCCATCGACGATCTCGACAAATTCCTCAGCGAATGGCTCGTAAAGACGTATCGCGGCCTCCCGCGCTAATGGGGATGGCTTGCGTTTCGCGCGTCCTTGACGCTAGATTCGGCCTGTGCGTTATCTAAGAGTTGCCCTGCTCTACGGCTTCGGCGCGGCCCTTGTCGTGGCCGGCTTGTATGCGTTGGGCCTCTTTCATCCGCTCGACCTGGCCCTCTGGAATTTCCTTGGACGCGCTTCCAATCCTCCCTCTCCCCGGCGTTCCGCCTGGCAATGCCTCCTCATCTTTTTCCTCGGCCTCTCCATCGCCTGGACGACGATCGACATACCCAGGCGTTCCCTGAAGATCGTCGTCGCGGTCGGCGCGCTGCTTCAGATGATCAGCATCGCGTGGGTGCTGAATTTCTACCGCGTCTTCTTCTCGCCCTTCGCCGGGATGCTCGCGGTCGCGCTCGCCTTTGGCGCCGGTTTCGTCTATTCGCGCAGCGAGGCGGGCAGGCGCAAGCGCATCGTGCGGCTCATGTTCAACGAGAGGATTTCCAAGAAAACCTTTTACACCCTTGTCAACTCCGACGCGCCGCTGAACTTCGAGGGCGAGATGCGCGAAGCCACCGTCATCGTCTGCGAAATATTCAATCACGACGAATTGATGGACAATCTTCCGGTCGCCGATTACGTGGCGATGACGAACTCCTTCCTCCGCAGCGGCGCCGATTTCCTGGTCGAGAAAGGCGGCTACCTGGATGAATGCGACGGGGAGAGCCTGCGCGTCATCTTCGGCACGCCCGTCCTGGACAAGGATCACGCCGCGAAAGCGTGCGAAGCGGGCCTGGAACTCGTCCGCCGCCTGGACGAGGTGAACCGCGAGTGCGAAATGCTGTGGCACGAACGCTTCGACTTTCGCATCGGCATCAATTCCGGCGAGATGGTCACCGCCGCCTACGGCTCGCGCCGGTTCGGGACATTCAGCGTCGCGGGCGAGTGCGTGGAATTCGCTCGCCGGCTCTGCGCGGCCAACGTCTTCTACGGCTCGAAGATATTGCTCGGCTCCGGCACGTTCGAGCTTGCGAGCGCGAGCATCGACGTGCGTCCCATCGAACTCATCCGCGGCCGCAGCGACCGCAGCCGCGAGGAAGTCTATGAACTGCTCGCCCTGAAAAACGTCCTTTCAGAAGAAGAACTGCACCGGCGCGACCTCTTCTGGAAAGGCGTTGTCTGCTACCGCGAACAACGGTGGAATGAAGCGCTGGACCACTTCCACTCCGCGTTGACGCTGAACGGCGCCGACGCCCCGCTGGCCTTTTATATCCGGCGCATCGAACATCTCCGCACCGGCACCCCCGCGCTGGAATGGGAGAGCGCCAGATTCCTGCGCTTCACGTGAAGCGCGTCGAGTACCCCGGCGCCATCAAGGCGCTCATCGGCCAACTCAAGCGCATGCCCGGCATAGGGCCGCGCAGCGCCGAGCGGATCGCGCTCTGGCTGGTTCTCTCCCGGGACGCCAAACCGCGGGAAATCGCCGAAGCCATCGGCGAAAGCGCGCGCATCACCCCTTGTTCGAAGTGCGGCTTCTTCGCGGAAGAAGCGCTCTGCGAAATCTGCCGCGATGACAGCCGTTCGCCGGAACTCCTCTGTATCGTCGAGCAGCCCACGGACATCCTGCCGCTGGAACGCACCGGCATGTTTCGCGGCCTGTACCACTCCCTGGGCGGGCGCATCTCGCCCTTGGATCACATCGGCCCGGAAAACCTCCGCATCGACGCCCTCCTCAACCGGGTCAAAACCGAAGCGCCCGAGGAAATCATCCTCGCCCTGGGCGGCGACGTGGAAGGCGAAGCCACCGCCAACTACCTCGCCGAATTGCTGGAGCAACACCCGGTCGCCCTTACGCGCATCGCGCAAGGCCTCCCCGCCGGCGCCGGCCTGGAATCCGCGGACGAACTGACCCTTAGCCGCGCCCTGAGCGGCAGGACAAAAATGAAAATGCCCAAGTTTGGATAGTCTAGAAGCCAATTACGGTGAGACCGTTGACTCGGGTGAACTCATCCGTGTTGTTCGTAACGATGGAAGCGCCGCGAACAAGGGCGGTGGCTGCAATCCAAAGGTCGTTGGTTCCGATAAGTCTGCCGCTTGCAGCCAGGGAGCGATAAATCTCTCCATATTGCCAGGAGATGTCGAGGCTCCAGGGAATGATGGCGAACGGTCGGCAGAGGCGTTTCCAGTCTGCGAGAGCGGCGACCGACCGGCCGCAGGCGAGTTCCCCCGCGATAGTGAAGGTAATGTAAAACGTGTCCTGCGAATGAGCGGAAAGGAAAGCATCGGCCCGCCCGGGAATACGGCGTTTGGCCTCGCGTTCCGCCGCGATCACGAAATTGCTGTCGAGGATCACGCCCATGGGTCGTCGGGCGGCGAATCCGTTTGGGCGGCTTCCTCTATCGAGTCGAGGTAAGCGTTCGAAACGCCGCTGCCGCCCGCGCGGAAATACGACAGGAGATTTGCGCCGGTGGGAGGCGAGTCGGGGAAGACGGCGCGTCGAACCACTGCCGAGAACGATTCGCCCGGCCGCTTGGAGGAACGAAGCCTTTCGTAAGCATCCAATTCTAGAGTGATCGTTTTGGTGGCCATGCACGAAATATGCACGAAAATCGCCTGGAATCAAGACCGCCAATGACAGGCCAAGCTGTCAGAGAGGATTGCGTTTGTTGTGGAATGAGCGTATAACCACTCGATGTCCTGCGTGAAGATCGACCCGGCGCTCCACCAGCAGCGAAAGCCGGAATGGATAAAAGTCCGGCTCCCCTCCAGCCCGGTTTTCTTTTCCACCAAGGCGCTCATTTCCGATCTGCGGCTCCATACGGTATGCGAGGAGGCTCAATGCCCGAACCGCTGGGAATGCTGGAGCCAGGGGACGGCCACTTTCATGATCGCGGGCGACCGCTGCACCCGCGCTTGCGGCTTCTGCGCCGTCGCGACGGCCAAGCCTTTCGCCCTGGAGGAGGATGAACCGCAACGCGTCGCCGAGGCCGTGCGCCGGATGAACCTGAAGCACGTCGTCATCACCGCCGTGGCGCGGGATGACGTCAAGGACGGCGGCGCCGATCATTTTGCGCGGACGATCCAGGCCGTCCGCGACATGGACACGAACATCGTTATCGAGGTTCTTGTCCCGGATTTCAACGGGCGGGAAGAGTCGCTCCAAGCCGTGGCGGATGCGGCGCCCCATATCTTCAATCATAACGTCGAAACGGTGGAGCGGCTTACTCCGCTCGTCCGCTCCAGGGCCAAATACCGGCTTTCGCTCGATGTCCTGCGCCGGGCAAAGGAGATTTCTTCAAAGCTGGTGACGAAGAGCGGCGTGATGCTCGGCCTGGGCGAGAGCGAGCCCGAGCTTTTCCAGACGATGGATGACCTTCGCGAGGCGGGCTGCCAGGTTCTCACGATGGGCCAGTATCTGCGGCCTTCCCCCCGGCATCTGCCGGTGGTCGAGTATATCCACCCGGAGCGGTTCGCACACTACGGAGAGATCGCCCGCTCCAAGGGGTTCGATCACGTCTCCTCGGGGCCGCTCGTGCGCAGTTCCTACCACGCGAGCGATTTCCATCCCGTCCCCAGATGACTCCTGCCCTGGCGGCGGCGGCGGACCGTTCCAATGTCGCCGCGCTCATCCCCGCGTTCCTCGAGGAGGCGTTCATAGGCGAGATCGTCCGCCGCGCCCTGCTTCAGCTCGATCACGTCTTCGTGATCGACGACGGTTCCCCGGACGCCACCGCCGCCAGGGCGGAAGCCGCCGGCGCGGTGGTCATCCGGCACGGTTCCAATCGCGGCAAAGGGGCGGCCATCAAAACCGGGTTGCGGGAGATCGCCGCGAGCCGGTTTCTCTATTGCCTGGTTCTTGACGGCGACGGCCAGCATCTGCCCGAGGAGATACCCCGTTTCCTTGAGGCCGCGAATCGCTCCGGCTCGCACCTGCTCGTCGGCAATCGCATGAGCGACACGAAGGCCATGCCCTTTGTGCGGAAGCTGACGAACAGCTTCATGTCCAGCCAGATAAGCCGCCTTTGCGGCCAGCCGATCCCGGATACGCAATGCGGTTTCCGCATGATCCATTCCGAGCTCGCCCCGCATCTCGACTGTCCCAGCAACGCCTATGAATACGAGACCGAGATGCTCCTCATCGCGGCGCGGCGCGGCTTCCGCATCGCGCCCGTCCCCATCACGACCGTCTATGGCGATGAGAAGAGCAAGATTCATCCGGTGCGGGATACGCTCCGTTTCTTCCGGCTGATAAATCGATACCGCCGTGAGCAATAGCAGGCTGGCGCTGGCGTTGTTCCTCCTTGCCGTCTGCGCGCGCGCCGGGGAGGTCGAGCGCCTGGCCGTCGAACTGGATCGCGCGGAGAAAAAGGCCGCCTACAGCGAATGGCTTTACACGGAAGGCGTGCTCGCGAAGTCGGAGGCGGAGCAGACAAAGCTGCTGGTTTTTCGGTTGAAGAACGACCTCGCCGCCGCCCGGCTGGAGGAAGCGCAAAAGACCGGGAAGGATGAGGCCGCGGCGAAGGAGGCAGCGGACGCCGCCTCGCGGGAATGGAAGCGCGCGGAACTCGACGCCGCGCTCCTGAACCTGAAACGCCAGCGAACCCTTTACGCGAAGGGCGTCGTCCCCCGGTCGGACGTGAGGCGCGCCGAAGAAGCCGTCGCCGCTCTCCAGGCAAAGTAGATGCTCGTCCTGCGAGACCTCGTAAAGCGTTATGGCGGGGTCGAGGCCGTGCGCGGCGTGAGCTTCGAAGTGGCGCCCGGAGAAATCTTCGGCCTGCTCGGGCCGAACGGGGCGGGGAAGACCTCCATCCTCGAATGCGCCATCGGCCTGCGGCAGCCGGACGGCGGCTCCGTGCGGGTCTGCGGCCTTGCGCCCGCGGACGCGAAGGAGCGGATCGGCGCCGTCCTGCAAGCGACGGCCTTGCACGACAAGATCACGCCGCGCGAGGCATTGCGGCTCTTCGGCTCCTTCTATTCCAGGCATGCCGACTATGAAGCATTGCTCCGGCGATTTGCGCTGATGGAAAAAGCGGACGCCCCGTTCGACTCGCTCTCCGGCGGGCAGCGGCAGCGCATCGCCCTGGCTCTCGCGTTCGTGAACGAGCCGGAGATGGTATTCCTCGATGAACCGACTGCCGGCCTCGACCCGCGAGCCAGGCGCGAACTTCACAAAACGATCCTGCAAACGCGGGCGGAAGGCCGCGCGGTCTTCCTCACCACGCATTCCATCGAGGAAGCGGAGATTCTCTGCGACCGCATCGCCATCCTCCACCGGGGGCGCATCGCGGCGCTGGGAAACACGGCGGAACTCAGGAAGCCTTCGCTCGAAGAATTGTTCCTCCAGTTAACGGAAGGCGGCGGGTGAACGCCTGTCATCTGCTCCTCACGTTGCGGCTGAATTTCCGCGCCGCGCAGCCGATCCTTTACGGCTATCTCGTCCCGATATTTTTCCTGGCGGCGTTTGCGGGAGTCTTCGCTTCGCCGGCGAACGAGATGGGGCAGCTTCTCACCATCACCGTCCTGGGCGGCGCCTGCTTCGGCATGCCCACCGCCATCGTCGCCGAACGCGAGCGCGGCGTCTGGCGGCGGTACCGGCTGCTGCCCGCGGCGACCGCGAGCCTGATCCTGAGCGTCATGACCGCGCGCTATCTGCTCGTCCTCAGCGCCGCGGCGATCCAGATCGTCCTCGCCCGCTGCATTTACGGCGCGCCGTTTCCCGCGCATCCCTTTGAACTGGCCGTCGCGTTCACCCTCGTCTGTTTCGCCTTTCTTGGCATGGGCCTGATTATCGCTATGGCGGCCGATACCGTGCCGGCCGTGCAAGCGCTTGGGCAGGCGATCTTCCTGCCGATGATCCTCATAGGCGGCGTCGGCGTCCCCCTGCGCGCTCTGCCGCCCTGGGCCTGGCATGCGGCGTCGTTCTTTCCCGGGCGCTATGCCGTGGACGCGATGCAGGCGTGCATCAGGGGCGGCGGTCTGGCGGCGGCGCGGTTCGATCTTGTCGCGCTCACGGTCATCGGCGCGGCGGCCTGCGCGTGCGGCGCGATGATCTTTCGCTGGGATTCCGAGCAAAAACTGACCGGTCGCGCGAAGCTTTGGGCGTTTGCGTCCTTGCTGGCCTGGGCCGCGGTGGGGCTGGCCGCCGGACCGATTACGGAAGCCGATTTGCACTCCATCAGCTTTGAAAATCTGCCCGATGACAACGGCGTCGTAGCGCCGTTCGCCGCCGGTCTCGACAACCTCGACGCAACCAGCGTTGGGCGGCTCGCAACCATCCAAAAAAAACTGGATGACTGGAAACCGGACAGGGAAAAGGAGATCATCCAGCGCGTGCGGAATGATCTCTGCGTCTGCGCCATTCCCGATTTGATGGAAGACCCGCTCGAAGCGGAGATTCCGTATGTCGTCTTCGAAAGATTGAAGAGGGAAACGCCGCGCGAGGAACTCAGGAAGGCGCTTGGCTGGATCATCCTTCATCCCGACGGCGGGAGCATTGTGGCGAGCATCCCGGACCTCGGGCAGGCAAAACCGGAGAAGGTCCGGGAACGCTCCGTCCTCTATGCGAAGAAATTTCTGTTGAGGCTGATGTGATGCGCGTCCTCTTCGCTCCCGACTGGCGCGGCGGCGCGCCGTACCAGCGCCTGCTTGCCGAGGCTCTGGCCGAACAGGGGGTCGAGGCGGCGTTCCTTTCCACGTACCGGCGCGGGTTTCCGCTGGCGCGGACGCGCGATCCCGCGGACGTGCTGCATCTGCATTGGCCGGACGCCTACTATCCGCAAAAGAATGACGCGTTCGACGGCTTCCGCAGGGCGCGCTTCTTCGCCGACATCCTGCTGGCCACGAGGAATCGCCCCCTCGTTCTCACCGCGCACAACCTTTACCCGCACAACCGTCTCGACCAATCCTTCATCCGGTTCAACACGCGCGTCGGCTATCGGCGCGCGGCGGCCGTCATCGCGCATTCTGAAAACGCCGCGCGCGAACTCGTCGAGACATTCGATCTGCCGCCGGCGAAGTGCCATGTCATCCCGCACGGGGACCTCTCCGTCGCGATGGGCGAGCCGGTTCCCCGCGAGGAAGCGCGGCGGCAACTCGGTCTGGGCGGAGAGAAACTCGGCCTTATGTTTGGCGCGATTGAACCGTACAAGGGCATCGAAGACGTCATCGCCCAGTGGCATGCCGGAAACCTGGCGGTCGTCGGCAAGCCGATCTCTGAAGAATACGGGGCGCGCATCGCGGGCCTTGCAAATCCCCGGGTCGCGGTGCATCTCGGCTGGCTCTCCGACGAACGCCTGCGTCTCTGGTTGAGCGCCGCGGATTGCGTTCTCTTCAACTACCGGGCCATCTTCACTTCGGGAGCGGCGTGCCTGGCGCGTTCCTTCGGCATCCCCCTGCTTATTCCGGAGCGGCTGAAAACCGTCGATCTTGACGAGCCGAACGCGCTGGTCTTCCGCTTCGGGAACGAAGGGTTTGGCGCTCAACTGGAGCGCGCATTCCAGACGCCTCCCGATTTCGCCTCCGCGCGTCCCTGGCGGGAAAAATGCGCGTGGGGCGCGGTCGCGAAGCAAACGGCGGCGGTTTACACGCAAGTCGCCGGGCGATACAATTCCCCCGCATGAAAGTCGTCATCTTATGCGGCGGGCGCGGCACGCGCTTGCGCGAGGAAACGGAATTCCGCCCCAAGCCGATGGTGCCAATCGGCGGGTACCCGATCCTGTGGCACATCATGAAGATATACGCCCACCACGGGCACAAGGACTTCATCCTCTGCCTCGGGTACAAGGGGGAACTCATCAAGGAATACTTCCGCAACTACCTTTGGAACACGTGCGATGTGACCCTTTCGCTTGGCCGCGCCGCGACGATCCAATACCACGGCGGACACGGGGAGGAAGACTGGAACGTCACCCTGGCCGAGACCGGCCTTGATTCGATGACCGCCTCCCGCGTCAAGCGCATCCGGCGATATGTCCCCGCGGGAGAGCCGTTTCTCCTGACGTACGGAGACGGCCTCGCGGATATTGACGTGAAGCGTTCCATCGACGAACACCGGAAATGCGGGAAGATATGCACCATCTCCGCCATGCATCCCACCGGGCGCTTCGGCTGGCTGTCCATTGACCCCGAGGGCGCCATCCACACCTTCAATGAAAAGCCGCGGATCGAGGAGAGCTACGTGAACGGCGGCTTCATGGTATGCGACCACCGCATGTTCGATTACCTGCCGGACGACCCGAAAGTCATGCTCGAGCAGGAGCCGATCATCTCCCTGGCGCGCGACGGCCAGCTCCACTCCTTCAAGCACGAAGGGTTCTGGCAACCGATGGACACCTACCAGGAGACGCAGTATCTCAACAAGCTCTGGTCGGAGGGCCGGGCCGCATGGAAGGTGTGGTAAGCGCGGCGAACGGAAACTCCGAGAAAACCTCCGCCAGGCGGATCGACTCCATTTCACGGCCCGTGAAAATATCGCGCAGCGCGCCGTTCCAGTTGACGGCGGTGTCGCCCCACGCTTCGCCCAGCGGCGGGGAGCCGACGCGCGCGGTGAGGCGCGGCGCCAGGACGACCAGGCGCAGACCCTGCCATTCGCGCTTGAAGGCGATGCAGCATTCCTTGTATCGGCCCGTGACTTCGAGCGGGACATAATCGCCCTTCGCGAACAGATCGGGGTGTTCCCTGCGCAAGTTAAGAAGCGTCCGCGTGACGAAGAACTTGTTTCCCGAGGGGCGCGTTGAGTAATCGACCGGGCGGCGGTTGTCGGGATCGACGAGGCTGAAGTCCCAGGTTTCATTCCCCTGGTAGATGTCCGGCACGCCGGGCGCCGTGCATTTCAGGATGACTTGCGAGAGCGAGTTGATGACGCCGAGCGCGGCGATCCGCTCCGCCACGGGCTGGAACAATGTCAGGAACCGGCCGCCCGGTTTCAGGATTTTCTCCACGAAGTTTCGCACCGCTTCGTCCCACGCTTCGTTCGGCTGGATCCAACTGCTGTTGATCTTGGCCTCCTTGATCGCCTTTGTCATGTAATCCTGGATGCGGCTTGTTTCCGCGGGCCAGACGCAGAGGAGCGTTTGGTACAGCAGGTATTCCTCGTTCGCGTCGGGCGCGGGCCGCCCCTCGATGTCGCGTTTGTGCCGGCGGTTTGCGCTTCTCCATTTTTGGACGGCGCGCCGCCACTCGACCGGTATTTCCGAGAGGGCGGCGGCGCGCGCGCGGGCGTCTTCGCTCCGTTTCGTGTCGTGGGTCGAGGTCGCCAGCATCGCATGCGGCCATTCCGCCAGCCGGTCGAGACATTGGCGGTGGAACGTTTCGGCTGAAGACCCGAACCGTTGCGGCTCGCCGCCGACTTCATTCAACGCGACGAGCCGGTTGTAGATGTAGAACGCGGTGTCCTCGAGGCCCTTCGCGATGATCGGGCCGGTGCACTGCTGGAATTTCATGACGAACACGACGTGCTCGCGGCGCGCTTCTTCGTCGATGTTCTCGGGAAACTTCATCAGGAGGATGTCGCGCAAAAAGTCGAATACGGAGACCTCGATGGCCGGGTTGCGCCGCTTGGCCGCGGCCACCGCGCGGAAGATCACCTGCCGGTCGTCCTCGGTCGCTTCCCTGCCGGGTTCGAGGTAGGTGCGATAGACGGGAAAGCAGGCGATGACTTCGCGGACGGCGGCGGTCAGGGCGTTGAGCGTAAAGTCGCGGTGCCAGCGGTTTTTCTCTGAAATCCTGTCGAGCATCGAGCCGAGGACGTTGATCTCGCTGGCGAGCGAGAGCCGCATGGTCAGTCGCTTTTTGTCATAGACGAGGTCGTCGAAACGGATCGTCTCGCCGAGGAACCGCCGGTACGTCTCCGACAGCATCTTCTCCGCCGAGGCATCGACGAGGAGTTGCGTCACCTGGTTGGTGAAGTCGTACCCGGTGGTTCCATGCACGGCCCAATCTTTCCGGAGCCGCTCGCCGCCGGTCAGGATTTTCTCGACCAGCAGGTAAATTCCGCCGGACCGCTGTTGCAGTTTTTCGAAATATTCCCGGGGGTTCCAGAGGCCGTCCACGTGGTCGATGCGAAGTCCGTTCACCGCGCCCGAGCCGATCAGTTCGAGGAGGAGCTTGTGCGCCGCGTCGAAGACCTCGTCCCGCTCCATGTGGATCGCGGCGAGCGCGTTGATGTCGAAGAAGCGGCGGTAGTTGATCTCCTCCGCGGCGACGCGCCAGTAGCTCAGCCGGTACGGCTGCGCGGTTAGGAGCGCATCCAGCTTGTCGAAGCTGCGCGCGTCTCCGGGCTGGCCGCGCAAGGTTTGCAGAGCCTTGTCGATGGACTCGCGCACGGCGGGGTGCTCGTTGCAGAGGCTGTCCAGGCGCCGCTTCGCCACTTCCTTTTCGCGGGCGCGCTCGGTGACTTTCTCCGGGGAATCATCCTCGCGCGCGGGCAGATGCTCGATGGCCGTAAGGATGCTTTGCATTTCCATCACCGCGGGCGCGGGGAGAGCGGGCGTTTCGAGCGTGTCTTTCAGGATGACCCCGCAAGCTCGGGGCGCGAGCGGAAACCGGTTTTCAAAATACTTCACGAAGAACGCGCCCTTCTCGAACTCGACCTGGAATTCCCCGCGTTCGAGGACGCGCCCGTACTGGTCGCCGAGGATCGGGAGCAGGACTTTGCCGTCCAGGTCTTTCTTCAGCGGATGCCAGTCGATGTCGAAGAACGGCGCGTAAGCCGAGCTTTGGCCGTTTTCGAGAACGTCCATCCACCAGCGGTTGAGAGCGCCGATGCCCATGTGGTTCGGGACGAAATCGACGATGTGCCCCATGTTGAAGCGGTGCAGTTCGGCGATGAACCCATCATACTCCTCGCGCGAGCCGACGGCGGGGCTTAGCAGATTATGATCGGCGATGTCGTAGCCGTGGGGGCTTTCGCTCGCGGTCTGGAAATAGGGCGACGCGTAGCAATGGCTTATGCCCAGATCGTGCAGATACGGGACGATGTCGCGCGCGCGGCGGAAGGTGAAATCCTTGTTGAACTGGAGCCGGTAAGTCGCCGTGGGAACGGAGGGAGGCTCGTTCATTGGGGAGAATCCAGGACGAGGACTTCGGGCTTTTTGAAATCGACGCGTTGCGTTTCGGGTTCGAAGCTCTCCGCCAGCGCGCCGCCGAATCGGCTTTCATTGCTCGAAAGGACCCGCCGCCACTTGCGGCCGCCCGGGAGTTTGCAAATCCACTCCTCGCAAAGGGCCCCGCCGCCGCCGCCGTCGGGATCGAAAAGCACGAGCCAGTCGCCTTCCGGCGCATGGAAACGGAGCGCGCCCGCGCCGAAGGAGAGTTCCTCCAGCCGCCACGTCTCGCGCGATTCCGGCCGGAAGACGGCGTGCGTGTTCCGCAGGCGGAGGAAGGCGCGGTACAGATCGAACACCTCCCGTTTCTCGAATTTCCTGAGTTCCGTCCAATCCAGCTTCGAGTCGAGGAAAGTCTTCTCCGCCTGCGGATCGGGGATCAGCGCGAGAATCTCCTTGTCCTGGAACGCGGAGAATTCCTTGAATTCATTCCGCCTGCCTTTCGTG
The DNA here is from genome assembly GCA_021324825.1 of Spartobacteria bacterium. Taxonomy (GTDB): domain Bacteria; phylum Verrucomicrobiota; class Verrucomicrobiia; order Chthoniobacterales; family Chthoniobacteraceae; genus JAJPII01. The sequence continues at coordinate 14,779 of JAJPII010000031.1, read as the reverse complement.
ACCAGCGCCCCGAGTTTCTCATTGTGATCGGTGAAAAACTGGAACGGCGCGCTCGCGGCCCATTCCTGGCCCATGAAGAACATCGGCGTGTACGGCGTCAGGCAGAGCAGCGCGGACGCGGCGCGGTATTCCTCCGGGGTGACGGACTGGCTGAGCCGGTCGCCGAACGCGCGGTTGCCCACCTGGTCGTGGTTCGAGATGCAATGGACGAATTTGCGCGGGGCGATGTGCCTGCACTCCGTGCCGCGGTTCGCTTTCTGGTGCGCGGAATATTGGCCGCGAAAAAGCCACCCGTAGCGCAAGGTCTCGATCAACTGCCGCCGCGTGCCGTCGAAGTCCTCGAAATACGATTCCGCCTCGCCCGTGTGCAGGACGCGGACGGCGTGGTGGAAATCGTCCGACCAGACGCCGTCGAAGCCGTAGCCGTTTTCCTTGGGCGACAGGATGAGGCGCGCCTCGTTCCGCGCATCCTCGGCGATGGCGAAGCCGCCGTGGTCGTGGATGGCTTCGACGATCTCCTCGAGAATGTGCCGCGGCGAGTCGTCGCGGATGGCGTGCGTGGCGTCGAGCCGGAAACCGTCGATATGGAATTCCTCCATCCAGTAAACGGGATTGCACACAAACAAGGCGCGGACGGGGCCGGAATGGAAATTGAAGGAATCGCCCCACGGCGTTTTCTTGTCGTTGTCAAAATAATGCGAGCTGTACGCGCCGAGATAATTGCCGTCCGGCCCGAGATGGTTGTAAACGACGTCCAGGATCACCGCGAGACCCGCCTGGTGCGCGGCGTCGACGAGCGCGCGCAGGTCGTCGGGATGTCCGTACGCGCGGGCGGGCGCGTAGAGAGCCACGCCGTCGTAACCCCAGTTTCGCTCGCCGGGGAAATCGGCGATAGGCATCAACTCGACGGCGTTGACTCCCAGTTCGCGCAAATGCTCCAGCTTGTCGATGGCCGCAAGAAAGGTCCCCTCCCGCGTGAACGCGCCCGCGTGAAGCTCGTAGATGGAAAGGTCGCGGAACGACGGGCGTTTCCAGCCGCCGTCCCGCCAGCCATAAGCGGCGGGGTCGATGACCATGGAAGGCCCGTGAACGCCTTGCGGCTGCCAGCGCGAGGCGGGGTCGGGGAAGGCGCCCTTGCCTTCGACGCGGAATTTGTAGAGATCGCCGCTCCGGCCCGCGGGGTCGATGCCGTGGTGGTAACCCGCCGCGTCCAGCGCGAGCGGCGCGACCCTTTCCTCGCCCGACTCCGCGGCCTTTACCTCGACGGACAGGCGCGCATTCTCCGGCGACCAAACCCGGTAGCGAACCCCGCCTTCAAAAAGATCAGCGCCTTGCGGAAGAAGCTCTTTTTTCACGCGCCTTCTCCTTCAGTTTCGCCTGCCGCTTTTTCCACGACTCCGCGCGCGCGTGCGCGTCCGCGCCGCCGCTCAACTTCAGCAGACAGAGGGAGCGCGCTTCCACAGGGAGATCGTCGCCCGCCGCGCACAGGTTGGTCGTTTCCAGGAAACCTTCCTCCAGCCGCGTATCGAGCAGCAATTCCCAGCGGACGTCCTCCTCGCCCGGCAGCGAGAAGTCGACCGGCTCGTGGTGCGCGTTGAAGAGGAAGAGAAAGGTGTCGTCGTGGATGGGGTCGCCCTTGTAATCCCTCACGTCCATGGAATCGCCGCTCAGCATCATCGCCACGCAGCGGATGTGGGGAGCGTTCCATTCGTCGTCGGTCATCTCCGTGCCGCCGGTCGCGAACCACATGATGTCCTTGATCTCGGAACCGCGTATCTTGCGGCCCTGGAAAAATTTCGGCCTGCGGAAGACGGGATGCTCGCGCCGCAGATGGATGAGCCTGGTGGTGTAATCGAGAAGCCGCCGGGAGTTCTCGTCGAGATCCCAGTTCAGCCAGCTCAATGCGTTGTTCTGGCAATAGCAGTTGTTGTTGCCCTGCTGGGTGCGGCCCGATTCGTCGCCGCCGCAAAGCATCGGCACGCCCTGGGAAAGGAGAAGCGTGGCGAGGAAATTCCGCCGCTGGCGCCGGCGCAGCCCGGAGATTTCAGGGTCGTCGGTGGCGCCTTCCTCGCCGCAGTTCCAGGAGTTGTTGTTGTTGTCGCCGTCCTGGTTGTTTTCGCCGTTGGCTTCGTTGTGTTTTTCGTTGTAGCTGACGAGATCGTTCAAAGTGAACCCGTCGTGCGAGGTGATGAAGTTGATGCTGGCGTAGGGGCGTTTGCCCGTCGTCTGGTACAAGTCCGGGCTGCCGGTCAGGCGGTACGCGAGTTCGCCCACGTGCCCTTCGTCGCCCTTCCAGTAACGCCGCACGGCGTCGCGATACTTGCCGTTCCATTCGGCCCATAGGACGGGGAAATTGCCGACCTGGTAGCCGCCTTCGCCAACGTCCCACGGCTCGGCGATCAGCTTCACCTGGGAGATGATCGGGTCCTGGTGGATGATGTCGAAGAAGGCGGAGAGCTTGCTGACCGCATGCAACTCCCGCGCGAGCGTGGCGGCGAGGTCGAACCGGAAGCCGTCCACGCGCATCTCCGTGACCCAATGGCGGAGGCTGTCCATGATGAGCTGGAGCGTGCGCGGGTGCATGACGTTGAGCGAGTTTCCCGTGCCCGTGTAATCCATGTAATAGCGCGGCGTCTCCGCGACGAGCCGGTAGTACGCGGCGTTGTCGATGCCCCGGAAACAAAGCGTCGGCCCGAGGTGGTTGCCTTCCGCGGTATGGTTGTAGACGACGTCCAGGATGACCTCGATGCCCGCCGCGTGCAGGTTCCGCACCATCTCCTTGAATTCCCTTACCTGCCCGCCGGCGACTCCGTCGCCGCTGTAGCCGGATTCCGGCGCGAAGTAGCCGATGGTGTTGTAGCCCCAGTAATTCTCGAGCTTTTTGTCCACGAGCATCTTGTCGTTTACGTATTGGTGCACCGGCAGCAGCTCGACGGCGGTGACGCCGAGCTTCTTGAAATAGTCAATGGCGAACGTGCTCCCCACCGCCGCGTACGTGCCGCGTATCTCCTCCGGGATGTGCGGACAGAGTTTCGAAAACCCGCGCACGTGCACTTCGTAGATGATCGACTCATCCAGCGGCGTCAGCGGCGCTTTGTCCGCCCCCCAATCAAAGGAAGTGTCGACGACCACCGACTTCGGCACGCCCCAGGCGTCGTCGCGGGTGTCGCGCACCAGGTCTTCCTCCTCGCCGCCGATCGGGTAACCGAACATCTCGTCGCTCCAGTCGATCTTCCCGGCGATCGCCTTCGCATAGGGGTCGATGAGCAATTTCGAGGCGTTGAAGCGGTGGCCCTCCTCGGGTTCGTACGGGCCGTAAACGCGGTAGCCGTAGAGCTGCCCGGGCCGGACATCGGGCAGGAAGACGTGCCATACCTGGTCGGACTGCTCGCTTATATGGATGCGGACCTGCTCGGTCTGGGCGTCCGGGCTGTCGAAGAGGCAGAGATCGACTCCGGTCGCGTTCTCGGAATAGAGCGCGAAGTTGACTCCGTTGCCGAGCCAGGTGGCTCCAAGCGGATAAGGTTTTCCAAGCCAGACTTTAAACGGTTTCATTTTGCGAGGGATTCGTTTGTTGGGCCGGGAATGGGCGTGTTATTATATTGCCGCCACGTCTTTAGAAGCTCGGCCCGGTTTCCGGCTTCCGGTTTATTGCCGCCGCGTTTCGCCCGGCGGATCGAACGGTACAGCCGCGCGGTGGGGTTCCATTGATGCATGAGCGCGGAAACCAGCCCGAAAGGAAAATTCGAGCGGGCGCGTTTCATCCAATAGCCGAGGCGCTCTTCCGGGCGCGGGAAAAATTCGGTGTCGTGGATGAAGGCGTCTCTTTCTCCCGCGGGGACATCGGGGGTGTAGTAATAGAAATTCAGCGCCCGCCTCGCCATGCCGGCGGGCAGATGCACGTCGGAGATGCCGTGGTACGCGCGCCCGGTGTTTTCAAAGATAACGCAGCGGTTGAAGAGAGGTTCTATCGACGTCGCGCGCCGGATGCGCTTGTCCCAGAGTTCCAGCGCGCCGCCGTATTCCGGCCGCCACTCCCGGTTAAAGTAGAGCAGCAGGATGAGGCGCGGATAGAAGAACCCGTTCGGATGCCGGTTGCGATCCAGGTGGATGCGATGGATCCCATCGTCATACGCCGCCAGCAATCCCGAGCCGATATAGTCCGGGTCGCAAAGAAGGGGCTCCTTTTCACCGCACAACTCCGCCGCCCAAGTCCTCCATTCCAGCGAATGAAGGAAGGCGAACATGGCTCCCAGAGAGGGTTTCGCGGCGTAACGCTCATCCCGCGGGCTGATCTGGAAACCCTTTAACACCGCCAGGTCGCCGCCGTGCTGCCGCATCTCCCCCGGGCGCGGGAATTCCTCCAGGATCGTGCGGGCCAGCGCGGGATCGAGAAAGTCGTCGATGATCACATGCCGGAAAGGGGCCGCCCGGGAAAAGGCTTCCTTCAGGCGCGGCAGCGAGGCGTTTAGTTCGCCCTGCGTCATTTTTTTTCTAGCGCGAAATGTCCGTCTGGCTCAGGACGCGAAAACCGTGGCTGCGCAGGACGGCGGTCGCGCAATCGTTATCCTCGACGTGCAAGGCGAGGGCCGCGTTTCCGCGCGGGCGCGAGAGGAGGGAATAACTGCCGTGGATATTCACCTCGGCCATCAGGAGCGCGGCGAGCAGCTTGCCCAGTTCCGTGGCGCCTTCCTTCATCTCCACCACCACGAACTCCGTCAGCGAAAAAGGGATGTCGTGTATCCCGAACAAATCCCGCACCCGCTCCGGATCGCTCACGACGATCCGCACGATGGCAGAATCCGCCGAGTCCTGCACATTGAGGGCCAGGACGTGGACGCTGTGCTCGTTCAGGAGTTTTACGATGTCGAGCAAAGCGCCGACCTTGTTTTTCAGGAACACCGAGAATTGCTTGACCCTTGGGCCGTCGGCCTTCGTGGTCGTCCTGGCGGTTTCGGTTGCCATTTTTTTTTATTTATACGAATAGCTGAATGAAAAGGAGGCGGCGTCCCCTTTGGTCTCCTGGATGCGCACAAAATACGCCCCGCTGACCGCGGGCGCAAAGCCGGCGGCCGCTTTCGGGCCGTCGTCGCCCTTCGCCTCCTCCTGGTACGGTTCGCTCTTCATCAAGGCGCCCGTCTCGTCGAAGACGCTCAGGGAAAGCTTCTTCGCCTGGCGGGAAGCCCCGGCCGAAAACCAATACTGGTTCCCCGCATAAAGATGAACCTGGACGAGGAGGCTCGCCTTGGGCTGGATGGCGCCCGTCCAGTTGCCGTCCCGCAGCTTGAAGCCGTCGTTGGAAAAGGCTCCGGCAAGCGCCATGAGCGTCTTGCGCGCGGCGGCCTCGTCGTCGGTCGCGCCCGGCGCCGCCCCCGCGAGCAGCGCGCCAAAAAGGAGAGAGAGGATCGCGGTTCTCATTCTTTCTTTCCCGCGATGTCTTTTTCCAGCGCGCTCGCCGCGTCATTGAGTTTCTTCACGTCGCCGAGGGCCGCCGACTTGTCGCGCGGGAAGGAGACGAGCGACTCCATCCGCTCCAGCTCGCGATTCACTTTCCCGACGAGCGGATCGTCCCGCACCTTGCCGGAAAGGGCGCCGATCTTACCGCGCAGATAGGCGACAAGCGCGGGCTGGCGCAGGAGTTTGGCGTTCTCCGGCGTGTAGTTTTTCGCGATCCAGGAACTGACCGCCTCCGCGCCGCGAATCCAGCCTCCCAGGCTTACCAACGCCACGAGGTCGTCGTCGTGCTGTTCCTCCATCGCCATTTTCACTTCGTTCTGCGTCGCCTCCAGCTCCTCCCTCAGCGCGCTCCATTCGTTATTCTCCGCGAATTCCGTGATGCTGCCGCCGCGGCTCAGGATATTCTGGCTGACCCCCAGGCCCTTCGCGAGCGTCTCGATGTCCTTGCCGATGTTCTTGACCTGCTGGCTGTCCTCCGCCTCGACCGCGATGTAGCCGTCGGCGACCAGCCCCCCGAGATTCAGCGCGATCTGCGGGCGGCTCGAAAACGCCATATCGAGCGGCTTCCTGTACTGGCCCTGCCAGTTCGGCTTGCCGATCTTGTTTATCGCCGCGAAGAGTTCGCCCGGCGTCGGGACGGTGACGGAGTCGACCCTTGTCGCCGCCGCGATCTGCTCCGGCGTGAGGCGGGAATCGGAAGCGGCCCGCGCGGCAGGGAGGACGCCAATCGCGAGGACGGCTGCGAGGATGCGGATGAACATCGCCCCATCCATAGCCCAAAGGCGGAGGCGTTGTCAGCCAAGATTTTTCCCGCCAAAAACCTGGAACGCCAGCGGGATGGAACTGGCCGCTCCGATCAGGAACATCGTCCAGCCGACCGCCTTGCGCTGTTCCTGGTCAAGCCTGTCCGCGAGGATCAGCGCGAGCCCTCCCGCCAGCACGGCCCGCGTCGCGATGACCAGGCCAAACACAGGAAGAGTCACCGAGATCGTTTTCATGAGAAAAATCTACGCCCGGCCTTCATTCGCGCAAGTTTTCAGCCAGGCATTTTCCCGTGGAGGGCGAACTTTTGTTGCAGGGTTCCCAGCGCTTCGGCAAGGGCCGCGACTTGTTCGGGCGTGTGTTTGGCGGAGAGGGTCACCCGCAGCCGGGCCGTCCCTTTCGCCACGGTGGGATACCGGATCGCCGGGACGAAGAACCCGACCTCGAAGAGCCAGCGGGCCGCCGCCAGCGCCGTATCCTCGCCGCCGATGGCGATGGGGATGATGGCGCTCGCCGGGTTCTCCGCGAATCGCCCGAGGTTGGCCCAAAGTTTTTGCCGCCGCTCTTCGCCCGCGTCGGAGGCGAGCAGATCGACGGCGGCGTGCGCGGCGGCGGCGACCGCCGGGGGAGGGGCTGTGGAGTAGATGAAGCTGCGCGCCCGGTTTATCAGCAGGTCGATGAGATTCCGCTTCCCGCAGATGTAGCCGCCGCCCGCGCCCAAGGCCTTGCTCAAGGTGCCCATCTGGATGTCGACCTCCACGCCTTCTTCCTGGGCCAGCCCCTGGCCGTGCCGCCCGATGACGCCGACCGCGTGCGCTTCGTCCAGCAGCAGAAGCGCGCCGTAGCGTTCCTTCAACCCGGCGATCTCCCGCAACGGCGCGCGGTCGCCATCCATGCTGAAGACCGACTCCGTGGCGACGATGACGCGGGCCGCGGGCTCGTTCTTGCGCGCCCAGGCGAGGTGGCTTTCCAGTTTCCCCAGGTGGTTGTGCGGGAAGACCCGGAGGCTGGCGCCGCTGAGGCGCGCGCCGTCGACGAGCGAGGCGTGGCAGAGCTTGTCGAGGATGACGACGTCGTTCTTCCCGGCCAGCGCGCCGAGCGTCCCGACCGCCGTCGCGTAGCCGCTGGAGAACGCGAGGGCCGCCTCCGTGTTCTTGAATTCGGCGAGCCGCCGTTCCAGCGCCGCGTGCGGAGCGAGCGTGCCGCACACGAGCCGCGAAGCGCCCGCGCCGACGCCGAATTCGTCGATCGCGCGCTTGGCGGCTTCCGCCAGGGCCGGTTCGCCCGCGAACCCGAGGTAATCATTCGACGAGAAATTGACGAGCTGCCGCCCGTCGACCGTGATGAGCATGTTCCTGGCAGCGGTGATCTCGCGCAGGCTTCGCAGGAGCGAGCGCGACCGCAGGTCGGCAAGCTGGCGGTCGATGCTTATGCCGAGAGCCCCCAGGAGAGCAGAAGATAGGCGTCCCGCCAGACCTGATTGTTATCCCCCAGCACCACCACGATCACGTCCCGCCCGCCATTGGTCCCGCTCGCGATGAGACAATGGCCCGCGGCTTCCGTGTAGCCGGTTTTCATCCCGTTGCAGAGGGCGAAGCCGCGTAAAACTTTGTTTGTATTCTTGAATTCGCGCACGCGCCCGTCCGCGTAGCGGAAGGCGATGCTCTTCAGGCAGACGATGGAGCGCAAGACCCGGTTCGCGTACGCGGCCTGCGCCACGCGCGCCATGTCCCGCGCGCACGAATACTGGCCCGGCGCCGGCAGGCCGTTGGGATTCACGAAATGCGAGTTGGCCATGCCGAGTTCGGCGGCCTTCTCGTTCATCTTGTCCGCGAAGGCTTCGATGCTTCCCGCGTTATCCCGCGCCAGGCAGCGGGCGACGTCGTTCATGCTGTGAACCAGAAGCACCTGGAGCAACTGGAAGCGCTCGTACCGCTCGCCCGGCTGGAAGTTCAGCTTCGTCGGCTCCGCCCAGGTGTCGCTCGGCTGCACGGTCACCTCCCTGTCGAGGTTTCCCGCCTCGGACACGATGAGCGATGTAAGGAGCTTTTGCGTGCTCGCGGGCGGGCGGTGTTCGTCCGCGTTCTTCTCGAAGAGGACGCGCCCGGTCCAGGCGTCGATGACCATCACGGCCTGCGCGTGGACGGTCGGCACGCCGCTCGAAATCGAGACGACGGGCATCGCCGCCGCCGCCGCATCGGAGTATTCCGTGTCGTCCGGCGAAGGGGTGGCGGCGGCCGGCCTTTTCCTTTTGGCCCAGGCGGGGTTGGCGAAGAGGAGCACCGCGAGAGCGGTCCACGCGGCGGCGTTCCGGAAAAGGCGGCTCATAAAATAACCGCCCTACCTAAGAGCATCTCCTCAGGCGGTCAAGGCGGATTCTTCTTCGCGGAAGCCGAAGCCGGCGGCCAGGTCCGCCAGGGCGGCCTCCCAGGCGCGCGCTTCGGACATGCCCGCCTGTTCGTAGGCGCGGGCCAGGATCAGCGCGTTGCACTCGCTTTCGGTTATACTGTTGTGGGTCAAGGGTTCTCGTTGCATTTGGTTTTTGGTGTTGTTGCTTCCGGGAAGGCGCGGGCAACAAAAAACCCGCCGCCGTTTTCCGGTCGCGGGTTGTCGAAGAGTTCCTGTCGAGTGAACTAGACGTTTCCCCCACTGCCGGAGCCGTCGACAATAACGACGGCGACAGCCATGAGCCGCGAGGCTTTGGCTGCCACGGTGATGGATGAAAACAGATTCACGCGCCTTGTTTAAACCGGAAGCGGGCCCGGGTCAAGCGGATCAAGCGTATTTTTTCGCGACGAAGGCCGCGACGGCGTCCTGCCACGTCCTCGGTTTGACGCCCGTGAGCCGCGTCAGCTTCTCCGTCGAGAGGACGGTGTACACCGGGCGCTTCGCCACGAACGCCTTCAAATCCTTCAGCAACAGCGGCTCGACCTTCCGGCCTTTGAGCGGCGCGCCCGCGCGCGCGGCGCAGTCGAGCGCATATTGGCCGTATTCCTGCCAGCTGCATTCGCCGGAGTTGCAGATGTGCAGCAAGCCGCCTTCAGGGACATCCACCAGGAAGGGGCGCAGATATTCGGCGATGTCCAGCGTGTAGGCGGGGGTGGAATATTTGTCGCCGATGGCGTCCACGCGCTCCTCCGCCTCGGCCCGCTTCAGGATGCCGTCGATGAAGCTCGGGCGGTCGGGGCCGAACACCCACGAGACCCGCACCGCCAGGTGCCGCCCCGAGGCGGCGAGAAGCTCTTCTTCGCCCCGGAGCTTCGATTCGCCGTAAACGCTGATGGAAACCGCCGGGTCTTCCTCGACGTAAGGCGTGGTCTTCGCGCCGTCGAAGACGTAGTCCGTGCTGATGTGAATCATCCGGGCGCGCTTCTTTTCGCAGAGGCGCGCGATCTCGCCCACGGCGTGCGCGTTTATCCGCATCGCCTCCGCCTCGTGCGTCTCGCAGTAGTCGACGTTGGTGAGCGCCGCGCAGTTTACCAGCACGTCGAAGGAAAGCGAGGAAAGCGGGCCGACGGCTTGCTCTATCGCCTCGCCGGAACTGAGGTCGACGGCGGCCCGATTGAGCCCGGTGACTTCAAAGTCCTTTTCGTAGAGCCGGGCCAGCGCCGCGCCGAGGCGGCCGCCGCTTCCGAGAATGAGAAGCCGGGCCATCAGCGTTCCCACCAGTTGCGGTTGGCCACGTACCAATCGACCGTTTCGCGTATGCCTTTGTCGGGACGGTGAAGCGGCTTCCAGTTCAACTCGTTGCGTATCTTCGAGGAATCGATCGCGTAACGGCGGTCGTGCCCGAGCCGGTCTGTGACGTAGCGGATGAGGTCTTTGGATTTGCCGAGCCGCTCGAGGATCATGTTCACGACTTCGATGTTCGTCATCTCGCCGTCGGAACCGACGTTGTAGACCTCGCCCGGCCTGCCGTCCAGCAGCACGGCGAAGACCGCGGCGCAATGGTCTTCGACATGGATCCAGTCGCGCACGTTGAGGCCGTCGCCATAGACGGGCAGCGGCTTGTCGCCGATGGCGTTGATGATCATGAGCGGGATGAGCTTTTCGGGGAATTGATACGGGCCGTAGTTGTTCGAGCAGCGGGTGATGACGACTTCCTGCTTGTAAGTGTTGTGGCAGGCGAGCGCGAGAAGGTCGGCCCCGGCCTTGCTGGCGGAGTAGGGGGAGCTGGGCTCGAGCGGCGATTTCTCCGTGAACCGCCCTTCCGGCCCGAGCGAGCCGTAGACTTCATCCGTCGAGATTTGCAGGAAGCGCCGGACGCCGTGCCGCCGCGCGCAGTCGAGCAGCACGCCCGTGCCGACGACGTTCGCGTGGATGAAATGCCCCGGCGAGTCGATGCTGCGGTCCACGTGCGATTCGGCGGCGAAATTCACCACGGCGAAGAAGCGGTGGCGCTTCATCAACGCGTCCATGGCGGCCACGTCGGCGATGTCGGCCTGGACGAACTCGTAACGTTCGCCGTATTTCTCCGCGAGGCCCGCGACGTTGCGCTGGTTCCCCGCGTAGGTGAGCGCGTCGACGTTCGTTATAAACTCGGGGCCGTAATGACCGAGGACATAACGAATGAAATTGCTCCCGATGAACCCGCAGCCGCCCGTTACAAGTAAACGCATGGGTAAACCTTGTAGCAACGCCATCCCCGGCGGGGCCAGAACTTTTTCCGGCTTTCGGTTTGGCGCGGATTCCCGCTATGTAAGAGCCGCATGAATTTGGACGCGCGCTCGAATAGGGATTGGGACTGCATCGCCCCCGTGTTGCTGGCGGCTGGCCTCCGTTTTCTGCTGCTCGGGATGAAGCCGCCGCACTTCGACGAGGGCGTCAACGGCTGGTTCGTCGACGAAATGATCAAGAAAGGGTTCTACCGCTACGACCCGGCGAATTACCACGGGCCGCTCCATTTCTACGTCCTTTTTATTTTCCAGATACTCTTTGGCAGGCACATCTGGGCGTTGCGGTTTCCCGTTGCCGCCATCGGCGTGGCGAGCGTCTGGCTCGTGACCCGCTTCGACCGGTTCCTGGGACGGCGCGTCTGCCTGTTCGCCGCGTACGCGATGGCCGTGTCCCCCGGTTGCGTCTTCTATTCGCGCTACGCCATCCACGAAGCGTGGCTGGTCTTTTTCATGATCCTGGCCGTGTGGGGCGCCGCCGGCCTCTGGCAATGGGGGAACGCGCGGAGCCTCTGGGCCGCGGGCCTCGGCGTGACCGGGATGATCTTGACCAAGGAGACGTACGTCATCCATATCGGCTGCTTTGTCCTGGCGGGGATATGCGTCTTCGCTCTCGAACGGTTTTCTCCTTCCTCCGCGCCGCCGCGCGCGCGGCGCGCATGGACCGGGCGTGATCTCGCGCTCGTCCTGCTCGTTTGCGCGGGGCTGATCCTCTTTTTCTATTCGGGGGGATTTCTCGATTTCCCTTCGCTGAAAGGCCTGTGCCAAACCTTCCGGGAATGGATCAAGACCGGCAAGGAAGGCCACGGGCACGAGAAGGCGTGGCCGTACTGGCTTCAGTTGATGGCGATCTACGAATGGCCCGCTCTTATCGGCTTCGGGTGCTCCCTCCGCTGGCTGTTGCCAGGGAGCAATCGCCTGCTGCGGCTCCTGGCGATTTACGGTTGCGGAGCGCTCACCGCCTACAGCATCATCCATTACAAGACGCCGTGGTGCATCGTTTCGATCCTCTGGCCGTTCGTGTTTCTGTTCGGGGCGTTCGTCGATGACATTGCCGGGTTGCTGGAGGGGAGGGGGGAAGCGTCGCTTTCTTTCACTGCATGCACGGCGCTCCTTTTGGCGTGCTCGACGGCCGATTCCATCTGGCTGAATTTCTATCGCTATGTCGATTCCGCGCAGAAATACGTCTACGTGCAGACGCTCGACGACGTCTACGATCTCACCGGTCCGCTGGAGAAAATGGTCAGGCGGAATCCCGCGAATTACCAGATGACGGGAAACATCCTGCTTTCCAGCTACCACCCGCTTCCGTGGCTGCTCGGCGATTTCCCGCACATCGGCTACTACTCGGACAAAACCAAGCCGGATGACATGGACGCCGCGTTCCTGCTGGTGGATGAGCCGCGCCTGGACGAGGTCGAGAAGGCGTTGAAGAACAGCTATTTCACCTCCGATCTCCAGCTCCGCGACGGGCAGGACGCCTCGACCCTTTTCCTCGACTACGAGAAATTCAAACCCCTTTTCCCGGGGCGCAACCCGGAGTTCACCCCGGAAAGGAAAAAGCCATGAGAGGAACGGCTGCCCTGCTGGCGGCGGTGTGCGTTTCCGTCGTGACGGCGCTCGCGCTCGCCTTTCCGTTCGGAGGGCTGGGAAGGGGCGTGGCCGTCGTTTCGCTTTGCATGGGCGCGGGAGCGGGGTTGCTGGCCGCCGCGCGAACGGGCCGGCCGTCGCGCAAGCCCAAATCGTTGTGGGAATGGATTCCCATCGTGGTCTTCGTCCTGTTTTCGCTCCGGGCTTTTTGCTGGCTCATCTTCGCGGACGAGGACGACATCAAAATCCTCTCGCCCAACAATCTCGGGGACATCGCCCTGCATCTCACCTATATCGACTACCTTGCAAACGGCGTCCGCTTCTGGCCCCGGGAGCCGATCTTTCCCGGGCAGCCGCTGCGCTACCCGGTGGGCGTCGATCTGTTCAACAGCCTCCTTGTTCTCTGCCGCGTGGATGTCTTTCGCGGCCTCATCTGGACGGGCCTCGCGGGGTGCGTCGCCACGGGCTGGGCGCTCTATGAATGGGGCGGCGCTTTCACGCTCGCCGGATTTCTTTTCAACGGCGGCTTGTACGGGTTCGAGGTTTTTCGCACGGGAATTATAAAGGATTACCAGGCTGACCACGCATGGAAGAGCATCCCGCTCGCGTTGTTCGTGACGCAGCGCGGCCTGCTCTACGCCTTGCCCGCGGGGCTGTTGCTGCTCGCTTCCTGGCGGGATCGGTTTTTCCGCGGAAAACCGGGGCGCATCCCGCTGGCGCTGGAAGTCCTCCTCTATGGCACGATGCCGCTCTTCCACGTCCACACCTTCGTCTTCCTCTCCTTGCTGCTCGGTTTCTGGTTCGTGACAACCGGCCCCAGGATTCCGCTCCTGAAACTGGTCGCGTGGTCCGTTGTCCCGGCAACGGTTCTCGTCGGGATCGTCTGCGGATTCTCCAGCGGCGGCTCGATCATCCACGTCATCGACCTGACGAAAAACGGCCCGTGGACACAGGGGGACGACAACTTTTTCACCTACTGGTTCGGCAACTTCGGCATCCTGCCAATCCCGGCGGCGATGCTCGCCGCGACGCTTCTCTGCGCGTGGCGGCAGGGCGGGGGAAACAGGCCGGCCGCGGCCTTTGTCCTGCCGTGCGCGGCCATTTTTCTCTTCGCGTGCGTCGTCATGCTCGCGCCTTGGGAGTGGGATAACATCAAGCTGATCCTCTGGTGTTATCTCGCCCTCCTGCCGTTCCTTTGGGAAAACATGATCGCGCGCTGGCCGTTCCCCGCGCGCGCCGCGATGTGCTTCGCGCTTTTCTTTTCAGGATTCATCTCGCTGCTCGGGGGCGTTGACCAGACCCACAAGGGATACGAGTTCGCGAAGCGGTCCGAACTCGAAGGCGTGAAAACGGCCGTGCGCGGCCTGCCCCCGGACGCGGTCTTCGCCGGCTCCGCGACCTACAACCATCCGTTGCTGCTGCTGGGCCACGCGATGGTGATGGGCTATCCCGCCCATCTCTGGAGCCACGGCTACGACTACAAGGGCCGGGAGGAGTCTTTGAAGCGTCTCATGATGGGCGGGCCGGATTGGCGGGCCGTTGCCGCGCGCCTGAAAGTGCGCTATCTCTTCTGGGGTGATCGCGAGGAAGCAAAGGACGACGAAGGCTATGCCGGCTCCCGCGAGCCGTGGAAGGATGAATGCCTTGAAATAGCCGGCGGGGACTGGGGCGCGCTTTACGACCTGTCGCGTCCCAAAAAATAACCAATGAGCCAGAGCATCTACGCGGACCCAGCCTATGACATGGCTTGCGAGCAGTTCCGGCTCCTGGCCGATTATTTGAACCTGGATGACAATCTCCGGCAGCGGCTCCTCTATCCGAAGCGCGCCGTCGCCGTATCGCTCCCCGTTCGCATGGACGACGGGCGCATCGACGTCTTCACCGGCTATCGCGTCCAGCATCATCTCGCCTTTGGGCCGACGAAAGGGGGCGTCCGCTTTCATCCCGCCGTATCGCTGGGCGAAGTCGCCGCGCTCTCGATGTGGATGAGCTGGAAATGCGCCCTCACCGGCCTCCCGTACGGCGGCGCGAAGGGCGGCGTGGCGGTCGATCCCCGTAAACTCTCCGTGCGGGAACTGGAGGCCCTTTCCCGCCGTTACATGCAGGAGATGATCCCGTTCGTCGGCTCGCATACCGACATCATCGGCCCGGACATGGGCACCAACGAACAAGTCATGGCCTGGTTCATGGACACCTATTCCGTCTACAAGGGATATGCCGTGCCGGAGATCGTCACGGGCAAGCCGGTCTCCATCGGCGGCTCCGCCGGGCGCCGCGAAGCGACCGGGCGCGGCGTC